>ONLU01000009.1 GCA_900318795.1 uncultured Prevotellaceae bacterium | reverse complement strand
AATACCAAAAATTATGTTGTTTTAACATTTTGCAAATGCTTTCCTGATAGGCCATTAAGCAGCAGAGCCAACATAAATTGCTACGCTACATATGAGTGCTTATGTGGTGCACAACATAACGCCTCAAAGAAAACACTTCCAGACTCCAGACATTCCACATTATGCCAAACATTCTTGGGTATATCCACCCCATAGAGTCCATCCTCTGGGCAAAGAACAACACTCTCTATCACAGTACCATCATCATTGTAGGTATTCACTTTAACCCTACCACGAAGTAGCACAAACGACTCATCTTTCGTCGGATGACGATGTATCTCAACCTTCGTTCCTGGCTCCACTGCATTCAAGAATCGATGACATTTATCATCAAGACTCTGATGGAAATTATAGTTCTTCCGCAACCTATCAGACTTTTGTGCCTGCCTGCTCACGTCATCTAGCAACTGTTTGTATATGAGTTTCATCTTACTCCTTAGCTTTTATATCTTCCATCAACCTTCAAACATCAGCCATCGTCAGTTCCTGATGCTTGTCTCGCACGCTTTGGCATAGCTCAACTATTGATTATTGCTGACTCCTATTATTCGTGAAACAGGTACCCGTCCGTTCTTCTAATCATATCGCCTTCGGTTTCAACAAATAACTCCACGCTCCACTCCATAATGCGCTCCACATACTTTCTTTATAGCAAAGATTGTGTTTCCATCGATTTCCCCTCCAACGTTTTAGCATATTGACAAGGCTTGCTTTAACCTCATATTCTGGCTTCAATATATCATTGAGCACTCTATCTTTCAATCCTGGATTAAATTGAACACCATGAAAAACACAAGGGCTAAAACCTAAATCTTCCACACAGATTGCGTTCAAACAGCAGTAGAAATCCAACATATGATATTCCTCCAACTTGCTTTTCAGCCACTTCCAATCAATTTCGTTGGTATGCTTTTCGGCAAAGAAAGCCCAATCCAACACTTGTCGCAAGTTGATTCCTACCGAAGAGAAATGATTCAAAGCATGGCGAATAAGGAACAATGCATGAAGGTTTGGAGATGGTAAATAGACTTTCTCGCCCTTTAACACTACGTAATGACTATCATCCTGCCCTAACTCTTTAAATATCTGCTCCAAACCTCGATGAGAATAATGGCGATGTGTATTGATGAAGTCATAATGATTCTCCGCCATAAAATCACCCCAATAGAAAGTTGTGTGATGATGTTCACTCGTGTCGACCTTAATACCTCTTTCTTTTGTCAAGACCTCATCGGCTTCTTTTTGTTTTCCAAACAGCCAGATGTCAATATCCCCACATGGTCTATGCTCAGGCTTTGACCAATCAAGGCTACAAGCATACCCCTTCAGCACCATCATCTTGTAACCATGACTATTGTAGAATCCTGCCATTTCTGCAATGGTATTCTTATAGGCGTCATATCGATATTCATAGCTTTGAAGAACTTCACCTATCCATTCTAGCAACAACTCCTGTTGTGGCCGCAGTCGCCCAGGTAGACGTTCAACACCATCTAACACAAGAGCTAGAAGCCCCTGCCGTTCAGTAAGGGCTTTTATTTCTTGCCAATCTTTTGTTTCGCTTATAGCATCAGCATGTTGTCCACATCCTAGCCTTAACAATAAAAAGAACAAATTCTTTACTTCAGGATGTACTTCATGCTTAATGTTTTTCATTTACGTATAGTAAAAAAATTAAAGTACAAGTTTCTTACCGTAGTAAAGATCATACTCCTTCGGGAAGAAGGCGTCATAACCACCACCATGATGGAAAGTAATCTCACCAAAGTAGATTTGACCATCCACATCGTAGTAGTCAACACGGATATAGCGTGGGAACTTCTTGGCAATCACAGAACCCATCTCTATCATTTTGTCGAGCGTATCTGGACGTGGAATATCTACTGCATTCAAACCCTCTTTATATTTCCAGGCTTCAATCCATACAAATGGCAGTTTATTCCAGTCCTTATCATAGATACAACGATAGTTACCACCTTCGCGATCTATCGAGACATAAACAAAGGCCAGTTCACCATTGATAAAATGGAGCTTGTAGTCATTAGGGATTTTACCAGCTTTTGTCTGAAGGAGTTTTTCTACAATAATCCTTCTTTCAATGAACTTATATTGATACTCCTTACCACAGTTATACCAGTTCTCAGTGATCCAGAAGCGACAGTCTCTGCGCATTTTCTTCCAGTTGATATCCTCTGGCGAACGAACAATCTGCCACTGTCCGCAAGAGTGGTTGGCCTTAATAATACAAGGGAACTCCTTGATATTCTCTGGACGGATTTCATTAACATCCTTAGTTTCAAAAAGCAGGGGGATAACATACTGCTCACCAAAGGTCTGAATGAAGAAATCACGAACTGCATACTTATCAGCATAGAACGAATACCAGCGCTCACGATCATAAAGTTTCATCCAGTTCAGCTTTTCATTCAGTGTCTGTGGAGTCTTCAAATTGGGCTTATAACCCAATTTCTTCTTGAAGTCTCTTTTAATGACCCACTTTGCTGGTAACAACTTGCAGAAGAAGAAGCGATAGATTCTCAAACCTACCTTTCCCATAATGCTAATAAACTCACTGTCGGAATGGATAATTCCTTGAATAGTTTTTCTTAAATCCATATTACTTGATATTTTATTTGTTCCAAATTATCTGTTTGAATCCCTTTTTCTCAGCCCATTTCTGAGATTTACCTCTTGAAATCACGACAGGATGCCCTACTAATTCCAGCATAGGCAAATCTGTAACAGAATCGGAGAATGCAAGCCATTCACTATGATCGCCCTTTATCTTGGAATTGATATAGTCGATTTTATAATCAAACATGCAGTCTTGACCATCAAAACGACCTGTACATACCCCATCCTTAAATTCTATCTTGGTACTCAACAGGCCATCCACCTTGAAGTCTTGTACAAAGTATTTCAGATAGATATCATAGCCTGCACTTATCACATAAATGCCATAACCTTCTGATTGTAATCGCCTAAGTTCAGTAACAACAGGTTCTATCATGTTTGGCTTAATCTTATTATTATAATAATCTTCTGCCAAACGATCCATCTCCTCATACGTTCTTCCCTTCATTTGTTTTAGGATAAAACGCTTGTCAATACTGCCCTTGGGTTTTAATCGTCTTACAACTCCAAGTACGCGTGATTGATTAAGTATGTTATACAAAAGCCTAATTCCAGTATTAGTAGGTGCAGAATGACTCTGAACATACCGTACATAAGCATCAGCAGTCTGGAAATTGGCTATTGTCTCACAAAAATCGAACAGTGCTATCTTCATTAATTATTATAAAATTGAGATATAACGGATAAAACACGTTCCATCTGTGCTTTTGTTCCTATGGTGATACGGAAACAATTCTTAACAGAAGGGCCTTGTGTGCAATCGCGAACAAAAATGTTATGTTCTGCCAAATAATTAATTAAAGCCACCTTCTCGTCATAGTCAGGGAACTCTATCATAGTGAAATTTCCACCACTCTCTATTGGCCTCATCTTTTTGGGGAACTGTTTCTCAAGTTCCTTCTTAAACCATACCTGAGCTGCTTTCACCTCTTTTACATAGCTCTGCATGTACTGATAGTCCTCCAGGGCTGCTGTGGCTGCTTCTTGTCCGAAAGTTGTCAGGTTCTTCGGATTTCGGATCTTATTGATGAACTGTACATTATCTTTAGATGCAATCAAATATCCTACGCGGAAATTAGCCAAACCGAAGGCTTTTGACATTGTTCTTGAAATAAGAATATTATCGTACTTTAGCACAAGTTCTTTTGAAGATCTTTCACCTGCGAACTCCATGTATGCCTCATCAATAAGAAACAAAGTGTCAGGGAAAGTGTTAAGCAAATGCTCAATGTAAAGAGGCTCATGAAAATTACCTGTTGGATTGTTTGGATTGCAAATGTAGACGATAGCAGGCTCATATTTGTAAATATCATCCTCAAAATGTTGGCTATCGAATTTGAAATCATCAGTATAGTTCGACCAGTACACTTCTGCACCATTAGCCTGGCACGTCAAACGGAAATTATCGTATGAGGGGCCCAAAATCAGAACTGGGTCACCAACACTAACAAATACTTTGCAAATGTACTCATGCAGAGCATCAGAAGAGGCGAAATACTGCAGATTGTCTTTAGGAACACCTATATAATTAGATAGCGCGTTCATAAAGCGCTCATTATATGTTGTGGGGTATAGATTAAAGAATTCTGGCTCTTTGAGCAATTCTAGAATTCTTTCTCTTACCTTAGGACTTGGCGGTACTGTAGCTTCATTCCAGTCAAGTTTCAGGACATTATTTCTCTCCTCCGGAGTGACCGTCCACACCTTGTGCGAAGCCAATTTATATGGCTTCAAATTGCGCAAATACTTATTAGGAAATTTCATAACTATAACAATTAATATTCATACTCACACATAACGACAGCCTTCAGATGGTCTGTCCAATAACGCATAGAACCCCATGCAAGGCCTACACCAAAACCGCAAGCAAGGCATTCAAAAGAACCATTCATTAATTCTTTTGCCTTACATGCTACCATAGCCAGAGGAATTGACGCGCTATTGGTGTTACCAAAGTCTTGCAGACAATAAGGAACCTTCTCCTCTGGCAACTTCAACTTCTTTCTGATTCTGTCATCAATATATTTATTTGCCTGATGCAAGAACAGGAAATCAATCTTCTCTACATCAATCTCAAAATGCTCAATCAAACTGGCCAACGAACGAGGTGGAACCTTAATGGCAAACGAGAACACATCCATGCCATTTACCACCATATCAATACCCTTGCGGATAACACCTGGCTCAACTTCCTTTTCTACAATAGCCTCTGGTGTAATTGGATTGCGTGTACCGCCGAACTCAGTCCAAACAGCCTGATAGCCACTACCATCTACACCAAAAGTAAACTGTAATGGTTTCTCCCAAGCAGCATCATACTCCAAAGCTGTTACAGTTGCAGCATCACCGAATAATGGTTTGACTGTTTTATCTTTTGCAGAGCGGTTCAACGAGTTAGTTTCTGCACACACGAGTAGTCCCTTCTTCAAATCACCATGTGACAAAATTGAAGCCAGATTGCTCATGCCATATACCCAACCTGAACAACCAAGAGGTAAATCCAGGCAATAGCAATCCTGTCTAAAGCCTAAACGGTCTTGAAGTATGGCAGAGGTGATTGGAGCAATATAATCACGCGACACACAGACATAGATCAATGCATCAACATCTTCTGGTGCCCAATCTAACTCCTTAAGAAGTTTCTGCACGCCCTGAAATGTAAGGTCTGATGCTGTTGTACCTGGCTTTACTACTCTCTTTCTCTCAATACCTGTTGATGCAATCACCTTATTGGCTTCTGATTCATCCTCGAATATTGGGAGTGAAATGTTTTCTTCTATTGTTGGTGGCACACATGCTGCCAAGCCAATCATCTTAACGTTGTTAATTGTCAAAAAAGACATAATTCTTTATTTTAAGTTTACACGTTGTTTCTTTCCTGATGAAGTCATAGGAATCTCATCTATCCACTCATAGGCTACAGGGCGTTTGTAGTTTTCCAAACGACCTTGCAACATATCTGCTATTTCGTCAAATGTCAGCGAAGTAGAATCCTTCAGTACATAACATTTTACCAACTCACCCATAATACCATCAGGGTCTTTCATTGGAACACATACACAGTCTCCTACGCCTAGTGAACAGATAATGTCCTCCACTTCCATTGGGCTAACCTTTTTGCCGCCAACATTTATCAATTCTTTCTCTCTGCCTAACAGATAGAAATAACCATCTTCGCCCTTATAGCCCGTGTCGCCTGTACGGAAATAATCGCCATAGAAAGCATGGGCAGTATCACTATCTTCTAAATAACGGGCCAACACCATGTTTCCTTTCACACACAGCTCACCTCTTTGCCCTACTGGAACTTCGTTTCCTCCTTCATCGAAGTATTTAACGTCAACCTTATCACAAACAGGTTTACCAATACTTTCAAGGTGCTCTGTATCATGAAATTCGATGAAGCAATTTCGCGATGCCTCAGTCAATCCATAATGCATACAGATTCTTGTGTTGGGGAACATCTCCAACATCTCCTTCTTTGTGGCCAAAGGCATAGCTGCCGAGCCTATTTCTATATACTTTATTTGATTGGCGTATTTCTCAATGCGCTTGCCACTAATCTTCCTGATATATGCCCATGCAGCTGGGACTACTCTGAATCCCGTACCATGATATTGTTCGATTGCCTTAAAGAACTGTCTGACATTGGCAAAATTACCTAATAGAACTACTGTTGTACCTTTGATAATATTACAACGAATAGTTCCCAAACCAAATGAATGGCAAATAGGCAAGCCCAATATTTCTATGTCATCAGTTGTATTTCCTACAAAGGAGTTCACATTGTCAGCAGAACCGAAAATATTGGCATAGCTTAGACATACGCCTTTAGGAGCGCCTGTAGTTCCAGTCGTAAACAATATTTCCGCAATAGAATCTTTGGAAATAATAGCAGGACTATCCTCCTTATATGCTCCATAACTATCAAGTTCTAATTGGTCAAATCCACGTGATGTGAATTGCTGACTCTCATATCCGAAACAACAGGTTGGCTGAGTTTTCTGTTCAATGTAATTCAAACGTTCCTGATTACTCGAAGCATCTACAATCACATTGGTTACTCCCAATATTTGGGCACCAAAATACAGATATACAAACTCAATATCCTTGTGGGCCGACAAGACTATCCTATCCACCGGCTTTACGCCTATATCAACTAAGAGTGCTGCCGCTTTTCTTGAACTATCAAGTAAACTGGCATACGTCACCTCAAAGCCATCTACTATGAAAGCTATTTTTTCTGGAGTAGCCTCTGCATGATGAAGCAGGCATTGCAACAATGGGCTATGTTGGTACATACTCACTTATTATTCTGCTTTAATCTTTTCTATTTCTTCTACAATGGCACCTACAGTCACTAAATCAAAGATGTCATCTTCTGGTATCATAATATCGAACTCTTCTTCCAGTCTCGATAGTATCATCACATTGCGCATAGAGTCCCATTCCTCGACATCGTCCATATCAGTATCTAATGTCAGGTCTGTTACATTCTTCTCCAGACACTCCGCAACAATCTCAAAAACTTTTTCTTTAATATCCATATCTCATTTATCTTATACTAATTCCACCGTCAAGCACAAGCGATTGACCTGTTACCCATGAAGCTGCATCACTGAGCAGGTAAACAGCAGCGAATGCTATGTCTTCAGGTTTGCCATATCGGCCTAACGGATATAATTTCTCGTTCTCCTTCAATTGTTCATCACTTACAGTACCACGATGAATAAGAGGAGTATCGACCATACCAGGACAGATACAGTTAACTCGCACTTTTCGAGGAGCAAATTCCTTGGCACAAAACATCATGGCAGAACTGAGTGCTGCCTTTGATGCCCCATATATGCCATTACTACCGCTGAATATTTGGGTGCCCCCCAATGAACTAAGCACGACTACCGCCCCTTGCTTCTGTATCTTTTTCTTTTTATAGAGCAAGCGCAACAGTTCGAAGGGCGCAAAGAAGTTAGTGTTAAATACATCATCCATCTTTTCCCTTGTAGCAAATTGCATAGGTAGTGTCAAACCCATTCCTGAACACAATGCTATGCCATTGATAGCAGGGCATTCATCCACCAATGACTCTATATCTGACTGTAATGTCAAATCTGCTAGTACCATTTGATGGTTTGGACCGGCCTCCAAATCGTCCAGCGTCTGTTGGAGTCTCTCCTGGTTTCTGGCAGTAGCAATGATTGTTGCCCCCATTCGGGAACATTCTATCGCTATCTGTTTACCGATGCCAGAAGAGGCTCCTGTCACTAAAATGGTCTTACCTTCTAATGAAAAAGGATTATATCCCATTACATCCTACTCTTTACGATGTTATATATATCCTCTACAGTATTCGATTTGATGATGTCATCGCCCTTCAGGGTCACATCATATTCCTCATCGGCCATAGCAATAACGCCCAAAGCAATAAGAGAAGACCATTCGTCAATGTCTCTGAATCTTGTTGACATCGAAAACTCTGATGCATCTGTGTCATCAAACTGATTAGCAAAATTTTGCACAAATTCTTTCTCGTTCATTTTTGTCATATTTTAAATTAATACTGAAATTTCTTAGCGGGTATTCCCATATAGACAATACCGTCCTTTGGCTTTGTCATCAGGACACTGCCTGCTGCCAACTTTATATTGTTTCCGATCTTTATTTGTTGCAATACTACAGAACTTACTCCAAAGAAGTTCCCGTTTCCGATTCTCACTTCACCAGAGATACGTACAGCTGGCATAAACGAATTAAAAGAGCCTATCTCTGCATCGTGGCCTATACCCACTCCGCTGTTCAAAGCATTAAAATCTCCCAGATGTACGTTGCAGGAGAAAGTGCATTGCCGTTGAATGATATTACCCTTTCCCAGCTCATAGTTGTTTTCATCAGCAAACAAAACATCTGGGCTTATCAGATTTGGAAAGGAAACCTTGGTATTATTTATTTTCCCAACAACAATTTCAACGACTTTAGGCGAACCGATTGCCATTGTCACTGCAACCTCATGAGGATAGTTGTTCAAGTAATCAATACCCCCCAACACCTTACCATATTCATTGGCGGCTCCCCATAAAGCTTCGTTATCATCCAAGAAGCCAAGAATATTCCAAGTATTCTCTTTTTTGTTGATGTTTCTTATCAGGCAAGCGATTTCTCTTCCAAAGCCCCCTGCTCCATATATTAATATATCTTTCATTAGTTACTGCCGTTAAAAGGTTCCATGGTGGCAGATTTACCACCCTCATTATTTATATCCTTGCGCATCAGCACATTCTTAATCGTAATAAAGATTACTTTCAGGTCTGTCATAAGCGAAACATGATCCACATACCATACATCCAGCTTAAACTTCTCCGTCCAGCTGATAGCATTGCGTCCATGGCATTGAGCCCAACCGCTTATTCCTGGTCTTACCTCATGCCTGCGCATTTGTTCAGAAGAATAAAGCGGAAGGTATTTTACCAATAAAGGCCTTGGACCAATCAATGCCATATCCCCCTTTAATACATTTACCAACTGAGGCAACTCGTCAATGGAAGTTGAGCGCACAAACTTCCCTACTTTGGTTAATCGATCTGCATCAGGTAACAGATTACCCTCTGCATCCCTTTCATCAGTCATCGTTTTATACTTAATGACCTTAAATATCTTTCCATCTTTTCCGGGCCTCTCTTGAAAAAAGAAAGCGCCAGCGCCCTTGTTGGCGAAATGAAGCCAGATGGTGACAACAAGCAGAAAAGGGCTGATGCATATCAATGCTATCAGCGAGATCCAAAAGTCACAAAATCGTTTGAAGAAACACTTATACATGGGCTATCTTATTTAATTCATTTAGATAGGCTTCTACAACTATTCGCCTATCAAACTCCTTTTCAATTTTTTTCCTTGCATTCTTTCCCATCTGAACTTTCTGGGGATACGGTAATTCTATGAAACGTTTTATAACAGTTATCAAATCATTCACATCCTTAGCCTTAACCAAATAACCAGTCCTGCCATCATCAACGATTTCACCACATCCTGGTCGATTGGTTGTGATAACAGGCCTGCCTGCAGCACAGCTTTCTAATAAAACATTCGACATCCCTTCTGGATAATATGAAGGATGTATAGTACAATGTATATTACCAATAAATGGCCTAACATCTTGCTGTGGCCCATGATAAATAACAATGTCTTTTTGCTGCAAATCTTTTAACTGCATTTCATAAGATCCTTCACAAACACCCATAATATGGAATTCTGTATTCGTATATTGCTTCTTTATCTCTATAGCAGCACGGAGGTATTCTTCAATACCTTTTTCCTTAATTAATCGACCAATATAAATAAATTTTATTATACCATCTCCAGGATATTCCTGGTACGTATGATGTGAAAGGTTAACACCAGACCCCGGTATGAGAATATTATTTCCTTTCACCATTCGATGGAGTACGCAGAAATCTTGATTGGCTTTGTTCTGAAAAAAAACGGTCTTTGTTTTTCTAAGCCCAACTCTATACATCAGAATTGTTAGTTTTTGCAACCACCCTGGATTTTCTACTGCCGATCCAAGACCAGTAATATTAACTATCTGTGGCACGCCACTCAATTGACATGCTATACCTCCATAAATATTCGGTTTAATTGTATAGGTAAGAACAACGTCCGGCTTTATTTGTTTTATTTGTTTTTTATACAGAAGCAACAACTTTATATCCTTTAAGGGATTTATGCCCTTACGATTGAATTGTGTATCTATTAATGAACAGCCCATTTTTTCAAAATGAACCTTATTGTCTTCAAATGGGGCAGATATTGTTATATTATGTCCCTCGTCAAAAATGGCTTTAACAACTTCTTTTCGAAAATTATACAAACCATCAAAATTGTTTGTAAGAATTAAAATTTTCATATTATTATTCCTATACTGTCTCTAACTGTTTTATTATTCTTGCAGGATTGCCTGCAACGATACAATTATCTGGAACGTCTTTTACAACTACACTCCCTGCTCCAATAGTAACGTTATTTCCAATAGTTATATCTCCTATGATAGCCGCATGGCAACCTACTGTGACATTGTTACCAATTCTAGGTCGCCTCTCTCCTGGGCCTTTCTTACCGATAGTGGTGCAATGCAAACAATAGAAATTATCACCTATTGATTCTGCGTTTAAAACTGTTGAGTATGGGTGTGCATATTTTATTCCCGATCCTATCTTCGTAGAAAATGGAATCCAAAAATACTTATCACCAGGCCGGTACCAACTGATTAACAAGTCAAACATTGGCCCAATCCTATAATAAAACACATGACGAAAGTATCTGTTATTATGAAGCTGATATAATAACTGGACAATTCTCGGCAACTTAATATTCAATTGCCCGGAAATTGCTTCAAGGTCGCTGTTTATTTTTGATTGCGCACCTACTATAGCATAAACTATAAAATGAGGTACATACAGCCATGCAAAAAAGATTGCTCCAAATAATCTAAGTATATCTCTAATTATGACCTTCCTATCCGATTTCATATTTGTATTATTATAAACTTCTATCTAATGTAATCATCATTATTCTCCCAAGACATGAATCCATTCTTTGCATATTTTTTCTTTATTAAGTAGCTGATATAACTTTGTTGCTTTCTCACCAATTTCTTTTGCACTATTAGAATTATCTGCTATATAATTCATTTTCTTAAGCAATCCATCAACATCCCCAATATCTACTAACAGCCCATTCTCGCCATCTCTTATTAGATCTATGGCTCCAGACACCTTTGTACATATGCAAGGTAATCCGAGACACATCGACTCAATCATGGAATTTGACATACCTTCCCGAGAAGAAACCAAACACATCATTTCTGCATCAAGAATATCCTCATGTATAGTCTTGCTGGGGCCTGGCATTATAACACTATTTTCAACTCCTAAAGAGGCAGCCAATCTCCCAAGTTCTTCTTTTAGCTCACCTATTCCATATATAGTCAAAGTATAGCCAGGATGATTTACATAAAACTTTGCGAACGCCTTTATCAGAACATCATTATTCTTCTGTGGTGTCAACCTAGCTACTGATACTATTCTTTTTTTCTTGTCCACATTTAGTGCTTTACCCACCATTTCTGGCTGCAAGTTCACAGGATTGTATATAACAATAGTTCGTTCTTTTAATGAACCATCAAAGAATTTTTTAATTGTCTCCGTCTGAACTAGTATCTTATCTGCCAATCGATAGACACATTTCTCTAACTGATCAACAAACCAATACTTGTTCACACCATGGGGGTCATTTCTTTCTGCCACAAATGTCCTTACACCTAATCCCAAAGTGCTGATTAAAACACGTATATTAAACGGCTCAAGAAAAGATAATAAAATATCTGGTCGCTCTTTTTTTATGAATGACCTGAACCAAAGCATCTTCTTAACATCATTTTTACTTCCAACCTTATTCTCTATGCTTAGTATTTTTACGCGTTCATCCAAATTATAGAAAATCGGTACATTCAGCCACATTACATATATGACTGTTTCATATTTGTCAGCCAATGGTGCAGATAATGTTGAGAGGACTCGTTCCGCGCCCCCTGCAGCTAATGTAGCACAAGAAATAATAAGTTTTGACATTTGCGATAAATCAGCTTAAATTAACTATTTTGTATTAGCACACACATGGTTTGTAAAACACATTATTAAAACACCATCTAATCATTCCTTATTAATAATAATCAAAAACAATTTTAGAAAATCAGTTTATAGTACAAATAAGACCATCCAGAATTCAAATTAACAATAATACTTAACGTGATGAATAATAAATAGGCCAACAATCTTATTGGCTTGTCAAAATATTGAACAGCAAAAGGTACTGTAGAAGATAGGAAAAATGTAAAATAGTTCGTCAGTCTTCCTGTATTACTACCCATACAAGCTAAACAGATTATAAAACTAAAAAAAATATAAGTACGCATGTATAAGTTATACTGGTTATTTATAAGATTATTCGTTCGTGATAGTAAAAATGTAAAAAAGACACCACCTGTAAGAATAACACCAAGATAATTACCACCGCTTTCAGTCGTATAACCTGCATATCTTTCATACGTTAAGTTATTTAACAAAAATGCAAAAACATACACCAAAAGCATTACGAATGAGATTCTTTTTATTGAAAACAGTTTATTTCCCAGCTTATAGAAGACAACAAAAGGAAACAATATGATAGACGAATAATGCAAACTCAATATGAGAATATAACCACAAAGAAACCTTTTATAGTGATTATTTAAAAGATAAGGCACTAGGAAAAAGAAAATTGAAAAAGCCAAATGCTGCCTTAATACATAAAAAGACTGTGGTAACGCTGTTGAATAAAGCATTATGAAAAGGAAAGAGAACAATGGGCTCTTTGATAGTTTATATATACCATAAGAATAGCCAGAGCAAATACCTATAGAAACAATTTTAAGGAATATTGAAAAATCATTAGTAAATCTGGTACAAAAGAAATTAAATAGCGACCACCCAAATTCATGAAAATAACCACCATATCTAAAATATTGAGCAAAAAAGCCCTTAAGATTTTTAATATCTGCTATTCCATCAAATTCCATTTCATATCTGATTAAATCAGGATATATAGAATTATCTTTAAAAAAATGCACAAAAAGGATAACGAGAAACGCACAAAAGCAAAATCTTTTTCGTTTCTTTTCCTCTTTCAAATGTGAATATTGAATCAGGCAATATACAAGGACAACTAAGATAACGAAAACAAAATACATAATATAATTTAAAAGTTTGTATTAAATTTCTTATTGTAGAAATATTTAATAGCCATTAAATATTGATTTGTTATTGATTCAACAGAAAAAGAATCTGCCCTTTCCATTAATCTTTCTTTATTAAAGACAATCTTATCAGAGATAATTTCACATACCCTTTGGGCAAAAGAATCTGTGTCGCCAAAGTTTACCCTTATACCATATTCATTCTTCCCCAGAATAAAACTAGGGCCACCTGGGCAATCAAAACAAACAACCGGTGTTCCGTAAGCTAATGATTCCACAATTACATTTCCAAAACCCTCATATTCAGAGCAAAGAACAAAGCATTTTGCGTGTTTATAATAACCCGCAAGTTCGCTTTTCCTTCCCACCATAAAAACTTGATTCTGCAAATTGTTCTTTTCTATGAAGGTTACTGCTTTGTTTTTATTATTTCCATTATCTGCCCCATCCCCCACAATTACCAAATTAACATCTAACAGTTTAGACATTTTTTGATAGGCTTCAAGCAACAGGTCTATTCTTTTTTGATTCTTAAAACTACCAACATATAAAATATAAGGAGTCTTAATGTCATTAGGAAGCTCTGCGTTATCATTTATTTCAGAACGATAAAAGACAGGATTTCCTATGGTCTGAATCAGATTAGTAATACCTGCTTCCCTTAAAGATTTCTCTGTATCCGGGGAGTTTGAAATTAAGGCATCGCTAAACTGGTATGCACGCCATGTCAAGTATGACGCAAGTCTATATTTAAGTCCATTATAGGATCTTGATTTCCAAGGATAATAAATATTTGGTGCGCGTGTAACAAATAAAGTCTGTTTCGGCAAGAAATTATGAATTAAGTAGGCTCTTATATTGGACGTTGAAGTACTCAGAAGAACATCCGGACGAAGGTCCCGCAAACATCTGCACATCTTCAAGAGCCCCATCCCCTTACTATTAATTACGTTTACATTTTTACCAACCTTTTTGGTGTTAACGCCTTCAAATAGTGTTAGCAGATATATTTCGAGAGAATTATCCTTTGATAATTCATTTGCCAAATTCACCATTACTCTTTCAGCCCCTCCTGATGTCATTGAAGGTACATATAGAACAATTTTTCTCATTATAGTATTATACATTTTGATTATATGCGCGAATCCTTCTGATGCGTCTTAACATATTCGATGAACGAATCGAAACAATCAAACAGATGATCCTGTTTCATATAAGTTTTAACAAAATCTGTTTTATTATCTCCTATAGTAGAAAGGCGATTAATGACACTTTCTTCCTTAAAATTAAACAAGAAACCAAACCTTGCTAATTCTGATTCAATAGGATTTCGACCTTCAACCTTCATAATGTGAAGGGCTTCCTGTGTGGCTTCTTTTAACAAAGCTTTTTTCCTTTTCTCACAGAATTCATCTAGAGACATTATTACCTTACAAGGATTACCGGTTGCAACAGTATTATCAGGAATGGAATTACAGACCACCGAACCAGCCCCAATAATACAGTTATTCCCAATTGTTACATTTCTCAACACTATACTGTCAACTCCTATAAAGACATTATTACCTATTTTTATACCCCCCCCCCACCCGTAGGTACGAGAACATCATGAGACTTTCTTAAAATAGACCAACTATAATCATGTGCAATAAGGGATATGCCATAAGTTAACACACAATTATCCCCAATTTCTATCCATGATGCTCTACCAACGTCAATATGACTATGATTTGGGCTTAATATTACACTATTTTGACCTATCTTCATCCCCCTTGACCGCAGATACTTGATGTATCTGGCAGAGGAACTTTTATAATACGCAGCTAAAACAAATGAAACGATAGATTTAAACATAATCTAATCTCCTTTTTCTAATTGTGTTAATACTCTTTTAAATGGAGCTTTCATCATTATAACATCTTTACCATCGACTGATTTACTACCAGCAACACAGAATCTATCAGTAGTTGAATAAAGAACAAAATCACCTCCATCTGTAACATATGCAGCTCCCCTATAACTCGGAATATCAACCAACGGGCGCTGGTAAATAAATATGTTACTTAGGTTGTTATCAAACTTGCCCAACATCTGATACAAACGCTTTGATCTACCATCCTCTATACAAGCAACAATAGCATATAAACAATTTTCATATTTAAAGACAGAAAAATGCCAAGGTACATAATTACCTCCTAATATTTGTATTTCACGTTTATTATCGTATACACCATCGATACTTGAAGATTCTCTAAGTATTAGACGACAATCAGAATCCCCTGTATTGTAGGATAATGTTTCCAGACTTAATAGCTTATAAGAGTCCTTCCATTTAATAATACACGGAGAGAGATTTTTGTTTGGCTCCTCAAGTATTATCTTTGATCGTAAATATTTTACCCCATTCTCAGTTTCAGCAAACATCATTAAGAAAATACGTACCCAATAGTTATATGCTCCACCAGTCATAAAGCATTCTCTATTGAGAACATAAACAAGTCCATCTTCAATATAAACGTCAGGGTCTGAATTATACGACTTATATCCGAAAAGTTTAGATGGTGTATTAGCTAAAGGATTTCCAAAATAGGGTTTAAAAACAGATGGCGATTCATTATTTTTATCGCCCCAATATAGCATTGGATTTTCCTGTGCATCACCATAGTTAGGCGGATACAAATTATTAGTGACAACGTGTAGGCATTTCCTGTATATACGTTGTAAAATATTATATCTTATTTTAGGATATGGCGAAGAGGTCAGATATACTCGATCTTTACCATGTGCCACACCTGCATGAGTCTGAGACTGTGGGTATCCCAGTGGTACTGGAACATCACATACAACAAAATCTTTTTCTTTAAATATCGCTTCCATTAAAATTATTTCACATTAGCTTTTCTTATAATATCAACAACTTCTGGGAACAGTGCAGAGAGGTTCTTTACGACAGCATCATTTCCTCCTTGGTTCACATTTGTATTACCTAGGCAGGATTCTTGTGAAGATATTATAGTCGAAAATCTTATTCTAGGCCTATCAACTTCTACTATCATCGTCCCGGATTTTTTAGCCATAAAACTTATCCAGATGTCATCTGCTAAGAGTGCTTTACTCTTAATAAGCTCCCAATTAAATGTTGTTTCACACATAACTCCATAAGGATACAGGCATCCACTTCCAGTGAGGGGAGATAGGCCAAATGATGGTTCTTTACTAACAGGATTTTTCTTCCAAAATTTATAAGGCATTATTTGACCTTCATCATCAAATTTTATTATCTTTGCCAAATTGGTGACTATCGCCTGGGGATATTCTAGATGCTTTTTATATGCTCGTTCTATTGACTTTGCGTTATAAATTATATCATCGTCAAATGTAATTACGAGTTCATTCTTTCTTTGTTCCAGCAAAGCATCATAATATTTTTTATGAGAACGATAATCCTCACAATATCGTATTTCCAACCCTCTTGACATGAGTTGCATCAGGTTTTGAGGAAGTTTCTTATCTGGAAATTGGCTATTAGCTAACCATAGTATTATCCTGTCAGGTTTACATGTTTGAAGCATGATTGATTTTATTGCATAATAGACTGTATCTATACGCCCAGGATATGTGGTTAAAGAAGCGATGATTATTTCACTTCTGGGCTTAGTATTAAGCCCATTTTTTGGTACTCTTACAATTCGAATTAACAGATTCAACAAGATACGTGTACGATAGTAGCACCATGCTAAATACTTTCTTTCAATCCAACTTCTCTGTGGATTGATTTTAGGGTCTCTAATACTATCAAAAAACACATTTAAAATATGGTATAAAGTCATAGGATTCTATCTATAATAAAAAAACAAAATAAAAAGGGGTAAAAAATTATACATTAGAAATAATGCGATCAATTCTTTCTTTTATAGTTTTTTATAATCTTCAAAAAAACATATGCTGATTTTCTGTTTAAAACCATGAAAGTCAAAAACACAACTAATTCTAGAACATACCACTCCTTTATCGTACAAATAACACATAGCCACATCATAAAATTAGATATAAGCTCTTGTGTAACATTCACTTCCAGATTTATATATTTTTTTGTTGTATATAAACGTACAAGCCAGATTATTATATAACCTAGCCCCATTCCTATTACAACCGAATATAAACCAATTAGTCGAATAAATGCAATACTTATAACTATTGATACAATTCCACCATACACCGTAGTTTTAAAATACTGAGATGTACATTTCTCTGCTGAATACAAAGCGCCTATAAAACCAGACAAAGCACCATAATATGAAGAACAAATCAAAATAGGAATATAAATCCATCCTGTATAAAAATCACCTTTTAAAAGCAACATTGCCAAGAATTGGCTGCATATAATCAAAACAAAAGAAAAGCCCATCAATACAATTGAGAAAGTTACATATGCTTTCTTAATATAATCCTTACCACCTTCCTTATTATACTCTTTTAGTACTGACAACAACCAGGCATCCATAAATATGCTTGATACCACTGTAAGTATTGTAGGAATCTTGTTAGCTGCTGCAAATATACCAATGGCCGGTAGCCCCATATAAAAACGTATTACATATCTATTGGCATAATCTATCAACCACCAACTCATAGAATTAGGTATTAGTGGGGCAGAATATGAATATAGTTCAAGACATCCATTAAATAATAAAGACCATTTAAAGTCGTAAGCAATCTTACATGATACGAAAAGGTAAACAATTTGTACAATATTACCAAGCACTAAGGATGAAAGATATCCCCATATTCCAAATTTAAAAACAACTAGTAACAGAATGTTTAGAGCGACTGTAGCAAACGTATGCATTACACCAGCCACAGCAGAAGATCTTACTTTATCAATAGCCCTTGCATATTTTGAAAAGACACCAGAAACCGAAGAGGTAAAATAAAATAGAGGGATAAACCAACTATAATCTCCGACTTTTAATAATAGATTCAAAACTGGTGTTAATGCTGTGACTATAAGTGTAGAGATTATGCAAACTCCTATTCCTACGGATATAGTTTTCTGTTTGTCCTCCAGATTATCAATTGTAAACCTTAATACTGCTTCTGAAATACATAAAGTTCCAATTGGCAGCATAAAAGATATAGTAGTAGATATTAAATCACTAATTCCATAGTCCTCAGTACTCAACACTGTTGTATACAGTGGGACCATCAAAAATGTTAGCAGTCTTGACGAAAAACTACTAATACTAAATAATAAAGTATTATTTAATAGTTCTGAAGTTCTGCTCATCTTGTTGCAAGAATGTAATTAACAATTCTTTCCGTAGAACCAATTATCTCTGTATAACCTAACTGCTTTTTAAACAAATCTAGTTCAGTTAAAAATCTTATATTATCAAAAGATTGGATTGAGTAAAGTAATTCATCAAAATTCGTCGCTGAAGAGAAAGGCATCTTTTTTATATCAAAATACAACCCTCTCTCGACATTTGAGTATCGTTCCAAATCGGGAACGTACAAAAAGCACGGTCTTTTTAGTACCAAATAGTCAAACATACACGAACTATAATCAGTCAATAATATGTCAGAAGCACTAAGGCAATCATTCATTTCCTCGATTTGATTACCATTTATTAAAACCCCGGGGTACAATTTGTTAAGCTCTTCCCAATCAACTAATTTTTCAACATGCTGATGAAACCTAACTAGAAATTTCCAATCCCCACCAAACTTGTCTTGAAGTGCCTCAATTAAAATATCAATTTTCATTGAGTATAACTGATCTAACCCACTGCGATATAAGTTTTTACCTTGTGTATCTTTTCCATCATTTCTAAATGTAGGCGCATACAGTATCAATCTGGTTTCCGGTTTAACTCCTAGTTTTTCTTTTATACCAAGAATTTTATATTCATCGGTCTGATTTAACTTTTCTATCCTAGGTGAGCCCAAAACTTCAATGGGAACATTATTAAAAGTTAAGTGATTATAGAGTTTTGCAGAATATTGGCTCTCCAAAAGTAATGTAGTATTGGGGCATATGAAGCCCCTAATATCATTACCTACTTGATCCCTATCCATCTTTTTTAATGGAGTACCATGGAATGTTGTATATGCGTGTTGCTTAGATTTTGTAAATAAATATTTATGAACCTTATACATAAGCCCGGATAACGGAGCATCTGCAAACCATGTACACCCTTTATTACAATAGACATTATCCACAATAACTTGGGCACTCCCCAAATACCACCACGCTGACAACTTTGATATGTCCTTAGTCAATATGTAACTTGGCAAAGAATTAATTATTTCTTTTTTTACAAGCCAAATTATCTCCGTACTCGGATTCAGAGAATGCAATTGTTCAGAAATATACATTGGAGAATCCGAATACTTACCATGATAGCTCATAAAAACGTATCGATTGTTTTTTATGGGTGCTATTTTAAATACAATCTTATGAATAATTAAATATGGGAAAAGAATGATACTCTTAATTATTTTCATATTATGGAATAGAACTAATTAACCTCTAAATAATATTATTAAGACTGAAAATATTATATTGTATTAAAAACTGTATAACGATTCCTTATCATTTTTGCATAAGGAATTAATGTTTCAAATTCATCCTCCCTCCATGGAACCATCTTATCAAAAAAATCCTTGAGCCCAATCTGTAGAAAGAAATCGTTTATTTTATATGGATCGTTCCTATATCGCTTTGCAATAATCCCCTGTGCCCAACCAACCTGAATGCCATGAATGGTTGATTTCTCTGGGAAATACTCATCAATAGCATGACTAATCAGGTGTTCCGCACCACTTGTTCCACGAGTGTTACCAGAAATAATCATGGCCAAACCTGAGGTTACAATACCATTCACGAGGTCAAGGATCAGTCCATCAGAATGTAAATCTTCTTTCTTATATCTCAATAAAGGAAGAGCTGCTTCTTTTGCTAACATATAGGAGAGTTCATTAATAGGTTCCCCAGTTTCATTATGAGCCAATAGCCAGTCCTGAATAGCAGAAAGGTTAGACACAATATCTGCCACGCCTGCATAGAGCAAAACCTCAGGGGATTTGTTTATAATATCAATATCGACCACAATACCTATTGGTGGCTGTACTCCAAAGCTATATTTTTTACCTTCTTTGGTTAAACGAGCAACACAAGAATAAACTGCATCGTTTGACAGAGCTGAAGGAACATTGATATACGGCATGTCCAACTGACTTGCAGAATACTTCACCAAATCCAGCACACTGCCACCTCCAAAGGCCACAATGAGGGCATCGGTCTCCTTACACTCATCTTTAACCTTGGCTACCTCATCTACACTACCACCTCGGACAATCACCACCTTATCGAAGTTTACCAACTTCAAATCCTGCTCATATTCTTGATACAGGTTTTCCTGAGTCACAAGAATTTTTTTCCTGTAAATCAAATGAGCATCTTCCAGAATCTTGTCTATGCTCTTCAAAATTCCTTTTCCTGTCTTCATGAAGGCAGGTGTCTTAATAAGGTTGTAATACATAACTTATAGAAGTGCTTGATATAAATCTTTTATAGTGTCAAATACATAATCCGGTTTGAACTGGGATTCCGCGATTTCTTCCTTGGTCGCTTCACCAGTCAAGACACAAATGGATGTTGCTCCAGCATTAATACCAACAGCAATGTCTGTATAAAGCCTGTCACCAACACATGCTATCTTCTCGATGGGCATATTCCATTCTTTGCTGACGGCATCCACCATGGTGCGCTCAGGCTTGCCTAAGAACTGTGGCAAACGATCTGTAGCTAATTCTATCATCTTAGCAATGGCCCCACAGTCTGGGATAAACTTATTGTCAAGTACCGGACATTTCAAATCACAGTTAGTACCAATGTATGGATAGCCACGGCTCACGTAATAACTTGCCCCGCGAACTTTCTCATAGTTCAATTCGGTATCAAATCCCAACAACACAAAGTCAATATCCTCTCCCCTATAATCTACAGGGACAATATCAAAGCCTTCTTCCAAAAGTTCATGTTTCAATGATTCCGTTCCTATCAGATAAATCTTTGCCCCAGGTTTATGCTCGTTCAAATACATAACTGTTGCATTGACTGAGGAACAGATATTGCGTTCTGTTGCTTTAATTCCAAGTCGATTAAGCTTTTCTACATACGAGGTTTTACCCTTAGAGGAGTTATTGGTCATAAAGACATAGTCTTTGCCCTGTTCATTCAACAGGTCAAAGAACTCTGAAGCTCCTGGAATAAGGGTATCCTCGTTGTAGATGGTGCCATCCATATCCAGCATATACAACTGGATGGATTTTAGATCTTGCATAATTTATCGCCTTTGAAAATTTCCTCTGCCTTGTGAAGGTCATCGTGGTTATCAATCTCAAACCAACGGCCTTTAATAACGTAGGGCATAAAGTTGGCATCCTTGAAGATATTGTCCAGAGCTACCTCAGTCCAAGAGTTTTCATCCTTGCGTCCAAGTATAGTGTCTTCTACTTCCTTGAACAAAGTCGAAGAGTCTTCCTTAGAGATTCTGTACACGTCAATGGAAACGGCATAGTGCTTTTCTGGCGTAATCTTCTTGCTAATGTGATTAATCTTTTCACCATCCAGTGTAATCTTCATGGATTCCTCCATATAGCCAGAGCGGTCGCAAGCTATCTTGCTCTGGTTCTCACCCTGAAGCATACCCTCGATGATATTGGTGTCATAATAGACATCTGAATTCATCAACAGGAACTCTTCGTCCTTCACATACTTAGCAGTAAGGAAGAGAGAATACATATTGTTAGTCTCTGCATAACGAGGGTTTGACACAATATGTACCTGAGGATATATCTCCTTCAAGTGGTCAGCAAGGATTTCAGCCTTATAGCCATCCACCACATAAATTTCAGTTACTCCATTTTGAAGCAGGTTATCAATCTGCTTATCAATGATTCTAATTCCATTCACTGGCACCATGCACTTAGGTACCTCGTTGGTTATCGGGCGCAATCTGCTGCCCAAACCTGCTGCTAAAATTACTGCTTTCATATTTTTAAATTTGTGAATGGGGCGGCTCATTTCAGGATTTATTGAACCTTTATAAATTTATGAGAGCCCCTGATAAGAGCCTGCCCCATACATAACGTTTATATAGCTGCTCTGCAAATATAACTTTCTCTATAACGATTTTATCTAACAGATAAGAGATATGGACTAAAATAAGTTCAGTGAATCAACCAAGCATTATCTTGTCGTCAGCAAGGGCTCTATCTTTCCAAGAGTCCCAATAGTAGAAACGGACTTGGAGTTCATTACGTGGAGCATTATGATGCAAGGCTATGCATCCCTTTTCTGCCCACTGATCTATGGTATGAACAAAGACCTTATCACTGCCATCAGTCTCTACGCACTTCCATGTAGCAATACCATTGCCATTGGCATCAATCTTCTCGGAAAGACACTTCGTTATTTCCTGTTTCAAGCGCACCGCGCTTGGGGTATGTATTATGTAGTTCATATTGTTGTCAGGAGTCAAGCTCCCGTCATTAATAAAATAGTAATCTGTCATGAAAAGGAAGGATTTCATCACTTTTAGGAGAAACTCCTAATAGAACTCTTCCAATACCTAACGCCAGTATGCTTAATGTATATCCAATAATAATTTGTTAGGACTTCATTACAAAATTACCAATAATCAGACTCTTCTCAGCTCAAAGAAGATGAGATAAAATCAACAAGTTCTTTAACCTCAACTTTGAAATTCTCTTCATACTGTCGAATCGCAGTCTGTCGCACTATTGTTTCATCCACATGCAACGTGTTAGCCAATGTATAAAACTCATTATGTTTGCCAGCAGTCAACGCAGTTCGAAGGTAACGCTTCATTTCGGCAATGTCGGCAACTTTAAAGTCTGTCAACATCTTATTCAAATCAGTACTGCTTATTAAACCTTCAACAATAACCTTCTCAGGCCATTCATTGCCGGGCAGGAAGGATATTGTTTTCTCTAAATGTTCCTCTACCTCCTTTGAAGTAATGATTTTGCAATCAGCAAGGGATTCTACTACGGCCTTGATCTTTGTCTTCTTCTGGCTACGTTTGTCGCCATCCATGACGGCAAGGAAACTATTCCTGCCCTCACGAAAATGGGTTTCCATAGCGTACAGCATTGAACTATCGGCAGAACCAAGCACCTTCACATCCACTCTACGACGTATGTCACAAGGGAGCACTGCTTCTAAGAATGCTTTTGCAACAGGGTCTTCAACAAATATTTCCTTCTCGGCTGTCAAAACTCCTGAGAGTTCGCTTGTAGCCATTTCTGCTGATATTCCATAGACGACATCTATTGTGCCTGGACGTGACTTCACCATGATACGGGCATCGTGTGGTACAGAACTGAGAATTGTGGCAGAATGAGAAGAGCAAATAATCTGTGTTTTATTCTTCAAACACAACTCTTTGAGTATTGACATTAACCTACGCTGTGCTTGTACGTGTAACCCAAGTTCTATTTCATCCACAACAATCAATGCGCCATTTCCTGCAGTCAAAATCTCATAAAGCAACTGAAGAACAGCATTCTCACCTGCTCCCATATTGAAACCAGTATAGGAACCTGTACTGCGAGTGCAACCATAAAGGCGGTACTTATGGTGGCTTGACTGTGTTATACCTGTATAATCGCGACCAAAGACCTTATTCATATTGTCAGCCAGTTCACGACTTGCTTCTGGGGTCAACTTGTTGGCGCCAAAGCTACCGCTATAATTACGATAAGTCTGGCTCTCAGAAGGAGGTAGTATGCGGTTAATACCGAGGAAAGAGACTGCACGCTTGGGGCGGGTATCGTAGTCCTTCCATTTACCTTTAGGGCTCTTGCTACGCGTATCGCTATTTTTTGACTTGTCTGTCAGAAACGTACTTGTAATCTTGATGTCTGCCATAATACCTCGTTCAGCGGCAGTGAATGCAAAGAAATCGCTATATGTATAATGGCGGCGCTGCTTTGTGGTGTTTGACAACAGAGACATCGGGCAGAAAGATGTGTTGTTGTGAAAAGCACAGCTTACCAATGACAACACAGTGGATTTTCCGGAGCCATTCTCGCCTACTATCACCGTAATAGGATAGTTGAACGACATGTCAAACTTGCCCAAACCACGGATAGAAGACTGCTCTATGGCAATCTTCTGCAGGGTATTGCAAGATTTGTTGTTGGCGAACCACTGGCGGTTCTTTCTGTCGATTTCTGATTCTCTGTATGTACTCATTTGTGTAGGTTATTCAAATATTTGCTCCAAAATATCCAAGGCCACCATTGCGGCGATACGTGACTCGGCCACGCTGGCAGTTGCCAAAGCATTGTTCTACCAGCTGTATGCAGCCATTCAGGTTGTTTATAATGTCAACCGAAGAAAACCGCAACACTTGGAAACCATGAGTGGTTAAGAGGTTGTCTCTTTGCCTGTCCTTAATATATGCAGCTGGGGTGGCATGGTACTCCAAACCGTCGCACTCTATGGCCAATGCCCCTCCATTCGGTGTCTTTACCAAATAATCAACCCTGTACTTCCTTGCAGGTGCCAAAGCCTGATATTGCGGAATGGTAAGAAAACCAGACTGGTACAAAGCATCACCAAGTTGTGCCTCTATGGGGGAATCGGCTTTTAAGTCTATCCAAGAGAGGTTGTCAAAATCCTTTTTCAACAGGCGGTGCATGTTTGTCTTGGTGTAGGATAACACCTGCTGGTTCTGGCAATAAACATACATGCTGTCAACAAGGGCTATAATGCACTGTGCATCTACATTGCCCATCTGCGGACAAATGGCCTGATTGTTACATACTATCCATTTGTCTTGGCAGAAACGGGTGAAAACGTATGCTATTTCTTCAGTAACAAAGTAGAACGAAACATAGCCATCAGCCGTTATTTCATCTCGCCAGTCGTGAGCTATCTTCGCGATTACCTCATCAGCAAGCCTGTCGCCATCGATATTCATGAAACAAAAGCGCATCAACCAGCTTTTGATGATATGACGCACAGCGTTTAACGATATTTTGAGTTCGGTAGCCTTCTTGAACATGTAGTCGTGAAACATGACTTCACGATGCATCTTATAGATGTCGGGGGCTACTGCCTCATCGGGGTCGCCATTATCGTGGATGTACTGCCTTAACATGCTGGCATCCTCTTTCCAATCGCGCCAACTCATATAGAAATCAGGCATTCCCTGTGCGGCAAGTATGCGCTCATCGTCTTCGGAGAGCTGGCGGGTACCAGGTCTGACGTTTGACCACGTCTGGAGCAAAGCGAGGAGCGGGCTGCCATGCCTTCCCTGCGGAAGGCTGTTGCCATTGTTATAGAGGGTCATATAAGCCTCCTCGTCTTGGCGGGAAACCTTGTACTGGGTTCCAGCCTGAACGGGAGCGGTTGCCTCTATGGTAATCGCCGCATTCTCACAGAACAAAAGGAATGTATCTTGCAAATTCATCGTTAATCACGCTCTGGTTCTTTATCCGCTGCGGGGGCTGCGCCCAAATCAATACAGATAACACTCATGCCTGAGTGCGCCTCATCTGGTAAAACATCATGGTACTGAAGTAAATCTTCTTTGTCATTATCCTTATCTTGGTCGTCTGGGTTCAGGATATAGTCGAATGCAGAATCACCATTCCATCGATTTGCTCCTACATAGCCGCTACGGTGGCGGTTGAAAACCGCTGCTGCTGACAAACGCAGCAGGTCGAGAATCATCTGTGACCAATCATCACGAGGGTTAGTTGCTTGGAAGGTACGTCCCGCATCGAAAGACATAATGGCTGCCAGTGTTCTTGAAAAAAACTTAGAGGCATTAAGCGGTGTATCAACAGTTGCTGTGAGCAAATCTACATGCTTTGTTTCGTAAATCAGCAGGTACTGGGCACCTTGTGTTATGGTTTTAGGCAATACGCTACGTGTCTTGCCATTCAGATAACCTGCCCTTTTGTATTCAAACTCAGGCCACTCGGTGTAGAGGACAAACTGGTGGTCTTTGGGAATAGGAGCACTTAGGGGTGTATCGGTACGCTTGGCTTGCAACAGCATGGCATTGTAAACTTGTCCCATAGAACGCTGTTCACGGCAAACTATCAACAAATCGCCCAGTTCTGGATCTTTATAGCCTGTTTTGTTTATGAAATGAGCTAATGGTTTCTGGTGTATAAATGCACCGCCAGCTTTTATTTGACGGTCTGGTAAGTTTGCGGATAGCACTTTAGTAATGATATTTGGAAGAACGTCAACCATCTTGGCCACATAGTCAGGCTCATGAGCATTCACAGGCCAATTAATTAACCGAAGCCAGTTCTCTATATCGGCAGCAATGAAATGACGATCATCGATATTCATAACTTTTTTCCTTTATACCTCGTCTGTTCCGTATGTCGCGGTTGTGCCGCGACTGTGTCGCTTCGCTCGCCCTCATTTTTCAGCCACTGTGCCCTGCGCTTTTCCGCAGGGTGCAGCTACGCCGCATCAGTCAGGAACTCAGCTTCTGTCACTTTACTATCGCTTCTTTTATGCAATCCACAATGTACTTAACATCCTCATCACTCACGTACGGTCCTGCGGGCAGGCACATACCTATCTTGAAGATGTCTTCTTCAACCCCATTGGTGTACACATCACAACCGGCATATACGGGCTGCTTGTGCATCGGCTTCCATACCGGACGGCATTCCACTTTCTTGCCGAGCATAAACACACGCATGGCCTCTACATTCTCGTTGGGCTGGCAGTCGGTGACAGGGCTGTCCACCTGATGGATGACACCGGCAGCACCACCCACGGCGGTCTTGATGACTTCCTTGTAGGCATTCTCTTGCCCCTTCACCTTCACGCTCGGATCGATGGTCATAGTGCAAAGCCAGTAGTTACTGTCAAAACGAGGATTCTCAGGCTGGCGGTTAATCTTCACACCAGGAATGTCCTTCATCTGCTCCTCATAGAGCTTCTGCACATGCTTGTGATGTGCAATATGCGCATCCAGCACCGTCATCTGACCGCGACCAATACCCGCGCAAACATTACTCATACGATAGTTGAAGCCGATGGCCGTGTGCTGATAATATGGATAAGCATCACGTGCCTGTGTGGCCAGCCACATAATCTGATTAGCCTCCTCAGCATTACGGCAAATCAGTGCACCACCGCCACTGGTGGTAATCATCTTATTACCGTTAAAGCTCAAAACGCCATACTTGCCGAACGTACCCAGCACCTGACTGTTAAACCTTGAACCCATACCCTCGGCTGCATCCTCTACCACGGGAATACCGTATTTATCAGCAATAGCCATAATCTTATCAATCTGATAAGGCATACCGTACAATGCTACAGGAACAATAGCCTTGGGGTACTTACCCGTCGATAATGGCTTTCTCCAGCAGCTCTGGATCCATGTTCCATGTGTCCTTTTCCGAACCAATGAAAACAGGTTTTGCCCCACAATAGGTGATTGGGTGCGAACTGGCACAGAATGTAAAACTCTGCACACAAACCTCATCACCTGGGCCAACACCACAGGCAAGCAAAGCCAGATGTACAGCTCCAGTACCAGCCGAGAGGCAAACAACCTTAGTGTCTTTAAGTGCTTCGTTCAGATGCCACGATGCCGGGTTAGCCTCTGGCCAGCGCGAATCACCATATACTGCACTCTCAGCGTTGCTCGTCACAAACCTGCGAAGATCCTCCTCGAAAGCGTTCACGTTGGGGCCCATAGGCACCACCCAGTTCGTATCGAAGGCCTCTTTCACGTATTTTTGTTCCCAGCCCTCCTCGCTCATGTGAGCCAAACAGAGGTAAATAGTTTTTCTTTCAGACATTCTTTATTATATTATTATTAATTTCTTCGTATTATCATCTCGTACTCCCAATGTATTGTCAGGAGACAGCCTCCTGTCATTACAGAAGTCTGTCGTTATCTGCTTTTATAAATGAACTTGGCGAACCAATAAGATTACGATGGTGGTACAGCCCCATGATAATGACTGGCTCTATATCTTCCTTTGTGACTTCCAATTGCGGACGAAGAAGTTCTACTATCATATCCATATTGCTCATTTCATCACAAGAGACCTTGCTCATCACGAACTCACGCAGGATAAAATTGATTGCCGCATCAGGCTCCGTCACTTCCTTGATATTCTTGATTGGTGGTGTTATGAGTGGCATAATTTGTATGCGTTAGAATATTTCATCAGCTCCACAACTCTTCCAACTTATCCTTCCATACTGGAAAGGGAGGATTGTGAGACAATTCGTTGCAAATATCTATCATTATATTAACAAAATCCTTGTTGATGTCAAGAACCTCCTTAGTTATGGAAAGCAGAGGTATGACCCCAGTCATTGGTACCAACCGACAGACGGAGTAATCGCTATCACCATTTTTCTTGGCAAGTATGATATTCTCAAAGGAATTTGTCAATAGTCTATATAACGTAGGACATGAGATTTTACAACGAGGTATTTGCACCTCAGGATTCTGGATCAGGTCGAAGAAGCGTCCCCAGTTAGCAATAATCCGCATCTGACCATTGCCAGCAGATTTCAGGTTTGTGATAGCGTACACACCACTGTCTACCTTACTGATCAACTCAACACAATCCTTGCGCACGTTGATGGTAGTGGTGGGCAGGTTCTCGTTGAACGTCGCTCCTGGTTTATTCGAAAACAGTCTTCTCATCGACTTGACTTGATATATTTGGTTCTGACTGGCAGTATCGAACTGCATCACCTTATGACCACCTGTGCAATCAGATTATTGTTTTTGTTGGACTAATTTTCACTTTGGTGAAAAAGCTAAAGCCATGCGGCTCCAACTTCCCACCATTATACTATTCACTTTCTATTTTTCGTTTATATAAAGTGCAGGGAGATGACGGTGAGCTTCCAACAAACCCGTCAGTAACCCCTGCACTACGAAACTATCATGTACAAAACTCATTTGCACAAGGCGATTGAGACCGTACCAGGATACGGCGATCGCATTTCGCTTTTCACAAAGAAACTCCGCTTGGCTCAGTACGCGGACAGTACTATCTACTCCTATCGTCTGAAGATTTCTCAGGCGGTATTGTATCTGGGAAAGCTTCCCGACAAATTTACCCAGACAGATGTCGATGACTACCTGACTATGCTCTTGGACAGGAATTGCTACAGCTTGTCTTTCTTTAAGCATTCTGTGTTCGGATTGAAGGATTACTACAAGTACATGGGACTCAAGGAACCAGGAGGACTCGTCCTCCCTCGTGTTCGCAAGCCCAAAAGGCTTCCTCGTGTGCTCTCTCAGGAACAGATGAAACGGCTCATCGGGCTTTGCGATTTATATGACAAGGCATTGCTCTCTACCATCTACGACTGTGCTCTAAGAGTAAGCGAGGCATGCAGCCTCAAGTGGATTGACATCAGTTTTGAACGCCAACAGGTTTTCGTCTATCAGGGTAAGGGAAAGAAGGACCGTGTCGTACCCATCTCTGAACAGCTGCTTCTCTTGCTGCGCATCTTCAAGAAGAGGTTCCCAAGTGATGACTTTGTATTTAAATCGCATGGCAGAGGTATTACTCCTCAACCCATCAAGCCTGGATATGTGCGTGTCATCATGAAGAATGCACTGATGAAGGCCTGCTACGACCGCTCTATCACTATTCATGCCTTGCGACATTCTGCGGCTTCGCATCTCCTGGAAAATGGAGAAAGCCTCCTGGAGGTACAGAAGCGTCTCGGTCATGTTCGTCTGACGACTACCATGGTTTATCTTCATGTTGCTGACATTGAACCGATGAAACATGTCCGGCTGATTGACACCATCTTCCCGCCTAAGCGATGAGGACACGTTTCGACATCGGTGAGATTATCCGGTGTCATGGAGAAGAGTTCCTTTCTAAGCATCAAGTCGTGCCTGCTGTCAGAAGAGCTTTCGCTCACATGACTCAGTGCAGGACTAGCGCCCTTGGCGGCCATGTCGAGGTGTGTCCCGAGTGCGGGGATATGCATATCAGCTATAACAGCTGTCGTGACCGACATTGTCCCAAGTGCCAAAACAAGGAGCGTGAGCAGTGGATTGAGTTCCGCCGGGAAGAGATTATCCCTGTCAAGTACTTCCATGTCGTATTCACGGTGCCTGCGTGTCTGCATTCCATTGCGATGGCTCATCAGAGGGAGTTCTACGATTGTATGTTCAAGGCTGCATGGGCTACTGTTGATGCCTTTGCTGCCAAGAAGGGACTCGCATCCGGTATGACCGCTATCCTCCATACGTGGGGATCCAATCTGTTCTACCATCCGCACATACACTGTATTGTGCCTGGTGGCGGAGTGGACAAGCAAGGCGTATGGCATCATCTCAAGGGCTGTAAGCACAGTGACTTTCTCTTTCCTGTTGCTGCCATGAGCTCTGCTCACAAGGAGACTCAAAGAGAAGGATATCGTCATTGAACAGTCTGTACGTAAACATTGCTTTGCAAAAGCTTGGGTTGTCAATTCAAAGCCTCCCGCAAAGGGAGTCGGCCAGGTTCTTGAATACATCGGACGCTATGCCTATCGTGTGGCCATTACAAATTCCAGGATATTGGATGTCACAGACTCGCATATTTCCTTCGATTACAAGAATTACAGAAGTGGTGGGAAGCACGAAGTCACCAACATTAGAATTGACGATTTCCTGACTCGATTGTCTCAGCACATACTGCCGGACAGGTTTGTCCGTATCCGTCACTATGGCATTCTCTCACCCTGTAATCGGGAGAAACTCCGCTGCGTGCAGCGGCTACTTGATGTGCTGCCTGTACCGAAAGTGAGGAAGAAGAAATCATACCTTGAAATATGCTATGAAAAGGGATGGGACATTGGCATCTGTAAGGATTGCAATTGTCAGCGCATCATCATGAGAATCATCAAGCCTGCCCCAAGGGCACCACCCTCCATTGTCTGGCACATTGGGCGTTGACTGAGGCTGTCTGCGAAATGTGATTCTTCGTGGACAGAATAGCTGTGTCCGTATGTGCCATAAACATTGTATTCTGTATCATTTTTGACCAGTTTTGAGGTCTGGACATCGACCTTATATTATATATAGCGAGGTAATACACCAGATTTTTCAAACACGAGAGGTCACCAGATTTCTGATAACCATGTAAAAACTGACATCTTTACCCATAATAATTACTCTGCTGCGGAAGTCCAACCAACTGCTTCATATCACTTTCGTGAGACGAAGCCTATATCGTTATCTGCTAGGAGCCAACCTCCTGTCATTATATCGTCGTTTTAGTTAAATAGTATTTTTAAATATTTATTTTTGTTTTCAGCAAAATTTCTATCTCTTTCGCCTAGCCTCAAATTTTATCTTGACACCTTCCGACCCGGTTTTTCCGATTTCCTCTCCGAAGCGCTCATCACTACCGCCTAAGTCCCTTTCCTGAACCGCCCCTTTCTTAACACTTGTTCACGTTTCCATATAAAACTTTCTTAAAGCTATTGCCCATTTGCCAAAAAAGTACTACCTTTGTATAGAAATGAGCTGGAAAGGCTTAATTTCCCGGATGTCTGATGAATGTCTGATAACTCTGGAAACGGTGGTTTCGTATTGCAATGACTGTCAGGCTGTTATGCGGAAGTTCACATTAGCTCCAAAATCAAGAATTCTTGCGTCCCGTTGGTAGCAAGCGACCAAAGGTCGAGCGAGAGAATGAGAGAATTGTTATTTTTTGAACACGGATTCTTTGACTAAAACAGAGTGTGGCGTTGCGAAGATGGCAGTCTAACGGATATATCACAGTTTAAAATTGTCTGTCTTTCAAATAATGGTATGCTGCACTCAAATAATTGCGTTTAAACAGATGTTCCTTACGTTTGCTCCAATTCTGTATTTCCAATGTGAGGGTATCCAACACATCATTATCATCGGCATTCCTCCAGTTATGAAGAGCAGGTACGTTGTTTAACAAGAAATCAACTGAAGCAAGGAGTTCAAGAGAATAATTGGAATAATAGTCTCGCAGCAAAACCTTTGTTTTCTCACATATTTCTTTCATTTGCGCTGCATTCTTGGCCTCGTCAATGAAGCGGGATGCCTCGCGTTCCGCATCGTCTAACAACCAAATGTAATCAAATGGACGGTTTTCCATACCACCCATACCTTTGATATAGCTGCCATTCAGCGCATAAAGCACATGAGCAACTTTCCCTCCGGAATAAGGGCCATAATAGTATGGCTTGAAATCAATCTTGAAGATGTCGGCAGCACCCAAACGCTGCATAAAATAAACCAGTTTCTCTGCTGCAAAAACAGAAGCGAACTCTCCGTTTTTGGCAAGGTCGGCAAGCATCGTGAGGAGCATTGCCCTAGCAGGTGTTAGCCGGGCGCGCTCAGACTTCATTCGTTCAATAATGACATCTGACGGCTCATAAAGATATATCTCGCAGTCCAAATCACCCAAAGCTTTCTCTACCATCTGCTTCACTTGTAGCCAGTCAAGGCCGCCATTATGTGAACCAAGCGGCGGAATAGCTATCGACCGAATATGACGCGCCAGAATTTCTCTCCGCAATGACTGCAAACCTTGTTCTATGTAAGAATATTCTGATGGGTAACGCCAATGTGTCTTGGTTGGGAAATTGACTATGAGTTTGGAACCGCTGGCAATGTTGGAGTCCTCTACAACCAGCACATCCCCGATATGCAACTCTTTCTTACGACATGCATTGTAATACACACGGAAATTCTCAGGGAAGGCCTCCTTGAACTGAAGGGCTATCCCCTTGCCCATCACACCTACGGTGTTGACTGTATTTACTAAGGCCTGTGCATCACTCTCCAACAGGTTTCCTTTTACATAATGTATCATAATCCTTACTCCTAAAAGAAATAACCTGGAACAGCAACAATCTTTTCGGGTGCAACACCTGATTCAATCAATCGTTGCTTGGCTCTTTCATTATAAACGACGTAACCTCTGACATATTGTGCAGGAAGGTCTTGTCTAACCAATAATTCTGCCTCCTTGCGACGTTTCAAGTCAAGATCTTCCTCAATGTTCCACTGCGATGAGAACACGTCATCATACTTAACTATTTCATCTATATTGGGAAGCATATTCTTCTGATAGAACGATGTAAATGCACTCAAGGCATGTCCGTCCGTAAATATACACTCTATATTGTTGTGTATTAAGTCGTCGAGACGTATGACGCAATAAACAATGTTTTCTGCTTCCACACGGGTTACTCCGTTGTAGCCGTGCTGTATCACATAGAGCATCGGGGAACGAGGACCAAGATAGAAGGGGACATATTCATTCAAATGATATCCCTTGACTTCGCGGCTGACACGAATACCTATCACCTGACGGTCACCGATACTCACATAGTTAGGGTCGCAAAGAGGTGAGTCTGCCCGTACCAAACCACATCGATCAATATAAGGTATATTATCAATGTGCGTCAACCGGAAAGCGTATTTCAGTTGGTTCGCCATAATTACCCGTTCTTCAGTTTCATTACTTCGCCTTTCATGGCTGCGGCACCACTGATGATACTTTTCCCCCAGAAACCATTTACTGCTGTGGCATCTGCTATAGATATCGCTGTCAGCATTGGGAAATCTTACGAATTAAAGAACTACGCGTTCTTTTTCTAGTTCGTCAGCATCGCAACCACTGGTAATGTCTGGATTCGGCTGGTCTTACCCTGGTCTTACCCAAGTCTTACCCAAGTCTTACCCAAGTACTTCCCAAGTAGTTGCCAAGTCCTAAGGTGCTCTGAGGGCTTGGGTAGGACTTGGGTAGGACTTGGGAACTTGTCTCCTGACAGGGGGCAAGGGGGATGCTTATCTGGTTTTTATGAAGTGACTTTGGAGGTCTTTGAGGAACTGCTCCGGGAGGGGATCACCAGGGGATGACTTCTCGATGATATATTGGATGACTGCGAGATAGTAAAGGGGACTGGCGGATTGGCCGCTCAACACCTTTTAATGACGGCATGACCGATATGGAGGTTTGCCATCAACTCTTTAACGGTAATTCCACTAATCTCACGGTAGGTGTCAATCTCAGCACCTATCACGCTCAACAGCTGCTGGTAGTAGGATTGGCGGAAATCTGGTGAAAAAGTAAACTTCATAACTGTTTGAATGTTTTTATATGTTAAGAATGTTAATATTCTACTGTTTTGTTTCCCGGCATAGCGGAGAACGCGTAGCTACCGGGCTGTCGTACCTTTGCAAGCGAAATCACGGCGGAGCCGCTAGGCGGCAAAGCCGCGGTTCAACGCGGCAAAGCCGCAGTTCAAAGTTCAATGCGGCAAAGCCGCGGTTCAAGGTTCAAAGGTTCTCTGACCAAGGTCAGAGCGACCTGAAGGTCGATGACAACGGGCCTTTGGCCCAGTTCAAGATTCAGGATTCAAGTTTCAGGTGCACATGAAGCATGAAGACCGAACCGAGAGTTAAATCACTTTATGTTCAATTAAAAATGTATGTTTATGACAAACGACATCTTTTTATCTCCGCACTTCAAGCTTTCAGAGTTCGTGGTGAGCGAGACGGCCAGCAGGCACGGCATCGACAACACTCCACCTGAAGAGGCTGTGGAGAACTTGCGCAGGCTTTGCCAAGGAACGCTGAAGCCTCTGAGAGAGGCACTGCAACTGCCGGTGGTCATCACCAGCGGGTTCAGGACCAAGGCGCTGAACGACAGGTTGGCTCATTCTTCGGAGCGTAGCCAGCATATGCAAGGATGCGCCGCTGACTTTTACGTCAACTATGCGGCGGAGCCGCGGTTCAACGGGCTTCGCCCAGTTCAAAGTTCAAAGTTCAAAGTTCAAGGCGGCGGAGACGCGGTTCAAGGTTCTCTGACCAAGGTCAGAGCGACCCAAGGGTCGATGACAAAGATCAAGGTTCAAGGACGGCGGGAAGTGCTTATCAAGGCGTTCCGCCTCATCATCACCAGTCACGAGATTGACTACGACCAGTTGATCCTTTATCCGAACTTCATCCACGTTTCTTACGTCTCGAAGGAGCGTAACCGCCACAACATCCTGAAGGCCCGCAGCAACGGGAAACTGGGATACGGTAAGCTCTCGTATGCAAATGCTATTCTGTTAAACTATTAAACAATTAAACTTTTTAAACTCCATTCATTATGGCACAAATCAAGCAACTCGGCCCTGGCCGCAAGACTAACGGTACCATCGATGGTATCACGTATGTAACCCGTAACGGCGTGACTTATGTCCGTAGTACTCCTACCATGCCTGCCAGCGTGTATAAGACTCCTGAAGCGAAAAAGCGACAGGCTATCTTCAAGATGGTGCAGATGCACATGAAGTATCACCATCGTACCATCAAGCAGACGTTTACTCCCAGCGGGAATGGTACTGCTTCGAACCGCTATTACTCTGTGAACGGCAAGGCGCTCACAATGGCGTTGACTCCATTGGCGGAACGGTATGTGGCCGGTGAGAATGTGACAATCGATCATGTGGAACAGGCTATCTGTGACTATGCCGCAGAGCACGCGAAGAGCATCCAGATTGCGGCAAAGAGTGGCTACAATGATGTGTTCCTGACTGGACCCTGGCCTAACACCATCACTCTGAACGCTCTGGTTGGTGACAGCACTGTGATCATCATCGTGGCTGAGAACGGTACTACAACGACCATCAATGCGGATGGTACTACGACTGTGACGAACTCCAGCAGTGGTTCCGGCAGTGGCTCCGGCAGTGGCTCCGGCACGGACGGCGGTTCTGGGTCTTCGACTTCGAACCCCTCTACCCCGTCGAATCCTTCGAACCCGTCTGGCACTGAAGGTGGGGACAACACGGGTGGTGGCTCCGGCACAGGCTCCGGCACGGGGGATGGTGAGCGGGATCCGGATGGTGGAACGAACTCGGATGAATAATGGCGGCGGAGCCGCGGTTCAATGCGGCTTTGCCGCGGTTCAAGGTTCAAGGTCGAAAGTCGAAGGTCGAAGGCTGGGCAAGGTTACTTCTTACATCAGACATCATCCTTCAGACATCAGACATCTTTTTTCGAACATCCCCCGTCCCCTTCAACCTTGAAGGGGCTCCACCTCTCTCTTGTATTCTCCCCCCTCAGGGGGAAGAAAACCGCTCCGCCTGTCGCTCTTACATTAAGGTAAGCGCGGACCATCAAAGGTCCGGCTTGGAGTTCTTAATCGCCTTACGGCGATTTGGTTCAAGGTTCAAAGTTCAAGGTCGAAGGTCGATGACAAGGTTCAAGGTCAGAGCGGCTTTGAACTGCGGCGGAGACGCGTTGAACTTTGAACTGCGGCGGAGGCGCGTTGAACTTTGAACTGCGGCGGAGACGCGTTGAACTCCATTTTTAATTAAAAATTTAAAATTTATATTTTATGAAGATTAAACTTTCTGAGAAGCAAATTGAGAATATTGTTGCTGATCCCGTGAAGTGTCGGGAGGCTGGTGTTAAAGTGAATGACCCTTGGTGGGTGATCGTGCTGAAGGTGTTGGCCTATGTCATCGGTCTGCTCCTGGGTGGCTCGTTCACTACCAGCTGCGCTCACTACATCTTGTAGTTTATCTCATCAGTCCTTCCGCTCCGCAGGGGGCGGAGGGCTTTTCTTTCACATGAATCAAAAAAGGTAATGATATGAAGAAAATCAAATTTATTCTCGTCAATGACGGGGCGGCTTTGCCGCGGTTCAACGGGCCAAAGGCCCGGTTCAAGGTTCAATGCGGCGAAGCCGCGGTTCAAGGTTCAAGGATCAAGGTTCAAAGTTCTCTGACCGAGGTCAGAGCGACCCATGGGTCGATGACAAGGTTCTCTGACCTAAAGGTACAGAGGGAAGGGCTTATTGAGGAGCTTTGTCGGCTCCGTAAGCTCTATCCTAAAGCCAAGATCTTGGGTGTATCGGAATTGGGTGAACATTGCGTACATCCTTCGGAAAGGATGAATCAACTCCGCAGGGAGTTGTCGGACTTAGGCGGCGGAGCCGCGGGGCAGTGCGGCGGAGCCGCGGTTCAATGCGGCTTTGCCGCGGTTCAAGGTTCAAGGTTCAAGGTTCAAGGCGGCGGAGCCGCGGTTCAAGGTTCAAGGTTCAAGGTTCAAGGAGCAAGACGGTGAAGACGCGTTGAACTGGTCGAAGGCCGTTGAACTTTGAACTTTGAACTGGCCGAAGGCCCGTTGAACTTTGAACTGGCCGAAGGCCGTTGAACTTTGAACTGGGCCAAAGGCCCGTTGAACTGCGGCTTTGCCGCTTAAAAGACTCGGTCGAAGTACCATTTGTCTTTGCCTTTTGAGAGGATCAGGGCATCGCTGTCGTGGTGGTCTACTTTTACGCGGACGTCTTTGTAGTGATAGAAACCGAACTGGTCTGCTGTGTATTTACAGTCTTGCTGGGCTCCATCCTGGTAGAAGACGATGAACAGGCTGTCACCACGCTGGGTGTAGTGGCCATAGCCATCGCCAATATCAATAGCATTCAGCCATACAATCTCGCCCTGAATACACATATAGCGTCGCTCTGCCCTGATGGTGTCCTGACGGGAGGGGTCTTGCTCATTGGTCACGTAGGCGACCTTCAGTTCCCACTGTCCGAAATAGTCCACATCCTGTGTCTTGTCGCATGCGCAGAAGGATACGGTCATCACCAAAAGGGCTATGCATCTATAGGTCCATTTAGAAAATCCTGCCATGATAAGTAACCTTAAAGTCAAACGTATTGTTGTTACCATAAATGTCTCCACCGTCCAGACCGTAGGAGACGCTGCCCCGCCAGGGGCCTTTCGCCCAGTCTGCCTCCACCAGCATGCTGAAGGTATGCTCAGGAACCAGGAACGGATAGACATGTTGACCATAGCTCTTGCGGTAAGAGCCCTTGACGAGGTAGCTGAAACTGCCGTACCGGGGGGACTGGAGGAGGTCGCCCTCTACCCCTACATGCCACGCCTTGATATTGGTGGAGTTATAGGTCAGTGCCCCGCGATATCTGGGTGAAGGCAGCAAGGGTGTGCCCTGCCCCATGCCATACGTCGTATAGCTCTGGTAAAAACTATTGTTATAATAGTCATCATTGCCTGTCGAATAATGCTCGCTCGGGATGTTACGCATCTCACCAGTCCAGTCGCCCGGGTCGAAGTGCAACACACCCGACTGGTTGGTGGTCTGGAGATATTCGAAGGTTGCCCCGCGGACATATTGGACACCCTCCGTGGTATTCTGATAGGACAGTCCCCAGAGGCCGTCCCAGCCATTGCGCTTGGCCATGCCCGAGCCGTCCTCGAAGATGTTGTCCATGAATGCATTCACCTGATGACGGGGGGTGATGTTACAACCTATCTGGATGGTATAGGAGCCCAAATGGTTACCATACACCCAGTCCTCGCCACCTCCGTTCGTGGCATAGCCACTATCGCCCTTAGGGATTAACGCCCGCCAGAAGTCCTTGATGGTAGCGGGGCTGTCCTTGATGAGCACCATCTGGCCGTCGACAAAGTCATAGCGCTGCACACCGAACTGCACGAAATGGTCGATGCCAATCATACCGTAGAACAGCTTTTGGGAGTTCGACCTGAGATAGAGTTTCTTGTGGTGCATCCACATGCCACGGGTGAAGGTCGTCTGCAAGCTGGTGGCGACATCCTGCTTGTAGCCTCCGTCAATATACTTGCCGTAGGCTCCGTCGAAGTAGACCTCGAGCCACTTGTTGAGTCCCGGGACGGTCCAGAAGCCGTCCGTGCCTATGCGCAGCTGGGGAATGGGCTTGGCATTGCCCGACTCAATGATGTTACCAGAGGACAGTCTCCGACTGCGCAGAATGGGTTCTATCTCCCTGGAACCGATCTCTGCGAAGAAGTGGTGGAGCTTGAAGTTCACATACAGCTGCTGCAGGTAGAACTTGTGGTCACCATGGATGGAGCCTAACGCGTCTGCGACTGCCGTCATGCGATAGTTCTTCGAGAAGTCGTGGGTCAGGGTCAGGGCAGCGCGTCCCACAGCGGTATTCGGGCGCAGTCCGAGGGTGTGGTAGCGGTTGGAAACGGTTTGGTAAGCGTTCCAGTCGCCTGTGCCGAGGGCGGTTTCTGCCGTCAGCTCAAAGCTCATGTTCGTACCCAACGAATCCGTTTGAGGTACTTCTATGTCTTGTGCCATTACAGCCCCTGTCGTCCAGGCACATAATGACATACATAAAAACATTAATCTTTGTAACATAAACTTCTTTTTTCGAACATCCCCCGTCCCCTTCAACCTTGAAGGGGCTCCCTCTTGTATTCTCCCTCCTCAGGAGGAAGAAAACCGCTCCGCCTGTCGCTCTTACATTAAGGTAAGCGCGGACCATCAAAGGTCCGGCTTGAGTTTTTAATCGCCTTACGGCAAGGTCGAAGGCCGGGCAAGGTTACTTCTTACATCAGACATCATCCTTCAGACATCAGACATCATCCTTCTTACATCTTCCTTCTTACTTCTTCCATCATACATCTTTTTCGAACATCCCCCGTCTCTTGTATTCTCCCTCCTCAGGAGGAAGAAAACCGCTCCGCCTGTCGCTCTTACATTAAGGTAAGCGCGGACCATCAAAGGTCCGGCTTGAGTTTTTAGGCGGCTTTGCCGCGGTTCAAGGTTCAAGGTTCAAGGTTCAAGGTCAGAGCGGCTTTGAACTGCGGCGGAGCCGCGTTGAACTTTGAACTTTGAACTGCGGCGGAGCCGCTTAGACCTTTTCCAGACAGTAGGGGGGGATGTAGGCGGTGGTTAGGCCGGACTTCAGGCCGTTGATGTAGATGACTACGCGCTTCTGGCGGGCTATGCGGGCTACACGGCCTGTCAGGCCCTCGAAAGGTCCGAAGGTGACACGCACGAGGTCGTCGGAGACGAAGTTGCAACTGTTGAGGTCGACCTCCATGACATGCTCGTCGCGCAACATGGTGAGGCGGACGAAAGGCTCCATGTCTGCCGTGCTGACGGTGAGAGGAGGATTCAGTCCGTCCGGACCCTGGTCGAAATGATTGTAATAGTAGGTGGTATAGCGCGACTCCCGGGAGTCCTTGACATACTTCTCAGCCTCGGAGGGAGTGACATAGGCAAAAAGGATGTTCATGAAGGGAAACAGCTTGCGGTGCTTCTTGCCCGTGACCTTGTTGCGGATATCCTTCCAAACCATGGCCAGATAGACATAGGTGCCCTGCTCGATCAGCGAGTCGGCAACGGCCTGAACCTTGCCATACTTGATGCGCAGCACATACCACTGGCGGTCTGGGGACGGCACATACTCTACCGACACCCCTGTCTTTGAGCTCTTGGCTTCGGGGAAGGCAAAGGAGGCAAGTCCTGAGCGAGGTTTCTCGATATTAGCATTATCCAACGCGTTCATATCGGAAAATCTATGTCCAATTGGAAAACAAAGCGTTGTAAGACGCCAGTTCCAATATGTCTCCCACACCAACTCTTTCCCCCTATGGGGGAGAAGCCCGGCGTGAATCGACTGCAAAGGTACGAAAAAAAATGAAAAGGAAGAACGAATTGACGAAAATTTGGGTACAAAGGATGCATTTATTTTAGAAAAAGCATTCTCCTTGCAGAAAATCTTATTCCGCAGCCTTGTCCGGCGATGACAGTGCGGTATGCGCACCTCGCCTCCGCAAGACATTCCACCCCAGGAACAGCAGGATGAGCAGCAAGGCCACATAGGCGGCATAAGCCACCGTCTCCGTACGGTCGATGCTCTTGGGGAAGAAGCTCAGCACCACCTCGTGGCTGCCCGGGCTGACGCGCAGGGCACGCAGGACGTAGTTGACACGGCCCAACGCCTGTTCCTGGCCGTCGACCGTCGCTGTCCAGCCGGGATAATAGATTTCAGAGAACACGACGACCCCACCCTTGTCCGAGTTGACCTCATAGGTCAGCTGGTTAGGTTCATAGCTCTTGAGGGTGACCCGGCTGAGGGTGTCCTGTGCCACCGCATCGCCCAGCTGTTCGCGGAACTTACGGTCAGCCACAGCCTCATGACGCAGGGCCAGCTGTCCGGTCTTGTCGAGTTCCTGGTTGGCATTGTCCACATAGGTCAGCTTGTCGACAAACCAGCCATTGCCATAGGTATAGGGATTCTCGACGGGAACGGTCTGGCCACCCTGCAGGGGCAGGATGAAATACTTGGTATTGAGCATGTTGAGCACCGGATAGATGGAGTCGCCATTGACCTGTGTCATGTCGCCCCCGGCATCAGCCACAGCCCCGAAGAGCCGCTGCATCTCAGGCTGGATATGGGCATCGATGAGCTCCTGATAACGACGGAGCTTGGCAGCATGATAGCCTCCGATGCTCTTCAGGTAGAACGAGGTCTCGTTCTCGTTGAAGGTCGACGTGGCGAGGTTCAGCACCCGGAAGTCGGGAGCCTTGTCCTGCAGGATATGGTCGATGGCTGCCGACTTCTGCATGGGTTCCTCCCGGACGCTGGCAGACACGAACATGCCGTCGTTGAGGTAGCGCTTGTTGACCTGCCACATGTCGACCAGGCAGAGGACCACCAGACAGCCCACCATGAGCCCGGCACTGACCTTCTGATATCGGAACAGCAGCAGGAAGGCCGTTCCGATGACGATGATCCAGAACGAGCGCCAGCAGTCTGCCGTGAAGACCGCCACACGCATCTCGGTGAGGTTCTGCAGCAGGGGTGCCAGCTGGTCAGCGGGAATCTGGCTCATGGCCTGCATCTCGCTGCTGCTGACATAGTCGGGGAAGAACAGCTTGGGCATCAGGGCAAAGAGCAGTGCCACGCCAGCCGTCAGGGCAAACGAGGTGTAGAGCCACTTGGCATGGGTCTTCAGCAGCTCGGGCTGGTCGACCAGCTTCTTCAGGGCGAGCATGGCCAACAGCGGTATGGTAAACTCGGCAATGACCAGGATGCTGGCCACGGTGCGGAACTTGGCATAGAGGGGTACATAGTCGAGGAAGAGGTCTGTGAACGGCATGAAGTTACGACCCCACGACAACAGCACGGAGAGGATGGTGACAGCCAGCAGTGCCCACTTGAGCGGGCCCTTGACGACGAACAGTCCCAGCACGAAGAGCATCAGCACAAAGGCACCCACATAGACCGGTCCTGCCGTCATGGGCTGCTCGCCCCAGTACTGGCCAATCTGCTGATAGATGCCCAGATAGTCGTTGTCGGCATGCTTCATGGCCAGCTCGTTCTGTGCCATCGGCACGGAGGCTCCACCCTTGGCATTGGGAACGAGCAGGGTCCACGTCTCGTCGATGCCATAGCTCCACTGGGTGATATAGTCACGGTCCAGACCACTGGAGGTCTGGTTGCCGGCATTCTGCTTCACCAGTTCACTCTTGCCACGCATGGACTCCTGACCATAGAGCCAGGTATGATAGAGGTTGGAGAGGTTCAGGCAGATGCCAATGGCAGCACCTACGGCACACACCGCCAGGGCCTTCAGCACATGCCGCCAGCCACCCGTCTGCGGGTTGCGGAGACCTTCAATGACAAAGGCAATGACCATGGCGAAGATGACGAAGAGGTAGTAGTAGGTCATCTGTACGTGGTTGGCCAGCACCTCCAAGCCTGAGAAGAGTGCCGTGACGACCAGGCCCGACAGGTACCTGCCCCTGAACGCCAGCACGACACCAGCAATCATGGGAGGCAGATAGGCCAGTGCCATGACCTTCCAGATATGGCCAGCGGCGATGATGATGAAGAAATAGCTGGAGAACGCCCATATCACGGAGCCCAGCATGGCCAGGTACCAACGGAAGTCGAAAGCCCTGAGCAGGATGTAGAAGCCCAGCAGATAGGCGAAGACATACCATACGTTCTCGGGCAGCCAGAGGTGATAGGCATTGGCTATCTGGCTCAGCAGGGTGGTACTATTGTAGGACGGAGCCATCTGGTAGGTGGGCATGCCTCCGAACAGGGCGTTGGTCCAGCGGGTTTCCTTACCCGTACGCTGCATATACTCGGTACGCTCCTGCCCTGCCCCACGTCCTGCCGACGAATCGTGACGATAGAGGATACGACCCTCGATGTCTGCCGGGAAGAAGTAGGCAAAGGAGATCACTGCAAATAATACTACTGCCAGCACATCAGGCAGCCATGCTTTCAGACTTTTCATAACAACTTTTCTATTTTTCGGGTGCAAATTTACAAAATAATTTGTACTTTTGCAGTCAAAAATAGCGAAAAGTGTATGAAAATAGGTATTATTGTAGCAATGGACAAGGAACTGCGACAGTTGCAGGACCTTTTCGACAAGCGTCAGGTGGTGGTGCAGAAGTGCGGCATCGGCAAGGTGAACGCAGCGCTGGGTGCACAGCGGATGATCAACGAGGAGCATCCTGACGTCATCATCAACAGCGGCTGTGCAGGGGGCAACGGTGATGACATCGAGGTGCAGGACATCATCATCGGCAAGGAGGTGTGCTACCACGATGTCTACTGTGGGGCCGCCATTGACCACAGCACGGTGTACGGACAGGTGCAGGGTCTGCCAGCCCGCTACGAGGCGGATGCGTATCTGCTGAGCAAGGGTGAGGAGCTGGCCAAGCGTACGGGGCTGACCACCACCCTGCACACGGGTCTCATCGTGACGGGTGACTGGTTTGTGGACACGAAGGAGAAGATGCGGAGCATCGTTGAGAAGTTTCCTGAGGCGAAGGCGGTGGACATGGAGTCGTGTGCCATCGCACAGACGTGCTATCTGAACAGGGTGCCGTTCATCTCGTTCCGGGTCATCAGTGATATCCCGCTACGCGACACGAATGCGTCGCAGTATCATCACTTCTGGGACACCGTGGCGGAGAGGTCGTTCCAAACGACAAAAGCGTTTGTAGAGGAGATTTGAAATGCGAAAGGTTTTCGAACATTCCCTTCTTTTTTCGAACATCCCCTTTTTTCGAACATCCCCCGTCCTCTCTCTTGTATTCTCCCTCCTCAGGAGGAAGAAAACCGCTCCGCCTGTCGCTCTTACATTAAGGTAAGCGCGGACCATCAAAGGTCCGGCTTGAGTTTCGCCTTACGGCGGAAGGGCAAAGGCAGAAGGCGGAAGGCGGAAGGCGGAAGGCTGAAACTTGAAACTTGAAACTTAAAAAAATAGTATTATGGAAGTTATACAGAGTTTTACGATTGATCATACCCGGTTGAAGGCGGGGATTTATGTTTCGCGGGAGGACAAGGGGTTTACTACCTATGACCTGCGCATCACGGAACCTAACAAGGAGCCGGCAGTGGCTCCTGCTGCCATGCACAGCATGGAGCACCTGATGGCGACCTGGTTCCGCAACAGTGAAGTGAAGGATGATGTGGTGTACGTGGGGCCCATGGGGTGTCTCACGGGCATGTATATCATCATGACGGGCTCCTATACGGTGGAGGATATGCGACAGCTGACCATCAGGTGTCTGCAGTGGATTCTCACGCAGGACAAGGTGCCTGCCACGGAGCCTCAGAGCTGTGGCAACTACTTGTTGCACGACTTGCCCATGTGTAAGTGGGAGTGTGCACGCTACCTGGACAGGTTGCAGCACGACTTCCACTGTGAGTACACGAAACTGCAGATTACCCTCGACGACGGACGCGTCTTCGCGGATGCGTGAGGCGGCGAAGCCGCGGTTCAACGGGCCAAAGGCCCAGTTCAAGGTTCAAGGTTCAAAGTTCAAGGTTCAAGGTTCAAAGTTCAAGGTTCAAAGTTCAAGGTTCAAAGTTCAAGGTTCAAGGTTTCAGGTTCTCAGCCTTCAGTCGTTGAACTGGGCGTCAGCCCGTTGAACTTTGAACTTTGAACTGCGGCGAAGCCGCATTGAACCTTGAACCTTGAACCGCGGCGAAGCCGCTTTACGCGCGGCTGGCTTTTTTGCGCTGGTCGTGGTCGAGGATGATCTTACGCATGCGCATGGACTTGGGCGTGACCTCTACGAGTTCGTCCTCCTTGATATACTCCAGACACTCCTCCAATGACATGACGACCTTGGGGATGATGCGCGCCTTGTCGTCCGTACCCGAGGCACGAACGTTGGTGAGCTGCTTGGCCTTGCAGACGTTGACCACGAGGTCGTTGTCGTGGACATGCTCACCTACCACCTGACCCATATAGACATCCTCACCCGGATCGATGAAGAACTTGCCACGGTCCTGCAGCTTATCGATGGCATAGGCAAAGGCATTGCCCGTCTCCAGCGCTATCATGGAACCATTGACACGACGCTCGATCTCACCCTTGTAGGGCTGATACTCCTTGAAGCGGTGAGCCATGATGGCCTCGCCCTGGCTGGCAGTGAGCACATTGGTACGCAGTCCGATGATGCCACGCGAGGGGATGTCGAACTCGATATTGGTACGCTCGCCCTGGCTCTCCATGGACGTCATCTCACCCTTGCGACGAGTCACCATGTCAATCATCTTAGAGGCAAACTCCTCCGGGACGTTGATGGTGAGTTCCTCGATGGGTTCGCACTTCTGACCGTCTATCTCCTTATAGATGACCTGCGGCTGACCCACCTGCAGTTCATAGCCCTCGCGACGCATGGTCTCGATGAGCACGCTCAGGTGCAGCACACCACGACCCGAGACAATCCAGCGGTCGGTAGCATCCTCGTAAGGAGCCACACGCAGTGCCAGGTTCTTCTCCAGTTCCTTCTCCAGGCGGTCGTTGATATGACGAGAGGTCACAAACTTACCCTCCTTACCGAAGAACGGAGAGTCGTTGATGGTAAACAGCATGGACATGGTAGGCTCGTCAATAGCGATAGGCGGCAGAGGCTCGGGATGCTCGATGTCACAGATGGTATCGCCAATCTCGAACTTCTCCAGACCAATGACTGCACAGATGTCCCCACAGTCGACCTGGTCGGTACGGACATGACCCATCCCATCGAAGATGTGGAGCTCCTTGATCTTGGTCTTCTCCATGGAACCATCACGATGAGCGATGGTGACCTGCTGGCCATCCTTCAGTTGTCCACGATGCACGCGTCCCACGGCAATACGTCCCGTATAGCTGGAGTAGTCGAGCGACGTGATGAGCATCTGCGGTGTACCCTCCAACTGTTTGGGGGCAGGAATCACCTCGACAATCTTGTCCAAGAGGTAAGTGATGTCGGTAGTAGGCTTCTGCCAATCCTCGCCCATCCAGCCGTTCTTGGCAGAACCATAGACGACGGGGAAGTCCAGCTGGTCCTCGGTGGCATTCAGCGAGAACATGAGGTCGAACACCATCTCGTAGACCTCCTCGGGGCGGCAGTTGGGCTTGTCCACCTTGTTGACCACCACAATGGGCTTGAGGCCAATCTGGAGCGCCTTCTGCAGCACGAAGCGCGTCTGAGGCATGGGGCCCTCGAAAGCATCGACCAAGAGCAGACAACCGTCTGCCATGTTGAGCACGCGCTCCACCTCGCCACCAAAGTCAGAGTGGCCCGGGGTGTCGATGATATTGATTTTTGTTCCTTTCCAATTAATACTAACATTCTTTGAAAGAATGGTGATGCCACGTTCGCGCTCCAAGTCATTGGCGTCCAACACCTGGCTCGACAGATTCTGTCCCTCACGGAACAAGTTTCCTGCCAGCATCATCTTGTCCACGAGCGTCGTCTTGCCGTGGTCTACATGCGCAATAATTGCAATGTTTCTGATATCCTGCATAAGTCTTTTACGTAAAATCGGGTGCAAAGGTACGAATTTTCCATGAAATATTTGCAGAATTACGCAAAAATTCGTACCTTTGCAGCCGCATTTGACGATGTGCCCACAACTGATGAGCGTGGAAGGCATCTGAAAGATGTATATTTAGTAATCATTTTAAATTCATCAAACAACATGTATTTGGATTCAGCAAAGAAGACAGAGATCTTCGGCCAGTATGGCAAGGACGCCCAGGACACTGGTTCAGTAGAAAGCCAGGTGGCCCTGTTCACCTATCGTATTCAGCACCTCACCGAGCACCTGAAGAAGAACCACAAGGACTTCGGAACCGCTCGTGCACTGACCAAGATGGTAGGTCGTCGCCGCAAGCTCCTGAAGTATCTCTACAACAAGGACATCAACCGCTATCGTTCACTCATCAAGGCTCTTGGCCTGCGTAAGTAAGCAACGGTCAGCAAACAACAATAAAGCCTCGCAACACTGCGAGGCTTTATTATTTTCAACACCCTTCGTCGCTTATTCAATCGTGACGTGTACATTCTTCTTGGTGATGTTCTCAGCATTGGTGAAGGTAGCATCCTTCTTAGCCTTGATGACAATGTTCTTCAGGTTGATGCCCTGGATAGGCATCTCAGGCAGGCCATTGAACTCCATGGCACGTCCGGCACCATTGCAGACCACATCCTGAATATCGATGTTGCGGAAGATGGGAGTCTCCTCAGTCACAGGAGCCTTGGTGGTGTTGTCAGGATTGTCACCATCAGCCAGCATCTCAGCCACCGACTTGCCACCATAGTACATGTTGAAGGTGATGGCATCGGTCTTGATGTCCGTCATGGAGATGTCACGGATGAAGATATTCTCCACGATACCACCACGTCCACGGGTAGACTTGAAGCGCAGGCCCACATCAGTGCCCAGGAACTGACAGCTCTTCACCAGGATGTTACGGACACCACCACTCATCTCAGAGCCCACTACGAAACCACCATGGCCAGCGAAGACCGTACATCCGTCGACCACCACATTCTCGCAGGGACGTCCCCGACGACGACCGTCAGCATCCTTACCACTCTTGATGCAGATGCCATCGTCGCCCGCATCGAACTTTGAGTTGACGATGAGCGCATTCTTGCACGACTCCAGGTCGAGGGCATCACCATTCTGTGCGTATGCCGGGTTGCGCGCGAGTACATTATCCAATATGATATTCTCGCACATCAGCGGATGGATGTTCCAAGCGGGAGAGTTCTGGAAGATGACCCCTTGCAGCAGGACGTTCTTACAGTTGACCAGGCTGATCATGACAGGACGCAAGAAGCGCTTGTAGTTGTTCCACTCAGCCTCTGACGAAGCCTTGACCACGTTCATGTCAGCATTCTTCTCCGCATCAGCATAGCCCTGAGAGGGCACCCAGTAGCCCTTCTTCGACTCCACACCCCCAGGGCGCGAGAGCACTTCCTTCCACTGGTTGTCGGTCATCTTCGACTTCTTGACAGGCCGCCAGTACTGACCATTGCCGTCAATCACGCCATGACCGGTGATGGCAATATTCTCGCAACCGTTGGCAGACAGCGGAGACTGGCAGCGACGCGTGTCGAGTCCCTCGAACGAGGTCTTGATGATGGGGTACAGCTTGTCGTCGCCCGAGAAGAGGATGACAGCACCCACCTTCAGGTGGAGGTTGATGTTAGACTTGAGTTGGATGGGACCTGTGAACCACACGCCAGCAGGTACCACCAGTTTGCCACCACCCTGGGCACTCAGGGCATCGATGGCCTTGGCAAAAGCCTCGGTATTGAGGGTGATGCCATCGCCAATAGCACCAAAGTCCTTCAGATTGACCTTACGGTCAGGGAACTGGGGCGCCGCAACCTCCGGCATCTGGAAGGGCAGATCCTGGGTGTAGCGCTTGTAGGGATTGTCACATTTGGCACAGGGCTTACCTTTGTCGCTTGCATGACGAGCAGTGTGCTTCTGGGCTGAGGCAGTCAGAGTAATGCCTAACAGCAGGAGGATGATTTGTTTTTTCATATCAGTTTTGTTTGTTTAAGGGTTAGTTTGTTCTGTCAAAATCTCTTTGAGAGGTATCATCACGAAGTCGCGCTGGTGCATCAACGGATGAGGTATCTTCAAGTCGGGCTCATCGACCTTCCAGTCATCGTAGAGCAGGATGTCTATGTCTATGGGGCGGTCGTGATGGATGAGGGGGGATGTAAGATGTAAGATGGAAGATGGAAGATGGAAGATGGAAGAGGGATGATGGAAGATGGAAGAAGGATGATGTAAGATGGAAGAGGGATGATGGAAGATGGATGAGGGATGATGTAAGATGGAAGATGGAAGATGGAAGATGGATGAGGGATGATGGGTGGCGTGGGCTTTGGTTTTTCCCAGGTCACGCTCTATCTGTTGCGTCAGCTGGAGCACCTCGCGTGGGGTCTTGTCGGTCAGGCAGCAGATGGCCGCATTGAGGAACAGGTGTTCAGACTGGAAGCCCCAGGGCTCCGTCTGGATGAAAGACGACTGTCGCACCACCCTGCCCACCCGTTCGTCTACGAGACGGACGGCCTGTCTGAGCTGCTGTTCCCTATCGCCCAGATTGCTACCCAGGCCCAAATACACCTCATGCATCTTGTCATCAGGTCTTAATCGTCCAATATCAGCATAGCATCGCCATAGCAGCCAAACTTATAGCCTTTCTCCACAGCCAGGTCGTAAGCCTTCATGACGAGGTCGTAGCCACCAAAGGCAGCAGTAGCCATGAGCATGGTAGACTCCGGATGGTAGAAGTTGGCCACCATCGAGTCAGCCAGTCCGAAATCGTAGGGAGGGAAGATGAAGCGGTTAGTCCAGCCTTCAAACTCCTTGAGCATTCCGTCAGTACCTACTGCCGTCTCGCAGGCCCGCAAGGCACTGACACCCACGACACAGATGTGATGGCCCTCCTTGCGGGCTTTGTTGACCACCTGGCAGGCCTCAGCATTGATGATCATCTGCTCAGAGCTCATCTTGTGCTTGGTCAGGTCCTCCACCTCGATGGTGTCGAAAGTCCCCAAGCCACAGTGTACGGTCAGGAAGGAGAAATTGACACCACGTATCTCCAGGCGCTTCATCAGTTCACGACTGAAGTGCAGTCCTGCAGCCGGTGCAGTGACAGCCCCTTCGTTTTTGGCATAGATGGTCTGGAAGTTTTCCGTATCTTCCGGCATGACGTCGCGCTGGTTGATGATGTAACGCGGCAGGGGAGCAGAGCCCAGCGCATACAGTTCGCGTTTGAACTCGTCGTGCGGACAGTCGTAGAGGAAGCGCAGCGTGCGTCCACGGCTGGTGGTATTGTCAATGACCTCAGCCACCATGGGACCGTCCTCCTCGAAGAAGAGCTTGTTGCCAATACGGATCTTACGAGCCGGTTCTACCAGCACATCCCAGAGTCGAAGGTCTTCATTCAGTTCACGCAGCAGGAACACCTCAATCTTGGCATCCGTCTTCTCCTTGGTACCGAACAGACGGGCAGGGAACACCTTGGAATCGTTGAGCACCATGACATCACCATCATCGAAGTAGTTGATGATGTCACGGAAGAGCAGGAACTGGTCTGTGTCTTTGCCCTCAGCATCCTTGGCATACATATCTATCGTCTCACTCTTGCGGTGAATGACCATCATACGACATTCGTCACGACGATAGACCTTGTCCACTGTGCCGTCTTCGTTCTCAAAAACCTTGTGAGGCGGTTCCAATGCCAGACACTCAACAGGCATTTTAAATCTGAATTGTGAGAGTTTCATCTATGTTATTTAGTATTTTACGATTTACTATTTACGATTTATTACGCTATTTACTCTTTTACCTTTCTGACGATGTCCTGACGGGAGAGCCAGTCAGGGAAGTCATCCAGCGTGATGCAGTCTTCGATGCGCACATTCCCCACCCGTGTACGGCAGAGAGCCGTCAGGTAGGCACCACTCTGGAGTGCCCTGCCAATGTCGCGTGCCAATGCGCGTATATAGGTACCCTTGCCACACTGCACACGGATGCTCAGCAGCATCAGGTCAGCATCGAAGTCAGTCACCTCTATCTCGTCGATGCGGACGGTCTTGGCTTTCAGTTCCACCTGTTCACCCTGACGCTTCAGCTTATAGGCCCTGTCACCACCTATCTTCACCGCAGAATAGGAAGGAGGCACCTGTTGTATGTCGCCTACAAACGTAGTCAGCACACGGTCTATGAGTTCCCGGTTGATATGCTCTGTAGGAAAGGTTGCGTTCACCTCGTGCTCCATGTCGTAGCTGGCAGTGGTAGCCCCCAGTTGGAGCGTTGCCGTATATTCCTTGGTATCGAGTTGCAGGCGTTCTATCTCCTTGGTCTTCTTGCCCGTACAGAGTATCAGCACCCCTGTAGCCAGAGGGTCCAGGGTCCCTGCGTGACCTATCTTCACGCGCCGCACCCCCACAGCCCGTGAGAGGCGGGTACGCACATAGGCCAGAGCCCCAAACGACGACATGCGGTAGGGTTTGTTGATGGATATGAATTCGCCTTCTATGAAGTCCATTTAATCAACCATTGCAAGTGAATGACCAGTGAGCAGCAATACGATGATGATGCCTCCTACGATGATGCGGTAGTAGCCAAAGGCTTTGAAGCCATACTTTGTCAGGAAGCCCACGAACCACTTCATGGCCAGCAGGGCAACGACAAACGACACCACACAGCCCAGGATGAGCATGGAGATATTATGAGAGGTAGCCCAGGAGGCATCCTCCTTCAGCAGATCGAGCAAGTCCAGCAAGGTGGCCCCTGCCATGGTGGGCACAGCCAGGAAGAACGAGAACTCAGCAGCCTTCTTACGCGTCAGTCCCTGCGTCATACCACCAACGATGGTCGCCATAGAGCGTGACACGCCGGGAATGACCGAGATGCACTGGTATAAACCGATGTTGAAGGCCCTCCGTTCGTTGACCTTGTTCACCTCGTCACCCTTATTGAACAGTTTGTCGCAGTACAACATGAACACACCCCCCACGACCAGCATGACCGCCACGACCTCCACGCTGTCCAGCAACCAGTCCAGCAGTCCGGACTTCTTGGCCAACAGGCCCACGACGACAGCAGGCACCACGCCCACTATGAGCAGCCAGTAGAAATGGAAGCGATGCTTCAGTTTGCCGAGCAGGTTGCTGCCAACCGGTGCCGGTGAATGGTCGAAGACGAAAAAGCGCTTCCAGTACAGACATACTACCGACAAGATAGCACCAAACTGGATGATGAACGTGAAGGCATGGACAAAGGGGTCGCCCTGAGGGATACCCAGCAGATTCTGCGTGATAATCATGTGTCCGGTAGAAGACACTGGCAAGAACTCAGTCAGTCCCTCTACGATAGAGATGATAACAGTTTCTATCCAAGTCATTCGGCACGCTCCTTATCCTTTGGTCTCCTTACTACAGCATATATCATCGATACAAAGCCTATCAGGCATACCAGTGGGGCCACCTTGATGCGACGGGCGCTGAAGATGTCAGCATCGTATGCCGTCTCGGTAGACCCTGAGCCGCTCATCAGCAGGAAACCGATGACGACCACAGCCATCCCCACAGCCAGCAGGATGTAGTTCACTTTGTCAAATGCAAAATCTCTCTTATCCATAATTATATCACTTTGAACTTTGAACTGGGCGAAGCCCATTGAACCTTGAACTTTGAACCTTGAACCTTGAACTTTGAACTAAATCTTATACAACTCTCCGGCCTTCATGCGCAGGAACTTGTTGACAGCCAGCCAGGCACACAGCATGGTGATGACGATGCCAAACAGCAGGACGCTTGCAGCTGTGACAGCCAGCACCTCCCACGTCACGATGTCAGAGACACCAGGCTGAGTGAGGTACAGTCCGTAGACGCCCGCCCCCAGCACACCATTGGCAAGGATGGCAGCAATGATGCCCACGCCCACCGCCTGTTTGAGGAACGGACGACGGATGAAGCTCCACGAGGCCCCCACCAGTTTCATGGTGTGGATGACGAAGCGTCGTGCATAGACGCTCAGTCGAACGGTATTGCTAATCAGCGAGAACGACACGAACGTCAGCAGTACTGCCAATACCAGCAAGATGATGCTCACGCGGCTAAGGTTCGCGTTGACACGATCCATCAGGTCCTCCATATAGGCCATGTCGCTCACCCGGTTGTCCTTTTTGATTTCCTTGGTGATCCACTTCAGCGAGTCACGGTTGGCATAGTCAGCCTTCAACTGAATCTCCAGGGTTGCAGGGAAGGGGTTGAACCCCAGGAACTCCGTCGGGTCGCTGCCCAGTTCCTTCACCTGCTCACGCTGAGCCTCCTCCTGGCTGATATAGTCAATGTTGCGGCTATAGGGCCTATGATAGAGGGTGCGGCAGAACAATTTGGCATCGTTGACCGTCACTGAGTCCTTCAACATCACTGTCACTGTGAGATTTTCCTTCATGTGTGCCGACAAGTTATGTGCCGACAACACAAAGAACACGACTAACCCCAACAAAATCAGCACCATAGTCGTACTGATACACAATGTCACCGCCTGCATACCGCGACGGCTGCGGGGCCTTTTCTTCTTATTGCTCATATTTTTTTAGACGTAATACACCTAATTTCGTGCAAAGGTAACTAATTCTTTTGGTATTCCAAAAAAAAAATCGTATTTTTGCACTCACTATGAGTACAATTATCTATCCATCGCCCATTTTCGGGCCTGTTCACAGTCGCCGGCTGGGCATTTCACTTGGCATCAACCTGTTGCCTGCAGACGGCAAGGTGTGCAGTTTCGACTGCATCTACTGCGAGTGCGGCTTCAACGAAGACCACCGCCCTACCCTGCCCATGCCTACCCGCCAGGAGGTAGCCCTCAAGCTCGAGGCCAAGTTGCAGGAGATGACAGCCCAGGGGCAACTGCCTGACGTGCTGACCTTTGCCGGCAATGGAGAGCCCACCTGCCATCCCCACTTTGCGGAGATCGTAGACGATGTCATCCAGTTGCGCAACCAGTATTGTCCCAGTGCCAAGGTCAGCGTGCTGAGCAATTCCACCATGATACACCGTCCGCAAGTGCACGATGCCCTGATGCGCGTGGACAACAACATCCTGAAACTAGACACCGCAGACCCCACCTATATAAAAAAGGTAGACCACCCCAATGGCACCTACGACCTGCCACAGATTATAGAGCGCATGAAAGCCTTCCACGGCCACATCATCATCCAGACCCTGTTTATGAGAGGCCAATGTCAGGGAGAGAGCGTCGACAACACCAGTGAGGCGTATGTAGCCCCGTGGCTTGAAGTCGTCAAGCAGATCAAGCCCCAGCAGGTGATGGTCTACACCATAGACCGTGAGACCCCAGCCCAGGGACTGGAAAAAGCAAGTCGCGAACAGCTTGATGCCATTCGCGACCGTGTGATTGCTGCAGGTATACCCTGCTCAGCCAGTTATTAGAAGGTCAGTGCTATGACGTAGCGCATGCCCCACTTGGGACTGTCGGGCAGGTCATGGTAGCTGAGGCGACGTACGTACTCGATGTGCCAGATCTTAAAGATGTTATGGACACCGATGACGAGTTCCGCATAGGGACGATGGGGATCCATGACATGACAGCCTTCGGGGAAGTACATCAGGCGGCTGTTGCCACGATTCTGCTCGAGGTAGGGATTGTTCTTGTCGCTCAGCGAGCCCCACAGCATGCGGATGCCCAGGTACTCACGCCAGTGGAGCTTCTTGATGAGGGGGATACGGTTGAAGATCTTACCGTTGAGGTCCCACGACATCATGAACGAAGCATAGCGGTCGTTCATGAACTCCATGTTTCTGATGAGGTTGAACGTCTCAGGAGCAATGATGTACGACTGGTTGGCAGCAGGATGGATGAGCAGCGGATAGGGCACCTGGCTCCACTGAATGCCAGCCTTGAGGCTGAAGTCGAGCTTACCCCAGCTGCTGAGCCAGAAGCGCTTGTAGATGTGAGCCTCCGTGAAGTTGTAGTTGTACTGACCACCCATGATGCCATCGAAGCCCATGGTATGAGAAATGCTGAACACAGGAGCATCCTTGTTGATGACACGACGACGCAGCTTGTTGTTGACGTAGGTCTCGCCAGGTGCATAGCGCAGACGTGCCGTGACCTCCGTGGTCTTGAGGAAGTCGCCATTGCCCGTACGACGAAACTCGACAGGTACCGGTTGGTCGAGGGTGGTGAAGGTCATCTTGCCACAGGACTCGTTCTCCTCACGCTTACCGATGAGAGTAGCCTTGAGGCCCCAGTCAGTCTCGTAGTCGAAGGTCACCTGCTGACGGTTGTAGAGCATCATCTTGTCGACCTTCGCCCACTTGAGAGCCACCATGAAGTTATCCTTATCGGTATCCACAAAGCGATCGCTGGGTGAGCAGACGTCACGGTTGATCTGTACGGTGAGCGTCCGACGAGGGTACTCATGAGGGAGGTACTTCTTGGGATTGATGGAATAGGTCACCTCAGCCAGATAGTAGTTCTTGTGACTCCCCCATCCCCGTCCGTAATAGGCAGAGAGGAAGAAGTGCTTGTTGAGGTTGGCCGTGGTCTTGAAGCTCAGTCGCGAGCGCCATCCGTCGACATAGTTGTTCGAGAGGATGGTGTTGACGGGACAGATGTCGATATAGTTGGGCGTACTGGTCTCGATGGAGTTCTCGAAGAGCGCCTTGAGTCCGAAGATGACATACTTCATGCCCTTGATGTTCTCGATGCGGTGAACGAACTTATCCATGGAGCCCTCGCTCTTGGTCAGCTCGACTTGCCGGTACTGTCGCCAGAACTCGTCGTCACGCATCTCGGCATCAGCCTCGGTGAATTGTTTGGCCTTGCCCTTGAAGAGTTTCTTGGGTATGGGGTCAAAGCTATAGTCCGTCAGACAGGTAGTGCGGGTGACGGTCGTGCTGCGCAAGAAGCTGGCAAAGTTGAGGTCGGTAGTCATGTCGTCCTTGGTGAGCACCCACTGACCGTCGGGCAGTTTGGAGTACTCCTGCAGAATCTTGACATTGTTGACGAAGTTGACGTTGCTCTGCTTGGGTATGGTCATCTCGCAACGACGCACGTGGAGCGACGAGTCCTTCAGGATGTACAAGTCGCCCCGGAAACCCATGTCCTGCTGGTTGTTGGGCAGGAAGTGGAGGTGGATGCACGAGTCGCGCTCAATGGCGAGCGTATCCTCGATGTAGTAGCGATAGAAACCGATACCCTCGTTGCTGATAGGCGAGATGAAGGGATACTGCAACAGGCGGATATGGTCCTGATAGAGGTCGATGTCCGTGAAGACATCCTTCAGGACGGTATTGATGATGTCACCCGTCTGGAACAGATGGTTGACACCCTTGGAGGTCTGTCCCATGATGATGGTCTTCTCAGAGCGGGGGTCACGACGATAGACCTTCTGCGACACCGTCTCGTCGACACTGACAGGAAGAATCATCTTGCCCGTCTGGGGGCTGACCTCCACCTGTTCCACCAGCCAGGGGTGCTTCTTGAAAGGCCCCGTCTCGAGCTGTTCGGGTTTCAGGTCGTTCAAGGAGAGTGTAATCTTCTCGTACTTGTTATACTGGTAGTAGTCGTTGAGCGACAAGTCGGTCTTCTTCTTCGCAGCCACCACCCGACGCATCAGTTCCACAGCAGGATTGTTCTTACGGCTGTACTTCTGGCGTTTAGCCTTGACGGTAACCTCAGCCAGCATATGCTTGTCGGGCGACAGTTTGATGTGGAGACGGCCCTTGGTCTTGGCTGTCACGGCAACGATGCGCGACTTATAGCCCACCGCACTGAAGGTGATGTTCCACCCCTCATGGCGATCGATGGTGAAGCGACCGCTGACATCGGACACCACAGCGACATGATGGCCTCTGTAGACGACGCTCACCATGGGAATGCTGTCGCCAGTCTCAGCGTCAGTGACCACACCCCGAATCTGCTGGGCATGTGCCAGCACTACCGTCAGTAATGAACAGAGGATGAAAAAAAACTTACGCAGTGTAATCATTGCATCTTATAATCAGTGTAATCACCTTTACGTCCGTTCATGCGAAGCTGACGGATGGCAGATGACTTGGTGTCGATGACCAGAACGAACGAAGAAAACAGCTGACGTTTCTTCTTGGCAGGAGTGATGGTAATGGTCTTCAGACCTTTCTGAGTGGTGACAGACAAGTCTTCACCCGTAGGAAGAGGCTGGTTGTTGATGACAGCCTGGAGCACGTCGTGGAAGGTGGAGAACTGAGCGTTCTTCTTGCTGTCGGTGACATGCTTCTTGCCACCCATGGTCATCGTGAACTTGGTACCGTCCATGATGAGCTGTTCCTTGCCTTCGTTGGTAGATATGCAGATATACTCAGGCTTGCGAATAGTCATGGTGCCTGTGGTGACATCGTCCTGAGCCACCGCAGCACGGTGCTGTGTACGCGTAACATTCTGTGCCACACTGACTGCAGCACAACAAATAATCAATGATAAAACTAAAAACAACCTTTTCATAACTTTGAACTTTAAACCTTAAACCTTGAACTGCGGCAAAGCCGCATTGAACCTTGAACCTTGAACTGCGGCAAAGCCGCATTGAACCTTAAACCTTAAGTATACAATCCTCCGTTGATGGAGATGACATTGCCCGTGATATAGCCAGCCTGAGGCGATGCCAGGAAGGCAACAGCGTCAGCCACCTCCTCAGGAGTACCGAAGCGCCCCATGGGAATCTGCTTCTTCAGTTCAGCCTCGTTGAGGCCCTCCGTCATGTCCGTGCGGATGAAGCCCGGTGCGATGGCATTGACAGTGACGTTACGACGAGCCACCTCCTGTGCCAGTGCCTTTGTAGCCGCAATGATGCCACCCTTGGCAGCAGAGTAGTTGGTCTGTCCTGGCAGGCCCTTCAGACCGCTGACGCTTGCCATATTGACGATGCGTCCAAACTTGTGCAGCTGCATGGCAGGCAACAGCGGCTGTGTGACATTGTAGAAGCCCGACAGCGTGATGTCGAGCACCCGATGCCAGTCAGCCTCGGGCATCAGAGCCATGACATTGTCACGACGGATGCCAGCATTGTTGATGACGACAGAAATGTATTCACCCTCGTGTGCTGCCTGCCAGCCAGTCAGGGCCGCACGCGTCTGTTCGCTGTCGCTGACATCGAAGCGCATCAGGGTGCCCTGTCCGCCACATAGTTCCAGCGTCTTCTGAGCCTCAGCGTCATTGCTGGTATAGTTTATCAACACATGGTAGCCCTCCTGAGCCAGTTTTACTGCGATGGCCCGGCCTATGCCGCGACTGCCACCTGTTATCAATGCGTAGTTCATCTATTCAATTTACAATTTAACTATTCAACTTTTTATTCTCTTTACGAATCTTCGCAGTCACGAAGTTCTTACACCTGATTCCTCAACTCTCCCCTTTCGTGATTTCCTCTACGGTGCTGAGGGCTGTCATGGTGACCCCCTCCAGTCCGTGCAGCATCAGGCTCTGGCCTGTCAGCAGCAGATTGGGGATGGGCGTCTTGGTGGACAGCATGGTCATCAGCGGATGACGACAGTCTTTCCGGACCCCAAAGGCTGAGCCACAAGGTGACAGCGTATAGTCGCGCCACGTCAGGGGAGTGCTGGTATAGCGCTTCTCCACCATGTCACGCAGTCCGGGAAGGACCCGTTCTGCCAGCAGGATGCACGCGTCAGCCAGCCGGTCTTTCTGCTGTTCGTAGTCAGCACCACGTCGTCCCACCCGGGTATGCTCCCAAGCCTGGCACCAAGACCAGGGCAGCGGTGTCAGCAAGTCTATCTGACGAACAAATGCCGAGCCATCTTCCGGTACACGAGCGCTGACCATGACACCCCCCACTCCGTCAGTCTGCTCAGAGAACGTCCATACGTCAGCCTCCCGATAGACATACTTGTTGTGGTTGAAATAGGGCAGCGTGTCTGCACGCAGCACCAGAGAGACGGTGAACATGCCATACGTATTCTTCAAGCGATTGATGCGACGACGGAACATGTTCTTCAGCACTTGCGACTCCTTCAGCCAGCCCAGAGTCAGCTGGGGATGGACATCGCTGACGAAGAGGTCGCCCTCGAAGGACCTGTCATCCTGGCACAGGACAGCGGCAATACGACCATCAGCCTCCCGCATCTCACACACCTCAGTCTGACAGCACACCTCGCCCCCAGCAGCCTCGATATCACGGATGAGAGAATCGACGATGAGCTGGCCACTGCCCTTCAGTCGCCAACTGCTCTGGATGTAGCTGCTCAAGCCATGGGCAAAGGTGAACAGCGGCAGAGACTCGCGACGCAGTTCCATCCTCATGGCAGCAGCAGACACCACGTTGACCAGCAACGGGTCGTGGAAGAGAGATGTCAGGTAGTCGTAGGCATTGACCTGGAAGCTCTGTTCCATGGGTGGCAACTGGCGCAGCATCGTCACGAACTGACGCAGTGCACTGCGCTCCTGCGGGAAGAAGGCAGCCAAGGTGTCCGCAAAATGGTCGAAGCCCTCAGCCAGGGGGTATGTCTGGTTGCCTATGGTGATGAGGTCGAAGCCATCAGCATCGAGTCGTTGCCAAGGCAGGCTCAGCAAGCCCAGTGACTGGAAAGCATCGTGCAAGGACTGTCCCTCGTCCAGGCCCCCCACATAGTGCAGCCCCGTGTCAAACTCCAGTTCACCACGACGATAGCTCTGCAGGCATCCGCCCGGTATGCGCTGACGCTCGAGCACCACCACGCTACGCCCCCGCTGTGCCAGTTGACGGGCACAGATGAGACCTCCGAGTCCACTGCCTATGATTACTACGTCGTACTTCACCTCACTTGATTTGACTAATTGGATTTTTTTACGATTTACTGTTTACAATTGGCTTCACAATTGTACTATTGACCTATTTTCCTTTTTGCAGCCATCGGAACACAGCAGGTTGGAGGACATAGGCAAGAATCACCGCAGAGAGCAGGCCTACGAGTGTAGAGAAGCCTACGCTGCGAATGGCAGGATGCTGAGCCAGCAACATGCTACTGACAGTCACGATCAGAATGATAGCAGAGAGTAGTACAGCCGTCTTGTGGTATTGCAGGTTCTGATTGATCAGACCGTTCATCACAAAGATGCTGTAGTCGACACCTATACCGAAGATAAAGGTGGAAATGATGATGCTGATGAGGTTGAACTGTACTCCGAACAAGTTCATGACACCTAACACGATGAGCCAGCTGAGCAAGATGGGTGCAAAGCCCAGCACCGTGTACTTGACGTTGAAACGGAACGACAGGAGCAGCACGACGAAGACAAAAGCCATGGACAACCACTGCAGGGTGTCGAAGTCCCGGCTCATCTGAATCAGCGTGTCTGTCGTATAATAATAGGTATCGAGCACGAGCAGGTTGGGATTGCTGCTGACGGCATCACAGATACGGATATAGTCGCTGTCGCTGCTGCGCACAGAGTCGTTCTGGCAGCGGACAGAAGTAAACACCAGATAGTCGCCACCGTATGACTGTTCGGTCAGGGTGGAGAGATAGCCCTCGGGGATGAGTGCTGCCTTGTAGAGCGCGTCAGGCTGGTAATCGGCATTGGCAGCCTCAAAGAAAGCATTGAAAGCCTCGGGATTCAGTCCGGCTTGGGAAGCCGTCTCGTTGATGAGTTTGCGAACGGTAGCCTGACGTTCCGGAGTCCAGTAACGATGCCAGGCATCGATGCGCTGCTGCTGTGTATGGAGTGCCACCAGCAGCTGATTGGTATGGGTATAGCTCTTCACCAGTCCGATGCGCTGCAGCGAATCGAGCTTATGGTCCAAGATGGCAAAGTGGTCAATGGCCTCCTCCATGGTACGCCCCTGACTGGCAAAGTATTTGGTTTTGTCGCCTGTATAGGTCTTGTCGCGAAGCAGGTTCTCGGAATGCTCCGTAATCTCAGCCTCGTAGCCCAGGTTGTGCATGTCAGCATCGAAATGAGTTCCCCCCACCAGATAGGCACCCACACCCAGCAGGACGACCATCAAGATAGCGACCAGCAGAGGCCGTTTGCGGTCGAAAGGATAGGCATTGATACGATCCAGCCAGCTGAAAGCATGCTGACTGGTCTTGCTGGACAGCATCTGAGGCAGCCAGATGAGCGAGAACAAAGTGGTGCCCAGGATGGCAAAGGCAGCAAACAAGCCAAAGTCGCGCAGCAGGTCGGTATTGACGAACAACAGACCCGCAAAGGAACCGATGGTGGTGATGCAGCCCAGCAGTACAGGTTTTACCTGGTCGCGCAACAGTTGTTCAGGGTCGCTGACATACTGGTGATGCGTCAGGACATGGAGCACATAGCTCATGGCCACCCCCAGCACCACACCACCAATGCCCAAGGCCAGAAGTGAGAATTCGCCTTTGAGCCAGTACATCATGGCCAAGCCAAACAAAGTGCCAAAGGCGACGGGTAATAACAACAGAGGGATGGTATCCCAGCGACGGAAGCAATACAGCAGGAATAGCAGCACCAAGACGAGTGCCCCTGCTATTGTAGTCGTCAGATCGTGCTTGATCTGTGTAGAGTTATAATAGCCACTGGCAGGTGTCCCATGATAGCTGATGCGCACCTGCGGATGACTCTTGGCATACTGGTCTATCAGCTCGTTCAGCATCTGGAACATGGCAGAGCCCTGTCCGGTATTGGTGGCAGAATAGCGAGGGGTGATAAAGGCGATGCAGACCGTTGAGTCGGGAACAAAAAAGTGGTTATCAATGGTTTTGTAGTTGCCAGCACTCATCAGGGGTGCCAGCTGTTCTGCCAATACGCTGCGCATGCCCATCGGGTCCATCTGGATGAGTTCCGGGAACATGCTGCCAAACTCGCCCGTCAGGTCGTCGCGGTTCTGTTGCATCTGACGTACGAAATGCTCGCGGGTGAGCAAGGTGTCAAACCTCGCATAGGCAGAGGTGTCAATATAGGCGGGAATGTGTTCCGCCATATAGTCAATGGCATCAGGCATCAAGTCTTCGTCCAAGCGGTAGAACACATCGCCTATGGTCTGGCTGGCAGAGTCGCTCCTGGTGAGTGACTCAACGAACGCATCGCACGTTTCAGCCAGGCTGTCAGCATGTTCTCCCTCGAACAACAGGAATACCTTATCCTTGATTTTCAAGTCTGCAAAAGCCAACTTGGTGGTACCATCCTCGTTCTTGGACGAGGGCATCAGCTTGTTGATGTCTTCCTCCAAATGTATCCGGGTGGCAAAGTAACCGAAGAAGGCAAACAAAGCCACCATGGACAGCCAGCAGACGAGCTGATGGCTGCGGAAATACTGAGCGAGACGGATCAACAAGTGGGTCATTTCATGAATATTTTCAGTTTAACCTCAGCGACGGGGTCATCGCCTACGGAAGTATGGCCAGTGGCCAGTGTGACGTTGCCAAACGTCATGTCGAAAGAGACTACGGTATCAAGTCGCTCGCCCAGACGCGGACGACGATGGCAGGCAAAATGTTTCACTTCGCCAATGATGCCCACAGGAGGAGCCGATGACTCAGGAGACAATGCCAGGCTACCCGCCAAGGCTGAGCAGGACTGTGCGATGTGCTCGATGAGTCCTGTCTCTGCCATCGTCTGGTCGGGCAGCATAAAGTAATTGTCCTGCCGTACCTCAAGGGTAGCGGCAGCACTCTTACCGTCACGCTCCTCCAGCGTATCCACCATCATGAACGGATAGCGCTGGGGTATCAGCCGTTTGATGTCATCACCGCTGTATATCATGCAGCCTGATGCTCCTCAATGTAGTCGTAAAGGTTGTTGAAGGTCTGGATCTTCTTCAGGTCCTCTACAGGGATGGTGATTTTGTAGTTGAACTGCACCAGTGCGATGAGGTCTACGAGGTTAATACTGTCGAGGCTGAGGGTCTCTTTCAGGTTAGCATCGGGTGTGAACTCACTCTCTTCAACTTCAAACTCTTCAGCCAGCAGGCTGTTTACTTGTGCGATAATTTCTTCTCTTGTCATGACATTTAAAATTTTACAATTTACAATATATTTTCTATTTACTGTTTATTATCCGATATCAGCAGTTTTTGACGATCAGCGTCGAGTTGGTACCACCAAATCCGAACGAGTTGCTCAGGAAGATGTCGAAGTGCTCCTGACGAGTCTCGGGAATGACGTTGATGCACTGAGTAACCTCATCAGGATTCTCGAAGTTGATAGAACCGGCAATGAAGTCGTTCTTCATCATCAGCATCGAGTAGATAATCTCTGAAGCACCGGCCATCCACATCTCATGACCCGTCTGGCTCTTCGTAGAGGTCACAGGAACACGATAGTCCCCGAACACGCTTGCGATAGCCTCAGCCTCACGACTGTCACCAATAGGCGTAGAGGTGGCATGGGCGTTCACATAACCGATTTCGCGGGGTGAGATGCCTGCACTCTCCAGCGAGCGCAGCAGCGAACGGGTGGGACCTTCCACATTGGGTGTAGAGATGTGGTCACCATTGCCGGAGAATCCCCAACCGAGGATCTCAGCCAGGATGGGAGCACCACGACGTACAGCATGGTCATAGCTCTCGATGATCAGTGTGGCAGCACCACCGCTGGGCACCAGTCCGTCGCGGTCGCGGTCGAAGGGGCGGCTTGCCTTGGCAGGGGCATCGATGCGTGTAGAGAAGGTCTGCAGGGCATCGAACGAGGCAATGCCATACATATTGTTCTCCTCAGCACCACCACAGACGATGCAGTCTTGCAGTCCGTTCTTGATGAGCAGGTAGCCCAGTCCGAGCGACTGAGAACCGCTGGCACAAGCAGCAGAGGCAGTGAGGTTGATACCCTTCAGGTGGAACAATGTGGCCAGGTTCATGGTCACAGTAGAGTTCATGGACTGGAAGATGGCTCCAGAGCCACAGGCTGCCGTCGAGCCTACCTGACGGAACTTGTCCATGGCAACCATCGTAGCCTCAGCCACAGAGTCATTGCCATAGATGACACCTACCTCATGGCTGTCAATATAGTCTTGTGTCAGCTTAGCCTGTTCCAGGGCCTGCACAGTAGCCATATAGGCATACTGAGCCTCCTCAGGCATCATCTGACGAACATTGCGACTCAACACTTTCTTCAAATCTGCTTTTGGCACATTGGCACAGATGGGCGAACGGAAACCTGCGTCCTTGCGCTCCTGGCTAAAAACGATGCCACTACGTCCTTCAAACAAAGACTGGCGCACTTCGTCAAGCGTCGTACCGATGCACGACCAAATGCCCATTCCTGTGATTACTACTCTGTTTTCCATATTTTCTTTTTATTTTCAATGATTTCACAAATATTCTTTCCGCTACGCGCTAATCTCCTTGATAAAGCAGCGACGACGCTTGACGAATTCCGGATTCAGCGGTTTCCACTGAGACAATTCGCGCACATTGTCCTCCAGTTGGGGTCCCGTCTCAGCCCAACGGAAGCCATACTGATTGTAGATGGGTATCAAATCGTCGAAGAACAGGGCGTTGACACCCATGCCTTGATAGTCAGGACGTACAGCGACAAGCAGCATCTCAGCGCTTTCCTCCCGCTGCCATTTCATGGCTTTGAGCAGATGCCACCAACCGATGGGCCACAAACGACCTTTTGCCTTCTGCATGGCATGCGAGAAACATCCCATCGTGATAGCCACGCCCACAATCTCCTCCTGGTCGTTGACCACTACCGGAATCAGTTTTTTGTCTATCAGCTTGATATACTTGTCCAGGAAGTCATTCACTTGGCGCTCTGACAGTTCCGAGAAACCAAAAATGGAATGATAGGCCGTATTCAGCAAGTCGAAGACCTTTTTCCCATAACCACCCTTAATAATGTCACTGTTCGTCAATTTGATGACCCGCAATCCAATCTGTTCACGGGCATACTGCGCTGTTCTGGCATAGCGGACAGGGACTTCCTGAGGAACCTGGATGCGCACTTGCAGCCAGTCGACAGCCTTTCGGAAGCCCAATGCTTCCATGTGGCGCGGATAGTAGGCTGGATTGTAGATGGTATTCATGGTTCCCGTCAGGTTGAAATCTTCCACGAGCATGCCCTCCTTGTCGAAATCGGTAATGCCCATAGGACCTTCAATGGCATCCATGCCAAACGACCGTCCCCATTGGGCAACGGCATCGACCAGTGCCCTGGACACTTCCTCATCGTCAACGAACTCAATCAGAGCAAAACGCACATGACGTGTCTGCCAGCGTTCGTTGGCCTTGCGATTGATAATACCGACAATACGTCCTACAGGAATCTTGGACGAGTCGTCGTCCCCTACCCTATAGGCAACAAAAGGCTGGATATGCGAGAACTCAAAGGCGGGATTCTTCTGAGGATCGAACAATTCGCAGATGCTGCTTTCCAAGTCGGGCACATACTGCGGACAATGCTCATAAATATGATAAGGTACACGAATAAAATCGTGTAACTCACGTTTGGATCCTATCTTTACTACATCGATTCTACCCATACCTTAGAGTTGACTTCTATATTTATTACGATACCCCATCGGAGTCTGGGCAGCCTGTTCCCTGAAATACTGGCCGAAGAACGACGAGTTGGGAAAGCCCAATCGAATGGAGATCTCCTTGACTGACAAATTGGTGTTACGAAGCAAAGCATAGCAGTCTTCCATCACGCTGTCCGTTATCCAGCGCATGGGCGACTTTCCGCTGACATTGCGGCATATCGTAGACAGGTATTTCGATGTGATGCAGAGTCGTTCTGCATAGTAGCTCACCTGACGACGCTTCTGCTGCTCATGTTGCAACAAGTCGAGGAACGAACTGAAGATCCGTTTCTCGCGGTCTGTCGACAACACATTGCCGCTGAGGGAAGCCTTGCTTTGTTGTAGCAGTTCCTCGCAGACGATCAGCAAGTAGACGCGCAGAAATGCAAGTACAAACTCGCGGAACAATGCCAGGTTCTCCCCTTTAAACACGCTATGAGCATGGCTTTCCATCGCATGGGACCAGCTGCTGATGTCTATCACGTAGGTTTCATGCAGATACATAGCCCGATTCCAGATATCTATCTGCGTTCCCAATACCGACTTCAGCACGCTATCGCTGACCAGCAGAACTCCCGCATCCACATCAGTACTCACCATCATGGGGTGCATCAGTTTCTGGGCGGGAACCAAGAGCATTTGTCCTGCTGTCACCTTTACCTGCTGGTTGCCGCCAAGTTCGAGCAACACCCGACCACGACGGCAATGGACGATGGCATTATAATCCATCTTCACAGGAGAGAGAGTCGACAATGTCTCAACTTCGTTCAGGCTATCGAGAAAAATCACCTCGTCCTCGATGTTGAGTGTCGGCTCCTGGCCTGCCAACAGCGCGTTTGTTTCAGCCATATTTTCGCTTCGTTAAATTTTTGGCTGCAAAATTAAACATTTTTTATGATATTAAGACGTCGCCTTTTTCGCCAAAAATGTTCAAAACAGCCTACACCTCTTTTAATAGGTCTATTATCACGCAAAATAGTTGCTCGCATGTACAAGAACACATGAGCCTACTTGGTGATAATGCCTAACTTTGTAGCGCGGAGGAACTCGATGACATGACGGATGAAAGGACCATCAGGAACCTGTTCCTCAATCTGGTTGACCGCATCGAAGAGTGCCGTCTTGCCATGGAACACCAAACGATAGGCATTGGCAATGTGTTTCAAGGTCTTCTCATCAACTCCATGCTGATGGGCTACCTGCATGTTGACACCACCATATTGGCAATCGCGCGTACATATAATATATGGAGGCACATCCTTGGAGAAAGAGGTGCCGGCCTGTATCATAGAGCCCTGTCCCACGCGGGTCTTTGCATTCTCGATGACAGACGATGAGAAGATGACACCATCCTCTATCTCACAGTCACCGGCAATCTTGGTACCATAGCCAAAGACACAGCGGTTGCCCACCTTGGTGTCGTGCGAGATATGTGCACCCTCCATGAGCACATTGTCGTTGCCTATCACGGTCTGGCCTCCAGTATGGGTAGCACGATTGATCACGACATTCTCACGGAAGATGTTGTTGTTGCCAATGACACACTCTGTCTTCTCACCCCGGAACTCGAAATCCTGTGGGAGGGCAGCAATGACCGTTCCCTGGTGCACCTTGTTGCCGTTGCCCATGCGGGTACCGTTGCAGATGCTGACAAAGGGGAATATGATACAGTTGTCACCAATCACCACATCGTCCTCGATATAGGCGAAGGGGAATATCTTGCAGTTGTTGCCGATTTTTGCCTTGGGGCTTACTTCGGCTTTTGGGCTTATTTCTGACATATTAACTTATCCTTTTTAGACATAATAACATAATAAGTTGGCGCTACTTTCCTCCACCACCAAGGGCGGTATAGAGGGTGATGACGTTAATCATCTTGGAGTAGTCGTCATTCACTTTCGAGAGTTGAGCAGAGAGCAGTTGGGTCTGGGCTGTGAGCACCTCCAGATAGCTACTGCCTGAACTCTTGTACAGGGCACGGGTGTCTTCGACGTTCTTGGTAAGCACCTCGACACGCTGGGTCTCGAGCTTGGAGTTCTCGTCATAGACATGATAGTTGACGAGGGCGTTGCTGACCTCGTTACCTGCAGAGTAGATGGCAGTCTGCCACGAATTGAAGGCCTGCTCGTACTGTAACTTCGACACCTTCAAGTTTGCCGTCAAAGCGCCACGATTGAAGATGGGCTGTGTGAGACCGGCAAAGAAGTCGACAGCCCACTTGCCAGGATTCAGCGAACCACTAGAATTGCTAAAATCAGCCCTTGTACCAATCGTGATGGTGGGATAGAACTTGGAACGAGCTGTCTGCACATCATGGAAACAAGCAGCCAGTTGCATCTCGGCATTGTGCACGTCAGGACGGTTCTTCAGCAGCGCAACCCCCACACCAGCAGAGAACTCGGTAGGCAACGACTGCTCAGCCAGCGTAGAACGGCCTATCTGCTGGCCAGGCTGTCCGACGAGCAGAGAAAGGGCATTCTCCGTAGAACGAATCTGACGACGGAAGTCGTTGGCTTGCGTCAGGGTGTTCAGATAAGCAGCCTCAGCACTCTGCACATTGGTAGAGCGCGCCCGGCCCAGCTGATGCTGGAGCTTCATCATCTCCCAAGTCTCCTTGGCCATCTTGGACATCTCTGTCACGATGCGCACCTGCTCGTCCAGCATCAGCAGCGTATAGTAGCAGTTGGCAATACCACCGATGACCTGTGCCCGGACAGCCATCTGGTAGTCCTTGAAGCCCAGGAGTTTCATCTGGGTTGATCGCTTCTGCGACAGGACGTTACCAAAGAGGTCGAGTGTCCACGAAGCCGTCACAGGGAACGAATAGGACTTCATGGTCTGCGAGGGGTCGGTATAGAGGGTATGGATGTTACCCATAGAGGTGGCACCAAAGTTGATGGCTGGCAGGAAGGCCAGTTTGGCAGCCTTCAGCATCGATTCGTACATCTGCACGGTGAGAGCAGCGTTCAGCAGGTCGGAATTCTTCTGCAATCCCTGCTCGATGAGTGCCTGCAGCTGAGGGTCCGTGAACACCGTCCGCCACGGCAGATTGCCAAACGAGGCAGTATCCTGGGGTGCAACAGCCAGCGTATCGACATCGGACTCGACATCGCGGATGATACCCTTTGCGTCTACGCTGGGGCGCTCGTACTTATTATATACGCCACAACTGCCAAGCAGCATGGTTGCAGCAGCAAAAATCAAAATCTTCTTCATAGCTCTTTTACTTCTCTAATTCATAGTCTACAGGACGATGTGCATACTGGGATATCTCAGAAGCCACGTCAGGGTTCTCCTCTTCGTCCTCGAACTTCATGGGCGAGATGCGCTCCTGCAAGCTCTGGAAGAGCACAAACAGCGTCGGAACAACCATGACCTGACACAGCGTACCTATCAACATACCACCTACAGCAGCAGCACCCAGCGTCTGGTTACCATTCTTGCCCACACCCGATGCAAACATCATAGGCAGCAGACCAATCACCATAGCCAGCGATGTCATCAAGATAGGACGCAGACGGGCAGCAGCACCCAAGACGGCAGACCATGAGATGGCCATACCCGTCTGTCGACGCTCCAGGGCGAACTGAACAATCAGAATGGCGTTCTTGGCCAACAGACCAATCAGCATGATGAGCGAGATCTGCATGTAGATGTCGTTGGCATGCCCGAAGAGCATGGTGAACAAGAAGCATCCAGCCAGACCGAAAGGCACGGAGAGCACCACTGCCAGTGGCAGGATGTACGACTCATACTGGGCAGACAGAATCAGGTAGATGAAGATGAAGCACAGCACGAAGATGATGGCTGTGGTGTTCGAAGCCTTCGCCTCCTCACGTGTCAGACCGGAATACTCATAGCTATAGCCCTGCGGCAAGATGTCAGCAGCGACCTCCTGGGCAGCCTTGATAGCCTCACCTGTCGAGTAGCCGTTAGCCACTGTTGCCGTCACATTGATAGAGGTAAACAGGTTGAAACGGTTGATGTTCGACGGACCATAGACACGCTCCATGCGACAGAACTCCTGAATAGGCGACATACCACCTGGGGTACGCACATAGACGCTGTTGAGCGACTCAGGTGTCATACGGGTCTCGGGCGATCCCTGAATCATGACACGGTAAAGCTTACCATAGGCGTTGAAGTTTGAAGCATACAGACCACCATAGTAACCCTGCAGCGTGGTCAGTACGGTGTTAGGCGTGATGCCAGACTTCTTACACTTGGCTACGTCTACGTGCAACATATACTGTGGATAGTTCGGGTTGTACGAGGTCTGTGCCGTCTGGAACTCAGGACGCTTGTTCAGCGCTGCAAGATAGTCTTTCACAATGCCGAAGAACTTATCCAGCGAGCCACCTGTACGGTCTTGCATCACGATAGACACACCCGAGTTGACGGAGAAGCCAGGAATCATGGGCGGTGCAAAGGCCAGAATCTGGGCATCCTTGATGTGGGCCGTCTTCAGATAAATCTGAGCCAGCACACCGTTGGACTCGTAGGGATTGAGGAAGAAACGGTAGATGCCGTCACCCTGCCACAGTCCGCTGAGTTTCCAGAAGAAGCCCTTCTGGCGGTCGGCAAACGGTTTCAACTTGATGATGAAGGTAGCCTGGTCTGAACCCGTACCTGCTATGAAGTTATAACCCTGTATCTGCTCACGGCTCTGGATAGCCGGGTCGGCAGCCAGGATGCTGTCCACCTGACTGATGACGCGCTTAGTACGCTCGACAGAGGTGGCAGGCGGCATAGAGATGGTGCAGAAGATGGTTCCAGTATCCTCCTCAGGTACCAGACCAGTCTTGGTGGTAGCCATGGTGGCTATCAGCACAATGGCACCTATCACAACAGTGACCATGATGGCAATGGGCTTGCGCACCAGCTTCTCAATGGCATTCTTATACTTATTGGTAGTAGCATCGAACGCTGTATTGAACGATGCATGGAAACGGTCTACCACAGACATCTTCTTCTCATGTCCATCCTTGTCGTGCGGTTTCAGAAAGATAGCACACAGGGCAGGAGACAGCGTCAGAGCGTTCAGGGCTGAGATGAAGATGCTGACAGCCATTGTCACACCAAACTCACGGTAGAACGTACCCGAGGTACCACCTATGAACGACACGGGGATGAACACTGAGGCCATCACCAGCGTAATGGAGATGATAGCACCCGAAATCTCGTTCATGGCATCGATGGATGCTGTCAGTGCAGACTTATAGCCTTGGTCCAGTTTGGCGTGCACAGCCTCGACCACCACAATAGCGTCATCCACCACAATGGCAATAGCCAGCAGCAAGGCGGACAGTGTCAGCAGGTTGATGGAGAATCCGAAGACGCTGAGGAAGAAGAAGGTACCCACCAGTGATACCGGGACGGCAATCAGCGGGATCAGCGTCGAGCGCCAGTCCTGCAGGAAGATGTAGATGACGATGAACACCAGGATGAGGGTGAACACCAGCGTGAACACCACCTCCTCGATAGAGGCGTACAGGAACTCTGTGACATCGTAGTTGATCTTATAGGTCATGCCTGGAGGGAACAGCTTTGCCTGCTCTTCCAGTTCAGCCTTCACGTTCTTGGCTATCTCGTTGGCATTGGAACCCGCAATCTGCTGCACCATACCGAGCACAGAAGGCAGATTGTTGTTCTTCATCGATACCGAATACTGCTGACCACCCAGTTCTATGCGGGCTACGTCCTTCAGTTTCAACGTCTGTCCTGCGTTGTCGCTCTGGATGATGATGTTGCCAAACTCCTCCGGAGTCTTCAGACGACCGGTATAGCGCATGGCATACTCGTAGGCGACATCCGACTGCTCGCCAAAGGTACCGGGAGCAGCCTCAATGTTCTGTTCGCCAAGTACATTGGTGATGTCTGAAGGCATCAGGTTGTATTGCTTCATCACGTCAGGCTTCAGCCAGATACGCATCGAGTAGGTCTTCAGACCGGGGGTGTTCACATCACCCACACCCTGAATACGCTTGATGGCTGGGATAATGTTAATGTTATTGTAGTTGGTCAGGAACTCATCGTCGTATCGACCGTCAGAGGTCAGCGTGAACATGATTACCTGCGAGGTCTGTCGCTTGGATACCGTCACACCGATACGTGTCACCTCAGCAGGCAGCAGGGCCTGAGCCTGAGACACACGGTTCTGCACGTTAACGGCACACATATCAGGGTTCATACCCTGGCGGAACAGCACAGAGAGCTGGGCAGAACCCGTAGAAGACGTTGAGGTGATATAGTCCATGCCTTCCACACCGTTGATGCTCTCTTCCAAGGGGGTGACAACGGAGTTCTTCACCGTCTCAGCGTCAGCACCGGGATAGGTGGTCCATACCGCCACGGTAGGCGGTGCTATATTGGGGTACTGCTCAATAGGCAGTGACACCAGTCCGATAAGACCCAGCAGGACGATGAGGATGGAGATCACCGTCGACAGCACTGGGCGTTTGATAAATGTTGTAAAAGTCATAATTGTCAATTATCAATTTTCAATTATCAATTATTTCTTCATGGCTCCCACGATGTCGCCAGCCGACATGGCCTTAGCCTGCTCGTCTATCTTCTGCTGGTAGCGCTCGGGCGTGATGGGCACAATCTCCATGCCGTCGCTCAGTTTGGTAATACCATTGGTGACGTACTTGTCACCAGTCTTCAGACCTTCTGTGACGATATAGTTGTTGCCGTCGTTCTGGGGGTCAACCTTAATCTCGGTATATTTCACCTTGTTGCCCTCAGCCAGCAGATAAACGAACTTCTTGTTCTGCACCTCCGAGACGCAAGCCTGGGGGATGACGATGGCACTGAGGTTCTGGCGGGGAATAATCAGATTACCCGTAGCACCACTCTTCAGCATCTTCTCCGGATTGGGGAACGAGGCAATCAGCTGGACAGAACCCGTCTCTGCGTCGATGACACCACTCATGCGGCTCACCTTACCCTCATGGGCATAGATGCTGCCGTCAGCCAGTTGGAGCTTCACGGCAGGAATGCTGTTCAGGCCCTTCTGCGAGATGATCATGGCATCCTTCTCTGTCACAGAGAAATAGACATCCATTGACGAGATGTTAGCCACCGTGGTCAGGGCATTCGAAGCACTTACCAGGGCACCTTTCTTAAAAGGCAGCGTACCTACCACACCAGCAGCGGGGCTCTTCACATAGCAGAAGCTCAGCGTCTCCTTGGCAGACGCCAGTGTTGCCTGGGCCTGAGCCAGCTGGGCCTTGGCACTCTCGAAGGAATTCTTCGAGGTCTGCAACTCGTAGTCACCAATGACCCTGTTCTCGTGCAGCTGCTTGGCATTCTCGTAAGTCAGCTGGGCCGTATTGACCTGCTGCTGGGCAGTATTGACAGTAGCCTGAGCCTGACGGACCTGTGCCTGATAGGTCTCGTTATCAATGACGAACAAAGTCTGGCCGGCACTTACCGTCTGACCTTCTTTCACATTAATCTGCACCAAGAAGCCAGTTACCTTCGGACGGATCTCAACATCCTGCACACCCTTGATGGAAGCAGGAAAAGTAGACTGCATATCAGCTTCCGACGTACCCACTGTTACCACGGGATACTCATTGTCACCAAAATTGGGACGGCCACCACCGCCTCCACAAGCAACCAGCGTTGCAGCAACGGCTGCAATCATCATTACTTTCTTCATTTTTTCCTAATTTATTTTATATTCGAATATACTTTATAGCGAAAACTCAAAACTCGGATTTTGGTTTTCAGTCTGCAAAGGTACAAAAAAAACAGCATACCTATATTATAGGTACGCTATATTTAACAAAGTTTATGCATGACTGTCAGGTCAATCCCATCAGTCGGGCTTTTTCCATGAGCAATTGCATCAGCGGTTCGCGCTCGTTTTCCACCCGGTTGTCGAGTACTGCGTCTTTCAGATATTGCTTCAGCACACCCACCTCACGCGAAGGCTTCAGATGGAACAGTTCCATGATCTCATTGCCGTCGATGACGGGCTGCAACAGGCGCTTGTAGTCTTTCTCCTTCAGGTCAACCAACTTCTCGCGAACCATACGGAAGTTCTCGAGAAACATCTTCTTCTTGACCTCGTTCTTCGAAGTGATATCAGCCTCGCAAAGCATCATCAGGTCGTCAATATCGTCTCCGGCATCGTTCAGCAGACGGCGTACGGCAGAATCCGTGACCTCGCTGTCAGCAATCACCTGTGGACGCATGTGCAGGTCCACCAACTTCTGTACGTACTTCATCTCAGCCCCCATAGGCAGTTTCAACCGACGGAAAATGCCAGGCACCATCTTCGCACCTATTATATTATGGTTATGGAACGTCCATCCCGTACCGGGTTCCCAGCGCTTCGAACGGGTTTTCCCGATGTCGTGCAACAGGGCTCCCCAACGGAGGTAGAGTCTGGAGTTGAAAGGTGAAGGCTGAGAAGCGAGACCATCTTGAGCCTTTACGACGTTCTCCAGCACTTCCAGCGTGTGGTAGAAATTGTTCTTGTGTGCCCTACCCTCTTTCTTCTCAACGATGTCGAGAACCGACAACTCAGGCAGGATAATCTGCAATAGTCCAGAGCGTTGCAGGTATTCAAAGCCTATGCTGGGGTGCGGAGCCATCATGATTTTGTTCAGCTCCACCTCAATGCGCTCGCCGCTTACAATCTTGATGCGGTCAGCCATATGCTGCAGGGCCTCGAAGGTCTCGTCTTCTATCTGGAAATTCAGCTGGGTGGCAAAACGGATGCAGCGCATCATGCGCAGCGGGTCGTCTGAGAAAGTAATCGCGGGATCCAAGGGAGTGGCAATCATGCCGTCTTCCAGGTCAGCAAGACCATTGAAGGGGTCTACCAACTCACCAAATCGTCTCTGGTTCAGACAGATAGCCATTGCATTGATGGTGAAGTCGCGACGGTTCTGGTCATCTTCCAGCGTGCCGTTCTCCACCACTGGTTTGCGCGAGTCGTGGCTGTAGCTTTCCTTACGGGCTCCCACGAACTCCACCTCTATTTCGGAAACATCCTCATCCCCTGGGCCATCACCCCTTTGCCTCTCCCTTATCTTGACCTGTGCGGTACCGAAATTCTTGAACACGCTCAGGTGGGCACGCTTTCCCAACAGCTGCTTCAAACCCTTGGCGACCTCAATACCACTGCCCACGACAACGACGTCGATATCAGCAGAGGGACGCTCCAGGAAGATGTCGCGCACATAGCCTCCTACCACATAGCATTCCACCCCCAGACCGTCGGCAACTGTCGAAATCTGGTGGAAGATGTCCTTGTCCAATATCTGGGCTAATGCCTCGTCAGAATAGAGCTTCATTCCGTCACTTTTCAATTTGAGAGTGCAAAGATAAGCATTTTTTTTGGTTATTTCACAAGAAATCCGTAATTTTGCACTCGATTATGGCTAATAATGAAGCAAAAAACAACCAGCAGTTCGAGCAAACCATCAGCGAATGCCGTAGTTTGTTCGAGAAAAAACTTCATGACTATGGAGCTTCGTGGCGTATTCTGCGCCCACAGTCGCTGACCGACCAGCTGTTCATCAAGGCCAAGCGCATCCGCTCGCTGGAAATCAAGAAAGAGTCGCTCGTAGGCGAAGGCATACGTCCTGAATTCATTGCGCTCATCAACTACGGCATCGTAGGGCTGATACAAATCTACAACGGCTTTGCCGACACAGTGGACATCAGCAACGACGAGGCCATGAAGCTGTATGACCGCTATGCCAACGAGGCCCTGGAGCTCATGAAACGCAAGAACCATGATTACGACGAGGCGTGGCGCGGCATGCGCGTCAGTTCGTATACAGACTTCATCCTGACCAAGATTGAGCGCATCAAGGAGATTGAGAATCTGGGGGGCGACACGCTGGTCAGCGAAGGCATCGATGCCAACTATATGGACATCATCAACTATGCCGTCTTCGGGGCCATCAAACTGAAGGAGTAAGGAGTTGAGGAAGGTTTTGGTAAATATTGCCCGTGTCGTTCTGGCCGTAGTCCTGATATTCTCAGGGTTTGTCAAGGCTGTCGATCCGATGGGCACACAATATAAGATGGCCGACTATCTGGAGGCGCTCCATCTGGCACCCTACATACACGATGCCATGACACTGGGAGCTGCCATATTGTTGTCGGCATTTGAGTTCTCGCTGGGCACATTCCTGTTGCTGGCCATACGCCGGCGCATGGTGTCACTGCTCACGCTGATACTCTTTCTTGTCATGACACCGCTCACGCTGTGGCTGGCTTTGGCCAATCCCGTCAGCGACTGCGGATGTTTTGGCGATGCCGTGGTACTGACCAACTGGCAGACGTTCTGGAAGAATGCCGTACTGCTCGCCATGGCGGTCCTGATCTGGCGCCATCCGCTCGACATGTACCGGTTCGTGTCCAAGTCCAACCAGTGGATAGTCATCAACTACACGGCCATATTCATCCTAGTCGTGTCAGGATGGTCGCTCTACGACCTGCCCTACTTCGACTTCCGCCCCTATCACATCGGGGCCAATATACGTCAGGGGATGGAGATTCCCGACGATGCCGAGCAACCACGCTTCGAGACTACGTTCATCATGGAGAAAAACGGAGAACGACGCGAGTTCACCACTGACAACTATCCCGACTCCACCTGGACGTTCATCGACTCCAAGACCGTGCAGCTCAGCGAGGGCTACGTGCCCCCCATACATGATTTCTCCATGACGCGTGTCAGCGACGGAACAGACATCACCGACTCACTGCTCAGCCTGTCAGGCTATGCATTTCTGTTGGTGTCTCCACAGCTGACAAAGGCTGATGCCGGACATGTCGACCTCATCAATCAGCTCTACGAGTACGCACAGGACAACGGCTATCCCTTCTACACACTCACAGCAAGCGGTAAGCAAGACATCAGGCACTGGTGCGACTACACAGGAGCAGAATACCCGTTCTGCTTTACGGACGAGACCACGCTGAAGACCATTGTCCGCAGCAATCCGGGGCTGTTGCTGCTCAAGGGAGGTACCATCATCCGCAAGTGGAGTTGCAACGGTCTGCCTACTCTGGGCGATGCAGAGTTGGAGCAGCCTCTGGAGCGGCTGAAAATCGGACAGATGCCCGAAGATGCCATTCCCGCCAAGCTCCTGGTCATCCTGCTGTGGTATGTCCTGCCTCTGGCATTGCTGGTATTGGCTGACAGGCTCTGGGCATGGTCACGATGGGACAAGAAAGAAAAGAACATTATAAATAATGTATATCAACATTTTAACAGTAACAACAACATGAGAAAGAAAATTGTAGCAGGCAACTGGAAAATGAACCTGAACCTGCAAGAGGGCATCGCCCTGGCAAAGGAGCTTAACGAGGCTCTGACGGCTGACAAGCCCAACTGTGGTGTCATCATCTGCACACCGTTCATCCACTTGGCATCTGTAGCTGGTGTCATCGACCAGAACATCATCGGTCTGGGTGCTGAGAACTGCGCTGACAAGGAGAAGGGTGCCTTCACCGGCGAGGTAAGCGCTGAGATGGTCAAGTCTACTGGTGCACAGTATGTCATCCTCGGTCACTCTGAGCGTCGCGAGTACTACAAGGAGACTCCCGAGATTCTGAAGGAGAAGGTGCTGCTGGCCCTCAAGAACGGCCTGAAGGTCATCTTCTGCATCGGAGAGACCCTGGCAGAGCGCGAGGCCAACAAGCAGAACGAGGTGGTGAAGGCCGAGCTCGAAGGCTCAGTATTCAACCTCAGCGAGGCTAACTTCAAGAACATCGTCATCGCCTACGAGCCCATCTGGGCTATCGGTACCGGCAAGACCGCTACTGCCGAGCAGGCTGAGGAGATTCACGCCTACATCCGTTCTATCGTTGCCGAGAAGTACGGACAGGCTGTTGCTGACGACACCAGCATCCTCTATGGTGGCAGCTGCAAGGCCAGCAATGCTCCTGAGCTGTTTGCAAAGCCCGACATCGACGGAGGTCTCATCGGTGGTGCATCACTCAAGTGTGCAGACTTCAAGGGTATCATTGACGCTTGGAAATAATGAAGCGCACTATAGCAATAGGTATCATGTGTGCTGGCATTCTGATGAGTGCCAGCGCACAAACCTATACTCAACGCATCCAGCAGCGTACTGCCGGAAAGGGCACAGTCACCATCCATCAGAGCAGCGACATCGACCAACTAGTCAACGAAGCCATTCTGACGGCCAGGACAGCACCTGCTGCCACCATGCCGGCAACTGCTTCTACTGCTGCGCCCGCCACAACCACCAAATCAACTACCGCTGCATCTGCAACCGCCACAACGGCCAACACCAACACATCCCCCGAGTTCTCTACTTCAGACCCCTCCGACATGCCTGTCGACTATACGAAGAAGATTATGAAGGGCTACAAGGTCAATGGCTATCGTGTACAGGCCTTTGCCGGTGGCAACACCCGCAAGGACCGCATTCTGGCCGAACAGACGGGCGACAAGATCAAGGCCAGTTTCCCTGACGCTCCCGTCTACGTCCACTTCTATTCTCCACGCTGGATATGCCGCGTGGGCAACTACCGCACCTACGAGGAGGCCCACCAGATGCTCGTCAGCCTTCGCAAGCAGGGCTTCACACAGGCCACCATCGTCAAAGGAAAAATTACCGTACAATATTAATAATATGGCACAAGAACCAGAAGTCAGAGCCGGACTCGACGAACTCGCAGATCACTACCATCGCATACTCCAGCTCTTAGGCGAAGACCCCACCCGCGAGGGACTGCTCAAGACCCCTATGCGTGTAGCCAAGGCCATGCAGTTTCTCACGCAAGGCTACACCCAGGATGCCCATCAGGTACTCACTGGCGCACTCTTCAAGGAGAACTACTCGCAAATGGTCATCGTCAAGGACATCGACTTCTTCTCCCTCTGCGAACACCACATGCTGCCCTTCTACGGCAAGGCTCATGTGGCCTACATTCCCAACGGATACATCACCGGGCTCAGCAAGATAGCCCGCGTTGTCGACATATATGCCCACCGCCTGCAGGTCCAGGAGCGCATGACGCTCCAGATCAAGGAGTGCATCGAGCAGACCCTCCGTCCCCTCGGAGTGATGGTTGTGATCGAAGCACGCCACATGTGCATGCAGATGCGCGGTGTGGAGAAACAAAACAGCATCACCACCACCAGCGAGTTCAGCGGCGCTTTCAACCAGGCCAAGACCCGCCAGGAGTTCATGAACCTGCTGCACCACCAATCATGACAAAAATCTTAAAACTCAAAGCATATGGAACAGTTTAACAGTAACACTTACAAGAAACAGACTCCGTGGCAGGAGTTCAGTCACACCTGTTTGGGCAAGATTGTCATTCTGGCAGCCATCGCCTGCATTCTGCTCATCTTCGCAGCCATCACACGCCCCTCTGAGAGCATGGTACGCTGGCAGATGGAGGACAATATCAAGGAGTGTCTTATTGCTAACGACAGTATCAAGAGCGACTTCATCGACGACTATGTAGGAAACATCGGTCACCTCCTTACCCACGCTGACTCTACTGAGCTCGACAAAGATGAGTGGGAGACCTGCCTGAAACTCAACCAACTGAAAATCTATTCCCACATGTTCTACCGTACTGCCTACGTCATCAACAACATCAACCCTGCAGGCACACGCGTAGGATTCGGTATCTTCGGTATTGTCATCCCTACCGTCAAATATTCCGACCTGCTGATGAATGTCGGCAACGTTCGTGGCGAATATAACAAGCGACTCATTCAGGACGTAGCCGTTCCCGACCCCTACATTGGCGAGAACCCCAACGTCCAGCCCTTCCACTACAAAGGCAATCCAGACGACTAACGTCACGACACGAACACTCACACAACAATTTTGCCGGCCCTCGCGAGCCGGCAAAATTTGTTGCAATTGGTTTTTCTTCATTTTGATGTTTTATCTATTTGGTTTCTAATTGTACGGTCAGTGGTTGACGAATGTTGGAGAGATATTCCTCTGCGAGGAGTTGCCAATGGGACAAGGTACGGACGTCGTAGCGACTCCAGGCCGAACCGAAATAATAGGTATAAGGCCTACCCTTGTACTGACGGACGAGTCCAACGGCATGAGCAGGTTTACCATCAAGCCGGGTAGCCTCGTCAATGCCTTCCGGAAAAAGCACACCTACGTATATCTGCGGATGGACTTTCGGATTGTCCGTAGGATCAGCGTAAAGCACGTAGTCTTTGCCCTGTATCACGTTCTCCTCACCGTGCAGTGCCACGCCGGCAGCGAGTGTTACCGGATGGCGGATGCCATCATACCATACGGTCATCTTGTTGTAGTGCGAACCCTTGTCGAGTGTGACAATCCGGTGCTCTGTCGTACTGTCGGCAGTCGTGCCATAGATCAGTTCTGCGGTGAATCGGAGAGGACCGTTGTCGAGTATCTTGCAGTCGGCAAAGCAGTAGGGAAAGAGCAGCTGACCATCCTTCATCAGTGCCGGGGCACCACAGCCCAGACTTGCCCCTACGGAATACACATCCATGCCGTAGCCATGGTCAAGGTGGAAGGAGGTGTTCCTGAATATTTCTTCGCCTTCTTCGCGCTTTCCGACTTTCTTCAGGGAATCGCCCTGATGCCAGCCCCAATTGTGCAGGCGGTAGCGATGCTCAACGACAGGATCTGGGGTGTTCTTGACCCACACGTCAGTACCGAACGAACGCTCACCCGTCCGCTGGAGGGCAGGACCATACATGCGGTAGATGCCTCGGTCGTTCTCCCAAGTGAGGTCGTCCAGACGCTCTGGGTAGATGCGCCCGCAGACTTGCGGCATAAACGGCGAAGGCTGTCCCCGGCTGATGGTGTATGTCGCCATGCCCTTCGGTTGTATGGAGACATCAATCAACAGTTTGCCGTCGTGACTCGCCTGACAGGCTATCTGCTGACCTAATGCATTCCTGACAATCAGCGCCTCACTGGTTTTCAGGCCAAGCGACTGGCAGATAGCCTGCAGGTCTGCCTCCACCACCTCCTGCCGCTGACTGGAGGTAGGATTCGTCACGTGAAGGCGTACTTGCTGGGCTGTTGCACGCATGGGGCAGAAGAGTCCAGCCAAGAGAAAAAGTGGTAAGAAAATAGTTTGATGATTCATTCTATTATATGGTTTTGAGATATTCTGTGGGTGACATGCCAAACTCCTCCTTTAAACAGGTGCAGAAGTAAGGCTGGCTGCCAAAGCCGCTCTCGCAGGCAGCCTCGCCAAATTTCCTAAACTATTTTAATAATTACCGCAAAAGTAGTGATTTTACACCAAAATCAAGTAACTTTGCCCATAGTTTTAATAAGTTTTGTGATATGACAGACCAGATTATCGGCTACAATAGAGAATCTACAGACATTGCCATCATCTCAGGCGAACGGGAGATTACTTTCCCTGAACTACTTCAGCGCATCGGGCTATACAGCCGGAAGTCGCCCACAAAAGCCGGTGAAAGGACGCTCATATTCTCAGAAAACCGTGAAGGATGGATTTACGCCTTCTACTCGGTATGGGCCAACCATGGCATCGCAGTTCCTGTGGATGCCTCGTCAACAGTCAGCGACGTGGCTTATATCATCAACGACTGCAATCCCGTGTGTGTATGGACTTCACGAGAGAAGATGGAAGTGATGAAAGCGGCTGTCAAAGAAACGGGTAAGCCGCTGGTTATTCATCTGATTGACGACTACGAAACGACAGAAACCGACGGCAAGAAGGCAGAAATCACATACAAGGAGGAAGACACGGCCCTCATCATCTATACTTCGGGGACGACGGGATCGCCCAAGGGAGTGATGCTCTCGTTCCAGAATATATTGGTCAATGTCCGTGCCGTCTCAGAGGAAGTGCCCATTTTCACGCCAGATCGCCGCACACTCATCCTGTTGCCCCTGCATCATGTGCTGCCCCTGGTGGGAACTGTCGTGATGCCGCTCTATGTGGGTGGAGGTGTGGCCATCTGCCCGTCGATGTCGGGACCAGACATCATGGACACCATGCAGAGAGGCCAGATTGCCATCATGATTGGTGTCCCGCGACTGTGGCAGACGCTCTATGCCGGCATCAAAAAGAAGATTGATGCCAGTGCTCTTACACGCGGGCTTTTCAGCCTCTGTGCCCATGTGAACAGCGTGGCTTTCTCCCGTTTCATCTTCAAGGCCGTCCACAAGAAAATGGGCGGGCACATCAAGTATCTGGTCAGCGGAGGCGCAGCCCTTGAGCGCGAGATAGCGCTGGGATTGCAGACACTGGGCCTGGAACTGCTCGAAGGCTATGGCATGACTGAAGCAGCCCCCATGATAGCCTTCACCCGCCCCGGCGACTTAGTGCCAAACTGCGTGGGCAAGCCGCTCCCCGCCATGGAATGCAAGATTCTGAACGGCGAAGTCTGTGCCAAGGGTCCCAACGTCATGCAGGGTTACTATAACCGTCCTCACGAGACGGCAAGTGTCATCGACAAGGACGGTTTTCTGCACACAGGAGACCTCGGCCACTTTGACGACCACGGCCGTCTCTATCTCACTGGCCGCAGCAAGGAGATTATCGTGCTTTCCAACGGCAAGAACGTGCAGCCCAGCGAGATAGAATACAAGCTGGAGAAATATACAAAGCGCGTCAAGGAAACGGCTGTCGTACAGGATGGCGACATGCTGCGCGCCATCATCGTGCCCCAGGAGGAATGGGCCAGGAACCTGACGGATGAAGAGGTGGAAGAAACGCTGAAGCGCGAGGTACTGGAGCCCTACAACCTCACCGTAACCAACTACAAGAAGCTTATGAGCCTGATGGTCTATCGTGGTGAGCTGCCTCGCACCAGACTGGAGAAGCTGCAGCGCTACAAACTTAAGGACATCCTTGCCATAGGCACATCAACCAACAGGCAGGAGAAAGCTGCAGAGGAAGTGGAGGACCCCATCTTTGAGGAATACCACATTCTAAAGACATATATCGAGGAAGAGAAGCAGATACAGCTGCACCCCACTGACCATATTGAGACGGACCTGGGCTTCGACTCGCTGGACATGGTGGCTCTTCAAGGCTTTATACAGCAGACCTTCGGTACCGATGTCAATGCTGCCGATATGCCAGGCTTCAAGAACATGCTGGCCTTGGCAGAACATGTGGCTCATAGCAAGACGCGAATGGAAGTGAGAATAGAGGACTGGCACGAGTTTCTCAATGCCGACTCTTCCGGGCTGGTGCTCCCACATGGCAACCCTGGCATGACGCTTCTTATGAAGTCATCCCGTCTGTTGTTCAAAGTCTATAACCGTCTTTCGTTCAAAGGCACGGAAAACATTCCGGCTCAGGGTCCGATCATCATTGCACCCAACCATCAGAGCTATCTCGACGGTGCACTGGTCTCTGGCGGACTGCCCATGAGACTGCTCAAGGACTGCTACTTCTATGCCACCGAAGAGCATGTGCAAGGCGCTTTCCGCCAGTATTATGCACACCACAACAACATCATCGTCATGGAACGGGGCAATCTCCGCGATTCCATCCTTAAACTGGCCGAGGCTCTCAAGCGAGGCAAGAATGTGATGATTTTCCCCGAAGGTTCGCGTACACGCACGGGCAGACTGACCGATTTCAAGAAAACCTTTGCCATCCTCAGCCGCGAGCTGCAAGTCCCCATCCTGCCTGTATGTATCAGAGGGGCTTTCGAGGCATTGCCACGCTCCAGGCATTTTGTCTCGCCACACAAGATTGAGGTTGAGTTCCTGACGCCAGTCATACCTGACAGCAATCTCTCATACGACGAGATAGCCAATCAGGTGAAGCAGGCCATTCACAAAAAGATGCTTGACGACACGAGGGGATAGCGAGCGACAATCTGGCTTACGGGTGTACAGTTTGTCTCCATGCGGATTGACAGACTCTGAGAACTGGCGCTGACGGGCGGCATTGAAGCCGCCATTCGGGACATTACGGGAAAAGCAAAAAAAATCGCCAAGTCGTTGACCTTCAACTTCTTGGCGATTCTTTCTGTCGGGATTACTGGACTCGAACCAGCGACCTCGCGCCCCCCAGACGTGTGCGCTACCAACTGCGCTAAATCCCGATCCTAAAATGTGATTTCTCTGAAATCGTGTGCAAAGGTACAACGTTTTTTTGAATCTGCCAAATTTTCCGGCCTCTTTTTGAAGAAAAGTTTGATAATTAATGTTATTTCCTTGCATAATCGGCAAATAATTCGTACTTTTGTGACGTTATTATAAAAGATGTATTAAGAAACTTCACCATCCATGCAATATACAATCACTGCCCCGAAGGTGCTGAAGCATACGGCACAGTTGCCAGCCTCGAAGAGCATCTCGAACCGTGCACTCATCATTTACGCACTGTCAGGAAGCCAGATTGCACCTGACAACCTGTCGGACTGCGACGACACGGAAGTCATTATCCGTGCGCTGCGGGACAACCCTTATGAGATCAATATCAAGGCAGCTGGTACGGCTATGCGCTTCATGACGGCAAGGCTGTCGGTATGCGAAGGCGAGGAGCATGTGCTGACGGGTACAGAGCGCATGAGGCACCGTCCTATCGGCACACTGGTGGACGCCCTGCGACGGCTGGGTGCCGACATTGAGTATGTAGGCGAGGAGGGGTTCCCTCCCCTACGCATCCGTGGCCGTAGGCTGGAGGGCGGCTTGCTGGAAACGGCAGGCAACATCAGTTCGCAGTACATCTCGGCACTGCTGATGATAGGTCCCATGTTAAGCAGGGGACTGACATTGCACCTGACAGGGGACATCATCTCACGCCCCTACATAGACTTGACACTGTGGACGATGCGTGAGTTTGGTGCCGATGCCGAATGGAGCGACTATGAGACCATCAAGGTAGCGCCAAAGCCATATCAGGAGCGTCCCTACTATATAGAGAGCGACTGGAGTGCTGCATCCTACTGGTATGAAATGCTGGCACTGGCTGGCAACGAAGACGACGAGGTGAGGCTGACAGGTCTCATGGACGGCTCAAAACAGGGTGACTCACAGGTGCGCTACCTGTTCAGCCTGCTGGGTGTGAAGACAACGTTCGAGACAACGGAAGAGGGTGTGCCGACGACAGTTACACTGAAGCACTCTGGACGTCGGGTACCCAGGCTGGACTATGATTTCGTGAACTGTCCCGACCTGGCGCAGACCTTCGTGGTATGCTGTGCGCTGATGGGGGTGAAGTTCCACTTCCACGGACTGTCGACACTGAAAATCAAGGAGACGGACCGCATAGAGGCACTGAAGCGGGAGATGCGCAAGCTGGGTTATGTCATCTATGACCGCGACAATCAGGAACTGCTGTGGGACGGAGAACGATGTGAGCCCCATTCGGAGGCAGGCATTGACACCTACGAGGACCACCGCATGGCGCTGGCCTTCGCTCCAGCTGCGCTACACTACGAGGGGTTGCGCATCAACAACCCGGAGGTAGTGACGAAGTCGTATCCGCAGTATTGGAAGGACCTCCTGCAAGCCGGATTTCAGATAGATGAAAGGTAAAAAGTGAGAGATTGATTATTTAAGAAATTGAGTTTCCTGCTGATAGTTATCATATCGCTCATAGTGCTGGGCGTAGTTGCCGCCATCTTCTCTGGTGGCGACAATGAACCTGTACAGCCTGAGGAAGAGGGCAACTGCACCTCATGCAGCAGCAGAAGTGAGTGCAAGCTGGCGGAGCTAAAGGAAAAAGGGCAAAAGAGAAAGGAAGAAAGATGCCATCCGTCGGGTATGGCTACTGTCGCGCTGGTAGTGCTACTGGCACTGACAGGATGCTCGACGAAGAACAACACAGCGAAGACACGCTGGTGGCATGCCTTCAACGCCCGCTACAACACGTACTTCAACGGTTCGCAGGCGTTCATCGAGGGCAGTCTGGAGAAGGAACAAGGCAACAAGGACAACTACACGGAGCTGATCCCCCTATACACCGTTGGCAACAAGCAGAGCCGCGACTTGGGCAAGGGCAACTTCGACCGTGCCATTGAGAAGTCAGAGAAAGCCATCAAGCAACACAGCATCAAGACGCGCCCACAATGGAATAAAAACCGACGAAAGACGCAGAAGGACATTGAGTGGCTGAACCGCCGCGAATACAACCCCTTCATCTGGAAAGCCTGGCTGTTGTTGGGCAAGTCGCAGTTTCAAAAGGGCGAATTCGAAGAGGCGGCTGCCACCTTCAGTTACATGTCACGTCTGTATCACACCCAGCCCGCCATCAACGGACTGGCAAGGGCCTGGCTCGCCAAGAGCTATACGGAACTGGACTGGCTGTATGATGCCGAGGACGTCATCAACAAACAGCGTCGTGACACCATGCACTTCCGTGCCGTCAAGGACTGGGACTACACCTATGCTGACTACTACATACACAGCCAGCGCTACGAGGAAGCCCTACCCTACCTGCGCAAAGTTATCAGACACGAGAAGCGGCGCAAGCAGAAAGCCCGTGAGTGGTTTCTCTATGGACAGTTGCAGGCGCTGTTGGGACGCAAGACAGAAGCCTACGACGCTTTCAAGCATACCGTCCGTCTGAATCCTCCTTACGAGCTGGAGTTCAACGCCCGCATCGCCCAGACGGAGGTGATGGCCCGAGGGAGCAAGAATGCCCGTCAGATGGTGAAGCGGCTGAAGCGCATGGCAGCATCGGACAACAACAAAGACTATCAGGACCAGGTGTACTATGCCATCGGCAACATCTGGCTGGCCGAGCGCGATACGGCACAAGCCATCGAGGCCTACGAGGAAGGTAACAAGAAGGCCACCCGTAGTGGCATCGAAAAGGGCGTGCTATTGCTGACACTGGGCAATCTGTACTGGGAACGCGAGAAGTTTGCCGATGCTCAGCGGTGCTACGGTGAGGCCATCGGACTGCTGGACAAGGACCGTAAAGACTACCAACAGTTGTCGGAGCGATCGAAGATACTGGACGAGTTGGTGCCCCACACCAGCAGCGTAGAATTGCAGGACTCGCTGCAACGGCTGGCTAAGATGCCAGAAGCCGAGCGACTGAAGGTGATAGACCGCATCATTGAGGAACTGAAGAAGAAAGAGAAGGAAGAACAACGGGCCCGCGAGGAAGCTGAGACGGAACAGGCGCTGCAACAGCAATCAGCCGTAGGCAACCGCCAGCAAGCCCCCACTCCCACCATGCCCACGCCGGCCACAGCAAGCAACGGAGCGTGGTACTTCTACAATCCACAGGCCGTCAGTCAGGGTAAGCGCTCCTTCGAACAGCAATGGGGCAAGCGCCAGAACGTGGATGACTGGCAACGCGTCAACAAGACGGTAGTGAACCTGTTGCCTGAGAACAGCCAAAGCCAAGAAAGCCAAGACGCCACAATGGCAGGCGATTCTATCGCCCACACAACAGCTGACCTTGAAACCGACACCACTGCCGTCGACCAAGCCGACTCTACTGCTCTCGACCCACACAACCGGGAATACTATCTGGCACAGATACCCTTCACCGACGATCAGTTGGCTGCCAGCAATGCCGCTATCCAGGAAGGATTGTTCCATGCAGGCATCATGTTCAAGGACAAGATGGACAACCTCAGGCTGAGTGAACGCTGGCTGAAGCGACTGACCACTAACTATCCCGACTACGAGCACAACGATGAGGCATGGTATCACCTGTTTCTGCTGTACTCGCGACAGGGACATACTCTGGAGGCACAACACTGTCTGGCCATGTTGCAGGCCAACCACAACGAGAGTCAGTGGACCGCCCTGCTCTCCGATCCCCACTTTGCTGAGAACCAACGCTTCGGCATCCACATAGAAGACTCGCTGTATGCCGCAACCTACGATGCCTTCAAGACCGACCGCTATCAGGAGGTCCAGAACAACGTCCAACTGTCGGAGAGCCGCTTCCCACAGGGCCAGCACCGTCCGAAGTTCCTGTTTATCGAAGGTCTGAGTATGCTGAACGACGGTGATGCCAAAGGCTGTACGGAGCGCATGCAACAGGTGGTGGAAAAATACCCGCAGAGCGAGGTCAGCGAGATGGCAGGCATGATACTGCGTGGCATACAACAAGGTCGCAAGCTCTATGGTGGCAAGTTCGACATGGGTGATGTCTGGTCACGACGCGCGGCAGAATCGATGGCTGGCGACTCCACCCAGGTGGACACGCTGACCTTCGAGCGCAATACCAACTACGTGTTCCTGCTGGCCTTCCAGCCTGACTCCGTAAACCAGAACCAGTTGCTCTACGAACTGGCCAAGTATAACTTCTCGAACTTCCTGGTACGTAACTTCGACATCGTCATCGACCAAGACCCCAACGGACTGGCACGCATGCTCGTCAGCGGATTCCTGAGCTACGACGAGGCCCGTCAGTATGCACGGCAACTGCACGGCAGCAAAGCACTGACACCATACATGGAACACTGCCGGAGCCTCATAGTCAGCGAACAGAACCTGCGTCTGCTGGGCACCTCCTACAGTTATCGTGACTACGAGGTCTTCTTCGAGAAAAAGATAGAACCCGTCAAGATATCGACTCAACCTCTGCTGAACGAACCGGAGAGCATCACTACAGAAGAAGACCCTGAAGAGGCTTCCGCAGAAGAGCAGACAACCACTGACGACGACCTGTTCAACGACCAACCTCAACAGCAGAACAACGGCTATATTGAGTTTGACGATGACTTCTGGCGATGAAGGAATGACAAAATAGATAAAAGGCAAAAACAGAATATGACGAACGGACGATTACTTTGGGCTGACGACGAGATGGAACTGCTCCGCGCCCACCTGTTGTTCTTAGAGAAAAAAGGCTATGAAGTGGTAACTGTGACCAACGGTACTGATGCCATCGAGGAATGCCGGAAAGGTTCCTTCGACCTGGTGCTGCTGGATGAAATGATGCCAGGACTCAGCGGTCTGGAAACCTTGCAACACATCAAGGAGTTGACACCACAGACTCCAGTGGTAATGGTGACCAAGAGCGAGGAGGAGGACATCATGAACCAAGCCATCGGACAACAGATAGCCGACTATCTGATCAAGCCCGTGAACCCCAATCAGATACTGCTGACGCTGAAAAAGAACATACACCGTCGCGAAATTGTGACGGAAACCGTTCAGCAGGGCTACCAGCAGCAGTTCCAGCAGATAGCCATGCAGATTATGGACTGTCGCACGTGGCAGGACTGGACAGACGTCTACAAACGACTGGTACGCTGGGAGTTGGAACTGAGTGCCACAGACTCGCAGATGACCGAGATGCTGGACATGCAGAAGCAGGAAGCCAATCTGGGCTTTGCCAAGTACGTCAAGAAGAACTACATGGACTGGATGAATGCAACGCCACACTCTGACCAAAGGTCAGAGAAAGGCAGCGAACACCCTATGATGTCCAATGAACTGTTCAAGAACAGGATATTTCCCCTGCTCAACGATGGCCAGAAGGTATTCCTGGTGGTACTGGACAATTTCCGTTACGACCAGTGGAAGATGCTGGAGCGGGAAATCGGTGATTTGTTCGAGATAGACGAGGATGTCTATTGCAGCATTCTGCCTACCGCCACACAGTATGCCCGCAACGCCATCTTCTCTGGACTGATGCCTGTACAGATAGCCCAGATGTTCCCCGACCTGTGGGTCGACGAAGACGAAGAAGAGGGCAAGAACCTGAACGAAGAACCGCTCATCCAGACCCAGTTGGATCGCTATCGCAGGAAAAATACCTTCTCGTACCACAAAATCAACACCTCGGCAGAGGCTGAGCGCTTCATGCAGCAACTGTCCCAAATGGAGCGTAACGACCTGAACGTGGTGGTGTTCAACTTCATCGACATGTTGAGTCATGCCCGCACCGAGTCGAAGATGGTACGCGAACTGGCCAACAACGAGTCAGCCTATCGCAGTATCACCCTCTCGTGGTTCCGTCATTCTGTCATTGCCGACCTGTTCCGAGAACTGGCACAAAGCGACTATCGTGTCATCATCACCACCGACCATGGCTCCATACGCACCAATACGCCCGTCAAGATTGTAGGCGACCGTAACACCAATACTAACCTGCGTTACAAACTGGGCAAGAACTTAAGCTATGACTCGAAGGACCTCTTCGCCATCAAAGAGCCCCAGAAGGCACACCTGCCCGCCCCCAACCTGTCGACGAGCTATGTGTTTGCCACAGGCGACAGTTTCTTCGCCTACCCTAACAATTACAACTACTACGTGTCGTACTATCGCAACACGTTCCAGCACGGAGGTATCTCAATGGAGGAAATGATCATCCCCATTGTATCACTGAAAGGAAAAAAACGTTGAACGTTATGATTACAATTAAGATTAAAGACATAGAACACATCCGCGAGGCTGCTCGCGAGTTTATCAACCAGATGGGCGAAGCTCACGTCTTCGCTTTCTACGGCAAGATGGGTGCCGGCAAGACGACATTCGTCAAGGCCATCTGCGAAGAGCTGGGCGTTGACGACGTCATCACCAGTCCTACCTTCGCCATCATCAATGAATATACAGCCAACCAACAGCCCATCTACCACTTCGACTTCTACCGTATCAAGAAGTTGGAAGAAGTCTACGACATGGGCTACGAGGACTACTTCTACTCAGGAGCGCTCTGTTTCATAGAGTGGCCTGAGCTGATAGAAGAAATCCTGCCAGAGGATGCCGTACGGGTCAGCATCGTCGAGCAGGAAGACGGAACAAGAACGGTCTCCTTCTGAAAAAGAGACCGTTCACGTTTTAGCTTTTAACCTTTATGCATTCCATGCTTACAGCAGAGCCTGGAATTTCTCTTCGAGCTTAGCCTTAGGCTGAGCGCCTACGAGTTTGTCAACCACCTGACCGCCCTTGAAGAACAGGATGGTAGGAATGTTACGGATGCCAAACTCCTGAGCCAGGTCTTCGTTGTCCTCGACATCACACTTGCCAACAGTAATCTTGCCATCGTAAGCCTCTGCCAGCTCGGAAATGACGGGAGCGACCATACGGCAGGGACCGCACCAGGTTGCCCAAAAATCAACTACTAACGGCTGACTGCCATTTTTCAGACTCTCGAAATTCTCGTTTGTGATTGTTACTTCCATAATCTTTGTTTAAGAATTGATGAATTACTATTGATTTTTTATTTTCGCTTTCATTGGTGTCTCAGCAAATACCGTGCCACTAATTAATCTTATAGCCAAGAGCATCTGTTTGTTCTATATAATGTATCAACTCGTTCCTGACATCGATGGTGGCTGAAGCGCTACGGACCAACACATGACGCTTGCCTGTGGAGTCGTGCAGCAAGAAGTAGACCTCCGTCTTGCCAGGACTCTGGGCTATCAGCTCGCCCAACTCCTCCACCATCGTTTCATTCAGCTGGTCTGTAGCCAGCGAGATGGTGATACGCTCCACGGCTTTGGCCTTAATGTCCTGCAAGTATTCGACAGTAGAAATTTTCAAATCCTTGGGACCATTTTCATTATAGGCAAAGCGTGGTTTGATCTTGCCTGTCACATAGACAGAGGCCCCTATAGCGAACATGCCCGAATGCTTGCCCCACTCTTCACCGAAGAGCGGCAGTTCGCCAGAACCGTTATAGTCCTCTAGCGTCACGATGCCAAAGGGTTTCCCGTTCTTTGTAAATCCCGTCCGTACGTTGGTGACAATGCCCCCCAAGATGACATCCTCGCGATCTGTCAGGCTGGAAGCGTCTGCCAATTCGTCACAACGGGTGTTGCACAGGTTGTCCAACACTATCTTGAACTGATCCAGCGGATGGGCAGAAAGATAGATGCCTACCAGTTCGCGCTCCTTGTTCAACCGTTCGATGTCACTCCATCGGACATCCGTCTTGGGTAGTGCCGGCGTCTGGATTTCCAAGTCGTCAAAAGCTCCGAACAGCGAGTTCTGTGCCTGTTGCTTTTCGACCTGATAGGTCTGGCCGTAACGCATGATGATGTCAATAAAAGTGTCGCCCTTGGCATTCTGGGCAAAGAACTCCTCACGACGGATGCCAAAACTGTCAAATCCTCCGCTCAAAGCCAACGACTCGAAGGCCTTACGATTGACTTGGCTGAAGTTGACACGCTGGACGAAATCAAAGATATCCTTGTAGAGACCGTTCTTCTCGCGCTCATCAATGATGGCTTGTGCCACACCGTCGCCCATACCCTTGATGGCTGCCAATCCAAAGCGTATCTCTCCCTTCTTGTTAACACCGAACTTCTGGAACGACTCGTTCACATCAGGGCCCAGCGTGGCTATGCCCATCTGCTTGCATTCATCCATCAACTTGGTGATTTCCGTAATCTGGTCGCGACGACGACTCATGATAGCTGCCATGAACTCAGCCGGATAATTGGCCTTGAGGTAGGCTGTCTGGAAGGCTACCCACGAATAGCAGGCAGCATGCGACTTGTTGAATGCATAGGAAGCAAACGCCTCCCAGTCACTCCATATCTTCTCCAACACCTTGGGGTCGTGGCCGTTCTTCTTACCGCCCTCAATGAACTTGGGCTTCATGGCGTCAACAATGTCTTTCTTCTTCTTACCCATCGCCTTACGCAGGGCGTCGCTCTCGCCTCGGGTGAAGTCGGCCAGCAGACGTGACAGCAACATCACCTGCTCCTGATAGACGGTAATGCCATAGGTATCCTTCAGATATTTCTCCATGACCGGAATATCATAGGTGATAGGTTCCTCGCCGTGCTTACGACGGATAAACTGGGGGATATAGCCCATAGGCCCCGGGCGATAGAGAGCATTCATGGCGATAAGATCCTCAAAAACCGTAGGCTTCAGTTCGCGCAGGTATTTCTGCATACCTGCCGACTCAAACTGGAAGGTACCAATGGTACGTCCCTGCTGGTAGAGTTCGTAAGTCTTCGGGTCGTCAATGGGTATAGTGTCGAGGTCGACGTCTATGCCGCGCGTCTGCTTGATGACGGCACAGGCTTCCTTCATCTCCGACAGAGTCTTCAGTCCGAGGAAGTCCATCTTGATGAGTCCCGTCGACTCTATGACGTGTCCGTCATACTGGGTACAGTTGGTCTTCTGGTCCTTGAAGTCCGGGTCGTCAGCCGTAGAGACAGGGACCCAGTCGCTGATAGGGTCGCGGCAGATGATGAAGCCACAGGCATGAATACCCGTACCACGGACTGTACCCTCCAGCATTTTGGCATACTTGATGGTGTTGCGCAAAGCCGGGTCGTTAGAGGCTTCGGCATCGCGAAGTTCGGGCACTGCTTTGATAGCGTTTACCAGATTCATCTTTGGTGTCTTGCCGTCCACATCGGGCAGACGGTCTGGAATGGCCTTACACAGCGCATTGCTGACAGCAATAGGCACCTTCTCCACACGGGCTACATCCTTCAGACTGTTCTTGGTGGCCATGGTGGCATAGGTGATGATGTGCGCACAGTTCTCATGACCATATTTATCTTCCACCCATTTCAGCACCTTGCCGCGCCCGTCATCATCGAAGTCGGTATCAATATCGGGCAACGAGATACGGTCAGGATTCAAGAAACGCTCGAACAGCAAATCGTACTTCAGAGGGTCTATCTTAGTGATGCCCAAGCAGTAAGCCACCACAGAACCTGCAGCAGAGCCACGTCCCGGTCCTACCATCACGCCCAGTTCGTCGCGGGCAGAGTTGATAAAGTCCTGCACAATGAGGAAGTAGCCCGGGAAGCCCATCGTCTTCATGATGTGCAGCTCAAAGCGTACGCGGTCTTCAACGTCCTTGGGAATAGGGGTGCCATAGCGTTTCTTGGCACCTGCATAGGCTAGTTCTGCCAAATAGTCAGCCTCGAACTTGATGCGATACAACTTGTCATAGCCGCCCAGTTTCTTGATTTTCTTCTCGCCCTCTTCTTGCGGGAGCTGGTTCTCGCCATTCTCGTCACTGGTAAACTCCTGAAACAGCTGTTCCTCCGTGAACTTCCGACGCCACTCTTCTTCCGTACCGAACGACTCGGGGATGGGGAAGAAAGGCATGATGGGGTCGTGGTCGATGCTATAGATTTCTATCTTATCTAAAATCTCACAGGTGTTAGACAAAGCCTCCGGGACATCGCTGAACACCTCGTTCATCTCTTCACGAGTCTTGAACCACTCCTGCTTGGAATAGAGCATACGGGTGGGATCGTCCAAGTCCTTACCCGTCGACAGGCACAGCAGGTGGTCATGAGCCTCAGCGTTCTCCTGATCCACAAAGTGGGCATCGTTCGAGCATACCAACTTGATGCCGTATTCGTGAGCCAGTTCAATGAGTACCTTGTTAGCTTTCTGCTGCAAGGGGAACGTCTCACGGTTGGCACGGATGGACGGGTCTTTCACCTCATGACGCTGAAGTTCCAGATAGTAGTCGTCGCCAAACACCCGGTGATACCACTCGATAGCCTCGCGGGCACCAGCAATGTCACCATTCAGAATCTTCTTGGGCACCTCGCCGGCGATACATGCCGAACAGACAATGAGTCCTTCGTGAAACTGCTCCAGGTCCTCACGGTCTGTACGGGGGCGCATGTAATAGCCATCCACCCACGAACGGCTTACTAACTTGATGAGGTTCTTATAGCCTTTATAGTTCTTGGCCAACACGATGAGGTGGTAGCCACTCTGGTCCTCCTTGCCGCGGCGTAATGACTTGGAACCATGACGCGACACATACATTTCGCAACCGAAAATGGGCACAAAAGGTGGCTGCCCCTCCTTCTTGCGTCCCTTGTTGATGCCTCCGACATAGTCATGAAATTCCTTGATACCAAACATGTCGCCATGATCGGTAATCGCCATACCCCGCATGCCATTCCCGATGGCTTTGTCTACCAGCCGTTTGATACTTGACTGACCATCCAAAATGGAGTAATAAGTATGTACATGTAGATGAATGAAATCTTCCATTTTCGCTTTTTGAGGTTCAAAGTTACAACGAAAAGGCGAATTTACCAAAAAATTTCATAAATATTAATTTGTAATTCATAATAATTATGTACCTTTGCACATTGAAAGTCAACATATCTGAACTTCCCATGGGAGAAAGAATCAAAAAATTAAAGAAAATAAGAATACACCGTGAAGGCACTAGTGAACTGCTGTATGGCGGCCTTATCATTCTTGCAGTCAATTTGTTGATGTGGTATATTCTAGGAGCCATTCACCCATTGGCACGTCATTTCGTCATGCCTATAACGTGTGGTATCGGAGTCTTCGTATGGTTATCCATGCTGAATTTCTACCGCTGTCCTATCCGCTATTTCAACGGTGACACAGACAAATTGGTGGTTGCACCTGCCGACGGTAAGATTGTAGTGTTGGAAGAGGCTGAGGAAAACGAGTATTTCCACGACAAGCGTCTGATGATTAGCATCTTCATGAGTCCGTTAAACGTTCATGCCAACTGGTTTCCCGTGGACGGAAAGGTCAAATTCGTACACCACCAGAACGGCAACTACCACAAGGCATGGCTTCCTAAGGCCAGTGAAGAGAACGAACATGCCGATGTCATGATTACCACACCTGACGGTGAGGATGTCCTTGTACGCCAGATTGCCGGTGCCATGGCCCGGCGTATTGTCACCTATGCCAAGGAGGGCGAAGAGTGCTATATTGACGAGCACATGGGTTTCATTAAATTGGGCTCACGCGTCGACGTCTATCTGCCACTGACAGCCAAGGCCTGCGTCACCATGGGGCAACCCACAACGGGTGATCAGACGGTTATCGCCAAACTGGCTTAACATTAAAAATCCAAGTTCAAAAGTTCAATGATTAAGAAGCACATTCCCAATAGCATCACCTGCCTAAATCTGATATCAGGGTGTATTGCCACTTACTGGGCCCTTTGTGGAGCATGGGATACGGCCCTGACATTCATCATTATCGGAGCGGTATTCGATTTCTTCGACGGCATGTCGGCACGCCTTTTGGGGGTCAGCTCACCCATTGGCAAGGAACTGGACTCACTGGCTGACGACATCACCTTCGGCTTGGCTCCATCAGCAATCATCTTCGATTTCCTCAAGACAGGAGTGCAACACCTGCCTTGGCACTATTTGGCATACGCTGCCTTTATCATGGCGGCTTTCTCAGCCCTGCGACTGGCGAAATTCAATCTTGACGAGCGACAGGCTATGGGCTTCATTGGACTGCCCACTCCTGCCAATGCATTGTTCTGGGGAGCCTTGATTGCAGGCTCAGGAGACTGGCTGCTCTCATCGCCCATATACTACTATGCCGTCTTTATTGGAATGTTAGTCAGCTCTTGGTTATTGGTAAGCGAGATTCCAATGTTTGCCCTGAAGTTTAAAACCTGGGGATGGAAGGGCAATGAAATCAAGTACATCTTCCTGGTCACCTGCATTCCGATGCTCATATTGCTCGGCATCAGCGGACTGGCAGCCATCATCGCGTGGTATGTGATGCTCTCATTGTTCGCAAATGCCCAGAAAAAGAAATAACTAACAAAACTACTAAAAGCCTAAATTATGGAAATATTGCTATTTGTGTTCTTTCTCCTTGTATTCATCGGAATGCTAGTTGGAGGCACTGTCATCAGAAAAATCAAGCAAGTCCACAAAGCTGTCCAGCAAGCTGCCGACAAACGGGAACAGCAGTTCCGCGACGAGGTAGGACGCAAGCGTCAACAGTATAGCCAGCGCGCACAGCCTCAGAGCAATCAGAATGCTCAGAGTTCCCAGAATAGTCAGAATACTCAAAGCAATCAGAGCTCAAAACAGCAAACCGCCCGTCACACGCAAACGGCAACGGGCGAAACGATTATAGATCACCATCACGAGAAGCGCGAGAATCGCAAAATTTTCGACGACTCCGATGGCGAATATGTCGAGTTCGAAGAGGCGTAATCACCATGGGCAGTTAGCCATTATAGACTAACGTACCGATTTCCTCACCATCCATCACTTTCTTCAGATTACCGACTATGTCCATATTGAAGACATAGATGGGCAGATTGTTGTCCTGACACATGCAGATGGCGGTCAGGTCCATCACCTTCAGACCTCGCGCGAGTACATCTTTATAAGTAATGGCATCAAACTTGGTAGCGGTGGGATCCTTCTCGGGGTCGGCCGTATAGACACCATCGACGCGAGTACCCTTCAGCATCACGTCAGCCTCAATCTCGATACCACGCAGGCTGGAGCCGGTATCGGTAGTGAAATAGGGAGAGCCAGTACCTGCAGAGAAGATGCAGACATAGCCAGCCTCCATAGCCTCGATGGCCTTCCACTTGGTATAGAACTCACCAATGGGTTCCATGCGGATAGCCGTCATCACGCGGTTTTTCACACCGATAGCCCCTAAGGCTGAGCTCAGTGCCAGCGAATTGATGACGGTGGCACACATACCCATCTGGTCACCCTTCACACGGTCGAAGCCTTTCTGGCTGCCACTCAGTCCACGGAAGATGTTACCACCACCGATGACGATACCGATCTGTACACCCATCTCGCTGACTTCCTTAATCTGGCGAGCATAGTCACTCAGACGCTCAGGGTCAATACCATAGCCCTGCTTACCCATCAGGCTCTCACCTGACAACTTCAATAGAATTCTCTTAAATCTTGCCATAGTTCCGATTATTTTATTTCGTTATTAAGTTATTTCGTTATTATATTACCACACCATTTTAAATTACAAACGTCACCTCCTTGAAGGCATAGCGACGCAACTGTCCGTTGTCGTCGCGCAGCAACAAATGGCCATCGTCCTCGACATCAATAATCTCAGCCATAAAGGCACCGTCTTTGTCGGCATAGGGATGAAAGCCCTTGCGACGATAGAGCATAGACTGGTACTCATCCTTGTTTGACTTGCCCATATACTCCTGAAAAGCCTGAAGAATTTCCTGCAACAGTTGTTCACAGTCGGTCTCCTGCTCGCAGATTTGCCACATAGACACCGGGTTGGGTGCATCACTGCGGAAGACGCGCTGGTTGATATTCAGTCCTATACCGATAATGCAGTCCTTCACTTTGTTCCCTTGAAGGGTAACCTCTATCAGGATGCCGCCTATCTTGCCGTCACGCCAATAGATGTCATTGGGCCACTTGATGCTCAGGTCACCGATATGTTGTCCCAACGCCTTGCAGATGGCCAATGAGATAGCCCTTGAAATACGGAACTGCTTCTGTGCCGGAACATCGTGGGGGTGCAGCAGCATGGAGAAGGTCAGGTTCTTGCCTCGCTCGCTCTCCCAATGGTTCGTGCCACAACCACGTCCTGCCGTCTGGTAGTCAGCCCACACAACCATATTCTCTTCCCCACCCTGTTCTCTCAACCAGCGGTTGGTAGAGTCCGTCTCGTCAATATGCACTATTTTCCATTCCACCTTGCAAAAGTACGAAAAATATTTCGTACTTTTGCATCATGGAAGAAAAAAATAAGGATGAGATGTACATGCGGAAGGCGCTGGCTGAGGCACAGCAGGCCTTCGACGAGGGTGAGATACCTATTGGTGCCGTTGTGGTCTGTCAGGACCGGGTCATTGCCCGCGCGCACAACCTGACGGAGACACTGCACGACGTCACGGCTCATGCCGAGATGCAGGCCATCACTGCTGCAGCCAATGAGTTAGGAGGAAAATACCTGACTGATTGTACCCTTTATGTTACCGTAGAGCCATGTACCATGTGTGCCGGAGCTTTAGGCTGGAGCCAGATACCACGTATTGTCTACGGTTGTCGTGACGAGAAGCGGGGCTATACCACCTACGCCCCCCGTGCCCTACACCCCAAGTGCCGTGTGACAGGTGGAATTTTGGAAGAGAAATGCCGCCAGCTCATGCAGGACTTCTTCAAACAGAAACGGTAGCAGAGAAACTACTCTACTTACTCAGCACCTTCTTTCCGTCCTGAATAAGCAGCCCTTTGTGCTGACGGGTGACGCGCTGGCCTTGCAGATTGTAGAGAGGGGCATCTGAAAGCACGGTCTGGGTGTGGGTGCGGAGTTCCACAATACCTTCAGAAATATCCGTACTTGTAACGTCAAAGGTTATCAAGCCCTCATCAGTCATTTGGATATTCGACAACTCGTAGGTACATGGTTTACCTGACCACGAGAGAAGATTAGCTGGGGAAGTCGCATTGCCCAACTCCGTAACATGGTCATCCCCGGGGAACACATCGGCAGCAGTCGACTCAAAATGCCGTTTCTCTTTATACGTATAGGAATGTGCACCGCCTGCCCGCACCAACTCATAATAGTTATGGTCGGGATTAGTATTGACGGTATTATAATCCCATACAGAAGTCTTGGTCTTGTCCACCCGGTGTACCAGCATACCGCTGCCAGGCAGAAAAGCATCCCACTTGAAAGCCGCCTGTTGGCGGTTCTCCAACAGGAAGAATTCGTTGTCCACTGGGGTATTGATGCGATAACCCGAGCAGGCGGTTAGAAGCGGCAGCGGATCGAGCATCATATTGCCCGGGCTGCTGATGACGGGAGGTTCGTCCATGAATCCTACGGCATAACGCTCATAGAGCGAATAGCCCACGGGAGTGCGGTCGTAGTTGGCATAGCACCCTGCGGCCATGACAGACCAGTCGCCAGGGTCGTTACTCTGGCCGTCTTCCTCGTAGTCGGCATCATAGAAATCAGGCAGTCCCAACACATGGCTGAACTCATGACAGATAGTGCCTATGCCGTCAATCAGGACAGTCTCTGGCTTGCTGGTATAACCGTAAAGTTCGACAGCACAGGCATAGTCACTCACATAGACACCATCTTTCTTGTTCCTGAAAAAGTTAAATCGATGAGGCCAAATAAGCCGCTCGTCATTGCCGGTAAAGTTGGCACCCTGGCCGGCAAAGATGACGAATACCAAATCAACAGAACCGTCACCATCGCCGTCAAACTCCTGATAGTTCACATCGGCATCGGCAGCATTGACCGCTGCCCGAACCAGCGTAGAGCCGTTCTTAGTTCCTTCAGCATAATACTGGCTGTAGTCAAGGGTATATGGACCTACCACCGTAAATTCCGGCTTAAACTGGCCGTTGCTGTTGTCGAAGAAATAGTCGCGCACACTGCCAGTACACTCTATATCATCAAAACCGGTATACCCTTCCTTGTTGGCCATGTCGTCCATCAGTTGCTTATAGTCTTTGCGTGAGAACTTTTGGTCTTTATATTCGGCAAGGATGATGAGCCCCTTGAAGTTGGCAAAGTTCGTCCCTCCTGCACGCCGCCGTGCAACATGTTCCACAGTGGCCTGAGCGGCCTGCTGCTTCATGGACAGAATTTGTGGCGTCATGGCAGGCACCTGCCGGACGGGCATATTCTCCAAGAAAGCTACTTCTTCGGCAGAGCGCTCTCCCTCGTCATGAGCAGTCATCGCAGTCGGTTTCAGTACTTCATCCTCCAGTTCAGCGTAGACATAGTGTCCTCGCTGGTCTTTCACAACGGTATATCCGTCAGCCGTCGTGTGGTAGTGACACCACTCGTCGCCCTTGAGACAGAGGGTCAACATGGTGCCGTCAGGCTGACGTACCTGCAACTTGCCCGGATGGGCCGGCACCGCCCTAAGACAAGTCAGTTGGAATAAGCATACAGCTAGCAACAAACCACGTATAGAAGGGAATACATAACTCTGCGGAAACTTTTTCATGGCTACAAAGGTACTCACTAATTCCGACCTCGCCAAACTTTCTGCGTGAAAAAAGACTCAGGGCAGGTAATCGTTGAGATTCCTGCCCTGAGTTTCTTAGTCCTTAGGATGAAACGACCTTTATTTCATACCTTGTGTAGCAGGATATGCCTGCTTTGTCAACACATAGTAATATGTAGGATCTTCAACATCAGTAAGCTTAATCATAGTCGGGTTGCGAACATCGTTTGCCTCCATGTTATAAGTACCTGGGAGTGGTAAGATGAAGTAGCGGAAATAGTAAACACCATCATCTGACTTACTAGCCCAATAGTATTTTGCATTATTTTGTTGTGCACTTGATCCAGCCCAACCGGTAAGTGTCAATTTGATCTGAGTATCGGACAGAGCCTCAGGAGCCATGTCAAAGCCAGACCAGTATCACCTTCTTTTGCCAGATGTCCAGGAGCTGCATAGTCCCAGTATTCCTTCATCGCGTCACACATGTTGGCGTAGCTGATATACCAGTTGCCAGTAAGGAATGCCTCGCTCAGCGGCATGACATAGCCTCTCATGACGGCTTCAGCATCATTGGTGGTAAACAGATAATCATCACCGCCTTTGTATGTGAAATCGGTAATCGTCCTACCAAGTACAGTGACAGGCTTATAGAGATGATATCCATCAGGTCTCAGGATGTAGGGAGCGTCAACGGTTACCAATTCGCCATCCTCAGTGGTGTAGGTGAATGTCAGCATGTGATATGAGGCGCTGACTTCAGCGACTTCGTCACCGACATTGAAGAAATATGAAGCAAAAGCCATATCAGACTCTGCCTGAGTTACCTTAGCAAGGTAAGAATCCCAATCGGTTTCGGCTTTAACAGGAGTCATGACAATCTTGGTACCATGCTTCTTGCCTGTCATCACAACACTGTCAGCCGTAGCCGAGATGATGCGGAACTCCAAGTCACCTTCCATTCCCTTGCCTTTGTTACCGACTTCTAACTTGTTATCGGGGTCAGAGAAGAAATGGAAAATCTCGTTGAACTCGTCAAACGAGAGGACAACACCGCCACTTTGCTCCAACTTGTAATGGGAAGTGGCAGAATTTCCTGCTCCATAGACTTCATTGGCGACCTTCACATTGTTATCTTCGCCAAACTTGACAAACATATTGTAGCCACCGTAGTCTGTATTACCATAATACTCCATCAGCCAACCGTTGGCAGGAGCTGTCAATACGGCTTTGTAGTTCTTCAAAGCCTCCTGCATACGCAGGGCAGAAGACTTGTCGAATACATCGTCCACCTCGTTGCTACAAGATGTATATATTACTGAAAGAGCCAGTATCAATAGAATATTCAATATCTTTTTCATACGCTTGTAGTGTTATTTAAGGGTTTTCAAATCCAGGTTATATACATTCTCTGTACGACGGAGAACCTCATTGCGCAAATCGTCAAGGCTGATACCCCAACTATCCTTCATATAGTCTCTGACCATGTCCAGTTTCTTGATAATCATATTGTAGTAGGTGTCATCGTAGGTGTCAATCGTTTCCACCTCATACTCATAGGCATAATACAACTTGCCGTCAATCAGCTGCACAAGACGGTTGCCATCCTGGTCATACAAGTAGTCCTTGATAATCCTATTGCCATCGGCATCCAGTTTATAGACAGGATTACCGTCTTTGTCAAGCTTTGTCGTTGAACCAGTCACAATACGAGATGCATTCAGTATCTGATTCCATACCACGTCGTTGGAAGTCACGTAAGTAGCGAATACCTCTGCGAAGTCCTCGTTATACTCACCACTGGCATATCCAGTGACGAAACCCTGTTTCGGTGCATCGGCATCCTTCACGTTTACCCAGTCGCTGGTGTGATAGTTACCTGCTGAAATTTCACGGAAGTCAGTCGGATAGTCCTTCGTTTGGGTTAGGATATGACAGAATTCATGGTGCATCGTGTGGAAGAACCAGTGATTCAGGTCCATCGGAAGAGCATAGTGATCGCGGAAGGCATCCGTGGTGTTGACGTAGATGTTATCCACATCTATCTCGTTGACACGGAACAAGGTAATCTTTACACCACTCTCAGCATATCCCAAAACGATGCTCTCATTTGAGTTGAACTCAGGGGAACCCAAAAGTTGATACACCTTAGGTCCGTATTGTTTGATAAACTCCGGTCCAAAAACGGACTCGTAGGCTCCAATCCATAATTCCTTGACCAAAATGGCCAGTGCCTTTGCCTTTTCCGGGTCAGCGGGTACTACATTATAGTAGTTATCAGTCTCACTATCCTGGTAGCGGTAGCGGAACTCGATATTATAAGGCTGTGTGAAATTTTTATAGAGCCATGTATCAAACTCATTCTTGGGCTGCTCCTCAGTTTTGAAAATGCTCTCACTGGAAACATCGTCGCTCTTGCATGAGGTCACCAAGACAACCAGTGCCAACATGCTCAGTAGTGATAATATTGTTTTTTTCATAACTGTTCTCTGTTTTTGTTAGATGACTAAATACCGCTATTAGAGTCGTTGCGTCCTCATAGACATTGGGGGCGATACCAGCCTCGATGGCATCCTGTGGAATCTGGAAGGCACCACGTGAGTCTCCTGCCTTGAATACGATAGGGTCACCACCGCTGATATTATGACTGAATGCAATACCATAGCGCTTCAAATCCTGGAAACGCAAGCCCTGCTGCCATGTCTCGATACGGCGCATATGCAGTATTAACTGGATGATGTTCTCCTGTGTTCCACTCTCTACAGTGAATCCTTGTGGCTGTAAGTGTTTCTTTACAGTACGCTCTTTAGTCGTATAGACAATTTCTGGAGTGTAGTCAATTTTGTTGAGAGCCGTGTTAACAGATTCCTCCGTCAAGGTTGGACGTTTGGCTGTTCCAGAAGATTCGGCACAGTGAGAAGTAATCCAATAGTTCATGTCCTCAAGAGCCTTTGCATAGTTCTTTTGCAGTGCGTATGCCTCTGCACGGACAAGCAGGGTCTCGTCAGCATTGAACACTACATCAACGATATAAGGTGTACCCGTGTTCGCAACTTTATCGGTTACAGCAAAGAATTCTACCATGAAAGGCATGTATGCAGCTTGCGTAGAGCCATAAAGAAGTTTTGCTTGATAGAGGGTATTATTATCGTACCCCTCACCCCAAGGCATACCGACAGCACGTGTTAGCTCGTTTCTCCACAGATCGATATGGGTGGCATAACGGTGGTAGGAAGAGGAATAAAACGCACGTCCAACCAACGAGTTTGCAGTTATCATTAAGAAGTTTGCCGGCTCTGATGCAGCAACATAGGCGTTGTTGATGTCATCAACACCAGCTAGGTTCTGATACTGTGCATAGTTACGCAGGACACCGAGTGGATTGCTGCCAATGGCGGCAGTGGCATACTGGATAGCTTTGTCGTACTTATGGAAATAAAGATTGAAACGGGCAGCGAAAGCATAGGCAGCCTTGCTGTTGAAATGATACTTAGGTGATACCAGGTGAGCATCATCCAACAACGGAAGGGCTTCCTCAATATCAGCATTGATATTCTCGTACAACTGTTGTAATGTTCCACGCTCTGCCACACTTACACCAGGAGCTTTTGGGTAAGGCAGTCCTACATATTTGTCTGCTTTGGTGGGATCATAAGCCATACAGAAAACGTTGCTCATACGGAAGATGGCATAGGCACGGCACAGCAGAGCCTCTGCACGACATCCGTTCAGACTTGCAGGATTGCCCTGTTCACCGATACTTGCCAGTGCCTGGTTGGCTGCAGCTGCTGCCATGTAGTGATAATTCCATATCCACTGGGTACTTTCCCAACTAGTCGTCAGTACTGGTTTCCAGTTGTAGATATATGTCTGGTAGTCTTGTGCCGAATATTGGGTACCATTGTCCTGTACATTATCAGAGGCAATTTCCATGACGTAATCAGCAGAACGTACCGGATAGGCGGATACCAGGAATTGCGCTACTTTCTTCTCAGTGTCAATCTCCGCACGATCATCAGGTAGTCTGTCCAGATAGTCGTTGCAGGAAGCCAGTCCCATGCTTAGCGCAATGATTGAAAATCCTATATATTTCTTCATAATCATTTATTTTTTACTTTTTACTTATATATTAAAGTCCTACACGCAGTGTGAAGGTAAACTGCTTAGGCATAGGTACGGCAACACCACCAGTGTTGAAGAACTCAGGATCCTGACCGTTCAGCTTGCTGTCTGAGTAAATCAGGAAGAGGTTGGTGGCCTGCAGTTTGGCACTCAGGCTATTGAGGTGCAACGGGGCAATCCATTTCTTGGGGAAATCATAGCTCAGAGATATTTCCTTCATGCGGATGAAGTCACCCTTTGCCACACGTGCTGTAGACTTGTTGTAAGCATTGTAGGCATAAGCCAAACGCGAGTCGTTCTGCAGCATGCGCAAGTCTGCAATAGCGGGAATATCTGTAAATTTCTCGTCACCAGCCATGGTCCAACGGTTCTTGAACTCTTTGGGCATAGCGTCCAAGTCTGAGTAAGAAGCGGCGAACGACGGGTCAAGGCGAATTACATTGCCATATGAGTATGTGGCAAAAATATTCAGTGTGAAGCCTTTGTATTTAAAGGTATTACCCAACGAGCCTGTAACAGTCGGGTCTGTTGGACCTTCATAAATCAGATAATCTGTGTCGTATGACTGGAAATCCAAATCACTGGTGGTCAGGTCACCGTTTGTATTGATGAAAGTGGGGATACCATTCTCATTCAGTCCCTTGAAATCGATAGAGAACAGGGATCGATAAGGATAGCCAGGCATGGTGAAACCACCATTACTGATCATGCTAATGACACGTGTATGACTTTCCAGATCAGTTACCTTGGTCTTCACGTGAGAGAAAATGAAGTCTGTGCTCCACTGGAAGTCCTTGTTGACGAGCAACGTTTGCATAGTCGCGAAGCGTACCAGTGGTTCCGTTAAGTACACGCGGACCAATCAGGTCGTAGTTGTTACGCTTGTACCAGTCGAACTGCACATTAATACGGTTATTAAAGAAACCGAGGTCGATACCCAAGTTGAACTCATGCTTCTTCTCATAGGTCAAATCGGGGTTGGCAAAATCATAGATTTCCAGTCCGGACTCCTTGACATTGGCGAATGGACGCCATGGGTTATAACTCTGAATGATAACCTGTGCGTTGTTGGTAGCAGGCTTGTCACCAGTCAGAGAGTAAGAGGCTTTCAGGGTGGCATGAGTCAGTACATTCTTGAAAGTATTGTGGAACCATGGCTCCTCATGGGCATTCCATGCGCCAGATACGTTCCAGGTTGGCAACCAACGGGCACTGGTTTCCTTGCCCAAACGGTTAGAACCTTCGTAACGAACAGTTCCATTGATAATATATCGTCCTTTATAAGAGTAAGTGGCTGTTCCGAAGAATGACACCTCACGCCCATAGCTATTAGACAGTCCGTAGTAATCAGCATTCTGCTCACTTGACTGTTTGAAGTAGCGATAATCGTAGTTAGGCAGGAAGCCCATGTCATACTGCATACCTATACCTTTAAAGTGGCTGCGGTTACGGTCTGTATTGTTAATCTCCATACCAGCGAACAGATTCACAATGTGTGTATCATTATTGAATGCATCGTTGTAGCTTCCGGTCAGTCGGAGACTCCAGTTATTCATCTTATACTTTGTCTCATTGTAGAAGCCACCATTAGGCAAGACGCTGATAGGCAGCGAGTTGGCATCGTCTGGGTCTGTGTATAGCCACGGGTTGGCGTCACGCATGGTAGCATCGTCCATGGCACGGAACGACATGGCCTGATTAGAGTTCTCTCGTATACTGTGGGCTTGAGTGGTTCCAGAGTATTTGTATGATGCCAAAGCAGCTAATTCCACCTGACGGATAGGCTTGTATTTCAACTCAGCTTGGATTTTCATGTCTACCACATCCAGATCCATATAGTTGTTTGCCAACTCGTTGTGGATGTTAAACGGAGCATAGTTACGTACATAGAATGCATTGGGGTCCAGTGTACGTGAACTGTTCAGTGCATAGCTGTAAGGGTTGATGTCGAAGTCGCGACTGGTAGCACCGGTCACTGCATTGTTGCTCTGGCTTGTTGTACCGGGTGCCTTCTGCTTACGATAACTTGCATTACCAATCAAGTTTAATGAAATTTTATTGGAAATGTTGTAGTTGGCATTGATATTGGTTGTGAATCGCTCCACCTTTGAAGCTTCAGTCCATCCTGGGTCATTCATGTAGCTGAACGATGTGTAGTACTGGGCCTTCTCTGTACCTGTAGACATCGAAATAGAATGGTTGTGCATGATAGAACTTGAGAACAACTCATCGAACCAGTCCGTATTACGCATCTCAGCCTCTCTCAGATAGGCATTTCTTGCCTCTGGGGTATTTGCCAGGGCATAAGTTCCGGTGATGGGATCGTAGGTGTTCAGCAGATGGTACATCTTTCCGTATACACCACTGCTGGCATAGCGGTAGGTGCGACCAAAAGAAATCAAACCGTTGTTTTCCAATTCCTGATAGATACCCATCTGTTCCTGTGAGTTCATGATGTTGAAGTTCGAGTAGCTGGGCTTCAGACGCATGGTGTACTCACCCGTATAGTTGATGCGGGTCTGTCCCTGCTTACCTTTCTTGGTGGTGACAACAATCACACCAGCCATAGCGCGGGCACCATAGATAGAGGTAGCAGAACCGTCCTTCAGAATCTGGAACGACTCAATATCGTCCGAGTTCAAGCCGGCAATGGCTGACGAAATCAGAGTGACGGCATCACCCGACGACAGCGCGTCGGCATCTACCTCTGTCACATCCTCCATGATGACACCGTCAACCACCCACAGGGGCTTTGACGAACCATAGATAGAAGTAGCACCACGCACGCGAATCTTTGGAGCTGTACCGAAGGTACCAGATACGTTCTGCACACTCACACCGGCTACACGGCCTTCCAGTGAGCGCGAAATGTCGGCCACACCGTCCAGTTTGGCCTTCTCGGCATCCAACTTAGAGGTTGCACCCGTAAACAGACGCTTGTCCATCTTCTGCATACCCGTTACGACGATTTCCTCAATCTCGGCAGCGTTCTTCAGATAGATGGTCATACCGTTGCGGGGCGTCACGGTTTCGGTCTCCATACCGATGTAGCTTACTACAATTTTCTTGCCCGAAGGCACTGAAATGGTAAAGTGACCATTGGCATCTGTCACGGCTCCGCTCTTCTGTCCCTGCACCAGAATAGTAGCACCGATAATCGGCTGGTCGTCTTCAGCAGAGATGACGGTTCCCGTAACTTTTGTCTGGGCCAGTGCCATTCCTAAGCTCAGGAACAGGCAGGCCAAAAACATCGTTAGTCTTTTTTCCATAAACACTCTCTTGTTTAATTTTTATTGAATTGATTTATATATTATGTACGTGTACTTTACTAAATAAATATCTCATCTACACTGATGGCAATTCTATAGTTTATTCATGCTTTTTGCTCAGATGTAGAAATATTATCGACCTCTGCGGGAGAGGTGTAGGCATATTACAGCCTTTCGAAAAGACCGTGCAAAGATAATACTTACTTCTGTAAAAAACGAATAAATTTATAAAAAATGTACATTTTTGTGCAAGAAATTAACAAAACGCTCCCTTTTCTACCCTTTTAATGTAATTTTTTGCTAAAAAGTTTGCAATTTGTTAAAGACTACAATTCACGGAATATACCTATACACATATAGTCAGGGCAGGAATCTCAACGATTACCTGCCCTGAATGTTTTTTCACGTTTTGTTGGTAGTTTGAAAAAGAATAACTATCTTTGCACTGGACTATGAGAAAGATTATCAATTTATGGATGATTGCGTTGTTGTTGCTGACAGGATGCAACAAGGATGACGGTGACAGCAATGCTGTCTTGCTGACAACAACGTCAGTAGAGTTGTATTCTGTAGTAAACAACACCAACCAAGTGACTATAACCACCACCGACAGGTGGACTGCCACCTGCAATGCCCACTGGGTTACCTTCTCGCCCAAGAGCGGAGAGGCTGGCACACATACCATCACCATCTCGACCACAGAGACGAACCGTACCAAGGCGCTCAGGACTGCCCAGTTGGATATTAGTGCCAGCAGCACGCGCAAGTCCATTACCATCAAACAACGTGACGACTATGCCATCTTCGACAAGAAGAACATCAACGTGCCTGCAGAAGGGGCTACGCTGAAGGACATCACCTTCAAGACGAATCTGGAACAGGATCAGCTACTGCTCTACTCGTCAGCCGGCATCGACAAATGGATTAATATAGGTTCATCGAATAGTGCTCCTACGAGAGCCGCATACTACATGGCTCTGAACGCCATAACCGTAAAGGCCAATACGGAGAAGAGTGCACGTGAGGCAGCCTTTATACTTGCCATGGAGGGAAAGAACAAAGAGGCCTTGTTCCTGGACACGCTCTTTATCCATCAGGAGGGACGCAGCAGCGACTACCAGTCGACAGACTTCTCTGCCGACGGCAAGGTGACGCAACTGAACAAGGCCACCATCGGACGCGGCATTCCCATCGTGCTGATGGGTGATGCCTTCATTGACCTGGAGATTGCCGACGGAACTTATATGGAAGTGATGAACCAGGCGATGGAAAACCTATTCAGCGAAGAACCCGTCAAATCTCTGCGGGACTATTTTGACGTCTATGCCGTCACTGCCGTCAGCAGTCAGGACACGCCGGGCAGCAATTACTCAACCACATTCAGCACGGTACCACACACCAATGACACGGGTATTGATGCTAACGAAGACAAAGTGCTGGAATATGTGAAGAAGGTCAAGGGCATCAATGTCGACCGGACGCTGGCAGTGGTGATTCTGAACACAAACCTGCACAAGGGCGTCACGTACATGTATGCCGACAGCAGAAGTAATACCAGCTATGCCGTTGCCCTCTGTCCCATCATAGAGAATCTTGAGAGCGAAATGTTCCGCGAGGTATTAGTGCACGAAGCCATCGGCCATGGTCTGGGCAAGCTGGCCGATGAGTATGTCAACTCCGAATACGGATCGGCCACGGAGAAAGACATCAAGACCTTGAAACAACAGCAAGAGCAGTTCGGATGGATGCTGAACGTTGACTCGGAGCAGGAAACTGACAAGGTGCTATGGAGCCGGCTCCTGTCCGACAGCCGTTACCGTACTGAGAATCTGGGCATCTACGAAGGTGGGGCTACCTTCTATAAAGGAGTGTTCCGCTCGTCAGAGAACAGCATGATGAACAGCAACGACTCACCGTTCAATGCCCCCAGCCGTCAGGTTATATATAATAAGGTCATGAAACTGGCACTCGACCAAGAGCCCGGCTACGACGAGTTTACTGTCTTCGATCAGGCCCACCAGCCGACGACGTGGGTCTACAAAGCTATCACCCGACAAGGCGGCAAACAAAACGCGGAGATACCGTTGGCACCTCCGCGTATCATCTATCGCCGTTAAGTGTTTACTTCACCTGAATGACCAGATACTTGCTGGTAGACCAGAACTGCGAGGGGTTCTCGATGCGGAGCACATACTGCTTGTTGGCATCCTGCTCCAGACGATAGCTCGATGCGGGATGGTCTGTCAGCATCTTTGCCGAACGGCTGTAGAGCTTAATTTCCTTGTCTACGCGGATATCAATCTTGGTAAAGTAGTCCTGATTAAAGTTCGAACGCAGCACCTCACCGTCCTCAATGATGCGTTGTTCCTTCAACTCCTTCTTGGTACCGAAGACAAACCAAGCTGTATTCAGCTCCTTGTCCTGAGCGGAGATGGTCTTCGACTTCTGGGTGGTTTCTTCAGACAGGCTTGCCACATTCGTCTCCAGATTAGACACCTGAGTGTTCAGTTCGGTAATCTGGATGTTCTTTGCCTCCAGCTCAGCCATCAGAGACTTAATCTGGGCGTCTTTCTCTTCCAATTGCTTGGTCAGATTGTCAAGCGTACGACGCAACTCGTCTCCTTTCACCGAACTCTGGCGCAACTGGTTACGCAGCTTGTTGATGAGTTCACGGTTCTGCTGCATCGTCTGCTGAATGAACTGGATGTTCTCCTGAATGCGCTCCTTCATGCTGGCACCCTCGCCCTGACGGGCCACGCTCACACGGTCTTCAGCAGCATTGATGGCACGGAAACCTTCCTCAATGTCATTCAGGGTTCCCATCATGTCGTTGATTTCGTTGTCCTTTTGAGCGATAATACGGTTCAGTGAGTCACGCTCCTGAGTGACCAACTGGTCGGCAGCAGACTGCTGTCCTTTCTGATTGCAGGCGGTCAAGGCCGTCATACACAATACAAATACAAATAGTTTTTTCATGTCTTTTATTTTTTTACTCTTTTACTTTTTATCCTCTTCCTGCTACCACGATGACGAACTCACCTCTCGGCTCGTGCTCCGTGAAGTGAGCTATCACCTCCGCTAGCGTGCCCCGGACGCTCTCCTCATGTATCTTGGAAATCTCGCGACACACGCTAACCTGACGCTCTGGACCAAACACCTCACAGAACTGCTGCAGCGTCTTCAGCACTCTGTAGGGCGACTCATAGAACACCATGGTACGCTCCTCGTCGGCCAGGCTCTGGATCTTGGTCTGACGACCTTTCTTCTGAGGCAGGAAACCCTCAAAACAAAAACGGTCACAAGGCAGTCCACTCGACACCAGGGCTGGCACAAAAGCCGTAGCGCCAGGCAGGGTCTGCACCTCAATGCCTGCACGGACTGCTTCACGCACCAGGAAGAACCCTGGATCACTGATGCCTGGTGTCCCAGCATCGCTTACCAGCGCTACCGTCTGACCAGCCAACAAGCGTTCGACCACCGAGGCCGACGTTCCATGTTCGTTGAACTTATGGTGTGACAGCAGATGCTGCTCAATGCCGAAATGCTTCAGCAGAATGCCCGATGTCCGGGTATCCTCTGCCAGCACCACATCGGCCTCCTTGAGCACGCGGATGGCACGCAGTGTCATATCTTCCATGTTCCCCACAGGCGTGGGTACAATATACAATAAGCCCATTTCGTGCGCAAAGGTAGTATTTTCTTTGAACTTTGTACTTTGAAGTGCCACTTTTATGACCACTCATTAGGCATATTTAACACTTCTTCTGACTAAAAAGTCCAAAGTCCAAAGGTCTAAGTTCAAAGTTTGTTGTATCTTTGCACCATGATTAGTTATCCCGCAACGGGCGAAGCACACCGCCCTGGCAGAATAGAAGTAGTGTGCGGTTCTATGTTCTCGGGCAAGACGGAAGAGCTTATCAGGCGTCTGCGCCGTGCCCAGTTTGCCAAGCAGAAGGTAGAAATATTCAAGCCTGCCATTGACACTCGCTATAGCGACGAAGAGGTGGTGAGCCACGATCACAATGCCATACCTTCTACTCCACTCGACTCTTCAGCCAGCATTCTGTTATTATCCTCCGACATCGATGTGGTGGGCATTGACGAGGCTCAGTTTTTTGACGATGGTCTGGTGGATGTGTGCAACCAGTTGGCAAACCGGGGTGTCCGCGTCATTATAGCTGGTCTCGACATGGACTTCCGAGGCATTCCTTTCGGTCCCATGCCCGCCCTCTGTGCCATTGCCGACGATGTCACCAAGGTCCATGCCATCTGTGTCAAGTGCGGATCGCTGGCATATGTCAGCCATCGTACCGTACAGAACGACAAGCGCGTGCTACTGGGTGAAACGCAAGAATACGAGCCTCTCTGCCGTGAGTGCTATCAAAAAGCCCTCAAAAGTGAAAAAACATCAGAATAAATTTGGCTATCTCAAAAAAACGTTGTACCTTTGCACCCGCTTTCGTTTAGATGCGTGAGCACTGATCCGCTAGCTCAGTTGGTAGAGCACAACACTTTTAATGTTGGGGTCTTGGGTTCGAGCCCCAAGCGGATCACAAAAAGAGAGGCTTTTTGCCTCTCTTTTTTATTTTATTACCTGCACGATTTGCTCCAGCCAGTAGCGGTCTATGTCGTCAAAGGTATTCAGTTCACGACTGTCTATGTCGAGCACTGCCACCACTTCGCGAGAGGTATTGAAGAGGGGTACGACAATTTCAGAGCGCGAAAGACTGCTACAGGCTATATGACCCGGGAACTGCTCCACATCAGGAACCACAATGGTTTCTGCACGCTGCCACGCAGCACCACAGACACCACGACCGAAAGGAATATGCATGCAGGCAACGCTTCCTTGGAATGGGCCCAGATGCAGTTCTTCACCTTTTACTATATAAAAGCCCGTCCAAAAGAAACCCATCTCCTGGTGGATAGCGGCACTGACATTAGCCATCACAGAAACGGAATCGTCCTCACCGGCTACGAGTGCTTCAATTTGCTGTTTCAATAGTTTGTATTTCTCTTCTTTTTCCATAGCAAAGTACTTTAGTGCCTGCAAATTTACACATTTTGTTTGACATATGAGTAATATTTCGTAACTTTTGGCATCATTGAACTCACTCGGCAGTAAAAAGAAAAGCGCGGTAATCTTTTGTGTTTCGCTCATTTTTTAGTAATTTTGCACCCAAATATAAAAAACGAAAGACAAAAATGGCAGAAAAAAAATTCAAGAGAACAACAGTGACCTCAGCCCTGCCCTATGCCAACGGCGGTGTTCACATCGGTCACCTGGCTGGCGTTTATGTGCCAGCAGACATCTATGTCCGTTACCTGCGTCTGAAGAAAGAAGACGTGCTGTTTATTGGTGGTTCTGACGAGCATGGTGTACCCATCACCGTCCGTGCCCGCAAGGAGGGCATCACCCCACAGGACGTAGTAGACCGCTACCATAAGATGATCAAGGACTCGTTCCAAGAGTTCGGCATCTCATTCGATATCTATAGCCGCACCACCTCTGACGTGCATCATAAGTTTGCCGCCGAGTGGTTCCGCAAGCTCTACGATGAAGGCAAACTGGTAGAAGAGACAACCGAACAGCTGTACGATGAGGAGGCCAAGCAATTCCTGGCAGACCGCTACGTGACAGGCGAGTGCCCCCACTGCCACAACGAGGGTGCCTATGGCGACCAGTGCGAGAAGTGCGGACGCGACCTCTCGCCCACGGAGCTCATCAACCCCAAGTCGACCATCAGCGGCTCGACACCCGTACTGAAGAAGACCAAGAACTGGTATCTGCCCCTGAACGAGTATCAGGAGTGGCTGAAGCAATGGATTCTGGAGGAGCACAAGGAGTGGCGTCCCAACGTATATGGACAGTGTAAGTCCTGGCTCGACATGGACTTGCAGCCTCGTGCCATGACCCGCGACCTGGACTGGGGAATCCCAGTGCCCGTAGAAGGTGCAGACGGCAAGGTGCTCTACGTATGGTTTGACGCCCCCATCGGCTATGTTTCGAACACCAAGGAACTGTGCGACCGCGAGCCAGAGAAATGGGGCAAGTGGGAACAGTGGTGGCAGGACGAGGACACCCGTCTGGTACACTTCATCGGCAAGGACAACATCGTGTTCCACTGCATCATCTTCCCTGTGATGATGAAAGCCCACGGCAAGTACATCATGCCCGACAACGTGCCAGCCAACGAGTTCCTGAATCTGGAGAACGACAAGATTTCCACTTCGCGCAACTGGGCAGTCTGGCTGCACGAATACTTAGTAGACATGCCCGGCAAACAGGACGTTTTAAGATATGTGCTGACAGCCAATGCCCCTGAAACCAAGGACAACAACTTCACATGGAAGGATTTCCAGGACCGCAACAACAACGAACTGGTTGCCGTCTATGGCAACTTCGTCAACCGTGCCCTGCAGCTGACCAAGAAGTATTGGAACGGCGTCGTTCCTGCTTGCGGAGAACTGCAAGATGTCGACCGCCAGGCTTTGGAGGAATTCAAGGACGTGAAGCAGAAGGTGGAAGCCCTGCTTGACCAGTTCAAGTTCCGCGATGCACAGTTCGAAGCCATGAACCTGGCCCGCATCGGCAATCGCTATATCACAGAGTGCGAACCCTGGAAGGTCTGGAAGACCGACCAGAAACGCTGTGAGACCATTCTGAACATCTGTCTGCAGTTGACGGCTAATCTGGCTATCGCATTCGAGCCGTTCCTGCCGTTCTCCAGCAAGAAACTGCGTGAGATGCTGAACATGGACACCTTCGAATGGGACCAGTTGGGGGCTACCGATCTACTGAAGGCTGGTCACCAGCTGGGAGAGCCCTCTCTGCTTTTCGAGAAAATTGAAGACGACGTCATCCAAAAACAACTCGACAAGCTGGAAGCAACCAAGAAAGCCAATGAGGCAGCTCAGTACAAGGCTGCTCCCGTCAAGGACACCTGCTCGTTTGAAGACTTCGAGAAGCTTGACATCCGTGTCGGACTTATCAAGGACTGCCAAAAGGTGAAGAAGTCGAAGAAGCTGCTGCAGTTCACCATCGACGACGGCTCAGGCACCGACCGTACCATCCTCAGCGGTATTGCAGCATTCTATGAAGACCCTGCCGTACTCATCGGCAAGCGCATTCTCTTCGTAGCCAACTTTGCCCCCCGACAGATGATGGGTATTGAAAGTCAGGGTATGATTCTCTCTGCTGTCGACTTTGACGAGAGCCTCAGCGTAGTCACTACAACCAAGGACGTCAAGCCAGGCAGTCAAGTGGGATAGTTCTTTGACAAAGGTCAATGCAAACAATGGTCGATAATAAAGTTTAAAGTTCAACGTCTATGAATGTTTCAGCCAAAGAAGGCATCACAGATGCCAGAGAATTAGGTCTGCCCAAGTACGCTATCTTAGGCATTCAGCACTTGTTTGCCATGTTCGGTGCCACCATTTTGGTACCTGTACTTACAGGACTCTCTGTGTCGACAACTCTGTTGTTTGCCGGTATAGGAACCTTAGTATTCCACAGCATCACCAAGTTCAAGGTGCCTGCATTCCTCGGTTCTTCCTTTGCTTTTATTGGAGGCTACCTATCTATAAAGGCATTGGGAGTTGAACAAGGAATGACCGAGACACTGGCTTTGGACTATGCATGCATAGGCGTATGTTTTGCAGGACTCTGCTATTTCATCATTGCCGGTCTCATCAAGGCTTTCGGCATAGACAAAATCATGCATTTCTTCCCGCCTTTAGTGACGGGGCCTATGATTATTGCCATCGGGCTTGTGCTTTCGGGCAGTGCCATACAGAACTGCACTACCAATTGGACTTTAGCCCTTGTAGCCATCCTGACTGTCATCTGTTCCAGTGTGTGGGGCAAAGGCATCATCAAGATTATCCCCATCTTGCTGGGTGTCATGGCGAGCTATTTCCTTGCGGCTGCGACAGGTGAAGTAGACTTCAGCGCATTGGACGAAGCCGCATGGATAGGACTGCCTGTCAGCAGAGAACGGACGGCACTGGCTGTCATTGACAACCTTGACACCACCTTCCTCATCTCTTCCATCATTGCCATTATGCCTATTGCCATTGCCACTATCATGGAGCATATTGGCGACATGTGCGCCATCTCGTCTACTGTAGGCAAGGACTTCCTGAAAGACCCCGGTCTGCACCGCACCCTCATGGGAGACGGATTAGCCACATCAATGGCATCCCTCTTCGGTGCTCCTGCCAATACGACATACGGTGAGAATACGGGTGTACTGAACCTTACCAAGGTCTACGACCCTGCCGTCATCCGTCTGGCAGCCATCATTGCTGTTCTGCTTTCATTCTGTCCTAAGTTTGCATGCCTCATTGGCTTGATGCCAGCAGCCACCATCGGTGGTGTGAGCCTTATACTCTACGGCATGATATCTGCTGTGGGTGTACGCAATCTGGTAGAAGACGGTGTAGATTTCAGTTCGTCACGCAATGTGTTTGTGGCGGCCTTGATCCTGGTGATTGCCATTGGTGTGAAATATGGTGCTGAAGACAATGTAGTCATCGGTCCCATTCATTTCTCAGGACTGGCATTATCCGCCCTTGTAGGCATTGTGCTCAACGCCATCCTCCCTGGCAAATTAGGAATGAAAGTGAAGAGTGTCCACGGCAAGGACAAGCCCCACGAGTAATGGTTAAGCAAGGCGAGAGAGTCCCCACTGAAGGACTTGGTCTATCACTGGGGAGTCTACACCATGCTGACGAGTTAATCGTTGGACAATTTGCAATCCATAAGGGAAATCCTCTGTAAAATAACGGCTTTTGAAATCGGGCACATAGCCTCCTTCTACTTTTTTTACTGGGGCCAGAATCCCTTTAAAAGCCTCTATGCTACGAAGCTTCTGTGACAAAGTATGAGCATCCACACTCTCATAATAATCGAGCACTGTAGCGATGCTACCCTTTCGAACAGGCAAGCGTTCCAACAAAGTCTGCAATTCATCATCCATCTGGATATAAAGCCGTGCAGCCTCTTCTGTCCATTCCTCATAAAATAAAGGTACGTGCGAGAACACTTCCCCCTCATTCCAATCCTTCCAAAGAGAATACAAGCGTGACGGATGTAGCAGAGGGTTGCTATTCGACAAACTTGCCTCATAAAAACTATTTAATAGTTGTATAGGGGTCTGTAGCATTTCTGCCATGACATCCCGCAAAACTTCCGGATGCGCAGTATGTTCCACAGCCATACTCAGACTATCCTTATATCCCATTAGGCGGGCCGAGTGTCCATATTCAATGATACGGGAGATAAAAGGTACACGTTGAAATCCGAAAAGCGGCTGGTTTGCAGGCAGTACATCCAAGGCCTCGAAGAAAAAGCCCGTACTGCTAACCACACTACCAACTGCAGTTTGGGAAGGCAGATAGTCCCTAACCAATAACAATGTTTCCCGAATAGCATAACCTGGAAGACAAAGCAGGACGATATCTGCATCGGAAACCATTTGCTGCACATCACTGGAAACGCTGTTCAGGTGTCCTGCGAACGTCTTTCCTTCCGGCGCCTCGATAACAACATCTTGGCTCCATTGCCCTGGATGGTGTGTCAAGATGCATACCTCATGCCTCTTCTGTGCTGACACGAAGCCAGCAATGACATGCCCGATATTGCCTCCTCCGCAGATACAGACTTTCATTTTACCAGTTCCTTAAGTCCTTCTACCAGCCGCGTATTATCCTCGTGATTGCGTACGGCAATGCGCATATACTGCTTATCCGGATGAAGTCCAGGCTTAGCACTACAGTCGCGAGTCAGGATATTGTGCTGTTTCAACATATAAATCACAATTTCCTGGGCAGTATATGGAGGTAACACTTCACAAAGGAAATAGTTAGCCTGCGAGGGCATAACCCGGAAGAAAGGGACGGCACGCAACTTTTGCTCAAAATCGGCTCGTTCCTTGACAAATTTGTCGCAGGCACGCCAATAGTCCTTCTCGTGCTTGTTGTAAATCTGCATAAAGAACTCGGCAAAGGAGTTGAGGTTCCAAATGCTCACCTCTTTCTTCATACGGACGATGAGTTCCCTGTCAGCAGAAGCCAGAATGCCTAAGCGCAACCCCGGAACCCCGTAGCTCTTTGAAATGCTCTTCATGACGGCCATGTGAGGATTGCCCTCTAAGATGTCATCGCTCAATAGTGAGTTCGTAGCATAGTCCTCGCTGAAATCAACAAAAGATTCGTCAACCACAAGACGAATGGCTCGTTCCTCACACCACTGAGCTAATCGCACCACATCAGCTTTAGGAATGAAATTGCCAGAGGGATTATCGGGGTTAATGAGCATCAGCTGCCGAATGTCTTTATCCTCAAAGAACGTCATCAAGTCATCAGCCGTATAACGATAGTCGTCATTCTCAGGGACATAAGTGACCTGACTCTCTTTGTCAAAGCGATTGGGATATTCCTCAAAGGTAGGGCGAACGAAACCAGTCCTGCCTGCTGTGCTTTCCATCAACACTTTGATCAGTTCTGCGGCGCCATTACCTGGCACGATATACGACTCGCTGACACCAAAGCACTTGCTGGCAATCAGCGTATTCACCTTCATACCAGAGGGATATTCCGTCAACAAGGTGTCGAAGTTGGCACGCAATTCGTCTTTCATTCTGCGACTGGGGAAATAGGGATTCACCAGATAACAGAAGTCGAGCATTTGAGGGAAACGCCAGAATCCGCCATAACGGCCGTAATACTTGCGTATCACATCCTTTTCATTGGCAAACAAAGCCTCTGCGATATCAAGATCTTGTTTGTCATCTATCTCATACCACTTTTCCTGACCTATGGGCAGGGCTTTCATATCGTGATTGTTCAACAATGAGATGATGCGAAGCACATTCTCATAATACTCATTGTTTCCGACAGCCTTGGTATAAGCTTCAAGGAAGGGAACATATTTCTGCTGAGAGAACTGACGACTCAACTTATAGATATTAACTGTTTTGTAATATGAGCCAGCATCCTGATAGTCAAAAGCATCCTTCGATATGAAATTGACAATGTTTCGCTCTTCGTCAAGCCTGACCATCGTACCGTCCATCCATGACTCATATTTAGCCACAAGAGCCAGATTAGGATAAGGATTTTCAACAATCATCGGAATGATGCGATCGCTGAAGATAAGGTCACTCTCTATCAACAGTGTATCGTCTTCCTGCAACTTGTCCTTGACGATGGCCAAAGAATAAATGTTATTGGTCTTGTCATACACAGGATTCTCTGCAAACAGCAATGAACAGTCTGCTGTCAGCTTCTGCCCATATTGAGACACTATATAATCGTGCAACTCCTTGCCCTTGTAGCCCACCACTATGATGACACGGTTCAGGTCCTGCTTTGCGAGCTGACCCAACAACCGATCTATCAGACGAACGCCATTGACAGGAACCATACATTTTGTATTGTCCTTGGTGTATTCTCTCAACCTGCGGCCCATTCCTGCCGCTAATATAATCGCTTGCATATCAAATATGAACTAATCATCCTTACAACCAATAGGCCTCAAACTTATGTGTAACCCGCTGTTCCACTGGGGGCAAAGTCATGTAGTCGCCATAAGTGCGCTCCAAATAGTCCTTGTAGCCCACCATCGTTTTATATTTTTTTCCTTCAAAGTCAATATCCACAGCTAAGGTCATGTCCTCGGCAGGGAAACAGCCTTTGATACTGGGACCGGCCTCCGTCATATTACAGACGGTATGAGTAGGAACGTCTGACACGATGAGTTTTCTGATGCGCTGCTCTACCTGTTTGACTGTCATCGGCCAGCACTTGTAGACCCAATACGCTAGTTGCGACCGAAGAGGATTCACATCCGAAATCTTGCAACGGCGAATCTTGTAAAGCAATTTCTTCCGGCGGAAGATGCGCTCACGTTTTTCCAAATCATCTGTGACATAGTCAATGGGGAAGATATCCATGTAGACTCCTATCTCATAGCCCACTGTTTCTGTCTCAACCATACGTGTACGAAGGTCTACCACCTTGACAAAGGTATAATAATAATGCGGTTCTTGCTGCGGATTAATAGCCTTGTATCGGCCAGTTTCATCGTGAAACAGCTGCAAGAACTGCTCATAATCTTTCCGAGGCATATAGATGTCAATATCGTCATCCCAGGGTATATAGCCCTTATGGCGTACCGCACCTATCAGCGTCCCACTCGACAGGAAATAGCGCAAGCCATGAGACTCGCAAAAGCAGTGAACTTCATCTAAGATTCCTATCTGAATCTTGCGTAATTCCTTAATATCCTCTATCTTTCTCATAACTTATGACCTGCCGAACAGCCACTTCTTGAAGAACGGGCTAATGCGGAGAATATTGGAGGTGATGATGCTGAAACCAATAACCAGCAATGCCAAGAAGAATGACAACGAAGTATCTAACACGAAATTGTGCCGGTATGCGTTAAAGAAAGAGCCTATAGTCGGCAGATTGGGCATGAAAAGGTAGTGTATGAGATAGATGTCCAACGTCCTGCGACCAATATATTGCAAGATGCGCCCCATCACTGTAAGCTTCGTAAAATACTGATGATAGAAACGGAAATACATAAACACGATGGTCAGCAGTGCGAAGCGTGCCAGTGTAAGCGGCAGGACAGCCCACGTCATGCGCAGCGTGTGCCATTTGAGGGAATCGAGCGCAGCAAAGACGACAACGACAATCAGCATGGGGAAGAACCAAGGGCTGTCCATAATCTTCTTAGCTCCATTCCAATAGCGATGAACGATGTTGCCATAGAGGAAGAAGGGGAAATAGAGGAACAATTGGCTGATGCTTGATGTATCCATAAACTCGTTGGGAAGTCCTCGCCAGCCAAAAGCCCAGCTGAAATACCTGGGCTGGTAGCAAGTCTCGTAAAAGCCCAGTGACACTATGAAGAGTAACATGATGGGAATCCACGATTTCTTAAACTTGCTCTCTATGTAGCAGAACAGATAATAGACTATAAACATATAGAGCAGTACGATGGTAAACCAGTAGCCGCCCTTGAGAGGCCTGCCTATCCAGTCAATGACAGTGGGCCAGAATTCTTTTCCGAGAATAGCAGCACCAAACAAGAAGAAGACGATAGTGGGAATAGTCTGAACCCTGATTTTTTTTAGCAGCAGGCTACCCAGATTCTTCAAGTCCCACACTTGCGTGGCTTTATAAGCCAAGAAACCGCTGACAAAAAAGAACAACGGCATACGGAACATAATCAGGAACTGCATGGACGACGAAATCTTTGGAGCCATGCCAAAGCCCATTCCTGCCACATGATTAGCCACGACAAGAATCATCGTGAACCCTCTAAGGGCATCTAGCCATTCCAAGCGAGGTTTCTTAATCACATTATTCTCCATATTCGAGTGCAAAATTACAAATTTTATTTTGAATTTCAAACTATTATGCTTACTTTTGCACTCGTATGGCTGAGAATCTGAAAGAAAAGACGGCAAAAAGCATTGCATGGGGAGCACTCAACAACGGAGCAACCCAAGTGCTGAACCTCCTGTTCGGCATATTTTTAGGTCGGCTGCTGTCAACTGATGACTATGGAATCCTGGCTCTTATCAATATCTTCACCCTACTGGCCGGCTGCATTCAGGCCGCCGGTTTCTCACAGGCCCTGGCCAACCTCAAGCCGCCTACGCAGCGTGACTATAATGCAGTGGCATGGTTCAACGTCATAGCAGGACTCTGCCTATATGCCATCTTATTCGCTTGCGCTCCCCTGATTGCATCATTTTTCAATCAGCCTCTGCTGACAGACGTTTCCCGACTGGCTTTTCTATGTATCCCCATCTCGGCTGTTGGCATCGTACCAAACGCCAAGCTATGGATTGAACTGCGACAGCGCGAACAGGCCATTGCCAGCATTACGGCCTTGACGCTGTCTGGTTGTTGCGGTGTCTGGCTGGCATGGAATGGCTTCGGATACTGGAGTCTGGCTTGGCAACAAGTCATATACATCTCGGTGTCTAACATCATCAAGTATTACTTCACCCGGTGGAAGCCAACTCTGCCCATCGACTTCAGCCCCATCCGCAGTATGTTCCGCTTCTCGTCAAAGATGCTGGTCACTAACATACTCACTGTGGTCAGCCAAAATGTGCTCACCTTCATCTTTGGTAAACTGCTGCCCATTTCAACGGTAGGACTGTTCAACCAAGCCAATAAGTGGAATATGATGGGGGCATCGTTCGTCTCTAGCACAATGGCACAGGTAGCACAACCCGTCCTCTCCAGTATTAACGACGAGGGCGACCGTCAACAGCGCATCTTCCGCAAGATGTTGCGCTTCACGTCGTTCATAGCCTTTCCCCTGATGTTTGGTTTGGCTTTGGTGGCACACGAATTTATTCTATTGACTGTTGGCCCAACGTGGGAGCGCTGTGTACCCTTGCTTCAAATTCTATGTATTGGAGGAACCTGTCTCCCTTTGCAGGGACTATATCAGAATTTCATCATCAGTCGCGGGTGCTCTGACATCTACCTGCGGATGGTAGCCCTTCAAATTTTTCTACAGATAGGCATTACGCTGAGTCTGTCGTCACAGGGTATTACCACTATGGTAGCCGCCTTTTCTGCATTGAACGTATTGTACACCGTCTGCTGGCATCTTGCCCTTCAGCACATACACACTTTGTCTTTGTCCAATGTTCTGAAAGACACTGTTCCGTTCGCACTTATTGCGGGTCTTGTGATGCTGGCAACCCACTTTTTAACGTTGTCCGTTGGTATGCTATGGATGTTATTGCTTACACGTATCGTTATAGCTACCCTCCTCTATTTCATTGTCATGCGCCTGCTCAACGTGGCAATCCTGAAAGAGTGTCTACAATTTATCCGAAAGAAGCAATAAGCTTTTTCTTATAACACCATTTCACTGTCAGATAGGCAAATCTTAGCAAGGGTAGCGTCTGCTGATGAGCCAAGAGGCCCTGTAAGCATCTGAAAAACATTGTTTGAGGTTTATAAGAGAGAATATCAGCAATCTGCTGTTTATCAATCCCCACAGCCAATGCCTGATAGTAGACATTGAGCATACCTATTTCAAGCGCAAACAGGAATTCCCGCTTCTTGTCATTGACAGAAAAATACTGCCAAAGTGTTTCGTTGGCTTTGACATACGACAAGACATGTTTTGTTGACAAGTGATTGGCAAACGTGCTGGCAGAAGAGTCATCCCTATAGTAATAGATAGAATCGTCTACGTAAGCCATCTTATTGGCAGCATGGATGAGTCGTGGTGTCAGCGCCATATCTTCTGCCATATTGATACCTTCAACCGACTCAATGCCATGTTCCGTATACACCGTTTTCCGAATCAGCCGCGCCCAGATATGTGGAAGTAGTGTATGTTGTATCAGCATCAGTTTCAAAGAGGTACCTTTGCTCAAATGCTGTTCACGATGAAAGACAATGGTATCGTCTTCAAAATGTGAACTATAGTTGCCTGAAACTATATCAGCATCCGTTAGTTGTTGACAGGACACCAATTTCCCAACAGCGTCCAATGCCAAATAATCGTCGCTGTCCACATTCAGCACGAAATCACCTGTCGCTGCCTCTAAAGCCGTTTTCCGTGCTGCTCCCAGTCCACGGTTGCGGTCATGGCGGATTATGCGAACCTGCTGTTCACGATGAGGGTATTCCGCAAGGACCTGCCGAATCACAGCCACACTGTTGTCTGGCGAACAGTCATCAACAAACACATACTCTATGTCATCATACGTCTGTCCGAAAAGCGTTCGAGAACACTGTCGGATATATTTCTCTACGCCATATACTGGTACCAATAGCGAAACCTTCATCATCTACTCGATTGGAATATGCTTAAACTTACTGTTGAGGAACGACATCATCTTTGAAAACCACTTGATGAGTGGGAAGATGCTTTTGAAATGCGACAACACCACGAAGTCATGCAACAGGCCGTTGTTGACACGCGAAAACCTCAGATAATCGGCTTTATAGAAGGGATCTACCAATTCATCTATCATCCGGCGATTCTCTATCAGCGTCTCTCTCCACCTGACCTTGCTGACTCCACCACTCTCGCAAACAGCCAATGGTTGGGTGATACAAGTAAGAGTTATGTGGTCCTTCACATAGGGTTCAACCACAGATTTCAGGTCGGCTATCAACTTGTACGACTCGTCAAAGCCATACTTCTGCAGCACCTCCCTACGGTAGTAGACGGCCTGATGGCAGATGCCTAAGGATAGTAAATCATAGAGCGTCATCGTATCCTTCAGTTTACGTCGCTTTCCTCCATAAATGTCTTCTCCAAGAATGATGTCTCCGTCATATTGGCTGACCAGAGACAAAACACCAGAATCGGCAAACACATCACCAGCATTCATAAACACCACAAAGTCGCCCTTGGCGTGTCCTATTCCCTTGTTCATGGCATTGTAGATACCATTGTCTTTCTCCGATACAGAAAAACTGATGACATCCTGATTAGCTGCCATGATGTCCTGCGACTCGTCTTGGCTGCCACCGTCCATCACTATGGCCTCCTTTTGCTCATAGTCCAGCTGGCGAATGCTCTTCAACGTACGTCTCAGTCCATCCGCATTATTGTATGTGACAACAATAATAGAGTAGTTTCTTTTCAGTCCGTTCATTGGTTCAATGCTTAGCGATAATACTGTTCTACTAACGGTATGATGCCTTCCGGCACCAAGCCATGAATGCTTTTTCCTGACTTTACCCGCTGGCGGATTTCCGTACTCGACACAGGCAGCAAAGGCACATCAATAGTTCCGGGATATGTATCGCGCGGATAGACTATGACGTCATGATGCCACAAGATGTCCTTCCAGTGGCGCCAACGCTGGAAGTGTGCCCAGTTGTCTCCGCCAATTAACAAGACAAACTGACGATCTGGGTAGTCCTCTGCCAGGTGCTGCAGGGTATTCCAGGTATAGCTGGGCTTAGGCAGGCGAAACTCGTAGTCACAGGCCTTCACCCCCTTGACACCCTCCAATGCCTTTTGCGCCATTTCAAAACGCAGGCTATCGTCCAACAGGTCAGAGTCATAACGCTTCAAGGGGTTTTGGGGAGACACCATCAGCCAGATTTCGTCTAACCCACACTGTTCCAATACTGCTTTTGCCAGTGCAATATGCCCGTTATGGATGGGATTGAACGACCCGCCGAAGATGCCGATTCTGGTCATTTAAGAAATTGGCTGACAATGTCAAGTGTCTCTTGCTTAGCCTTTTCCAGGTCATCGTTCACTATGACGTGGTCAAACTGGGGCGCAAAAGTCAGTTCGTACTCCGCCTTGGCTAAACGTTGCTCGATAGCCTCTGCCGAATCAGTGCCACGACCCTCCAGACGGCGACGCAACTCTGTTACCGAAGGGGGCTGGATGAAGAGGCTCAGTGCCTCGTCGCCATAATACCGCTTGATGTTGACACCTCCTTTCACATCGACATCAAACACCACATTCTGTCCATGGTTGCGCTGGTTCTCCACCTGCTGCTTCAGAGTTCCGTAGAAGCGGTTCTCATAGACCTCTTCATATTCCAGGAATTCATTGTTTGCTATCTTTGCCTTGAACTCTTCCGGTGTCAGGAAGAAGTACTCCACTCCATCCTGCTCCGTGCCACGAGGGGCTCGAGAGGTACACGAGATACTGAAATACAGCTTTAGTTCCGGATGCTCCTGCATCAGCCATTGCACGATGGTCGACTTTCCGCTGCCCGAAGGTGCCGACACAATAATCAGTTTACCCTTCATACCCTTAAAGTGCATTAAGAACCTGTTCCTTGATTTGCTCTAACTCATCCTTCATCTTGACTACGATGTTCTGCATCTCAGCCTGGTTGGACTTAGAGCCCGTTGTATTGATTTCGCGTCCCATCTCCTGGGCTATGAATCCAAGTTTCTTGCCCTGCCCAGCCTGGTCGGCCATCGTCTCCCGGAAATAATTCAAATGGTTGGTCAGACGTTGTTTCTCTTCGCTGATGTCCAGTTTCTCAATATAGTAGATGAGCTCTTGCTCCAGGCGGTTCTTGTCGTATTCCGCCTCGGGAATCTGTTTCAATCCGTCTACTATACGACTGCGAATCTTCTCCACACGGCTCTTTTCGTATGGCTCGATACTGGCCAGCAATTGCTCGATGTTATCAATCTTCTCGGCAAATTTCTTCTCCAATGCAGCCCCCTCCTGAACACGGAAGTCTACCAAGTGCTGTATAGCCTCGCACACACCCTGACGTGCTGCCGCCCACTCTTCGTCGTCCAACACTTCGACCTCGGTTTTGGTCAACACATCGGGCATGCGAATCAATGCCTGTATCCAGTCAATGCCTTCCAGCTGATTCTGTTGGGCAAAACCCTTCAATTGGTCAAAGTAGTTCTGCATCAGGGCTGTATTGACGGGTGTTGCCAGCGTCGACTCATCCTTCTCAATCCAGATAGAGAAGTCCACCTTACCTCTCAGCAACTTTTCTGCTATCAGCTGACGAATCTCCATTTCCTTCTCCCGATAGAGCGGAGCGATGCGTGTCATCAGGTCCAGTTGTTTGGAGTTCAGCGACTTAATTTCGATATTGATTTTCTTTCCTTTGTAGACTACGAGAGACTTCCCATAGCCCGTCATTGACTGTATCATATTACCTTCATATTTATTTTGGGGACAAAGTTACAAATAAGTGAGTAAAATACCAAAAATATTTGTGCATTTTCGCTTTTTATCCTATTTTCTTTATACCTTTGCAGCATGAAAAAAGCCGTCTTTACCATCATCCTGCAAATTCTGGTTATGGTAGCCTATGCTGACAACAGCATGGACGCAGAAAGCAGTCGCCGCATTCATCACCTTTGCGAACTTTACAATAACGACTTGAACGACTCCCTGCTCCATCAGGGTCCTATCGACCTGGAGTACCATAAGAGCCAAGAATGCTGGGAAAACTATTACGAGACCTGGATGCACATAGTGAACACCTATGTCTTCATGGGCAAGGTCAACATGGGGCTGCAAGAGGTGAAACGCATGCACCAGGATGCCACAGAGCGCAAGAACAAATACGGAATGGCACTGGCCTACTATGCCATGGGCAATGTCTATATCAACATGGGCAATCCTGACGAGGCAGTCAAGTGCTACGAACAGAGCCTTGCAAACATCAAGGAAACCAACGCGAAGGCCACCACCCGAAACGACATCTATTCTTACTACTGCGACGCGCTGAACGAACAGAAGAAGTATGAAGAGATGGCTCGTATCACAGACGAATGGAAAGTATTTCTGGACAAGATAGCCGCAGAAGAACGGAACAAGTCGGGTAAGCACCTCAATAGCGGTGTCTGGTACTCTTATTACTACCTGGCCTGTGCCCAGCAGCATTTAGGCACCGGCAAGCTGGACGAAGCAGACCAAGACATCAACAAGGCCGAGTTTCATCATACGGACAAGAGCGAGTTCATTCCCATGAGCGTGCTCTACTACCGTGCCCAGCTGTGGATGAAACGTGGCGAGTATGCACATGCACGAGCCTACAACAGCATCCGGTTGGACATGAGCAAGAACTATGACGACAAGTCGTCGTTGGTACTTATTTACAAGCAACGGGCAGAAATCATGGAAGCCCTGGGCGACTATCGGGAGGCAGCCAAGATGTACAAGAACGTCTTCGAACTGACAGACTCTATCTACAAGAAAGACGCCCGCACCCAGATCAATGAGCTGAACACGATGTTCCACGTCAGCGAGATTGAGATGGAGAAACGTCTGCAACACACCCGTGCCATCACTGTCATAGCCATCATCATCGCAGCCGCCTTGGCGGTTCTGCTAGGCTATTGGTACTGGACCAGCCGTCGTCTCAGAAAGAAAAACGAGGAACTGGCCATTGCCCATGCGCAAGCAGAGGAGTCGCTGGTCATGAAGTCGAACTTCATCAAGAATATCTCCCACGAGATACGCACACCTCTGAACATTCTTTCGGGCTTTGCACAAGTGCTGGCACAAAGCGACATGGAACTGCCGGCAGAGGTCCGACAGGAGGCCAGCGCAAATATTCAGGAGAACACCAACCGCATCACCTCACTCATCAACCGCTTGCTGGCCCTGTCTGAGGTAACCAGCCGCACCCTCATTGAACGCACGGACACCATTGGCATCAACCAACTCTGCCAGACAGCCATAGTCAATAGTGGAGTGGCAGACGACCAACAACACCAATTCCACTTCAACACCCATGTCGACGATGCACAAACCATTGTAACATCTGCACAGTATGCCGCCCAAGCCATCGGTCACCTGCTGGACAATGCCATGAAGTTCACCCCCGAGGGAGGCACCATCCGCCTGAGTTGTCAGCAGAAAAGCAACGTACTCCATATCAGTATCGAAGACACTGGATGCGGAGTCCCCACAGAGAAAGCCAATGCCATCTTCGACGAGTTCGTCCAGCTGGATGAGTTCAAGGACGGAGTAGGCATCGGTCTGCCACTAAGTCGCAACATCGTACGCCAGCTGGGAGGCGACATTACGCTTGACACTACCTATACCGACGGAGCCCGTTTCGTCATCACTCTGCCTTGCTGACACTTCCACAAAAACTGGCTACAAAAAGCCATGGAGATGATGTTACCAATGGAAACTGTCACACAGCAACATCTAACCATAACTTGATTCCCGCCCAGGGAACAAAATGTTCCCAGGCAGGGAACAAGATATTCCCAGGCAGGGAACAAAAAGGCAGATGAGGGGGCGAAGTGTAGCACACACTTTAGGCCAGAGAACCACCCACATGATTCATCCGAGCGTTAATTTCTCTGAAACATGCAAAGAATGAGGGATTTTTTCGTACCTTTGCACCTTAAATAAATAAGACAAACAGAAATATGGCCTGTATACTACATATAGAAACCTCCACGAACGTCTGTTCCGTAGCGGTGTCAGAGGACGGGCAGTGCATCTTCGAGCAGGAGGCCAGAGGTGAGCACGGAGCGGGTGCTGAGCGCCTGGGCACGATGGTAGACGAAGCACTGTCGTTCACCGACAACCACGCCATTCCATTTGACGCTGTAGCAGTAAGTTGCGGCCCAGGCTCTTACACAGGACTGCGCATCGGTGTCTCGATGGCCAAGGGTGTATGCTTTGGCAGGGACCTGAAGCTGATTGCCGTTCCCACACTGGAACTGCTCTGCGTACCAGTCCTGTTGCGCCGTCCAGATCTGGAAGAGAACGCCCTGCTATGCCCGATGCTGGATGCCCGCCGCATGGAGGTGTATGCCGCTCTCTACGACCGGGCATTGCATGAAGTACGTCCCGTAGGCGCAGACGTGGTAGACGCTGATACCTATCGCCAGTGGCTGGACGAGCGCCCCATTTATTTCTTCGGCAACGGAGCCCAGAAGTGCATGGATGTCATCAACCACCCCAATGCACACTTCATTGACGGCATCGAGCCTATAGCCAAGTGGATGCAACCGCTGGCCGAGAAGCGATTCCTGAACGGACAGACAGAAGACGTGGCATACTTTGTCCCCTTCTACCTGAAGGACTTTGTAGCCATCAAACCCAAGAAATTACTATAGCATTATGGATATCAAAGGATTAGACTATAACACCCAGCGCGAGAAGTTGGTCATGCCTGAGTACGGGCGTGAGATTCAGAAGATGGTAGACCTGGCTGTTGGACTGCCTACTAAGGAAGAGCGCAATCAATGTGCTCAGGCCATCATTCACCAGATGGAAAGCAAAAATCCACAGCTGCGCACAACACCAGACTACGAACAGACACTTTGGGACCACCTGTACCTGATGAGCCACAAGCAATTGGACATTGACTGGCCCTACGATGTCAACGACGCTGAGAATATTCTGTCAAAGCCTCAGCCCATGGCTCATCCGGTGCATGACGAACAGGCTCACCTGCGCCATTACGGACGACTGCTGACCCAGGTCTTTGAAAAGCTGAAGACCATGGAAGAAGGGCCTGAGCGCGATGAACTGGTACGCCAGACGGCAAACCAGATGAAGCGTGACTTGGCGACATGGGGCCACGGTTCTGTAGAAGACGAAAAGGTGGCAGACGATCTGGCACGCTTTACCGACGGCAGGATTCAGATTGACCTGCAGGCCTTCAGTTTTGACCACATTGCCTACCAAGAGGCCACCGATCCCAAACGCAAAAAGAAAAAGTAAAAAACACTCCCTATACTTATGGCCACATTCAAGATAGAGGGCGGACACCTGCTGAAAGGGACTATTACCCCACAAGGTGCCAAGAACGAAGCGCTGCAAGTGATCTGTGCGACGCTGCTGACCAGCGATAAAGTCATCATACGCAACATTCCCGACATCCGCGATGTCAACAATCTCATTCAGTTGTTGAGCGATATCGGGGTGCATGTGGAGAAAACCGGCAAGGACGAATGCTCGTTTCAGGCCAATACACTCAACCTGCAATACCTGCAGAGCGATGACTTCGTACGGAAATGTGCTGAGTTACGCGGTTCTGTCTTGATGATTGGTCCGCTGCTGGGACGAATGGGTAAGGCCGTCGTGGCGAAACCTGGCGGCGATAAGATTGGGCGCCGTAGGCTGGACACTCACTTCTTGGGATTCAAAAACCTGGGTGCAAAATTCCAGCAGATTCCCGAGCGCAATGTCTACGAGATAGGTGCCAGACGGCTGAAAGGAACATACATGTTGCTGGATGAGGCATCGGTTACCGGTACTGCAAACATCATCATGGCCGCTGTACTGGCTGAAGGTATCACAACCATCTACAATGCCGCCTGCGAACCATACGTCCAGCAGTTGTGCCACATGCTGAACCGCATGGGTGCCAACATCAGCGGCATCGGTTCTAATCTGCTTACTGTCAAGGGAGTGAAGAGCCTTCATGGCACAGAGCACAAACTGCTGCCCGACATGATTGAGGTAGGCTCATTCATCGGCATGGCTGCCATGTGTGGCGACGGTATTCGCATCAAGGATGTATCCCTGCACGACCTTGGCATCATACCAGATGCTTTCCGCCGGCTGGGTGTCAAAGTAGAGGTTGACGGCGACGACTTATTCATTCCCCATCAGAAACACTATATCGTCGATTCATTCATTGACGGCACGATTATGACGCTGGCGGACGCTCCCTGGCCCGGACTGACACCCGACCTGCTCTCCGTGCTCATCGTGGTGGCGACACAGGCCCGCGGCTCTGTGCTCTTCCATCAGAAGATGTTCGAAAGCCGCCTGTTCTTTGTCGACCGGCTCATTGACATGGGCGCACAAATTATCCTTTGCGACCCACACCGTGCCGTGGTCGTAGGACACGACAGGAGCCGGCAACTGCGTGCCAGCCGCATGTCAAGTCCCGACATCCGTGCAGGTATAGCCCTGCTCATTGCCGCCATGAGTGCCCAAGGCACCAGTCTTATCAGCAACATTGAGCAGATAGACCGAGGCTACGAGAACATCGAGGCCCGTCTCAATGCGCTTGGTGCGCATATTGAGAGAGTAAAAAGTTAAGAAATAAAAGTTGATCTAAGTAGGAGAAGGGAAAGGATGATCAAGCAAGAAGAGGTATACAGAATAGGTCGTTTAGGCAAGGCGCATGGCGTCAAGGGCGAAGTGTCGTTCCAGTTTGACGACGACATCTTCGACCAAATAGACGCAGACTATCTGGTGCTGGACATTGAAGGCATTCTTGTACCTTTCTTTATGGAAGAATACCGGTTCCGCAACGACAGTGTATGTCTGGTCAAGTTCTGCGATATCGACACCCAGCAGCAGGCATCCGAACTGACAGGCTGTGATGTCTACTTCCCACGTGCCTTGGCAGATGAAGCAGACACTGTTCCCTCGCTGAACAGTCTGGTGGGCTTCCAAATCGTGGATGCAAAAGGAAACCAGGCTGTTGGCCGCATTGCCGCCATTGACGACCAGACTGCCAACATCTTGTTTGAACTGGAGGACGGTCGACTCATCCCCGCCAATGACGACCTCATCACAGACATCGACATGAGCAAGCAACAGATTACCATGACCATCCCAGACGGATTACTGGATTTGAGAGATTAAGAACATGAAGAAACGACAAATAGCCATCCTCGGCTCTACGGGGTCGATAGGCACACAGGCGCTACAGGTCATCGAGGAACATAGCGACCTCTACGAAGTATATTGCCTGACCGCCAACAATAAGGTAGAACAGTTAGCCGAGCAGGCTCACAAATTCAAGCCCGCAGCCATTGTCATTGCCAACGAACAACGCTACGACGAGTTGAAACGCCTCATGGACGACCAGCCAGACACAAAGGTCTATGCGGGTCGTCAGGCTTTGGACGACATCGTAGAGGCCGGTCCCATTGACATGGTACTGACGGCCATGGTAGGTTTCGCCGGTTTGTCACCAACCATTCACGCCATCAAGGCCCGCAAGACCATCTGCCTGGCAAATAAAGAGACGCTGGTAGTAGCCGGTGAACTGATTCGTGATCTGGCTGCCGAGTACCATGCCCCCATCCTACCAGTCGACAGCGAACACTCTGCCATCTTCCAGAGTTTGGTCGGTGAAGACCAGAACCCCATTGAGAAGATTCTGCTGACAGCCTCAGGAGGTCCGTTCCGTAACTTCACGATGGAGCAGCTGGAACGTGTCACCAAGGCCGATGCCCTACGCCACCCCACCTGGGACATGGGTGCCAAGATTACCATTGACTCTGCCACGATGATGAACAAAGGATTTGAGGTCATCGAAGCCAAGTGGCTCTTTGGTGTCAAGGCTTCACAGATACAGGTGCTGGTACATCCGCAGAGCATTGTCCACTCAGCCGTTCAATTCCAGGACGGTGCTGTCAAGGCTCAACTGGGCGTGCCCGATATGCGTCTGCCCATCCAGTATGCTTTTTCGTTTCCCCAGCGTCTGCATCTGACTGGCGACCGTCTGGACTTCTTTGCGCAGAAACTGGAGTTCTTTGAGCCCGACTTGAAAAAATTCCGCTGTCTGGCTCTGGCTTTCGAGGCCATCCAAAAAGGCGGCAACATGCCATGCATCGTCAATGCGGCCAACGAGATTGTCAACCGAGGGTTCCTTGAAGAACGTTGCTCGTTCCTCCAGATGAGCGACGTCGTTGAGCAAACCATGAACAAATGTACCTTCTCGGCAACCCCAGATTACGACACCTATGTGGCTACCGATGCCGAAGCGCGCCGTATTGCAAGCGAATTATTGAATAAATAATATTATTATGGAAATATTTTTAATCAGAGTATTACAATTCATGCTGGCCATCTCGCTGCTTGTGTTGCTGCACGAAGGCGGTCATTTCTTCTTCGCCAAGCTCTTCGGAGTACGTGTGGATAAGTTCTACATCTTCTTCGACTGGAAGTTCAGCCTATTTAAGTTCAAGCCCAAGAACAGCGACACGGAGTACGGCATAGGCTGGCTCCCCCTGGGTGGCTACTGCAAGATAGCAGGCATGATAGACGAGAGTTTCGATACGGAACAGATGAAACAGCCCGTCCAAGACTATGAGTTCCGCTCGAAGCCCGCTTGGCAGCGACTGCTCATCATGATTGGCGGTGTGCTGGTCAACTTCCTGCTGGCCTTGTTCATCTACGGACAAATTCTCTTCTGGTGGGGTGACACCTATATTCCCGTCAAGGACATGACCATGGGTATGAAGTTCAACCAAGAGGCCAAGTCGTATGGTTTCAAGGATGGTGACATCCTTGTGGGTACTGATACCAAGGCTTTCAAGGACTTCTCTGCCGATCTCTACCGCGACATCTCCGAGGCTAAGCGTGTCGACATTCTGCGTGACGGCAAGCCGATGAGCATTTCGCTGTCAGGCGACCTGAACTTGCTGAACATGATCAAGGCAGACCCTGCGTTTGTGCGTCCTTTGTTGCCTGCCCGTATAGACAGCGTCATGGCAGGTTCACCCGCTGAGAAAGCAGGATTGAAGGCTGGCGACCACATTCTGGCCCTCAACGGAGCTCCTGTTGACAGCTACAACGAATTCATCGACCAGTTGGGACGTCGTGAGGACCTGCTGCTGACAGCCAAGACACCGGCAGACTCGCTGAAGGCCCGCACAGTAACCATCGTCTTTGGCAGCGATGCCAAAGCCGATACGGCTACCGTCGTGCTGACTCCTGAGTTGAAACTGGGTTTCTTTGCCCCCAACCTGACTGCCATCTATGAGCCCGTCACCGTAGAGTACGGATTTCTGGAGAGCATTCCTGCAGGCATCAAGTACGGTTGGCACGTGCTGGCATCTTATGTCGACGACATGAAGTATGTATTCTCTGCCGAGGGTGCTAAGTCACTGGGCGGATTCGGAGCCATTGGAAGCCTGTTCCCGCCCATGTGGGACTGGTATATGTTCTGGAAGATGACCGCCTTCCTCAGCATCATCCTCGCATTCATGAACATCCTGCCCATCCCCGCCCTGGACGGTGGTCATGTGCTGTTCCTGCTGTACGAGATGATTACGCGTCGCAAACCGTCTGAAGAATTCATGATACGTGCCGAGTACGTTGGTTTCGGTCTTCTCATCCTGCTGATGGTGGTAGCCAACCTGAATGACATTCTGCGCTGGCTGGGATACCTATAATATATATAAAGGTAGAAAGAAATGCCGGGCTCCAAACGTGAGCCCGGCATTTCTTCTTTTGTTTACTCAGTTCTTAAATAAACTTTGCTATCGTTTCCAAGCACTTCTGTGCATTGACTGGCTTCGACAGAAACCCGTTGCAGCCTGCATCAAAGGCTGCCTGGCGGTCACTGTCAAAAGCATTGGCAGTCAGTGCGACGATGGGCATATCAGGCATCGCTGCCCTGATCAGTCGCGTAGCCTCCAGTCCATCCATGATGGGCATCTTGATGTCCATCAGCACCAAATCCGGAGTTTCCGCCTTAGCCTTCTCCACAGCTTCTTGGCCGTTCTTGGCACGGAAGAACTCATAGTGGCTCTTCAATATGTACTGCATCAGCATGTAGTTGCTGTCATTGTCTTCGGCTATCAATATCCGTTTCATTTTCCGTAATAATTAATTATATGATTACTCAAACATCTTTCCTACACGGCGAACAGGGTCGTAACCCTTCCACTTCCACAGCTTGCTCATATCCTCCAGCGTCTTACCTTTGGTTTCCGGCACCAGTCGCCATACAAACAATGCCGCGATGACGCAGATGCAGCCGTACAAACCGTAGGTGAACCAATGGCCGAAGTCATCGCCCTCGGTTAAGTGCATATTGAACATAGGCACGAAGGTAGAGCTGACAATGAAGTTGAAAATCCACTGGAAAGCCACGGCTACAGCCACAGCCTGACCACGGATGGTATTGGGGAATATCTCGGCTATGAGCACCCAGCAGATGGGTCCCCATGAGAACATGAACGAAGCCGAATAGATGAGCAGCGATGCGGCAGTGAAAAGCTCCATTCCAGCATGTCCGAACGTAACGGCTACACCAAAGGCTCCCAACGCCATACCCAGCGAGCCGTATATCAGTAGCGGTTTACGACCCCACTTCTCGACAGTAAAGATAGCCACCAGGGTAAACAGGATGTTGACTATACCCATAAAGACGGTAATCATCATCGGGTTGTCCATACCCATATCACCAAAAATGCGTGGTGCATAGTACAGCACAGCATTGATGCCTACAGCCTGCTGGAAGACGCTGAGCATGATACCGATAAAGATGCACATGGCGCCATAGGTCATAATAGGCTCTATCTTGATGGTGATGGTTTCCTTGATGCGCTTCAACACATAGGCTCCACGCTCACTGCCATTGATGCGCTGCAGCACATGAAGCGCCTTGTCGTCCTTGCCAATAGAAACCAGAAAACGCGGTGTCTCGGGAACGAAGCAGATGAGCAAGGCAAAAAGTCCTGCAGGCACGGCCTCACTTCCGAACATGTAGCGCCAGCCTGTGGTCACCGTCCACTGTGCAGCGGGCGTGATGGCTGCCAGTCCCTTGCCCATCTCCTCGACGAGCGGTTGAATGTGGTCGCCCAGGATGAAGAAGTTGACAAAGTACACGACCAACTGGCCGAATATGATGGCAAACTGGTTCCAAGAGACCAACATGCCTCTGATATTGGAAGGTGCTACCTCGCTGATATACATAGGGCAGATGGCAGATGCCAGACCTACACCGATGCCTCCAATGATACGATAAATATTGAACATGATGAGCAGCGAGTACGTTGGCACACCATAGTCGAACAGCAGAAACTCTGGATCCATGGAGCCCAGCGCCGAGATAAAAAACAAAAGACCTGCAATAAACAGCGAATTCTTACGTCCCAGTTTGGTAGCGAGCATGCCAGAGAAGGCAGAACCGATGATACAACCTATCAGTGCCGACGACGAGGTGAAGCCATGCCAGCCGTCTGTATAGGTGAAATCACCCGCATTCTTGAAGAAAGCCTGAAGACCTTTCTCCGCACCTGAGATAACGGCTGTGTCGTAGCCAAACAAGAGGCCACCAAGCACGGCGACCATCACAATTCCAAAAAGGTAGGCTTTGCTACCCGACTGTTGTTGTTCCATATTTCTGTTTTAGTTAGTTCCTGTCAAATTGCATACAAAAGTAATATTTTTCTTGCAAAATCCTTACATCCGTCCAACTTTTTAACTAATTTTTTCGGAAACCTTCGCCTTATTTAGAGAGAAATGACTAACTTTGCAGCCCAAAGCCACCAGTGGCCTCATAATTTCAACATAAGCAGATATGACCGTAGCAGACTATATCAACCACCCTGAGTCGGACCAGCGTCGCTTCTCGTTCGAGGTATTGCCACCGCTGAAGGGCAACGGCACTGAGGCGCTGTTTGCCACTATTGACAAACTGGCCGAACTGAACCCGGCCTTCATCAATATCACTACCCACCACTCCGAGTACGTCTATCGCGAGTTGGACAATGGCCAGTTCGAGCGTCAGCGCATCCGCCGCCGGCCAGGAACCATAGCTATTGCCGCAGCCATCCAGAACCGCTATCACATACCCGTCGAGCCACACATCATCTGCAGTGGCACCACCATTGAACAGACGGAGTACGAGTTGCTGGACTTGCAGTTTCTGGGCATCCGCAACCTCATGCTGCTGCGTGGCGACAAGGCTAAGGAGGACGCACGCTTCACACCCACCAAAGGCGGTCATGCCCACACCACCGACCTCATCCGTCAGGTGGTCCGGTTCAACGAGGGATTCTTTGCCGATGGTACCCCTATCAAGCATCCCGGTCCGAAGTTCGACTTCGGCGTGGCCTGCTATCCCGAGAAACACGAAGAAGCGCCCAATCTGGAGCGCGACATGGAGTATCTGAAGCAGAAGCAAGACCTCGGGGCACAGTATGCCGTCACACAGTTGTTCTTCGACAACGAGAAGTACTTCCAGTTCGTCGACAAAGCCCGCCAAATGGGCATCACCATCCCCATCGTGCCCGGCATCAAGCCCTTTGCAAAACTCAGTCAGCTCACCATTGTTCCCAAGACGTTCCACTGCGACATCCCCGAGGCACTGGCCAAGGAGATAGTCAAATGCAAAACGGACGAACAAGCCATGCAACTGGGTGTGGAGTGGACCACACAGCAGTGCCGGGAGCTGTACGAGCACGGCGTCCGCAACATCCACTTCTACACCGTCTCAGCCGTTGACTCAGTGGCCGAAGTCACCAAACGACTGTTATAAAAAAGGGGCTTATCGAGCTAATAGATTGTAAATAACACCCTGTCCATCTGTGTTTCGTTGATACACACTACATGGTCTGTCACATAACGATACAATCCAGCATTATTGGTAACCACCAGATGGTACAGTTGTCCGGGGTGTGCGTCAGTACATAGCACGGTCGTTGCATGGCCGCCTTTCATGGACAGATATTCATGGAAGCTGCCTGACGATACTGTTTCAAAGACATCACTTTCGTCAGCTACAGCCCGTCCGTAGATGGTTTCCTCCGTATAATAATAGCCGTTATTGTGGGGTGTCGAGCCTGTAAACTGCTTCATACGCGTCGTAGCAATGTAACACTCGCCAGCTCCAAACGCCACAATGCGCTGCAGCTTAGGCCACAGGGCCTTAGCCAACGGCTCTTCCGACTGGAAAGCAGCTACCACCTCGTCGGCACGCTGGGAGTCCGCCTCACGCACATCTTCCATTAGTTCGCTGCGATGCGTGGTGATGTATTCAAACAATTCAACCACCCGCCGTGTATCGCGTGCCACAATCTGGTCGATGTTTCGGTCCAGCAGTGCATAGCGGCAGATGGTATGCATCTCCTTACTAGGATCTGTCTTGAAAAAGAGTTCGTCAGGCATGGAGAACTCGGCACGGTTCTTGCCCCGGGCATAGTGGTAGTACCACATGTACTTCTTCACCATCTGACTTTCCAGTGTCTCCACCGTGCAACCGTCGTTGGTCTGCTTTTTCCGTGGACCGACAATAGACATCAGCAGGTTATGGTGTCCCTTCAGCGTGGTGGCAAAGCTTTCCATATAGGGTTGTAGGTGCTCGTCGGTACATGGGAAGCGCCGGCCTTTGTCGTTGACCAGATACTGCCGCACGCGGGCCGTAGTCAGGATTCCGCTCTCGCCGATATTGGTCTGCAGGTCTATCAGGCGCTTGTAGTTTTCGTAGTCGGTCAGTGGCACCAGCCGCTGATAGTCGGACAGAGTTTCCACCTGGTCGAAATGGTAGTGCTGACCGTAGTCTGTCATTGCGTTTTTGCGCAGTATCTTCATCATGTCCGACCATCCGTTGATGGCGGCTTTCAGCGTGGGGCTGTCCATGGGGTTTTCCGGATTGCCCAGGACTTCCTGGGGCAGATGGAAACTGATGTAGCACTCCTCTGGCGAGTGCAGCTTCGACGGCATCATCTTGCGAAGCGCCTTCAGATAGGGCTGAGCCATGTCGCTCAGCGTGCGCCGCTGCTCTACCGTCAGATTGGAGGCCAGATAATATTGTGTCAGCAACCCGAACAGCGTATGGGCCGTGTCGTTAACATCAACGCCCACCGCTTCGAGGTCTTCGATGATGCGGTTGGCCGACTCGAAGCACGCTGTCAGGTCTTCCATCGACTTCTTCTTATCCTGTATAATAGAGCCGCCATTGATGAAATAGTGATAGCCTATGAATTGTGGCAGATAGCACACGCGGTCGGCCTTCATCAGGCACATTCCAGTATGCCACACATCCTCCACCCAGAGGACGTCACTCGAGAACACAAGGTTGTTCTTGCGTATGAATTCCATATCAAACAGCCGCGACGTGGAGAAAGGCCACAGACCGGAGAACATCTTGTCCTGCTGGAAGTCCCGACGGTCCATGACGATGCGCCACTCCGTCTGGTTCCACAACACCTTCTCCGTATGGGGATGCAGGCTCTCCTTCTCCAGTTCGTACTCGCGGCGGAATGTCACCACCTGCGACTGTGTCTCCATCATCTCACGCCTGACCACCTCCAGACAGTCGGCCGTATAGCTGTCGTCACCATCGAGAAAACCCAGATATGGTGCCGTCACGAACTGCATGCCGTGGTTACGGGGCATGGCCGGCGAACGTATGCCATCGTTCAGTTCCTTGACGATGACGTTCCCGTCGTCCTTGAACATCTCCGTAAGAAGCGGCATGTATTTCGGTTCGCAATTATGGACCACGATTATCCACTCGATGTTCTCAAACCCGATGGTCTGGGCGCGCATCGACTCAGCACACTTCTCAAACATGCCCATGTCTACATTATGGAACGGCGTCACAACTGATACTTTATACATACTGCTTGGTTTTGACTGCAAAGATAGTGTTTACCAAACGAAATTCAAAACAAATTATGATATTTTATAAATTAGCTGAATCGTATCGCAAGCGAGCCGTAATCTTACTCTGCGCTCGGAAATGAAAAGAAAAGCGAGCTTTCCTTTTGCATTTCGCTCGTTTTTTCGTAACTTTGTGGCCGATTATGGCTTTTGAACAGGTGATAGGACAGCGGGAGGTGCAGCAGCGCCTGACACAGATGGTCAGCGAAGGACGGCTGCCACATGCCATCATGCTGTGCGGGCCGCAAGGGTGCGGCAAGAAGGCACTCGCCATCGGTTTCGCCCAAATGCTGCTGGCACGGACGGCTAACGACGAGGCCATGTTACGCAAGTTGGAACATCCCGACCTGCACTTCACCTACCCCACCATCAAGCTACCCTCAATGGGAAGCGACCATAAGCCCGTCAGCGACGATTTTGCCAAGGAATGGCATGAATTGGTCATGGGCGGACCGTACTTCACCATGACAGAATGGCTGGAGCAGATGGGCGGCGAGAACCAACAGGCCATTATCACGGCTGGCGAGAGCGACGAACTGGTGCGCAAGCTGTCGCTGAAGTCGAGCCAGGGCGGATACAAGATAAGCCTGGTGTGGCTGCCGGAACGCATGAACACAGAGTGCGCCAACAAGATACTGAAACTGCTGGAGGAACCGCCCTCGCAAACCGTATTCATCATGGTGTCGGAAGAGCCCGACCGACTGCTGGAAACCATCCGCAGCCGCGTACAGCGCATCGACGTCAAGCGAATAGCCGACTACGACGTCCACAAGGCTCTCGTCGAGAAACGCGGACTCACAGAGAACATGGCACAGCGCATCACCCGCATGGCGAACGGCAACTGGCTGAAGGCTCTGCAGATGTTAAGCACCGACTCAGAGAACGAGCTGTTCCTGGACATGTTCCAATCACTCATGCGACTTGCTTACCAGCGCAAGGTAAAAGACCTAAAGACATGGTCGGAACGTATGGCAGCCATGGGACGCGAACGTCAGAAGCGATTTCTGGAGTACTTTCTCCGACTGGTACGCGAGAACTTCATGTACAACTTTCAGCAGCCAGACCTCTGCTACATGACGCAACGCGAGGAAGACTTCGCACGCAACTTCGCACGATTCATCAACGAGGCTAACGTGCTGCCCATCACCGACCTGGCCAACGTGGCCATCCGCGACATCGGACAGAATGCCAACGCGAAAATCGTCTTCTTCGACTTTGCACTGCAGATGATTGTCCTACTGATTCAGAAATAAACTATCGAAACATCGAAATAACGAAATAACGAGAACAACGAAATATATGGAAAAAGACTATCCTATAATGACCGGCTGTGACCGCGGACTCTGCCATCAGGCCATAGGCCGTCAGGACCGACAACTGAACACCTACGATTGGCTGGCCGATGTGCCAGGCAACATTGAAGACACCGATCTGGTGGAGGTTCAGTTCAAGCACACCCGCAAGGGATACTACCACAATGTCAACCACCTGGAACTGAAAAAAGGCGACGTGGTTGCCGTCGAGGCCAATCCGGGCCACGACATCGGCGTGGTAACGCTGACCGGCCGACTGGTAAAACTACAGTTGAAGAAAGCCAACCTGAAGAGTTCGGAGGAAATTCGCCGCATCTACCGCATAGCCCGTCCTGTAGACATGGAGAAATACCATGAGGCCAAGTCACGCGAACATGCGACCATGATTGAGAGCAGGCAGATAGCCAAGAACCTGGGGCTGGACATGAAGATAGGCGACGTGGAATATCAAGGCGACTGCAACAAAGCCATCTTCTACTATATCGCCGACGGACGCGTAGATTTCCGACAGCTCATCAAGGACCTGGCTGCCACCTTCCACGTACGCATTGAGATGAAGCAGATTGGTGCTCGTCAGGAGGCTGGACGCATAGGCGGAACTGGTCCTTGCGGACGCGAGCTCTGCTGTGCCACATGGATGAAAAACTTCGTTTCGGTAGGTACCTCAGCAGCCCGTTATCAGGACATCTCGCTCAACCCCCAGAAACTGGCAGGCATGTGCGCCAAACTGAAGTGTTGCCTGAACTACGAGGCCGACAACTACGTCGAAGCCAGCCGCAAGTTGCCCGCCAAGGATATTCTATTACAAACCATAGATGCCGACTACCACTACTTCAAGGCAGACATTCTGGCAGGTCTCATCACCTACTCTACTGACAAGAACATTGCAGCCAATCTGGAAACAATCACAGCTCAGCGTGCCAAGCAGATTATCGAGATGAACCGCCGCGGCGAGAAACCCGAGTCGCTGCAGGAGAATGGCAAGAGCGAAAAGCCACAAGGTCCTATGGACTTGGCTACCCAAGAGAACATTGCCCGCTTCGACCGTGCCAAGAAGAAAAAGAAAAAGAGAAAGCCCCAACGAAAGGACAACAATAAAGATGCCCAGACATAAATACACCTTATTATATTATATAGCAGTATTCCTCGTGCTGCTGCTGGCATCGTGCGACGAGAACACCGTCTACAACCACTTTGAGCACTTGTCGCTCAAAGGCTGGGAGAAGAATGACACTCTGAACTTCCAGACGGACACCATCAGACTGACGGGAGATTACATGGAAGAGGTGGGCATACGCATCAGTTCCGACTATCCCTTCACGGGGCTTCAACTGGTGGTGGAACAAGAAGTACTGCCTTCGCACAAGCAACGCTACGACACGCTCGACTGCAAACTGATAGACCACTTAGGAAATGCCATGGGACAAGGTATCAGCCACTATCAGTACCGTTTTCCGCTGACCACGCTGTCACTGGCCACAGGTGAGCGTCTGCACATCGTAGTCCGCCACGACATGAAACGTGAAATCCTGCCTGGCATCAGTGATGTCGGCATCCGCCTGAGCAGAAAGTAAAACGATGGCAACTATGAACGCACAAGGTTACGGCTTGCGTCGATTCTCAGGAAAATAAACAACAACAGGGTAAAGCCCCATAACGACGAACCGCCATAGCTGAAGAACGGCAACGGAATACCGATGACTGGAGTCAGTCCCAACACCATGCCGACATTGATAAACACATGGAAAAGGAAGATGCTCAGCACGCAGTAGCCATAGACCCGTCCGAAACGGAACACCTGCCGCTCAGCCAAATGTAACAACCGGAGTATCAAAGCCAGAAACAGCAACAGGACTCCTGCTGACCCCACAAAACCTTCCTCCTCGCCCACGGTACAGAAGATGAAGTCGGTATCCTGCTCTGGAACAAACTTCAGCTTGGTCTGCGTACCATTCAGGAACCCCTTACCCTCCAGTCCTCCGGAACCGATGGCAATCTCCGATTGGTGAACGTTATAGCCTGCACCACGCAGATCCTCATCCAAGCCCAGCAGCACATTGATGCGCGAACGCTGGTGAGGCTCCATCACGTTCTGCATGATGAAGTCGGCAGCATAGAAGAACGAGGCAGAGCCTATGGCAAAGAGGGCAATAAAGAAATATTCCCTGATACGGGTGCCAAGTCCCAGCCACAACAGGTAACCCACCAAAATAACCAGCATGGCCAACTGAACATACACAACATTGAAAGGCAGCCGCAGAAACAGCATCGATGCCAGCGTGATGCCTATGCAATAGAGCGCCAGACGCCAAGCTATGCGGTGGTTGCAATACACCCATACCATGCCGATGGAGAACAGTTGTATGAGCAACAACACTGCGAACTTACCCACTGAGGCTGGCGAATCGCCCATATAGACCCCGGCATAGCGGATGCCCACCACAAAGTATACCACCATGGCCACACCAGTGAAGAGTATACTACCCGGCATTCCTTCACGATAGAACATGAGGAAGAAAGCCAGATAGACCAGTGCCGAACCGGTCTCACGCTGCAGCACGATGCACAACATGGGCAGCAATATCAATGCCAGCGTAGCACCAAAGTGTTTCCACTGGTTAATGTTATAACCATAGGTTGACATCAACTTAGCCAGCGCCAAAGCTGTAGCAAACTTGGCAAACTCTGCGGGTTGCAGTCTGAGAGGCCCCAATACCAGCCACGATCGGGAGCCTTTGATGCTATGCGGATTAAAGATAGTGGCAAAAAGCAACAATAACAACAAACCATAGATGATATAGGCAAAGGTGTCATAGAACCGGTCATCCAGCATGAGGATGATGAATCCTAACATGATACTGGTACCAATCCAGACAATCTGCATGCCTGATCGCGTAGCCAGCGAGAAGATATCCGTCTCTCCATAAGAATAACTGGCTCCACACACGCTGACCCACCCGAAGGAGAGCAGGGCGATATAGATGATGATGGTTAACCAGTCTATGCTCCGCCAAACGCTGGTCTGTCGTCTATCTGCTTGTCGAGCCATACGCAATATGTCGGTTTTGGAACTCTTCGGCACGCTTCATGGATGTCTCCGAGAGATGTCCGTTAATATACTGTTCCATGATAAGTCCTCCAATGGGCACACCATAAGTGGCACCCCAGCCACCATTCTCTACATAGACTGCCACCGCTATCTTGGGATTGTCCATTGGAGCAAAGCCCATAAATACCGAGTGGTCGTGACCACGGTTCTGTGCCGTACCAGTCTTACCACAAGCCACAAAGTCATATTTGGCCAACTCATGACAGGTTCCACCGGTAGCCGATGCGCGCATACCCTTCACCACATAGTCATAGGCATCGCGTTTCGCCATAGAATAGCGCCGCTGGGTGAAAGCAGTATCGAGTGGCTCGCCCTGCACTTTCTTGACGACATGGGGAGTGATAAACCAACCTCGATTGGCAATAGTGGCACCCAGATTGGCTATCTGCAAGGGGGTCGCATTGACCTCACCCTGCCCGATGGCGATAGAAATAATGGTCAGGCCATTCCAGGAACCCTTGTAGGCTTTGTCATAGAACTGAGCATTGGGAATGAGTCCACGCTTCTCGCCAGGCAGATCGATACCCAGTTTGTAGCCAAAACCCATCGAAACCATATAGTCACGCCACTTGTTCATGGCATTCTGTACGGAGCCATACTTTGCCTTGGCACCGATCATGTAGTAGAGTCCCCAACAGAAGTAGCCGTTACATGACGTAGAGAGAGCCGGCACCAGGGATAACGGTGAAGCATGACCATGGCAACCGACATGCAGCCCCTTGTAGTTGAAGCCGTGTCCGCACGGATATGCAGTCTGGGTGGGATGGATGATGCCCTCAGACAAAAACGCCAGTCCCTGGGTGGTCTTGAAGGTAGAGCCGGGGGGATATTGTCCCATGATGCTACGGTTCAGCAAGGGTTTCCATACGTTTTGACTCAGCATGTGATGACTCTTAGAGCGCTGGCGACCTACCATCATACGGGGATCGTATGAGGGCGACGAAACCATACAGAGCACCTCACCCGTCGAGGGTTCTATGGCAACGATACTGCCAATTTTTCCCTCCATGAGTCGCTCGCCCAGTTTCTGTAGTTCCACGTCAATGCCCAGCGTAAGATTCTTGCCTGCTTGTGCTCTTTGATCGAACTTTCCGTTCTGATAGTGTCCCTGCACGCGTCCGTGAGCATCGCGCAACAAAATCTGCATACCCTTGACACCCCTCAACTGCTTCTCATAACTTCGCTCAATGCCCAGCTTACCTATATAGTCGCCAGGCTGATAATAGTCGTCTGCCTCGATGTCGGCAGGAGACACCTCTCCCACATCTCCCAACACATGAGCAGCCACCGGATATTCATACTGCCTAATGGTACGATGCTGGACATAAAAGCCTGGAAAACGGAACATCTTTTCTTGAAACACGGAGAAGTCGGCCTCGGACAATTGGTTCATGAACACTTGTTGGGTGAAGCGTGAGTAGCCCGGATTCTTGCCACGATCCTTGATGTTGGCCATGCGCCGGTCAAACTCTTCACGACTGATATTCAGTGCCGCACAGAGGTCAAGGGTATCTAGATGGTCCTTGGCTTCGTTCATCACCACCATAATATCATAGGCAGGCTGGTTAAACACCAACAACTTGCCGTTACGGTCATAGATACCGCCACGGGCAGGATATTCTATCTTCTTGAGAAAGGCATTGGAGTCTGCGCTCTTCTTATAGTCGTCACTGGTTATCTGGAGCATAAACAGCCTGATGATGTAGACCACTACAATCAGAACGGCCACACCTGCTATCACATAGCGTCTGTTATCCAAGCTATAGTCTCTCATAGCCCCACCTTTTGCCGGTTACCTCAATTTAACCGTTTCAAAAGTAAATATCAATACCAGCGTCAACACGGCACTGCCTACGACACAAAGTGCCCAATGCAGGATATTGAAGAAACTGAAATGTTCTAACGTAAAGAACATCAAGCAATGGAACAGAACAAGGGGAATGACGTAATAGGAGTACTTGACTGGACCAAGCGCAGCCAGCGAAGGTCGCAGGTTCTCTGCCGCATCACGGGGGACAAAGAGCTCCAAATAATAAGGCTGTATAGCGGCAATGAGTGTCAACGATGCAGATGCCATTCCTGGAGTATTGCTGAAGATGTCAACCAATAGTCCCATCATGAATCCCCACAGCAGACTGGCCCACTTAGGGTAGTTACGTGGCTGTTGTGTGACAAAGTACACATAGAGCAAGGGCGTAGCCACCCCAAACAGATGGATACGACCCAGCACCATGGCCTGTGCCAGCACAAAGACCAAGAACCAACCGGCCCGTTTCAGGAAATCTTGTGTCATTCTTGTACGTTCAGTTTCAATGAGTCACGAGCAGCCTGCATCAGGCGCAGCTGTTCACCTATAGTCTTGTCACTGATGACCACCACATCGCGCAAATGGCCGAAATCGGTAGACAAACGCACCTTCAGGCGAAAGGACAGTCCGTCGCGGGAGTTATAGACTTCCTTGATTTGCCCCACCAAGACACCAGCAGGAAAGATGCTGCTATAGCCATTGGTCTCAACCCACTCACCGCGTTTAAAACGAGCATGACGGGGTATCCTGTCCACATAGGCATAGCCGGCATCCTTACCGTCCCAGCACAAAACGCCAAAATAGCCACGGTTGCGAATAGCACAACTGATGCGCGAAGCCTTGACGTTCAACACGGGAATCACAATACTATAGTGGTCGGAGGTCAGATACACGACTCCTACGACACCTTGTCCGCAGGCAACACCCATGCCGACTTCAACGCTGTCCTTGGATCCCTTGTCTATGGTCAACAGATTGTTGGCACGATGTACCTCATTGCTGACGACCTTAGCATCTATCAGTTTGTAGCGTGACAACTTTTCCAACTCCTGCCGTTCCTCATCACTCTGATGCTCGTTAGCTTCGTTATACAAACGACGCAACTGACTGACCTGCCGCTCTAAATAGAAGTTACGACGAGTCAAGCCCTCATTCACTTTCGTCAATGAGAAGAAGGTTTCCACAGCGGAATTCCATTCGTAGACTTTGCCTGCCATCAAACTGGCAGATGAAAACCATACGCTGTTCTGGTAGCTGTTAAACTGGAACAGGAGTACGATGCTCAACACTTCAAGCACTACGAACAGAACCCAATGGAAATGCTTACTGAGGAATTCCAGCAGGTTCTCCATCGCGTATTATCGCATCAGGAACGAGAAACGGTCCACGTTCTTCAATGCAACGCCTGCGCCCTTGGCTACAGAGTGCAACGGATCCTCGGCTATATGGAAGGGAATATTGATCTTCGACTCCAAACGGCTGTCAAGACCACGCAGCAAAGCACCACCACCTGTCAACCAGATACCGTTCTTCACGATATCAGCATACAACTCGGGAGGAGTATTCTCCAAAGCAGAGAGAACGGCATTCTCTATCTTGGCAACGGTCTTATCCAGGCAGTGGGCCACCTCCTGATAGCATACGGGCACCTCCATAGGCAGTGCCGTGATGCGGTTCGGGCCGTGTACCACATAGTCCTCAGGAGCCTCATCACCCAAGTCTGTCAGTGCAGAACCTACGGCAATCTTAATACGCTCAGCCATACGCTCTGACACCTTGACATTGTGCTGACGCGACATATATTCCTGTATATCAAAAGTAAGGTCATCGCCGGCAGTACGAATACTGTTGTTGCTAACGATACCACCTAACGAAATGACGGCAATCTCGGTAGAACCGCCACCGATGTCTACAATCATGTTGCCCTCTGGGGCCTCTACATCAATACCAATACCTATAGCGGCTGCCATAGGCTCGAATATCAAATAGACGTCACGTCCGTCAGCGTGCTCCGCAGAGTCACGCACTGCTCGCAACTCAACCTCGGTAGAGCCTGAAGGCACACCAATCACCATACGCAACGAAGGCGAGAACAGGCGGTGACCTGTGTGCACCATACGAATCAGTCCGCGCATCATCTGCTCACAAGCAGAGAAGTCGGCTATCACACCGTCTCTCAAAGGGCGCACCGTGCGGATATTGTCGTGCGTCTTCTCATACATCATCTTGGCCTTCTCACCCACGGCAATCATCTTGTCTGTATGGCGGTCCAGCGCAACTACTGAGGGTTCGTCAACAACAATCTTGTCATCACTGATAATGATGGTGTTGGCCGTACCCAAGTCCATGGCAATCTCTTGGACAAAACTAAAAAATCCCATTATTCTTTTCCTTTTTACCTTTTAACTTTTTACTTCTTCTCAAACCAAGCATGAATGGCGGTATCATAGTGTGAACTTACACCAAAGGCACGGGTAGCAAACTCGCGGCGCTGTGCCTTAGTAGTCTCTGCGCCCTGCTCATTCAGGATATCCAGCAACAAACCGTACTCTGCTTTCGAGGGGACAATCACCACATCGTTGAAATTCTTGGCACCAGCACGAATTAAAGATATGCCGCCAATGTCGATTTTCTCAATGATATCCTCCTCGGAGGCGCCACTGGCAACCGTCTGTTCAAAGGGATACAAGTCAACGATAACCAAGTCGATTTCCGGAATTTCATACTTGGCCATCTGCTCACGGTCGCCTTCTAACTCACGACGGCCCAAAATGCCTCCAAACACCTTGGGATGCAGCGTCTTCACACGACCACCCAGAATGGATGGATAGGTCGTCACATTCTCTACCTTCTCACACGGATAGCCCAAAGACTCAATAAAGGTCTGTGTTCCACCCGTCGACAGGAACTTTACGCCCTCGTCGTTCAACTTCTTGAGCAACTCCTCCAGTCCGTCCTTGTGGAATACGGAGATGAGCGCTGTCTTGATTGTTTTCTTGTCTGCCATTTTTTGATATAACGTTATATTGGTTCTATGGATTTGGACTGCAAAGTTACAAAAAAGACTCCATACTGCCACACGTTTCTCGCAAAAAAATATCTTTCCTATTAAATAATAATGTATATCAAGTCTTATAGGATCTTTAAGAGGGCGGTGGAAGGGGCGATTTTTGTTCGTTTTCAGAAAAATACTCTCCAATTGTTCGTCTATTTCAATTAAATGTCGTACCTTTGCACCATCATTCATCAACCATTATGAAATATATGAAGAAAACAATGCTGCTGATGGCACTCGCCGGGAGTGCCATCGCCGCCCAGGCAGGCGGACTGATGACTAACACGAACTATCACATCGCCTTCGACCGCATGATGGCCCGAGGCGCAACTTTTGAAATCGATGCTGCCTACTCAAACCCAGCCGGACTGGCTTGGGGCCATGAGGGTTGGCAACTGTCGCTAAACTTCCAGAAACCCTGGCAGTTCCGCGACATCAATGCCAATATCACAGGTGTTGGCGAACATAAGTATGAAGGCAAGGCCTCTGCCCCCATTGTACCAGCCCTCTTCGCATCCTACAAGCAAGACCGTTGGGCCGTCTCTGCCATGATAGGCATTGTCGGTAGCGGCGGCTTCGTTGAGTACAAGGAAGGTGTGCCCATGTTCAATGTACTCCTGCAGAGCATGCTTACAGCCAACGGACTCACACCCGACCAATACAAGTTGGATTCTGAGATGAAGGGCAAACAATACATCTATGGCGGACAAATCAACTTTACCTACAAGATTCTTGACTGTCTGTCTGCTGCAGTCGGTATCCGTGCCAACTACTATGATGGTTACTACCGGGGACACGTCAAGGCTATTGAGCATCCCATGTTTGGGGATGTTGCCAAACTTCTGCTCGACGTTGACCAGAAAGGATGGGGCGTTACGCCACTTATTAGCCTGGCCTACCATCAAGGGCCACTGACAGTCACTGCCCGCTATGAATTCCGCACCAAGCTCAACCCCAAGAACGAAACAAACATTCTGGATGCGGGACTGGGAGCCAAGTTGGTGGAGTATATGACCATGACCGATCCTCAAGGCACACCTGCAAAACTTGCAGCACTTCAGCAGCAACTAGGTGCTTACACCGCACCTTATCAGGATGGAGCCCACACCCGTTACGATATGCCCGCCCTTCTCTCCATTGCTGCAGGCTATGAGTTTACACCTAAATTGCGTGCCACGCTCGAATATCATTTCTACGATGACAGACATGCCAAGATGGCCAACAACCGACAGGAAGAACTCAAACACGGCACTAACGAATTTCTGGCAGGTGTAGAATATGACATCAACGACAAGTTCACTGTCAGTTGTGGTACCCAGCGTACCGACTACGGTCTGAGCGACGGCTACCAACAAGACACGTCGTTTGCCTGCGACAGCTGGAGCATAGGCATGGGCGGTGCATGGAACATCAACGATAAGGTGCGCCTCAATGCCGGCTACTTCATCAGCCTTTACAGCGACTATACCAAGCCTACAGCCTATGGCTCCGAGACTTTCTCGCGCACCAACAACGTGATTGGTGTTGGTATTGACTACAAATTCTAAGGCTAATCAAATGACGAGCTGATAAAAAACGAGCTGACTATTTGGTCAACTCGTTTTTTCTTTGTACCTTCGCAGGCGAAATGATTAAGTTACTGCAAAAAAAACTCACGACGCTCGGCAAGTTCGTCATACTTATGGGGCGTACATTCTCGATACCCGAACGTTTCCGCATGTTCTGGAAACAATACGTGAAGGAAATGGCACAACTGGGCATCAACTCCATTGGCATCGTACTGCTCATTTCATTCTTCATCGGTGCAGTTATCTGCATCCAGATGAAACTTAACATCCAGTCGCCCTGGATGCCGCGCTGGGTCAGCGGCTACACCACACGCGAAATCATGCTGCTGGAGTTCTCCAGCTCTATCATGTGTCTGATACTGGCAGGAAAGGTTGGCTCCAACATTGCCTCTGAAATTGGCACGATGCGCGTAACGCAACAGATTGACGCCTTGGACATCATGGGAGTCAACTCAGCCTGTTATCTGATACTGCCCAAAATCCTGGGAATGATTACCATTATGCCATTATTGGTGATTTTTTCCAGCGCCATGGGCATTATGGGCGCCTACGGGACTGCCTATATAGCCCACATCATCGTCCCTGACGACCTGACACTGGGTTTACAGCACTCTTTTAATTCGTGGTTCGTGTGGATGAGTATTATCAAGAGCCTCTTCTTTGCCTTCATCATTTCAGCCGTACCCTCCTATTATGGTTATAACGTCGAAGGGGGCTCGGTAAACGTCGGCAAGGCATCGACTGATGCTGTGGTCATGTCCAGTGTCTTGATTCTATGTAGTGATGTCTTCTTAACACAACTATTGTCATGATAGAAGTCAAGAACCTATACAAGAACTTTGACGAAATAGAGGTGCTGAAAGACATCTCGACGGTCTTCGAAGATGGCAAGACCAATCTCATCATAGGCCAGAGCGGCTCTGGCAAGACCGTACTCATGAAGAACCTCGTGGGGCTCCTCGAACCCACCAGCGGTCAGATCTTGTACGATGGGCGCGACTTTGTCCACATGTCAAAGGACGAGAAAGTACACATGCGACGCGAGATGGGCATGATATTCCAGTCAGCAGCACTCTTTGACTCTCTTACCGTTTTGGAGAACGTCATGTTTCCATTGGACATGTTCTCCAGCATGACTCTTCGTGAGCGTCAGCAACGTGCCATGGACTGTCTTGACCGCGTCAATCTGGTTGGTGCCGAGAGCAAGTTCCCAGGAGAGATCAGTGGTGGCATGCAGAAACGTGTTGCCATAGCCCGAGCCATCAGTATGAATCCCAAGTACCTGTTTTGCGATGAGCCTAACAGCGGACTTGACCCCAAAACGAGCCTGGTCATCGACGAACTGCTTCACAGCATCACCCAAGAGTTTCAGATGACGACGATCATCAATACCCACGACATGAATTCTGTGATGGGCATTGGCGAGAACATCATCTTCATCTACCAAGGCCATAAAGAGTGGCAGGGTGTCAGCACCGACATCATGGGCTCTACCAATAAACGCCTGACAGACTTTATCTTTGCTTCAGACCTCCTGAAAGAGATGCGCGAAGCTGTCACACATCAGCATCAGAAGTAATATTGACACAGGTCAACAAAAGGACTGTTTGCGCAAACAATTCTCTTTTTTTGTTGTCAGCATCCCCAAAACTTCGTACCTTTGCATCGTCAAAAGACAAGAGGCGGGTCTGAGAGAAGACCACTCCTCTTAAGGATAACAACTATTAAAGTAGGAGCGGGAAAACATCCACTCCGAGTAATTAAAAGAAAGGGTAAAAAGATGAAAAAGTTAATTAACCGCTGGTTGAAAAGCGAAGCATACACAGAGTATTGCATCAATATGGCAAGAATGTACAACTTCCGCCCCGCAAACTAAAAAACGGATTGAACGCTACAAGCATTCAATCCGTTTTTTATTTAACTGCTATTTCATTCGCCATTCACCTTCGCTAACCTGAACCATCGGCACCAAGATCTCCTCTTGTGTAGAGTCTGCATAGCAAAGGACAAGAAATGCCTTGACCAAAGAGTCTGCATGTGTCGTATCATCAGGATTTACCGAATTATCTGAAATACGTACAGAAAGTATTCCACCATGCTTCCGCTTGATCTCCTCCTGATATTGCTCAATCGCCTTTAACAATTGGTCACAATAAGCAGCAGGCAACTGACTACTACCCGCCTTACCTTCTAAAAAGCGCGTAGCATCGCCTGCAGCCAAATACTCGTAATATTTCTGGGCCTCTGTGGCAGCCTGCCACTCGCGTGAAACGCCAGAACAGGCGCACAAGACAGCCACAGTAGACAACATGTAGAGTAAGTGCTTCATTTTTGGCGGACAAAAACGTTGATGGGAGTACCGGTAAGTGTCCAGTTCTCACGCAACTTATTCTCCAGAAAGCGACGATAGGCTTCCTTGACGTACTGCGGCAGGTTGGCATAGAATACAAAAGTGGGTATCTGTGTGTCGGGCACCTGCGAAACATACTTAATCTTGATATACTTGCCCTTGATGCTAGGGGGCGGAGTCTGCTCAATGATAGGTAGCATGATTTCGTTCAGCTTGCTGGTGCCAATCTTGATAGTACGGTTCAGATATACCTCCTTGGCAGTTTCCAGCACCTTGAAGATACGCTGCTTGGTAACTGCCGAAGCAAAGATGATGGGAAAGTCAACAAACGGAGCCATACGCTGACGGATGGCAGTCTCGAAGGTCTTGATTGCCACCTGCGACTTATCCTCCACGAGGTCCCACTTATTGACCACGACCACCAATGACTTATTATTTTTCTGAATGAGCTGGAAGATATTCATATCCTGGGCTTCGATGCCGCGAGTGGCGTCAATCATCAGGATGCAGACGTCAGAATTCTCGATAGCACGAATAGAACGCATGACGGAATAGAACTCCAAGTCTTCCGTTACCTTGTTCTTACGACGGATACCTGCTGTATCAACCAAGTAGAAATCGAAACCGAACTTGTCATACTTGGTATAGATGCTGTCGCGCGTTGTACCGGCAATGTCCGTAACGATATTGCGGTCTTCACCTATAAAGGCATTGATGATGCTCGACTTGCCGGCATTGGGGCGTCCTACAACGGCAAAACGAGGTGTACCATCCTCTACTTCATTTACCTCGTCCGTCTTAAGCTTCGACAGTACATGGTCCAGCAAATCGCCGGTGCCAGAACCTGTGGCAGCACTGACACAGAAGGGGTCGCCCAAACCGAGTTTATAGAACTCGTACTGGCCGTATAAATCCTTACCGTCGTCTGCCTTATTTGCAACCAAGACCACAGGGAGTTTGGAACGACGCAGAATGAGTGCCACGTCCTGATCAAGGTCGGTAAGTCCATTCTTGATGTCTACAAGGAACAATACCAGATCGGCCTCCTCTGTGGCAACGACAACCTGCTTGCGGATTTCCTCTTCGAACACATCGTCAGAATTAACCACCCAGCCGCCCGTATCAACAACGGAGAATTCGCGGCCGTTCCATTCGCACTTACCGTACTGGCGGTCACGGGTAGTACCTGCCTCGTCGCTCACTATGGCGCGACGGCTGTTAGTCAATCTGTTAAATAAAGTGGACTTGCCTACATTCGGGCGTCCTACAATGGCTACTAAATTTCCCATATATTATTCGGGGTTATATCCAAAAGAATCCAATTCGTGCTGATTGCTACGCCAATCCTTATCGACCTTGACGAAGGTTTCCAAATAGACGGGTTTGTCAAAGAACTTCTCCAGCGCCTTGCGGGCCTCGGTACTCACCTTCTTCAAGGCAATACCCTGATGACCAATAATGATACCCTTCTGGGAGTCACGCTCCACATAGATGATGGCATTGATATGGATGCACTTGTCCTGCTCCTTAAAACGCTCTACACGCACCTCAACCGAGTAGGGGATCTCCTTGTCATAGTAGAGGAGAATCTTCTCGCGAATGATCTCTGAAACGAAGAAACGTGCCGGTTTGTCGGTCAGCTGGTCTTTGTCAAAGTAAGCAGGACTCTCTGGCAGCAATTCCTGTATGCGCTTGAGCAACATATCCACGCCAAACTTGTTTTTGGCAGAGATGGGCAATATCTCGGCATTGGGCAACAGCGTGTGCCACTTTTCGACAATGGCACCCAGCATAGCCTGACTTGTCTTACCTGCCTCACTGGACAGTTCGTCAATCTTGTTGATGAGCAGGATGACAGGAATGGTCATGCGCTGCACCTTCTCCAGGAAGTCCATGTTCTTCTCCGGATTCTCCACGACATCTGTCACATAGAGCAAGACATCTGCGTCTTGCAGAGCTGACTCTGAGAAGGCCAGCATGGACTCTTGCAACTTGTAGTTGGGTTTCAACACACCTGGGGTGTCTGAAAAAACTATTTGCATGTCGTCGGTATTGACAATGCCCATGATGCGATGACGCGTAGTCTGCGCCTTGAAGGTCGCAATCGAAATACGCTCACCAACCAATTGGTTCATGAGCGTACTCTTTCCCACATTAGGATTTCCGACGATGTTTACAAAACCTGCTTTATGCATCTTTATTTCCGTCATATGCCCATTTATAGTAACTTGCACCATGAACGAAACCTGCACCGAAGGCCGTAAACAGCATGTTGTCGCCTTTTCTCAGCCGCGGTTCGTATTCCCATAGAGCCAGTGGAATGGTGGCTGCCGAGGTATTACCATAGTGCTCGATGTTGACCATCACCTGATCCATAGACAATTCCAAACGCTTACCCACTGCTTCTATGATACGCATATTAGCCTGATGAGGCACCACGAAACGGATGTTCTCTTTGCTCAGCTGATTGCGCTCTGCTATCAGTGCACAGTCTTCACTCATATTGGTGACGGCGTAGCGGAACACAGTGCGTCCCTCCTGATAGAGATAATGCAAGCGGTGATCAACGGTGAAATGACTAGGAGGACAGACTGAGCCGCCGGCCTTCAGATGAAGGAAGGGAAGACCCTTACCATCACATCGGAAGTAGGAATCCAACAAACCCATGTTCTCTTCCTCAGTGGCTTCCACCAGTACGGCAGCAGCACCATCGCCAAAGAGAGGACATGTAGCACGGTCCTTATAGTCTGTCACTGACGACATCTTGTCAGCACCTATCACGATAATCTTCTTATAGCGGCCACACTGAATCATCGAAGCGGCCACGTCAAGAGAATAGAGGAATCCACAGCAGGCACCCCAGAAATCGAAAGCAAACGCATTCTTCAATCCGAGTTTGCCTAAGACAATACTTGCTGTAGAAGGGAACTTATAATCAGCCGTGGAAGTGGCAACAATGACTGCATCAATGGTATCCGGATCTGCGCCGGTCTTCTGCATCAGTTGCTTGGCAGCCTTACGGGCCATATAACTGGTGCCAAGACCTTCCTCGGTCAGGACACGACGCTCCTTGATACCGACACGAGTCATAATCCACTCGTCATTGGTGTCTACCATACGCGACAGTTCCTCATTAGTCAGAATATAGTCGGGCACGTAGCCACCAATGCCGGTGATTATCGCATTGATTTTATTTTTCACTTTTTATGATTACCTTTTACCTTATTCTGCTGCCTCGTCCATCACAATAGCAATCTTGCCACGATAGTAGCCACATGTGGGGCATACAGTGTGGTAGATGTGATAAGCACCACAGTTAGGGCATACTGCCAGTGTGGGTGCTACTGCCTTGTCATGAGTACGACGCTTTGCGGTACGAGTGTTCGATTGTCTTCTTTTAGGATGTGCCATAATTGTATAAACTTTAACTTTTAACTTTAAACTTTTAACTTCTTCAGTGCCTCCCAACGGGGGTCTGTCACCTCTGCCGCCTCTTCGCTGCTTCGGACAGCGCCGCTCAGCTCTGCGAGCTTCTGCGTCATCGCACTATTGCATTTTCCAGGTGCATGAACGTGCTTGATGGGTATGGCCAGCATGACAAACTCATAGAGGAACCATGACGTGTCGAGTATTCCTTCGTTCTCATCAATCGTCACAGTATCGTCTGTCTCGTTGTATGTGTCGCCCAACTTGACCATCAGGTTGTTGTCTGCCACGATGGGCTGCTGCATGTCGTCCAGACAGCGGTCGCAACTGACAGTCACTTCGCCTTCCGTATGGAACTGGAGGTCGAAAAAGCCAGGCATCTTGCGTATAGATACTGACACATGCAATGCTCCATGTTCCAGCTGTGAGCCGTCCAGAGCCTGAAAGAAACCATCATCAAGGTCAAAACCGAGAACTGTCTCGGTCTCCTTCAACTCTTTCAAATCTATCTTAAAGGCATCCAAACTACACATAGTCACACTTTTAGGCTGCAAAGGTACAAAGAATTTATGAATTAAGAATTAAGAATTAAGAAAAATTTCGCTTTTTATTGAAAATCGGCCTCCGTCCGGCATGCTTTTTGCACACACTGCCCAAGACGTGTGCAATTATTTCGTCCTCATCTCAATCCGGAACGTTGTCCCCTTCCCTACCTCGGACTGTTTGACATAGATATGTCCTTTGTGATATTCCTCCACGATTCTCTTGGCCAGCGAAAGACCCAGGCCCCAGCCGCGCTTCTTGGTCGTGAAGCCGGGAGTAAACACATCGTTCAAGTCCTTTTTCTTAATACCCTTGCCCGTATCCTGCACGTCAATAACAACTCGCTGATCTTCTTCCGTCAACGTGAGCGTGATAGTACCCTTGCCCTCCATCGCATCAACGGCATTCTTACACAGGTTCTCTATCACCCACTCAAACAGTGAGGCGTTCATCATGACCATCACTTCGTGGTCTGGGAAATGGCGAATCATCTGAACCTGGCTGGAGGTCCTACGGTCCATATAGTCCACCACATGATTCAGAACCTCATTCATGGACGACTCTACCGGAGCCGGCAGAGAGCCTATCTTCGAGAAACGATCTGCTATCAACTGCAGACGTTTCACATCCTTATCCATCTCGGGCAGCAAGTCATCGTCAGGATACTGTTCCTTCAACATTTCCACCCATGCCATCAGACTCGACACGGGAGTACCCAACTGGTGAGCGGTCTCTTTCGACAGGCCGACCCACACCTTGTTCTGCTCAGCCCGTTTCGATGACAGCAATGCAAAGATAGCAACCACTACAAAGATGAGCACAACACCCAGCTGCACATAAGGCCAAGCCGACAGGCGCTTCAGCATCACAGACTCATCATAGCATACCAGCTGACTGCCCACCCGGATGGTGTCACCGGCCTTCATCATACGTTGAGCATACTTGCTGATATTCACCGTATCCTCTATATTCCTATAGTCATCAATGCCACCTTCCTCGTTCAGCACCACCACAGGTATGGTATTGTTGCCTTCCATGACGCTCAGTACCAATGACAAGTCCGTTGTCTCATCGGCTTCATTCAGCGAACGCAAGGCCTGAGCCCACACTTCCATACGGTGCCGCTCCTCGTTCGAGAGATCACGCACCAGGAAATGAGAGACCAATAGCGACGCCACGGCTATCACCACCGCAGCAATCACCAAGACAATCTTAACCTGTCTGATTCTGTCAGTCCACTGCATACCTTAATTATAACGCACGCAAAAGGCAAATATTATGATTGAGAGAAAACTAGTCTTCATCATCCTCAAAGATTTCTTGACGGTTGATGCTTCTGAGCTTGAAAAATTAAAAAGTTAGACATAGGCTTGGCGTGGGTCGTGGAGATAGGTCCCGTCAGCTATCCGAATAGTCTCTTTGCATCGTGCGGACGTCTCCTGTACCCCTATGCAGACCGTTCGCGTCACGTGTGGAACCTATCTCCATCACTCACGTATGACGCTCGCGTCAAGCACGCTTGCCTCCTTTTACTCACTCTTCGATATTGCCTTCATATATCTACATTCTTCTATCATCTTTACGGATTCGGGAGAGCATCTGCGGGGTGATGCCGAGGAACGAGGCGAGGTCTTGCAAGTCATGATGCTTATTTCTTCGTAATTCCACCAACGACATCATCATTCTCGATGCTATGTTCGGCTTTCTTGACATTTGCTTTAAGAGACCCGAAACGCCAAGTGATAGAGAGACTGAACGAACGGGCATTGTTCCAAGACTGCTGG
>ONLU01000027.1 GCA_900318795.1 uncultured Prevotellaceae bacterium | reverse complement strand
GCACAACCGTGGTGTTGTTATGAACCCGCACGATCACCCGATGGGTGGTGGTGAAGGCCGTCAGTCTGGTGGACATCCCCGTTCACGTAAGGGCTTGTATGCTAAGGGTCTCAAGACTCGCGCTCCGAAGAAGCAGTCGAACAAGTACATCATCGAAAGAGCTAACAAGAAGTAATCACGAAATTAAAAGAGTGTAAATTATGAGTCGTTCATTAAAAAAAGGCCCGTACATCAACGTATCGCTTGAGAAGAAGATTCTCGCTATGAATGAGAGCGGTAAGAAGAATGTCGTTAAGACCTGGGCCAGAGCTTCAATGATTTCCCCCGATTTCGTGGGACATACAGTTGCAGTTCATAATGGTAACAAATTCATCCCTGTGTACATTACCGAGAACATGGTAGGACACAAGTTGGGCGAGTTCTCTCCCACGCGTCGTTTCGGTGGCCATGCCGGTAACAAGAAGTAATCCCAGGGATAAGAATTAAGAATTAAGAATTAAGAATTAAGAATTATAATGGGAGCAAGAAAAAGATTAGCGGCTGAGAAAAGAAAAGCAGCCAATAAGACGCAGTACTTCGCAAAACTGAAGGGCTGTCCCTCCTCACCCCGTAAGATGCGCTATGTCGTTGACATGATTCGCGGCATGGAAGTAAACCGCGCACTGGGTGTGCTGAGATTCTCCAAGAAGGCAGCTTCTGAGAATGTAGAGAAGCTTCTCCGCTCGGCTATTGCCAACTGGGAGGCCAAGAATGACCGCAAGGCTGAAGACGGCGAACTGTATATAAGCCGTGTCTTCGTTGACGAAGGCGTAACAATGAAGCGTATGAGACCGGCACCTCAGGGCCGTGGCTATCGTATTCGCAAGCGCTCGAATCATGTAACCCTGTTTGTTGACGCTAAAACTAATGATAAGTAAAAGGTATGGGACAGAAAGTTAATCCAATTAGCAACCGTCTTGGCATCGTCAAAGGCTGGGATTCAAATTGGTTCGGAGGCAAGGATTTCGGTGATAACCTCGTAGAGGATCAGAAAATCCGTAAGTATCTGAACGAGCGTCTGGCAAAGGCCAGCATCTCGAAGATTGTCATCGAGCGTACGCTGAAACTGGTTACCATCACCATTTGCACAGCCCGTCCGGGTCTGGTCATTGGTAAGGGTGGTCAGGATGTCGACAAGCTCAAGGAAGAGTTGAAGAAACTCTACGACAAGGAGATTCAGATTAATATTTTTGAAGTTAAGAAACCTGAGCTCGATGCTAACATCGTAGCTAACAACATCGCTCGCCAGATAGAAGGTAAGATTGCTTACCGTCGTGCTATCAAGATGGCTGTGGCAAACACTATGCGTGCTGGAGCAGAGGGTATCAAGGTGCAGATCAGCGGCCGTCTGAATGGTGCTGAAATCGCACGTAGCGAAATGATCAAGGAAGGTCGTACTCCGTTGCACACCTTCCGTGCTGACATCGATTACTGCCAGGCAGAGGCCCTGACTAAGGTTGGCCTGTTGGGTCTGAAGGTCTGGATTTGCCGTGGTGAGGTTTATGGTAAGGTTGACCTGGCTCCTAATTTCACTCAGGAGAAGGGTGCAAGCCGCTCAAACGGTGGACGTGACAACGGTGGCAGACGTTTTCGCAATAAGAAAAAGTAATTAACACGTAAAGTAAGAAGCTATCATGTTACAACCTAAGAGAGTAAAATATAGAAGACCGCAAGACGGACGTGGCAACAAAGGCAACGCCCATCGCGGTACGCAGCTGGCCTTCGGCAGCTTTGGCATCAAGACTCTGGATGCCAAGTGGATTGACAGCCGCCAGATTGAGGCAGCTCGTGTTGCCATCAACCGTTATATGAATCGTGAAGGTCAAGTATGGATTCGCATCTTCCCGGACAAACCCATCACCCGTAAGCCTGCTGACGTACGTATGGGTAAAGGTAAAGGTGATCCCGCAGGATGGGTGGCACCTGTAACACCGGGTCGTATCCTCTTTGAAGTCGAGGGTGTTCCTTTTGAGGTTGCCAAGGAGGCTCTTCGCCTCGGTGCCCAGAAGCTTCCCGTGAAGACTAAGTTTATTGTTAGACGCGATTACGATAAAAACGCTTAAGCTATGAAGATGAATGAAATTAAAGGTCTCGAGACCAAGGAATTGGCCGAGAAGCTGGAGACTGAGGTTGCCAACTACAACCAGATGAAGTTGAACCATACAGTGACTCCCATGGAGAATCCATCACAGATTAAGGCCGCTCGTCGTGATATCGCACGTATGAAGACAGAACTCCGTCAGAGAGAGGAAACAAGAAATTTAAGAAAGACAAGACAGGGTGTCGTTATCAGTAACAAGATGGATAAAACCATTGTTATTGCTGCTAAGTTCAAGGAGAAGCACCCTATTTATGGTAAGTTTGTCCAGAAGACAAAGAAGTACCATGCTCACGATGAGAAGAATGAGTGCAATGTCGGTGATACCGTGCTCATTATGGAGACCCGTCCCCTCTCTAAGACTAAGAGATGGCGTTTAGTACAAATCGTAGAAAAGGCTAAGTAATTATGATACAAACAGAAACAAGACTTACCGTAGCAGACAACAGCGGTGCTCGCGAGGCTCTCTGCATTCGCGTGCTGGGTGGTACCCGCCGCCGTTATGCTAGCGTAGGTGACGTGATTGTCGTTGCTATCAAGAACGCAATCCCCACAAGTGACGTTAAAAAAGGTGCAGTTTCTAAGGCTCTGGTTGTTCGCACAAAGAAGGAAATCCGCCGTGCTGATGGTTCGTACATCCGTTTCGACGACAATGCCTGTGTACTGCTGAACAATGCCGGCGAGCTTCGCGGCAGCCGTATCTTCGGCCCCGTGGCACGTGAGCTCCGTGCTGTAAACATGAAAGTTGTTTCACTGGCACCTGAGGTTCTTTAACATAATTAAAGTAGTAAAGTAATGGCTAAGTTACATATTAGAAAAAACGACACAGTCATGGTTCTTGCCGGTGAGGACAAGGGCAAGACTGGTAAGGTGCTGAAGGTTCTCGTTGAGAAGCAGCGTGCACTGGTGGAGGGCGTGAACATGGTCTCCAAGAGCACGAAGCCCAGTGCCAAGAACCCCCAGGGAGGTATCGTGAAGCAGGAGGCTCCTATTCACATCTCTAATTTAAGTCTCATCGACCCGAAGAGCGGTAAGGCTACCCGTGTTGCTATCAAGCACGAGGGCAAGAATGTTATTCGTGTTGCTAAAAAGTCAGGAGAGGAGATTAAGTAATGGCAAATACAGCACAATTGAAGAATAAATATGTCGAGCAGATTGCTCCGGCATTGGAGAAGCAGTTCAACTACAGTTCCAAGATGCAGGTGCCCGTACTGAAGAAGATTGTTGTCAATCAGGGTTTGGGCGATGCTACTCAGGACAAGAAGATTATTGACGTTGCTATCAATGAGATTACCACTATCTGCGGTCAGAAGGCTGTGGCTACTTATTCAAAGAAGGATATTGCCAACTTCAAGCTCCGTAAGAAGATGCCTATCGGCGTGATGGTAACCCTGCGTCGCGAGCGCATGTACGAATTCTTGGAGAAACTGGTTCGTGTGGCTCTGCCCCGTATCCGTGACTTCAAGGGTATTGAGAGCAAGTTTGATGGCCGTGGCAACTATACCCTCGGTATTCAGGAGCAGATTATCTTCCCTGAAATCAACATCGACACTGTAGACCGCATTCAGGGTATGAACATCACCTTCGTGACCACAGCTAAGACTGACGAGGAAGGTTATGCACTTCTGAAGGCTTTCGGACTCCCGTTTAAGAACGCTAAAAACGATTAAGAGATATGGCAAAAGAATCAATGAAGGCTCGTGAGGTCAAGCGTGCTAAGCTCGTTGCCCGTTACGCCGAGAAGCGTGCAGCCTTGAAGAAGATTATCGCAACGTCTGAGGATCCCGCTGAGGCATACGAGGCTGCTCGCAAGCTGCAGGCTATCCCCAAGAATGCCAATCCCATCCGTCTGCACAACCGCTGTAAGATCACTGGCCGTCCCAAGGGTTATATGCGCCAGTTCGGTCTCAGCCGTATCCAGTTCCGTGAGATGGCATCAAACGGTCTGATTCCAGGCGTGAAGAAGATCCAATAGCAGATTATCTGACCAGACTCAGAAACGCCATTATGGCCAACCACCGCGTGGTTGAGGTTCCTGCGTCTAACTTGAAGAAGGAAATCACAAAGATCCTCTTCGAGAAGGGGTACATCCTGAACTACAAGTTCATTGAGGATGGCCCTCAGGGTACTATCAAGGTTGCCTTGAAGTACGATCCGGCCACGAAGGCTAATGCCATCAAGTGCCTGAAGCGTGTGTCTACACCAGGTCTTCGCAAGTACACTGGTTACAAGGACATGCCGAGTGTTATTAACGGATTAGGTATTGCCATCTTATCTACATCCAAAGGTGTAATGACAGACAAAGAGGCTTCACAGCTGAAGATTGGCGGTGAGGTACTTTGCTACGTTTATTAATTGGAGGACCTGAATATGTCAAGAATAGGAAAATTGCCAATTAGTATTCCTGCCGGCGTTACCGTTGCACAGGGTCAGGACGGTGTTGTTACAGTGAAGGGTCCGAAGGGTGAGCTCTCACAGAAGGTTGACGCATCCATCAAGGTGAAAATCGAGAATGGTCACGTGACTTTCGAGATTGACGAGAACAGCCCTGTAAATATCAAGCAGAAGCAGGCTTTCCATGGTCTTTATCGTGCACTGGTCAACAACATGGTTGTCGGTGTGAGTGAGGGCTACAAGAAGGAGATGGAGCTTGTTGGTGTCGGTTACCGTGTTTCTAACCAGGGCAATGTCATTGAGTTTGCTCTTGGCTATACTCACCCCATCTTTATCCAGCTTCCCAAGGAGGTAAAGGTTGAAACCAAGATGGAGCGTAACCAGAACCCCCAGATTATTCTGGAGTCTTGCGACAAGCAGCTGCTCGGAATGATTTGTGCTAAAATTCGTTCTTTCCGTATGCCGGAGCCTTACAAGGGTAAGGGTATCTTGTTCAAGGGCGAGGTTATCCGTCGTAAGTCGGGTAAGTCAGCCTCAGCTAAGTAATAATCATTAAACGTATTGAAGATTATGACAACAAAGAAAGTAGAAAGACGAATTAAGATTAAATATAGAATTCGCAAGAACGTATTCGGTACAGCCGAGCGTCCTCGTATGAGCGTGTTCCGCTCTAACAAGCAGATCTACGTTCAGGTGATTAACGATTTGGAAGGTAAAACACTTGCATCTGCATCGTCTGTTGGTCTGGAGGCTATGCCTAAGATTCAGCAGGCCGAGAAGGTTGGCGAGCTGGTAGCCAAGAAGGCTCAGGAGGCAGGCATTACAGCAGTTGTCTTCGACCGTAATGGTTATCTGTATCATGGCCGCGTAAAGTCTCTGGCTGATGCAGCACGTAAAGGTGGACTTAAATTTTAAACGATTATGGCAATGAACAAAGTTAGAATTAATAGCGACGTAGAGTTGAAAGACAGACTGGTTGCCATCAACCGTGTTACAAAGGTGACAAAGGGTGGTCGCACCTTTACTTTCGCAGCCATTGTAGTTGTCGGTGACGGCAACGGCATTATCGGCTGGGGACTGGGCAAGGCAGGTGAAGTTACCGCTGCCATTGCCAAGGGTGTAGAGGCAGCCAAGAAGAATCTGGTGAAGGTTCCCGTACTCAAGGGTACTATTCCTCACGAGATGGAGGCCCGCTTTGGTGGTGCTCAGGTTTACCTCCGTCCGGCTGCTGCCGGTACCGGTCTGGTGGCTGGTGGTGCTATGCGTGCCGTTCTGGAGAGTGTAGGCGTGAAGGATGTGTTGGCTAAGTCAAAGGGTTCTTCTAACCCCCACAACCTGGTCAAGGCTACCATCGAGGCTCTGAGCCAGATGCGTGATGCTTACACCGTTGCTGGAAACCGTGGTATCAGTATGGAAAAAGTATTTAGAGGATAAGGAGAAAGAACTATGGCAACAATTAAGATTAAGCAGATTAAGAGCAAGATCGGATATCCTGTTGACCAGAAGCGCACGCTCGATGCGCTGGGTCTGCACAAGATTTCTCAGGTTGTAGAGAAGGAAGATACTCCTGTTATCCGTGGTATGATCCGTAAGGTTCATCATCTCGTGGAAGTTATCGGTTAATTTAATCACTATTTAAAACGTATACGATTATGAAACTACATACTTTAAAACCAGCTGAGGGCTCAACCCACGCACGTCGTAGAATCGGCCGTGGACCTGGTTCAGGTCTGGGCGGTACTTCTACCCGCGGTCACAAGGGTGCCAAGGCTCGTTCAGGTTATAAGAAGAAGGTCGGTTTCGAAGGCGGTCAGATGCCTTTGCAGCGTCGTGTTCCGAAGTCTGGCTTCAAGAACATCAACCACAAGGAATACTTTGCTGTGAACCTTTCTACGCTGCAGAAGTTGGCTGAAGAGAAGAACCTCACCAAGATTGGTATTGCAGAGCTCGTTGCAGCCGGTCTTACCAGCGGCAAGGAACTTGTGAAGATCCTGGGCAATGGTGAGTTGAAGGCCAAGATTGATGTAGAGGCAAACGCTTTCTCAAAGACTGCTGAAGAGGCTATCAAGGCAGTTGGTGGTAACGCAACAATTATCTAAACAAGACAATGAAGAAGTTAATAGAGACACTGAAGAACATTTGGAAGATTGAGGATTTGCGTCAGCGTATCCTCATCACGATGCTGTTTGTAGCCATCTATCGTTTTGGCTCATTCGTCGTGCTCCCCGGTATCAATCCTGCTATGCTGGATAAACTGCAGTCTCAGACTGCTGGTGGCTTGATGTCACTGCTGGATATGTTCTCTGGTGGTGCATTCTCCAATGCGTCAATCTTTGCGCTTGGAATCATGCCTTACATCTCTGCTTCTATCGTTATGCAGCTCCTCGCAGTCGCTGTGCCTTATTTCCAGAAGATGCAGCGCGAGGGTGAGAGCGGCCGCAAAAAGATTATGACTTATACTCGCTACCTGACGGTCGCTATTCTGATCTTCCAGGCACCGAGTTATCTCATTAATCTGCGTATGCAGGCTGGTGCTGCCTTGGCATCGGGTATCAGCTGGAATGTGTTCATCATTCCAGCTACGATTATCCTTGCTGCGGGCAGTATGTTCATCCTTTGGTTGGGTGAGCGTATTACCGATAAAGGTATTGGAAATGGTATCTCGCTGATCATTATGATTGGTATCATTGCCCGCCTTCCGCAGGCATTTATCCAGGAAGTCACTTCTCGTTTCACTGCCATCACTGGTGGCGGACTCGTGATGTTCCTCGTTGAGATTATCATTCTCTATGCAGTTGTATGTGCAGCCATCGTCTTGGTTCAGGGCGTTCGCAAGGTGCCCGTACAGTATGCTAAGCGTATTGTCGGCGGCCAGCAGGTGGGCGGTGCCCGTCAGTACATCCCCTTGAAGCTGTTTGCTGCTAACGTGATGCCTATCATCTTTGCCCAGGCACTGATGTTCATTCCGTTGGCTTTCGTACAGTATGCAGCACCTGAGAATGCAAACTGGTTTGTACGTTCCATGCTCGATCATCACAGCTGGCTCTACAACATCATATTCGCATTCCTCATCATCGCATTCACTTACTTCTATACAGCCATCACGCTCAATCCGACACAGATGGCTGAGGACATGAAGCGCAACAATGGCTTCATTCCCGGTATCAAACCAGGAAAGCCTACTGCTGACTTCATTGATGATGTGATGTCACGCATCACTCTTCCCGGCTCGCTCTTCATTGCATTCATTGCAGTGATGCCTGCCTTTGCAAGTCTGTTGAATGTACAGGATGCCTTCTCGCAGTTCTTCGGTGGTACTTCACTGCTGATTCTTGTGGGTGTCGTGCTCGACACACTCCAGCAGATAGAGAGCCATCTGCTCATGCGCCACTACGACGGTCTGCTCAACTCAGGCCGTATCCATGGACGTGGCATGAGTGCATACTAATCTCGGTATGAAGATATTTCTGAAGACTGAAGACGAAATTGAGCTGATGCGTCAGGCTAACCAACTCGTTGGTAAGACCCTTGGCGAATTGGCAAAACATATCAAACCTGGTATAACGACCCTCCAGTTGGATCACATTGCCGACGAATTCATTCGTGACAACGGAGCAATCCCGACATTCAAGGGTTTCCCCAATCCATATGGAGGGCCGTTTCCCGCCAGCATCTGCACCTCGGTGAATGATGTCGTAGTACATGGTGTACCCAACGACAGTACGGTGCTCAAGGATGGAGACATCATCTCTATAGACTGCGGCACCTTGTTGAACGGCTTTTGTGGTGACTCTTGCTATACTTTCTGTGTCGGCGAGATCAGCGATGAAGTCAAGCAACTACTCCGAACCACCAAGGAATCGCTTTATAAGGGTATAGAGCAGGCAGTGCATGGAAGGCATTTGGGAGATATCAGTTACGCCGTACAGAGCCATTGCGAGGCTCAAGGCTATGGTATAGTCAGGGAACTCACAGGTCATGGCATCGGTCATGAGATGCATGAGGATCCACAGGTTCCTAACTACGGAAAACGAGGCAACGGTGTCATGCTGAAAGCCTCCATGTGTATAGCCATTGAACCGATGGTAACCATGGGAAAACGTGATATCTGGCTTGACCAGGACCGTTGGACCATCCGTACTCAAGACGGTAAACCGGCAGCTCATTTCGAGCATACCATTGCCATCCGTAAGGGACAGGCAGAGATATTGTCCTCATTCGAAGAAGTAGAAAACGTAGAAGGTAAATTATACTAGCATGGCAAAGCAAGGTGCTATTGAGCAAGACGGAACAATCGTAGAGGCATTATCAAATGCCATGTTCCGAGTAGAATTGGAAAACGGAGTGCCCATTATTGCGCACATCTCTGGTAAGATGCGTATGCACTACATCAAGATTCTGCCTGGCGATAAGGTAAGAGTGGAGATGAGTCCCTACGACCTGACTAAAGGAAGAATTGTATTTAGATACAAATAAATTAGGAGACATATAAAATGAAGACAAGAGCATCATTGAAGAAGCGTACCCCCGACTGCAAGATTGTTCGTCGTAAGGGCCGCCTGTTCGTTATCAACAAGAAGAACCCCAAGTACAAGATGCGTCAGGGTTAACTTTTATGTTAAATAAGCATAAAAAGGTAGCGGAGTATCAAAAATTCTGCGTACCTTTGCGTGCTTTTTAGCAAAAAATCGATTTTTATTATTAATTTTTTTTAGTTTACAAATGGCAATAAGAATTGTTGGAGTAGATTTGCCCCAGGAGAAGCGTGGCGAAATCGCATTGACTTATATCTATGGTATAGGTCGAAGTAGTTCAGCAAAGATTTTGGACAAGGCCGGCGTGAGCCGCGACCTGAAAGTCAACGAATGGAGTGACGATCAGGCAGCCAAGATTCGTGAAATTATCGGCGCTGAATTCAAAGTAGAAGGTGATCTTCGTAGTGAGATCCAGTTGAATATCAAGCGATTGATGGATATTGGTTGCTATCGTGGAGTCCGTCATCGTAACGGTCTGCCCGTACGTGGTCAGAGCACCAAGAACAATGCTCGTACTCGTAAGGGTAAGAAGAAGACTGTTGCTAACAAGAAGAAGGCCACGAAGTAATTAAGAGTTAAGAATTAAGAGTTAACAATTAAGAATTAACTAAGATTATGGCAAAGAAAACAGTCACTTCTAAGAAAAGAAACGTGAAAGTCAGTGCTATTGGCCAGCTTCACGTTCATAGCTCTTTTAACAATATTATCGTTTCGCTCGCTAACGATGAAGGTCAGATTATCTCTTGGTCTTCAGCTGGTAAGATGGGCTTCCGTGGTTCTAAGAAAAACACTCCGTATGCAGCCCAGATGGCAGCAGAGGATTGTGCAAAGGTCGCTTTCGACCTCGGTCTTCGTAAGGTTAAAGCCTATGTAAAGGGTCCCGGTAACGGACGTGAGTCTGCTATCCGTGCCGTCCATGGAGCAGGTATTGAGGTCGTTGAAATCGTAGACGTTACACCACTGCCACACAATGGCTGTCGTCCTCCGAAGCGTCGTCGCGTATAATATAAAGTATTAATAAGGAAAAAATTTTTTTTGAAATATGGCAAGATATATTGGACCGAAATCAAAAATTGCCCGTCGATTTGGTGAAGCCATCTTCGGACCGGACAAAGTTTTGTCCCGTAGGAACTTCCCCCCGGGACAGCATGGCAATAACCGCCGCCGCAAGCAGTCGGAGTATGCAGTCATGTTGGCAGAGAAGCAGAAGGCTAAGTACACCTATGGTGTTCTTGAGCGCCAGTTCCGTAATTTGTTTGAGAAGGCAGCTAAGGCTGACGGTATCACCGGTGAGGTGCTGCTTCAGTTGCTGGAGAGCCGTCTCGACAATGTAGTGTTCCGTCTCGGTATCGCTCCTACCCGTGCTGCAGCCCGCCAGATGGTGAGCCACAAGCACATCGTGGTTGACGGTAGCGTAGTTAACATTCCTTCTTACACTGTAAAGCCTGGTCAGATTGTTGGTGTACGCGAGAAGGCAAAGTCTCTCGAGGTCATCGAGGCCGCACTTGCTGGCTTCAATCACAGCAAGTATCCTTGGATCGAGTGGGACGAGCAGACTAAGAGCGGTAAGTTCCTGCACATGCCTGACCGAGTCAATCGTTGAGTTGTACTCTAAGAACTAAAATCATTTAAATTAATGGCGATATTAGCATTTCAAAAACCTGATAAAGTCGTAATGTTGGAGGCTACAGGCAAGTTCGGCAAGTTCGAATTTCGCCCCTTGGAGCCCGGTTTCGGCGTTACCATTGGTAATGCCCTGCGCCGCATTCTTCTTTCATCGCTTGAAGGCTATGCTATCAACACCATCCGTATTGCTGGTGTTGAGCATGAGTTCTCTTCTGTACTAAAGCCGGTGATATAGGCAAGTATCTGACTGGATTTGAAGTGTTAAATCCCGATTTGGTGATTTGTCATTTAGATTCCAAAGCTTCGATGCAGATTGATTTGACTATCAATAAAGGTCGTGGATATGTACCCGCTGATGAGAATCGCGAGTTCTGCACCGACGTTAATGTGATAGCCATTGACTCAATCTACACCCCAATCCGTAACGTAAAGTATTCAGTTGAGCCCTATCGTGTTGAGCAGAAGACCGACTATGACAAACTGGTACTTGAGGTTACAACGGATGGTTCCATTCATCCAAAGGATGCCTTGAAGGAGGCTGCTAAGATCCTTATCTACCACTTCATGCTCTTCTCTGATGAGAAGATTACCCTCGAGAACAATGATACAGAGGGCAATCAGGAGTTTGATGAGGAAGTTCTGCACATGCGCCAGTTACTCAAGACCAAGTTGACCGACATGAATCTCTCGGTTCGTGCTCTCAACTGCCTAAAGGCCGCCGACGTCGAGACACTCGGCGATCTTGTGCAGTACAACAAGACAGACCTGCTCAAGTTCCGCAACTTCGGTAAGAAATCGCTCACTGAGCTTGATGATTTGCTCGAGAGTCTGAATCTGTCGTTTGGAACCGATATAGCAAAGTATAAACTGGACAAAGAATAAAAGTTCGTCACTTTTTGTCCGCTTAAAAGAAAAAACAAACAATGAGACACGGAAGAAAATTCAATCATTTGGGCCGTACTGCTGACCACCGCCGTGCCATGCTTGCCAACATGGCCATCTCGCTGATCATGCACAAAAGAATCACTACGACCCTCGCCAAGGCAAAGGCACTCAAGAAATATGTGGAGCCGCTGATTACGCGCTCTAAGGACGACAGCACCAACAGCCGTCGTGTAGTCTTCAGCTACCTGCAGAACAAGGAAGCTCTTAAGGAACTCTTTGGTGCTGTAGCTCAGAAGGTAGGCGACCGTCCCGGTGGTTACACCCGTATCATCAAGCTTGGCTTCCGCCAAGGAGATGCTGCTGAGAAGGCATTTATCGAGCTCGTAGACTTCGATGAGAACATGCTCAAGGCTCCTAAGGCTGAGAAGAAGACTCGTCGTTCACGCAAGTCAGCTTCCAAGGCCGAGGCAGCACCCGCTGCTGAGGAGGTGAAGGCAGAGGCTCCCGCTACTGAGGCAGCTGCAGAAGAGGCCAAGGCAGAATAAGATTGATTCAACGAATCATAAGGAATTCACTATAGTTATCGCCCGCAATCAGATGGTTGCGGGCGATTTCTTTCTGATTTATCGCATAGGGTTTCCCCTATGCACTTTTCGGGAATATCCCCTTGCAGTTTGATGGAAAATGTTTACCTTTGCACTGGTAAAATATTAAAGCAAATGACAATGATGAAGAAGAGTATGATGGCTTTGACTGCTTCGGCCGTGTTGCTGAGCAGTTGTGGAACGTATACGGGTCAGGGCGCTTTTGCCGGTGCTACGTTCGGTTCAGTGCTGGGTTCTGCCATTGGCGGTATTTCGGGTGGATGGCGCGGTCACGACATCGGCACTGTAGTCGGCATGGCCGGCGGTGCTGCGGTGGGTGCTGCCATTGGTGCTGCTGCCGACCAGAAAGAGCAGGAGAAGTATGAAGCCTATAAGCGTGAGCGTGCCCAGCGCCGAGATGCTCGTATGAGTCAGCAGGACAGCTATGGCTATGACGACAGTGGCTACGACGCCACGAACAGCGGTGACGACCGCATAGACTTCGACGGTGCCGGTCCGCGTGACGGACGGGGTGGGGGATATACTGCAGCCCCTCCACGTAGCTACGACCCGACGAAGACTCCAGCAGAGCCGGGATACAGTGTCAAGTATAATGCGCTGATCGAAATCCGTAATGCCCGCTTCATAGATGCCGACCACGATGGTGTGCTGCGTGCCGGTGAGGAGTGTAAGGTGACCTTTGAGGTGATGAACCATTCGTCCAAGGTGCTGTACGACGTTCAGCCTACGGTCCTTGACGTCTCGGAGAACAAGCACATCCATATCTCACCCAATCTGCACGTCGAGCGTATTGAACCGAACAGTGGCATCCGCTATACGGCTACTATCCTGGCAGATAAGAAACTGAAGGACGGTACGGCAGTGATACGTGTGGCCGTGGCACAGGGTAACCGGGAGATTACGTCCCAGGTGCAGGAGTTCACAGTCCGCACGGGTCGAAAAAAATGAGTAAAGAGAACCGAGAGATTATTTGCTTTTTTTCTGGGCTTGCCGGGATTCCTGCAAGCCTTTTTCTATTTGCTGCCAGACAGGTATGACGTCGTTGTCTCCGCTGTTGGTTTCAAGCTCCAGCTCGGGAAGCTCTATCGTATCAGACGGCAGATAGGGTACAATGATGTTGTCTACCTTCTGGACGGTAACCATGGCAACGCCTTTTGAAATGATGTCCAGCTCTTTGGCGGCACGCCAGGAGAGGTCTATGATGCGACCACGGACAAATGGCCCGCGGTCCGTAACGCGGACAATAACGCTTCTTTCATTAGCAGGGTTGTAGACCTTCAGCAAAGTGCCAAAGGGATAGGTACGGTGGGCGCAGGTCAGCGAGTCGTGGTGCAGTCGCTCACCGCTGGCTGTCTTGTGGCCGGAGAAGCTGCGGGCGTAGAACGAGGCTTTCCCCTGTTGCAGGTCTTGTGCCTGCAACAGGGTGAAACCAAGTGAGAGGGTGGTTGCTATAAAAGCTATCGTTGTCTTAATTTTCATACTTTTTTGGAGGTGACCATGATATGGTCACATACAGGGCTCTATACAATGCCCTGTTGCGCATGGCAGATAGACCTTGACTTCGTCGAGCTCTATACAATGCCCTGCTGTGCATGGCTGATAGACCTTGACTTCGTCGAGCTCTATACAATGCCCTGTGCCAACATTGCTTTAGCGACCTTCATGAAGCCGGCGACGTTGGCCCCCTTGACATAGTTCACATAGCCAGCTTCCTTGCCGTATTTCACACACTGCTGGTGAATGCCCGACATGATTTGGTGCAGGCGTTGGTCTACCTCTTCTGCCGTCCATGCCATGCGCATCGAGTTTTGTGTCATCTCCAGGCCAGAAGTGGCCACACCACCAGCGTTGACCGCCTTGCCGGGAGCAAACAGCTGCTTGGCATCGATAAACTTGTTGACAGCCTCTGCCGTGCAGCCCATGTTGCTGACCTCGGCAACGCACAGCGGCTTCTGGGCCAGTATCTTGTCGGCATCTTCGCCGTTCAGTTCGTTCTGCGTGGCACAAGGCAGATAGATGTCGGCCTTCTGTTCCCAAGGTTTCTTGCCAGCAAAGAACGTCGAACCAGGGAATTCGTCTGCATAGGGCTGGCAGATGTCGTTGCCCGAAGCGCGCAGTTCCAGCAGGTAGTCAATCTTCTCGTCGTCCAGACCAGCAGGGTCGTAGATGTATCCGTCAGGACCTGAGATGGTGATGACCTTGGCCCCCAGTTCGGTAGCCTTCTTGGCAGCGCCCCATGCCACATTGCCGAAGCCGGAGAGTGCGACGGTCTTGCCCTTGATGTCCAGTCCGTGCTCTTCCATCATCTGGTGTACAAAGTACAGAGCACCGAAGCCCGTAGCCTCAGGGCGCAGGATGGAACCGCCCCATTCAATGCCCTTGCCTGTCAGGGTGGCACCATGGAACTGAGAGGTCAGCTTCTTGTACATGCCAAAGAGGTAGCCGATTTCGCGTCCGCCTACGCCGATGTCGCCGGCGGGCACGTCCATGTCCGGTCCGATGACCTTATAGAGTTCGCACATGAATGCCTGGCAGAAGCGCATAATCTCTGCCTCGCTCTTGCCGCGTGGCGAGAAGTCACTGCCGCCCTTGCCACCGCCCATAGGCAGTGTGGTCAGTGCGTTCTTGAATGTCTGTTCAAATCCGAGGAACTTCAGGATGCTGAGGTTTACCGATGCGTGGAAGCGCAAACCGCCCTTATAGGGACCGATGGCACTGTTGAACTGCACACGGTAGCCGATGTTGACCTGCACCTCACCCTTGTCGTCTACCCAGGGCACACGGAAGGTCGTGATGCGCTCGGGTTCTACAATGCGCTCTACAATCTTCGCCTTCTCAAACTCGGGGTGCTGGTTGTAAACGTCCTTAATAGATTCAAGGACTTCTCTTACAGCCTGAAGATACTCTACTTCGCCTGGATGTTTCTGCTCCAGAGCCTGCATGATTTTCTCTACGTTCATAGTATAGTTTATTTTTAGTTATTTGATATAGGGTAATGTCATTTTGTTAGTTTGACAACGCAAAAATAGGGAATTTCCTGCAAACTGCAAAAGAAATTCCCAAAAATTTTCCGTAAAGGGTTACATTTTGTTAAATTGCGGGGCTAAAGTACGTGCATGGTACCTAAAAAGTAGAGTACGATATACCCCAGCACCATGCTCAGCAGTCCCATGATGAGTCCCATTTTCGACATGTCCTTCTGCTGTACCAGATTGGTAGCATAGGCCAATGCGTTTGGCGGGGTAGAGATGGGCAGTACCATGGCACTCGAAGCCGCAATGGCTACGCCGATGAGTACGGTGGGTGTACCTCCAATCGTTTCCAGTTTGCCACCCATAGCCGTGCAGACCACGGCAAGGATGGGCATCAGTAGTGCTGCTGTTGCCGAGTTGGAGATGAAGTTGGAGAGCGCGTAGCAGATGATTCCTGACAGTAGCAGGATGAGCAGCGGTGAGAATTCACCGAAGGGTATGCTCTTGACGGCATTGGCAGCCAGTCCCGATGCGTTCAGTCCGTAGCCGAGTGCGAAACCGCCAGCCACCATCCAGATGACCGACCAGTTAATTTGCTCCAGGTCGCGCTTGGTGATGACTCCTGTCAGTGCAAATATGACAAAGGGTACCAAGGCTACGGTATATGAGTTGATACCTGTCACGGTGTCAAGCAGCCAGAGGGCTACCGTAATAAAGAAGGTGAAGATGACAATGTAGGTATGAGCGTCGCGTTTCATCTCGCCCTCAATCTCCAGTTCGACGGTCTTCTGCGAGAAGGGGAAGATGGTTTTCAGCAGCCACCAGCCTACAAACAGCAGGATGACAACCAACGGCGTCATGAACATCATCCACTCACCGAAGCCCAGTCCCATGTTCAGTCCCTCTGGGTCGTTGAGATATTTCAGGGCGATGGTGTTAGGCGGTGTGCCGATGGGTGTTCCCATACCACCGAGGTTGGCAGCCAGGGGAATGCTGAGTGCCATGGCTATGCGCCCTTTGCCCTCGGGAGGCAGCTGACGGAATACTGGTGTCAGGAAGGTCAGCATCATGGCTGCCGTTGCCGTGTTGGACACGAACATGGAGAACAGGCCAGTAATGAGGATGAATCCCAGCAGTACGTTGTCGCTCTTGTTGCCGAAAGGCTTCAGCAGCACTTTCGCCAGTTGTGCGTCCAGTCCCGTCTTGGTGGCTGCAATGGCCAGTATGAATCCGCCGATGAACAGCATGATGACAGGGTCGGCAAAGGTTGCCATGACACTTTTATAAGACAGCAGTGCGCCTACCTGTTCCGGGTCGCACATCCACTTGACACCCGAGTCAGAGCAGAACAGCAGCATCAGTCCTATGATGGCAACACTGGTAGCCCACGACGAAACCACCTCAAGAATCCACATCAGCGTAGCGAAGGCGAAGATAGCAATGATGCGCTGTTGTACGACGGTCAGTCCCTCGATGCCAAATATATCGGTCGGCGCATTCCATAGCAATAAAGTAATGATAGCTACAATGACAGCCTGCGCCGTCTTTTTAAATCCGCCACTGGGATGAAAGCGGCGATTAGTTCTCATGTTGTGGTAGGCTTCTACAAGCTCATACCCTTTGTAAATGTGAAACATTTTCTAAATAGGTTTATAATTTGCGGCTGCAAAGGTACAAATAAATTGAGAATTTAGGATGATGAATTGAGAAATATTTTGTACCTTTGCAGGAAAATAGCTAAAATGAGTACAACGAATATTCCCCAAGAATTCAATAACTTCTTCCTGAAAGACGTCTCGTTTGTCAACTTGATGACGAAGCGTATTTTCAATATCCTGATAGTAGCCAATCCCTATGATGCCTTCATGCTGGAGGATGACGGCCGCATCGACGAGAAGCTGTTTGACGAATACATGGAGCTGGGCTTGCGCTATCCGCCCACGTTTACCCAGGTGTCTACTACCGAGGAAGCCAACGAGGTGTTGAAGACCACCGATATCGATCTGGTTATCTGTATGCCCGGTAATGCAGACAACGACGCCTTCGCTGTGGCCCGCGACATCAAGCAGATAGCTCCGCAGATACCGTGCGTGGTGCTGACCCCCTTCTCGCATGGCATCACCAAGCGCATCGAGCATGAGGACATGTCCATCTTCGACTATGTGTTCTGCTGGCTGGGTAATACCAACCTCATCCTGAGTATCATTAAGTTGATAGAAGACCGCATGAACATCGAGCACGACATCAAGGAAGCCGGTGTACAGATGATCATGTTAGTCGAGGACAACATCCGTTTCTATTCTTCAGTGCTGCCCAATCTGTACAACTATATTCTGGCCCAGTCGAAGAACTTCTCGACCGAGGCCCTGAACCCTCATGCTGCAGCCCAGCGCAAACGAGGCCGTCCCAAGGTGGTGCTGGCCACCAACTACGAAGAAGCCATGCAGTGGTATGAGAAGTACCACGACAACGTGCTGGGCGTCATCTCGGACACCCGTTTCCCGATGAAGACCCACGAAGGTCGTCTGAGTCATGTGGAGGAGGGTGATGCAGAGGCTGGTCTGAAGTTGCTGCGCGAGATTCGCCGGCGCGACGAGTATGTTCCCCTCATCTTGCAGAGTTCCGAGATTATCAATAAGGAGAAGGCCGAGGCAGAAGGTTTCCGTTTTGTGGACAAGAACTCGAAGAAGATGAATGTCGACCTGCGTCAGCTGATAGAGGAGCACATGGGCTTCGGCGACTTCGTGTTCCGTGACCCCAAGACCAAGGAAGAGGTGTGCCGCGTGTCGTCATTGAAGGAATTGCAGGACAATATCTTCAAGATTCCCAACGACTCGATGCTCTATCATATTTCGCGCAATCACATGAGTCGTTGGCTTTGTGCCCGTGCCATCTTCCCCGTGTCTCAGTTCCTGAAGACAGTGACTTGGCATAAATTGAAGGATGTCGATGCACATCGTCAGATCATTTTCGATGCCATTGTCCAATACCGTCGGATGAAGAATATCGGTGTCGTAGCCGTCTTCGACCGCCTGAAGTTCGACCGCTATGCACACTTTGCCCGCATCGGCGACGGTTCGTTGGGCGGTAAGGGCCGTGGTCTGGCATTCCTCGACAACATCATCAAGCGCCATCCCGAACTCAACCAGTTCGACAACGCTACCGTGCAGATACCCAAGACCGTCGTGCTGTGTACCGACTTCTTCGACGAGTTCATGGACAAGAACAACCTGTGGAGCATTGCCCTCAGCGATGCCCCCGACGAGGAAATCCTGCAGCATTTCATGCGGGCACAGCTGCCAGACTCTCTGATAGCCGACTTCTTCACGTTCTTCGATGCCGTCAAGTCGCCTATCGCCATCCGCTCCAGTTCGTTGCTCGAAGACTCCCACTACCAGCCTTTTGCCGGCATCTATTCCACCTATATGATTCCCTATCTGGACGATAAGTACGAGATGCTGCGCATGTTGGCCTGTGCCATCAAGGGCGTCTATGCCTCAGTATACTATCGCGACTCCAAGGCCTATATGACGGCAACGTCAAACGTCATCGACCAGGAAAAGATGGCCGTCATCCTGCAAGAGGTAGTGGGCAATAGCTATGGTACCCGTTTCTATCCCACCTTCTCGGGTGTGTTGCGTTCGCTGAACTACTATCCCATCGGCGACGAGCTGGCCGAAGAAGGCATAGCCTCGCTGGCCCTCGGACTGGGCAAGTACATCGTGGACGGCGGACAGACGCTCCGTGTGTCGCCCTACCATCCCCGTCAGGTGTTGCAGACCTCGGAAATGGATACCGCTCTGCGCGAGACCCAGACCCGTTTCTATGCCCTCGATATGAGCCATGTAGGCGATGATTTCAAGGTGGACGACGGTTTCAACATCCTGAACCTGCGTGTCAAGGAAGCCGACAAGGACCAGTCGTTGAACGGCATCGCCTCCACCTACGACCCCACCGACCAGATTATCCGCGACGGCATCTACGAGGGAGGCCGCAAGGTCATCTCCTTCTGCGGTGTGCTGCAGCACGGCATCTTCCCGTTGCCCGAAATTCTGCAGCTGTCCCAGAAGTATGGCTCCGAGGACATGCGCCGTCCGGTAGAGATAGAGTTCGCCTGCAATCTGAATACCGGGCCGCAAGGTAAGGTGACAGGCGATTTCTATCTGCTACAGATACGCCCCATCGTAGACTCCAAGCAAGTCCTGGACGAAGACCTGGCTGCCATCCCCGATGAGCAGTGCCTGTTGCGCTCCTACACTTCGCTGGGCCATGGCATCTCTGAGGATGTCGTCGATGTGGTGTATGTCAAGACCGACGACGACTTTACCGCAGCCAACAATCCCCTGATAGCCGACCAGATAGAACAGATCAACCGCAAGTTCCTGGCAGAGGACAAGAACTACGTGCTGATAGGTCCCGGACGCTGGGGTTCCAGCGATCCCTGGCTGGGCATTCCTGTCAAGTGGCCGCACATCTCGGCAGCACGGCTCATAGTCGAGGCAGGACTGAAGAACTATCACGTAGACCCCTCGCAGGGTACTCACTTCTTCCAGAACCTCACCTCGTTCGGTGTGGGCTATTTCACCATCAACACCTATACCGGCAACGGAGTGATGCAGATGGGCGTCCTGAACCAGATGCCTGCTGTCGAGGAAACCGAATATGTGCGTCATGTGCGTTTTGAACATCCTCTGAAGATTATGATGGACGGAAAGAAGCAGCACGGCGTGGTGATACTGCCCGATGCTGCCGCCCCTCAGTCTTAGCGAAGCATGACCTGATATACCGAAACGAAATGAACCTTTAAAGACTTATGAAACATCGTGCTGTTTGTCCCCAGATACTGCCCGTGGTACTTGTTCTGCTCACGTGCCTGTTTTCCTCATGCAGCAGGGAGTGGAAGAAGTTGTTCCATCCACAGCAGACGGTTACCGTCAGCCCCCTGGCCAAGAAGCTGGGCTATAGCAAGGACCGTCCGCTGGTCATGGGCATGAACACCAGCTATGCCCCGTTGCAGTATGTCGACGACCATGGTCGCCCCAGTGGCTATGATGTGGAGTTTACCCAACTGCTGATGCAACGCATGGGCATCCCATTTACCTTTTCGCCCAACCATTGGGACAAGATGTCGCCCGGCATCATTTCCGGCAAGTACGACTTGGGGCTGCTGGTCTACTCGTCTTATCGCAAGGATCTGACGAACTACTCCAATGCCGTGTTCAGGCTCTATTATCAGATTGTCTATCGTAACAAGGACTATGTCGCGTTTGACTTTCGCCACCTGAAGGACAAGAAGATAGCCTACATGAAGTCACGCCCCGTTGGCCTGATGCTCAAGGATGCAGGAGCCGCCGACTGTGCCATTACCGACTTGGACTCGGCCATCGTAGACCTGGCAGCCGGCAAGTACGACGGTGTCATCTGCTATCGGTTCCAGGCCAGTTACTACATAGGCCTGAACCACTTGGAAGACAAGCTGCAGGCCGACGAACTGTCATTGCAACCGCGCGAGTACTGCTATGCCAGTTACAACAAGCAGCTCATTGATGCCATCAATGTTGAACTGCGGAAGATGGAAGCCGAAGGCATCATCGACAAAGTCTACGGACAAGAGGTGGTGTCCCAGTTTGACACCTTCCGCATACCCGTCTGGGTGTGGCTGCTGCTGGTGGCGATTGTGTTTGTTTTCCTCATTGTGTTCAGTATCAATCGCTATCTGCTCAGTCGACGCCTGTTAGTGGCCAATGCCAAGGCGGAAGAGTCGACGCGCATGAAGACCAACTTCATCAAGCAGATATCCCACGAGATACGCACCCCTTTAAACATTGTCAGTGGTTTCACCCAGGTGCTGACATCACCGACGACCCAGTTGTCGGAGAAGGAGAAGGAAGAGATCTCCCAGCAGATGATAGAAGGTACGGAGCGCATCACCGGTCTGGTGAACAAGATGCTGGAACTGTCGGATATGAGCAGCCAAACGGTCTTGGAGAAGAAGAACGAGGTGTCAGCCCAAGACATTGCCAGACAGGCTGTGCAGGCTTCGGGCATAGAGCAGGCACCGCATGTGGCGTTTAGCCTGCAACTGGGGCAGGGGACGGACACTCGGTTCAATACCCATCGCCGTTCCGCTGTCCGTATTCTGGAACTCCTGCTCGACAATGCCATGAAGTTTACCCACCAGGCAGAGTCCTACCATGCCATGCTGGAAGAAGGCAAGCGGGAACGGGTGACGCTGACGGTCAGCTATGAGGACAGTCATGCCCGTTTCGTGGTGGAAGATACGGGTATCGGCATACCAGCCAAGGAGGCAGAACGTATCTTTGACGAGTTTGTCCAGTTGGATGATTATTACGATGGGACGGGCATCGGATTGACGGTAGCCCGTAGTCTGGCCCGCCGACTGGGTGGTGACGTGCTGCTCGACACAAGCTATACCGACGGAGCACGTTTTGTCATGACGCTATAGCTGCTTACTGACCACCGAGGCGGGAGAAGTATTCAATGATGTCTTCCCACGTCTTGAACGTGTCGGAACCATATTCCAGGAGGGTGGCCATGGTGTCGCCCTCCTTCTCTTTGCTGATGAGATAGTCGCCATAGAGCAGGTCGCGACGGTGTGTGTAGACCGCATGGTGCCAGGCAGGGACGTTGATGTGCTCTTCGAGCCACGAAGCCGTTGGCTCATGGTCGTCCGTGGACACTACAAAGTAGACCTGATAGTGCTCAATCAGCAGGCGTACGGCTTTTTGAACCGAAGATGCTGGGTTCTGGTATCCGTCCAGCATGGTCTCCATACCTATATATATGATAGGTCGTTCGCGCTTGGCCTGCCGGTCGTCTATCCAGCGGATGACGGGAACGACCGAGTGCATGAACGACTTGTCATTCATGCGGTGTTCGCCGTGGAAGTGCAGCGCCTGTTGATAGTGCTCCCGGAACATTCCATAGGTGTCTACCGTCGTGTCCTCGTCGCCAAACAGCCCGTAGACGCGCTGGCGGTCCTCGTCGTCAAGGTCCTTGAAGCGGTATTCCGACTGATCCTTGTATTCCTTGACGAGCGCCTTGTCCACATAGAACTCCTGTACACCGTCCAGACGTGGGTTCTGAAACTGTTGGGTGCCTGTCATGCCATGGCTGCGCATGGTGTCGCCCATCTCCAGGGCAGGGTTCACACAGATGCGGTCGTAGCCGCGCAACTGCTCAGCATACATGCCGCCCATCGAGGTGCCGATGATGAGGTCGGGCTGTTCCTGTCGGCAGATGTCACGCAGCAGGCTCATAGCCTCCGCAGGGTGTACGGGCAGGTCTGGGGCAATGACTCGGGCTTGCGGCATGACGGTGCGCAGCCTTTCTACCGTGCCCGACTGTCCGCTGGAGGCAAAACCGTGACAATAGAGAATGGTTTTTCCTGCCATCATGTCAGGAAATTGTTTGACGTATGGGTTTTCTGCTATCATGGGTGCAAAGGTATAAATAAATACCGAAAAGTAGTGAATTCAGTCAGAAAAATTTGCAAAAGTAAAAATTAATCTCTATCTTTGCGCCAAAATAGCAAACGTTAATCACTTTAAACAATATCAAACTATGAAAAAGTATTTAGCAGAAATGGTGGGCACCATGGTGCTCGTATTGATGGGTTGCGGCGTTGCCGTGAGTCTGGGTTGTGATCCCGTTAACAACATCCCCGCTGTCGTAGGCACAGCCTTTGCTTTCGGTCTGGCCGTGGTTGCCATGGCTTACACCATTGGCGGTATCTCTGGCTGCCACATCAATCCAGCCATCACGCTGGGTTGCATCATTGCCGGTCGCATGGATGCCAAGGAAGGATGCATGTACATGGTGTTCCAATGCATTGGAGCCTTCATCGGCTCAGCCCTGTTGGCAGTGTTGACAGCCAATGTCCCCGGACTGGAGGGTACTGGTGCTAACGACCTCCAGGCTAATGTCTCAATGCTGGGCGGTCTGCTGGCTGAGATCATCTTCACCTGTGTCTTCGTGCTCGTAGTGCTCGGAGCTACCGCCAAGACCAATGGCGCTACCAACAACTTCGCCGGTCTGGCTATTGGTTTGAGCCTCGTACTGGTTCATCTGGTTTGCATCCGCTACACAGGCACTTCCGTGAACCCTGCCCGTTCGCTGGCTCCTGCCTTCTTCCAGGGCGGTACCGCACTCGCCAACTTGTGGATCTTCATCGTAGGTCCCTTCGTCGGTGGTGCTTTGGCTGCTATCATTTGGAAAGCCATCGAGCCTGCAGAGAAGTAAAGACATGTGACAACAGTAGTTGTGTCACATTGCAAAAAAAGAGAGGCATTCTCCACCGGGTGCCTCCCTTTTCTTTTCTCCGTCTTACACAAAAAGAACCCTTTTGTGCAAAAACGTGGGGGTAAATGCAGAAAAGTCGTATGATTTTAGTATTTTTTCAACGAGAACCTCTATAAGGCTGCCCAGCAGATGGACAAGGCTGGAGACATGCACTTCGTACTGGGCACATCATGGGAACTAGACGGATGGACGTGGACAAGGCATTGGCTCACCAAATACTATGGTTTTTGATAAACACATACACATGGGACTTCAGTCCCCTGTGCGTAGACTGACTGCATAAAAGACCGCTTAGGGCATCGCTCTCCGAGCGGTCTTTTCTTTTGCACACAGCAGAACCGTGTTGTGTTCTTGCCCTGTTTTTTTTCTTAGTTAGGAAAAAAAACAACCGTGGCAGGTGAAATTTTCTGTTTAGTGTTCAGTTTCAGCGTAAATTGACAAATGCAGTTTGCATTTTGGCGCTTGTTGCCTGTCTGATTTGTTAATCAATGAAAAAAACGGGTGACTTGGAATAAAAACTCTAAACGTCAAACGTCTAAACTCTAAACTTTTTTGTATCTTTGCGGTCAGATTGGATTTTTTTAAACTTATATTTAAGAGTAAAATTATGGTAAACTACAAGGATTTAGGTCTCGTAAATACACGCGAGATGTTCAAGAAGGCCGTAGCCGGTGGCTATGCAATCCCCGCTTTCAACTTCAACACCATGGAGCAGATGCAGGCTATCGTACAGGCTGCTGTTGAGACAAAGTCTCCTGTTATCATGCAGGTGTCCAAGGGTGCTCGTAACTATGCCAACGCTACTATTCTGCGTTACATGGCTGAGGGCGCTGTGGCTTATGCCAAGGAGCTGGGCTGTGAGCATCCTGAGATTGTGCTGCACCTCGACCACGGTGACAGCTTCGAGCTCTGCAAGGACTGCATTGACATGGGCTTCTCTTCAGTCATGTATGACGGTTCTTCACTGCCCTATGAGGAGAATATCAGAATTTCTCGTCAGGTAGTGGAGTATGCTCACAAGTACGATGTCACTGTAGAGTGTGAACTCGGCGTGCTGGCAGGTGTTGAGGACGAGGTTGCTTCAGAGGTAAGCCACTACACCAAGCCCGAGGAGGTTATTGACTTCGCTACCCGTACTGGTTGCGACTCGCTGGCAATCTCTATCGGTACTTCTCACGGTGCCTATAAGTTCAAGCCCGAGCAGTGCACCCGCGACCCGAAGACCGGCAAGCTGGTTCCTCCCCCATTGGCATTCGACGTGCTGGCTGAGATTGAGCAGAAGCTTCCTGGATTCCCCATCGTTCTGCATGGTTCTTCTTCTGTTCCTCAGGACGAGGTTGACACCATCAACAAGTTCGGTGGTAACCTGCCCGACGCAGTAGGTATTCCCGAGGAGCAGCTCCGCAAGGCTTCGAAGAGCGCTGTCTGCAAGATCAACATCGACTCTGACTCTCGTCTGGCTATGACTGCTGCTATCCGCAAGTATCTGGCTGAGCACCCCGATCACTTCGATCCTCGTCAGTATCTTAAGCCCGCTCGTGAGAACATGAAGAAGATGTACATCCACAAGATTGTGAATGTGCTCGGTTCTGATGGCAAGCTGGCTCAGCAATAGAGAGACATGATACATAAGAAAAAGTCTCGCCGAATGTGGCGAGGCTTTTTTTATTTCTTGTCCAAGTCAGAGAATTGCTTGACAACAGCACCAGTGGCAGGGTGAAGCGTCAGATGGGTGACATAGCGCTTGAAGGGGTCGTAACTGCGTTGCTCTATATGGCCGAACTGAGCCAGAGGAACCTCGTATGTTGCCAAGAGAAAATCTTCCTGCTGGAGGGTGATGGAAGCAGTGCCGGGTAAGTTGACATAAAGCCAGTCGCCCTTTTTGTCCTCCTGAGGTTGTGACAGGTCAGGGCTGAGGTTCTTGACGGTCATGTAGAAGGGAACCCCCGACAAGTCGTCCTTGTCAACCAAGCCCCTTTGGCGTGACAGGCGAAAGACCACTTCGCGCTCGGTCTCCTGGTCCGGGCACAAGGTGACCACCTGCATGGTGGTGTCGCGGCGGATGGTGCCGGTGAACAGCGTCATGAGTGCATCGTGCTGCTGGTCAACCTGCTGAAGCATCAGCTGTAGCTGTTTCTCGTCATTGGGCATGTCCTCAGCTTCGCCGGTGGCCAACTGCTGACGATGCTCGCGCAGGTCGAGCATCTGCTGTACGGTCAGTTCCGCCATCTTCGCTGTGCTTCCGGCAGACAGAACCTCGGCAGACAGGAACTTCTTGGGAGATTGCTGGCGTGGTTTGGACTGAGGAGAGTAGGCGGGTGTATTGGATGGTTGAACGGGTTCGGCGTTGACAGCCAGCAGTATGCCGTCGTCGCTGAGCCTGACATCGGCTGCCTCGCCCTTGCCCTTTAGTCGCAGGGTGTAGCATTTGGTTGTGTCGCGAACTCCCGCAGTGGTCAGCAGGCAGGTGACAACGCGGTGGCTGACCTGTTCCTGCTGTTCGATGTTGCTCATGTGCAGGTAGCGTTCGGCATAGGCAGCAAAATCGCCCGGAGTATAGGTCTGCTTCTCAATAAGCAGGTGGAAACGGACGGCCGTCTTGGGCAGGTAATAGGTCTGTCCTTCAGAAGGAAGGCCTATTGACAGAAAAAGGAGCAGGGCTGCTATGATTCTCATTCCTGAAGTCTTTTAAAAGCTCGTGGGATATATTGGATGATGTCGCTTGCCATCAGGCTTTCTTCGCCTAAGTCGTTGGCGGCCAAGTCGCCGGCTAATCCATGCAGATAGACACCAAGGATGCAGGCGTCCTGCTGCTTGTAGCCACGCGCCAACAAACCCGTGATGATGCCCGTCAGAACATCGCCACTGCCGGCAGTAGCCATGCCGGCATTGCCTGTGGCATTGAACAGCACATTGCCGTCGGGCAGGCAGATGGCAGTATGGTGTCCCTTTAGGATGATAAAGCCTTTCAGCCGCTGTGCCAGGTTACGGGCTTTGGTCAGCCGTTCGTAACTGTCGGCACAGTGTCCTTCCAGTCGGTCAAACTCCTTGGGGTGTGGGGTAAGGATAATGCCCTGTGGCAACTGTTGTAGCCAGGCGCGACGATTGCCCAGAATGTTCAGTGCATCGGCATCAGCCACACAGGGACATTGGGTACGTCGTATCTGAGCCACCAATGCCACTGCCGTCTGTTCGCTTTGCCCGATGCCAGGTCCAATGCCCATCGCATCGAAGTCTTCTGTATCCATAGCCTCGGCAAAGATAGTCTCTTCGTTAGTGAGTTGTACGACTGCTTCTGGTACTGCCGCCTGCAGAATGGGAATGTTCCGCTTCGGTGTGTTCACCGTCACCTTGCCGACACCACTGCGCAGACAGGCCCGTGTGGCAAGGATGGCGGCTCCTGCCATGCCGTAGCTGCCTGCAATGAGCAGGGCATTGCCCATCTGGCCTTTGTGGGCATGGGCAGGGCGTTCGAGCAGCAGTTTGCGCACCTGATCTTCCTCTACAAACGCATAGGCAGTGTCAGTCTTGTTGATACCCTCCTGGCTGAGCCGGATGTCCAGTACGCGGAGTTTGCCGATGAAGGTCTGGTTTTCGGCAAAGAGAAATGCCAGCTTGGGCAACTGGAGGGTCAGTGTCATCGTAGCCCGGATGATGTTGGCGCGGACATTATAACTGTTGTCTTCCGTCATCAGACCCGATGGGACATCGATACTGACAATCTGTGCCGGTGAGGAGTTGATGTATTTGACAAGTGAGGCAAAACCACCAGCCAGTGGTTTGTTGAGCCCTGACCCGAAGAGACCGTCAATGATGAGCATGCCCTGTTCCAGACGGGGCGGTTCGAACTCGTCGACAACCTCGATGAACTCCTTGACGTTCTTGCAGTCATGCAGGCGGGTCTTGTTGGCTGCACAGTCTGGCGACAGGTTACTGCTGATATTGAACAGATAGGCAATGACCTGATAATCCTTTTCGGCAAGCATGCGTGCCATTGCCAGTGCGTCGCCTCCATTGTTCCCCGGTCCGGCAAAGACCACAACGGGTGTTGATGGTGGGTATAGTTTCGTGACAGCTTGTACCAAAGTCTTTGCTGCACGTTCCATGAGATCGAGACTTGAGATAGGCTCGTTCTCTATGGTATATTTGTCAAGCTCATGTATCTGAGCACTGGTAAAAATCTTCATTTGGCTGCAAAAATACGAAAAATATGCTAATCTATGTCCATTCTTTGCCGAAAATTTAGTAATTTTGCATCAAATTTTATTTTTCGACATCAAAATGAGCATTGTTAAAATCAAGGACAAGACGTTTAAGACGTCTATCTCGGAATCAGAAATCAAGTTACGTGTGAAAGAGTTGGCGGCAAAGATTAGTCGGGATATGGAAGGCAAGAATCCCCTGCTGCTTGGTGTGCTGAACGGTTCGTTCATCTTTGCGGCAGACCTGATGCGCGAGATGACGATTCCCTGTGAGATTTCCTTTGTCAAGCTGGCGTCATACCAGGGTGTAACCTCTACGGGTAAGGTCCATGAGGTGTTGGGCATCAACGAAGACCTGACAGGCCGTGATGTAGTCATCGTGGAAGACATCGTAGACACTGGTCGTACGATGAAGCAGATGATAGAGTCATTGGGTACGCGTCATCCTGCTTCTGTACACATCTGTACGCTGTTTGTCAAGCCCGATAAGCTGGAGGAAAACCTGGACATCGAATATGCCGCATTCTCTATCCCCAATGACTTTATTGTGGGTTATGGCTTGGACTATGACCAGCAAGGCCGTGGACTGAAGGAAATCTACACGTTGGCAGAGTAACGGCTATGAGACAGATTAAACTTCCCCATCTGCCCAGTGACGTCGAGGCGCAAAAAAGCGACTTGATAACGGATTTATGGTATAAGTTTGATAACGGAAAAGAAACAAGAATTAAACAGGATAAACAAGAAATTAGAATTAAAATGAAGAACATTGTTATTTTTGGCGCTCCAGGTTCTGGTAAGGGAACGCAGAGCGATCTGATGATAGAACACTATGGTTTGGGACACATCTCTACGGGCGATGTGCTGCGTAATGAAATCAAGAACGGTACAGAACTGGGTAAGACCGCCCAGAGTTTTATTGACAAGGGCAACCTGATTCCTGACGACCTGATGATTTCCATACTGGCCAATGTGTATGATTCGTACGGACGCGGTCACAAGGGTGTCATCTTTGACGGTTTCCCCCGTACCATTCCACAGGCTGAAGCCTTGAAGAAAATGCTGGACGATCGTGGTGACAAGGTGGCAGCTATGATAGAACTGGACGTGCCGGAGGAGGAACTGATGGTTCGTCTCATCAAGCGCGGCCAGGAGAGTGGTCGTGCCGATGACAATGAGGAGACCATCAAGAAGCGCCTGGTGGTATACCATTCGCAGACCCAACCCCTCATCGAGTGGTATAAGAAGGAGGGACTGCACCATCATATCAACGGACATGGTACGCTGGAGCGTATCTTTGCAGATATCTGCAACGTGATTGATAGTATCTAGTAGAACTAGTAAAACTAGCATAACTAGTATGGAGAGTAACTTCGTAGACTACGTCAAGATACTATGCCGTTCAGGCAAGGGCGGACGGGGATCCATGCATCTCCGCCATGTGAAGTATAACCCCAACGGAGGTCCGGACGGTGGTGACGGCGGCAAGGGTGGCAGCATCATCCTGCGCGGTAACCATAACTACTGGACGCTGTTGCACCTGAAGTATGAGCGCCACATTTTCGCAGAACATGGTGGAAACGGTGGGCGCGACAAGTGTCATGGTACGGACGGCAAGGATGTCTATATTGACGTGCCGTGCGGTACGGTGGTCTACGATGCAGAGACGGGAAAGTATGTCTGCGACGTCACCTACGACGGTCAGGAGATAGTCTTGCTGAAAGGCGGACGAGGCGGACTGGGCAACTATCAGTTCCGTACGGCTACCAATCAGGCGCCACGCTATGCACAGCCCGGTGAACCGATGCAGGAGATGACGGTTATTCTGGAACTGAAACTGCTGGCAGACGTAGGATTGGTGGGATTCCCCAATGCAGGCAAGTCAACCCTGTTGTCAGCCCTTTCCAATGCCCGTCCCAAGATTGCCAACTACCCGTTTACCACGATGGAACCCTCGCTGGGTATTGTGGGCTATCGTGACAGCAAGTCGTTCGTGATGGCCGATATCCCCGGTATTATCGAGGGAGCCTCGGAAGGCAAGGGACTGGGACTCCGCTTCCTTCGCCATATTGAGCGCAATTCCCTGTTGCTGTTCATGGTTCCGGGTGATACGGACGATATCAAGCGTGAGTATGAAATCCTGCTGAACGAGTTAGGGCAGTTTAACCCGGAGATGCTGGACAAACATCGTGTGCTTGCCATCACGAAGTGTGACCTGTTGGACGATGAACTGATAGAGATGTTGCGTGAGACGCTTCCGCAGGACCTGCCTTGTGTCTTTATCTCTGCTGTAGCCAATAAAGGCCTTGATGAACTCAAGGATGTGCTCTGGCGTGAACTGAATGCAGAGAGCAACAAGCTGGCCGCCGTGATGGCAGAAGATACGCTGGTGCACCGTGACAAGGATATGGCTCGCTTTGCCGAGGAGTTGGCTGACGAGGGTGAAGACGAGGATATTGAGTATATTGACGAAGAAGAAGTAGAGGATATCGAGGACTACGAAGACTTCGAATATACAGAGGATGAGTAGTCCGCAGCTGACATATTACGATATGGGTGCAGGGGTGCTGGCTTTCAGTACCATGCGCCAAGGGGGATGCAGCACGGGTAACTATGCAGACTTCAACATCAACAACTATTGTGGTGATGCACCAGAGCATATCGCCCGCAACCGGCAGGCGCTGGCTGCGCTGATTGGTGTATCCGAGCAGCACATCGTCATGCCTCATCAGACCCACGGTACGGTGGTTTGCCGGGTGGATGCTCCGCCTGCGGAAGTCCTGGAGGGTGTGGATGCTGTCATGACTGATGTCAAGGGGTTGTGCATAGGGGTGTCAACAGCTGACTGTATACCTATTCTATTATATGATGCCGAACACCACGCAGCGTGTGCCGTACATGCAGGATGGCGGGGTACGGTACAGCGCATTGTCCAGGAAGCAGTCAGGCAAATGCAAACGGCTTATTGCTCGCAGCCCTGCCAGTTGAAGGCTGTCATAGGTCCGGGCATCTCGTTGGAGAGCTTTGAGGTGGGAGACGAGGTGTACCAACAGTTTGCTGACGCAGGTTTCGATATGGCCCCCATAGCCCGTCGGTATGCAAAATGGCATCTGGACCTCCCCCAGTGTAATCGTATCCAGCTGGAAGCGGTTGGTGTACGGGACGTTTGGATGTCGGACATTTGTACCTATCAGCAGTACGAACAGTATTTCTCGGCTCGCCGGTTAGGTATCAACTCTGGAAGAATCTATACGGCTATAGTTTTGAAATAAGATGATATTGAAAATAAAGTATTCTATACTCTTTGCTGCACTGATACTGGCGCTTTCGAGTTGTGCGCAGTCTAAGTTCTCCGCCTTGGAGCAACAGCAGGTCAGCATGGAGGATCCTATGTTGTTTGAGAAGTCTGATGCCTTTACTATTGACTTTACTTCTGGAAGCGACAAAGACTATTGTTTCCCGCTTCCCGTGGGTAAGGCAAAGATGGGTAAGGACTATAATGTTGAGATAGAAACGCGGAAAGGCGATGCCGTGAAGGCCATGTTTGCTGGTGTCGTACGCCTTTCACGTAACAATCCGCCATTCGGCAATGTCATTGTCGTCCGTCACGGCAATGGACTGGAAACCGTCTATGGCAACAATGCCGAGAATCTGGTGAAGTCCGGCGATCGCGTGAAGGCAGGACAGACCATTGCCATTGTGGGTACCAACAAAGGACGTACCTATTGCGAGTTTGCCATGATGGTGAATGGCAGTCGTGTCAATCCTGAAATCTTCTTCAGTTTGGAGAGTCACCGTTTGCGCAAGCAGGTGGTTCTGTTTCAGAAGACGAACAGTTGGAAGGTGGATGTCAGTGTGCTGAAAACCCCTCTGCCTGAAGAAGAGACAGCCCGCCAATGGTGGTGCTATCCGTTGCCTGGAGCCAAGGTCATCAGTCCTTATGGCGGACGTGGTGGTAGGCAGCATACGGGTACGGACCTGAAGACGAAGGCTAACGACAATATTTTTGCAGCCTTCGACGGAGAGGTTGTTTTTTCGGCAAAATATGCTGGCTATGGTAATCTGATTCGCATCAAGCATCCGAATGGTCTGGAAACCTATTATAGCCACAATTCCAAGAATATGGTTAAGGTAGGCGACTACGTGAAGGCCGGACAGGTGATAGCACTGACAGGTCGCACGGGAAGAGCCACTACGGAGCATCTGCATTTTGAGACCCGCGTGAACGGGAAATATGTTAACTCCGATAAGTATTTCGATCATGTGAACCACACCATCCGTCTGGGGGCTTTCAAGAAGACTAAGGACGGCTATGTCATCAGGTAGCCTTTGCGGAAGGCTTACAAAAACAACGGGGGGACGACCTGATGGACGTCCCTCCCCTTTGTTTATTCCTTGTTGTAATATTAGTTGAACTTCAGAATCTGACCAGGCTTCAGCTTGGAACTCTTCTTCAGGTGGTTCAGCTTCATGATGGCATCAACTGTGGTTCCGCGATGACGGGCAATAGAGTAGAGTGTCTCACCCTTCTTTACCTTATGGAAGCGCGTCTCCTGTGCATACGAGGCAGCAGGTGCTGCTGTAGCCAGTTCCACTTCCTCGCTCCTGTTGTTAGAACCGAAGCTTGCACCTCCGACGCCACGCAGACGGTTAGCGAGGGCAGACTCCTTCTGGTAGGTGGATTTGTGGAATACGAAATAGTCGTCGACCACATCCTGATTGCGGAAGTCAAACATCAGCGCGGGGTTCAGTGCTACACCGCACAGACGAGTCTCGAAGTGCAGGTGAGAACCCGTACTGCGTCCGGTGTTTCCACCCAAGCCAATGGGGTCTCCGGCGCGTACTTCCTGGTCTTCATAAACCAACTGCTTGGACAGGTGTGCATAGTAGGTCTCCAGTCCGTTGTCGTGGCGGATGACGACATATTTGCCGTAGCCACGGCCCTCGTATTGTACGACACGAACCTTTCCTCTGAATGCTGCGCGGATGGTGTCGCCAATATATACCTTGATGTCCAGTCCCTTATGCTGGCGTCCCCATCGTGCACCGAAGTTGGAGGTCAGCACCCGGCTAGTAGTCGGCATGCAGAAGTTTTTCAGCGAGATGCGGAAAGTGTCGGGCATGGCAGTCACACGGCTGTGTGCATGCAGGTTGTCCCAATCGTCATAAAGGTCTGCTGAGGGGGATTCGTATGATTCAAAATCTATCAGTCGGTTCAATGCTACGCTGTCGACTGCTTTCATCTTTCTATCGATGGGTGCCTGACGCGCCAACAAGTCTTGTCCCATGGTAGGAATAGAACTAAATGTTGCGATAGTCAGGAATACAATTGTCTTCAGTATTTTCATTATAAAATTTCTGGTTCTTTTGTTACTCATGTTTCGTTATGTAAACAAAACGATGCAAAGGTACAAAATATTTTTCAGAAAGCAAGTGTGTTAACACTCTTTATGTGTATTTTAACACTAAATATTATATTACGAGATGACTCCCCAATTGATATTGGTTTTACGTAGCTCACGCAGTCTTCTCCATAGCAGGGCATATCTCTCTGAAGTACAATTTGGGTCGTTTTCGATGATTTGTTGTGCCTCGTCGCGTGCCATTTGTACCAATTGCCCGTCGCGTGCTATGTCCGCTATTTTTAAATCAAAGGCCATTCCGCTTTGCTGGGTCCCCTCCAGGTCGCCGGGTCCGCGTAGTTTCAGGTCGGCCTCGGCAATGCGGAAACCATCGTTGGTCTCGCACATGATATCAATGCGTTTGCGGGTGTCTTCTGCCAGTTTCATGCTGGTGACCAGGATGCAGTACGACTGGTCAGCACCACGCCCCACGCGCCCTCTGAGCTGGTGCAGCTGGCTCAGTCCGAACCGCTGAGCCTCCAGGATGACCATCACGGAAGCGTTGGGTACGTTGACACCTACCTCAATCACGGTGGTAGCCACCAGAATCTGCGTCTCGCCACGCACGAATTTCTGCATCTCTGCCTCCTTGTCGGCAGGCTTCATCTTGCCGTGTACTTTGCTGAGTCGGAACTCTGGGAACACCTGTGTCAGCACCTCAAAGCCGTCTTCCAGGTTCTTCAGGTCTATCTTCTCGCTTTCCTCTATCAGTGGGAATACGATGTACACCTGGCGCCCTTGGTGGATTTGCTTCCTTATACCGTCATAGAGTGACGGCATGGAGCGGTCGAAGACGTGTTGGGTGACGACGGGTTTGCGGCCTGGTGGCAGCTCGTCGATGACGGAGACGTCCAAGTCGCCGTAGAGTGTCATTGCCAGCGTGCGGGGGATGGGTGTTGCCGTCATGACGAGCACATGTGGAGGGTTCTGGCTCTTGCTCCACAGCTTGGCGCGCTGTGCCACGCCGAAGCGGTGTTGCTCGTCGACCACCACCATGCCCAGCCGGGCAAACTGGACGGTGTCTTCAATGACCGCATGAGTGCCCACCAGGATGTTGACTGTTCCGTCCAGCAGTCCGTCCAGTATCTCTTGTCGCTTCTTGCCTTTGACGATGCCCGTCAGCAGTGCCACGCGGATGGGCATGTCGTGCAGGAAGTCCATGATGGTCTGCAGGTGTTGTTCGGCCAGTATCTCCGTAGGCGCCATGATGCATGCCTGATAACCATTGTCCAGGGCGATGAGCATGGACATCAGTGCCACCAGTGTCTTGCCCGAGCCTACATCGCCCTGCAGGAGGCGGTTCATCTGTCGTCCACTGCCCATGTCCTTGCGTATTTCGCGGATGACGCGCTTCTGTGCCTCGGTCAGGGGGAAGGGCAGGTTTTGGGAGTAGAAGTTGTTGAAGTGTTCGCCCACCTTGGAGAATACATATCCTCTGTATTTGCGCCTTTGGTCACTGGCATACCTTAATATATTGAGCTGTACGTAGAACAGTTCTTCGAACTTCAGTCGGACACGGGCACGTTCCAGTTCCTTGGCGTTCTGCGGATAGTGAATCTTGCGCAGAGCCTCGTCGCGTGACATCAGGTTCAGTTTCTGGGTGATGAAGTCGGGCAGCGTCTCTGCCAGGGGAGTCTTCAGCACCTCCAGGAGTGTCTTGGTCAACCGCTCAAGAGCATGGCTGTTGAGGCCCGCCTTCTTCATCTTCTCGCTGGTGTTGTAGTAGGGCTGCATGCCCATAGCCGACAACTCCAGCTTTTCTGCCACATCCATGTCGGGGTGGGTGACATTGATGCGTCCGTTGTAGACGTTAGGTCGTCCGAAGACAATATACTCCGTACCTATTTTATATTGCTGCTTGGCATATTTGCCGCCATTGAACCATGTCAGGTCCATCACCTTCCCGCTGCCGTCCGTGAAGTGGGCGACGACGCGTTCCTTGCGGGCACTCATCTTGAACGTCTCGAAACTCAGGATGTGGCCTTTCACCTGTACGAAAGGCATGTCGCCTGTCAGTTCGCGGATGCTGTAGAGCCGTGAGCGGTCTACGTGCTTGTAGGGATAGTACTGCAACAAGTCGCCATACGTCTGGATGCCCAACTCCTCGTTGAGCATCCTCTTGCGCTGGGGACCCACCCCCGGCAGGTATTGTAGGTCTTGTTGCAGGATGTCTTGCATTTTCTAAGGCGCGGATTACACGGATGGACACGGATTTTCTATCAGTACTTCAGCTATCTTCAGGTCGTAGGGAGTAGTGATCTTGATGTTCTCGCGATTGCCCTCCACCAGGGTGATATCGAAACCGAAGGCCTCGACCACGGAGGCATCGTCCGTGAAGTTGTCGTTGTAGGGCTGTCGGTTTGCACTCTTCAGCAACTGTATGTCAAACGTCTGGGGCGTTTGCACCAATCGGTAGTCGCCGCGAGGCACCGTTTCGGACGTTTCGCCTTTCAAATGGCGAACTGTTTCGACAACGGGAATGACAGGGATGACAGCCTTCTTCTCGCGAGCAGTCTCGTAGCAGTTGCGGATGACCTCAATGGAGGGGAATGGGCGCACACCGTCGTGCACTCCTACGACCCCCTCAGCATCGTCGGGAATCAGTGCCAGTCCGTTCTGCACCGAGTGGAAGCGCGTCTCGCCGCCATCGGCTAAAAGGTAGGAGCCCTTCCCGACCTCTCCTGTCGAGGGAAGGGGAAAGGCATATTCCTTACACAATAGGCGCCAGTAGTCCTGTTGTGCCTTGGGTAGCACGAGGATGATTTGCAGGGTGGGGGAGTACTCGCGAAACCTGTCTATGGTGCGCATCAGCACCGGTTTCCCACCAATAGGCAGGAATTGCTTGGGAATGTCACTTCCCATGCGCAGCCCCTTGCCACCAGCTACGATGATGACGTAGTTCATCGTGCCATCAGGTGAGTGAAGCGCATGCCTTCGGCTATCTGCTGTGCTTCCTGTGGACTGGTCATCTGAGCCAGCAGTTCATAGGCGAAGGGGAAGGCCGCAGCAGGACCCTCACCCGTGGTGACATTGCCGTCGACGGTGATAAGGGCTCCCGTGTAGTGTCCCTTTGCCAGAGCCTCTTCGAAGCCTGGGTAGCAGGTGGCGCGCTTGCCGTCGAGCACACCCAGTGGTGCCAGCACTACAGCAGGCGAGGCACAGATGGCTGCCACCTTGTGACCTGAAAGGTGCTGGTTCTTGATGGTTTCGCAGACTCCTTCGTGGGCATAGAGGTTGCTGGCTCCTGGCATTCCGCCGGGCAGGAACAGCAGGTCGGCATCCGAGAAGTCGCACTGCTCGAATATGGTGTCAGCCTCGATGCTCACGCCGTGGGCCGACTGCACCATGGGGAAGTCAGTGATGCTGACAGTTACTACGTCCAAACCTCCGCGACGCCAAACGTCAATGGGAATCAGAGCCTCGACATCCTCGAAGCCTTCAGCTAAGAAAACATAAACCTTTGCCATAGTTGTTTTATTTTAATGCTTGCAAGTATTGCTTGACGGTTTCCTCCAGTCCCAGATAGAGGGCATCGCAGATGAGGGCGTGACCTATCGACACCTCGTCCGTCCAGGGAATCATCTGGTGGTAGTAGGCCAGATTCTCCAACGACAGGTCGTGACCGGCGTTCAGTCCCAAGCCCACGCGGCGAGCCTCCTCGGCAGCAGCAATGAAGGGGGCAATGGCGGCCTCACGATTCTGGGCATAGCCCGAGGCATAGGGTTCGGTGTACAGCTCCACACGGTCGGCACCACACACCTTGGCACCCTCCACCATCCGCGGGTTGGCATCCACGAAGATGCTGACGCGGATGCCTGCATCCTTGAACACCCGGCAGATGTCCGTCAGGAACGGCCGGTTCTCCAGCGTGTCCCATCCGTGGTTCGACGTAATCTGATCGTTCCCGTCGGGCACCAGTGTCACCTGTGTGGGCTTGACCTCCAACACCAGCTGGGTGAACGACTCGATGGGGTTGCCCTCGATGTTGAACTCCGTCTGAATCTGTGGTCTCAGGTCGCGCACGTCCTGATAGCGTATGTGGCGCTCGTCGGGACGGGGGTGAACGGTAATACCTTGTGCGCCAAACGTTTCCACGTCGTATGCCACCTTCAGTACGTTAGGATTGTTGCCGCCTCGCGCATTGCGCAGAGTGGCAATCTTATTGATATTTACGCTAAGTTTTGTCATTTTTCTGTGTCCTTTTAATGCTTTTACGTTAAAAATAACTATCTTTGCAGCACGATTAATGATGCAAAGATACAAAATCTTTGGCAAATAACAGCGAAAAAAAGGATAAAAAATGACGACCTCGCGAAAACTTCGTTTTGCCATCTTCGGCAACACCTACCAGCCCAAGAAGTCAGTGTCCATCCAGAAACTGCTGGCCAGCCTCTCTGAGCGCAAGGCTGAAGTGCTGATGGAACGTGCCTTCTACGAGTTCCTGACTGACGGACAGCAGTTTCCTATTGATGGAGTACATGTGTTTGACGGCACCGACTTCAGTGCCGATTTCGCCATCTCGATGGGCGGCGACGGCACCTTCCTGCGTACGGCCAGCATGGTGGGACACAAGGAGATACCTATCCTGGGCATCAATACGGGCCGTCTGGGTTTTCTGGCAGACATCCATGCAGGCGACATTGAGCATACTGTTGCGGCACTCTATACGGACGATTATAGTGTCGAGACGCGAGCTGTCATTCAGGTGGAAACGGACGGGGCACCCTTGGAGGGCTATCCCTGTGCCCTGAACGATGTGGCTATCCTGAAGCGTGACAATGCCTCGATGATTACCATCCATGCCTCCATCAACGGTGAGACGCTGACCACCTATCAGGCCGATGGTCTCGTGATGTCTACTCCCACGGGCTCTACGGCCTATTCGCTCTCCGTCGGTGGTCCTATCATCGTGCCCGGCACGCATGTCTTTTCGCTGACGGCAGTCGCTCCGCACTCTCTTAACGTGCGCCCTATTGTCGTGGCTGAGGATTCCGTCATCACGCTGACGGTCGAGTCGCGTACCCACAACTTCCTCGTGGCTCTGGACGGACGCTCGGAGAAGTTGCCCGACTCGACAACCCTCACCCTGCGTAAGGCACCTTATCGCGTGCAGGTCATCAAGCGCTCGGGCACCCGCTACTTCCGCACCTTGCGCGAGAAGATGATGTGGGGAGCCGACCAGCGCCATTAGTTTTTCCCCCTCTTTCTACTGCAGAGTCAGCCTTCCTGAAGTTTCCCCCTTCCCGAAGGCTTTTTTCTGATGTGCCTATGGCTTTTTCCCTAACCTCTCAGCAACTTTTCCTCAGCGAGGCAGGGAAATATGTTTATCATGCTGGACGGATATATATTAAATAAGGTGGGAATGTTAAAAGTGTGTTAATCGGAAAAATAATGCCCGAAAAATTTGGAGGGAAAGTATATTTGTCGTACTTTTGCAGTGTACTATTAAGGTAGTACACCAAAGAGACGCTTATTCAACCTAAATGATACGATTATGATAGACGTTAAAAACATCAGTTTTAAGTACGCAGGCCAGAAGGACCTGGTCTTCGACGATTTCAGTCTGAGCCTGGAGGCAAACCGCATCTACGGCCTGCTGGGTAAGAACGGCACGGGCAAGTCGACCCTGCTCTATTTGATTTCCGGCCTGCTGCGCCCCAAGACAGGAAGCGTCAGTTACGATGGGGTGGAGACTAAATTGAGAAAGCCCGAGACGCTCAGCGAGATATTCATCGTGCCCGAGGAGTTCGACCTGCCAGCAATGTCGCTGGAGCAATATGTGAAAATCAACGAGCCCTTCTATCCGCGCTTCTCTCGCGACGTGCTGGAGGCTTGTCTGAAGGACTTTGAACTGACTACCGACCTGAAGCTGAATGCGCTCTCGATGGGTCAGAAGAAGAAGGTATTCATGTCGTTCGCTTTGGCAGCTGGTACGAAGGTGCTGCTGATGGACGAACCCACCAACGGACTGGATATTCCTTCGAAGAGCCAGTTCCGTAAGGTCATTGCCCAGCACATGACGGAAGACCGCACGCTCATCATCTCCACCCATCAGGTGCATGATGTCGAGTCGTTGCTGGACCATATCCTTATCCTCTCGCCCCAGAAGTTGTTGCTTAACGCTTCGGTAGCCGAGATCCAGGAGAAATATACCTTCGAGTATCGCACACCCGCTGAGATGGATGATGTGCTCTATGCCGAACCCTCCCTGCAGGGCAATGCCGTCGTAGCACCCCGCAAGGCCGGCAGTCCTGAGACGCAGGTCAACCTGGAACTGCTGTTCAATGCCGTCAACGAAGGTAAGATATAGGACATAATAACGGGTTTTAGACATAATAACAGAATAACAGTTATGATTCAGTTTAATATACAAAGATTCGGAAAACTGGCCCGTTGGTCGCTGGTCAACGACAAGAAGTACTTCATCAAGAGCTTCTTGCAGGTCTTTGCCATCCTGACGTTCCTCTTCCTGTTCTTCACATGGGTGATGAACCGCGAGTCGGTGCATAGTAGCATCAGTGCCTATGAGACCTGCTCCATCGCCGTGATAATCCTGTTTGGAACCACCTTCGTATTGGGCTCTTCCTTTATGTTCTATAGTATGGAGGGCAAGCACGACATGCAGAACCTGATGATGCTGCCTGCCTCCAATTTCGAGAAATACCTGATGCGCTATGCGTCGTGGATACTCCTGTTGCCCCTTTATCTGGTGGCTTTGTTGGGAGCCGACGTGTTGCAGTATGTCGTCAACCTGATGGTGGGTCACGAGCACGTCACCTTCGTCACCTCCACGCTGGTGGATAGCCTCAGTCGTTTGTTCCAACTGGAAGTACACAGCCATCTGCGCTTCGTGTTCCTGAATTCCCTGTTGTCGCTGTCCGTATGGTTCCATTCGCTCTACGCCCTGGGAGCCACCTTCTTTCGCACCCGTAAGTTCAACTGGGTACTGACCACCCTCGTCATCATCCTGCTGGCCATCGTTCCTCACGTACAGGTGTCTGCTGCGGAAGCTACAACTACAGATCTGCTCATCACCGACCTCGTGGCGCTCTGCTGGACCATTCTGAACTTCTGGTTGTCTTATAGACTCTTCTGCCATCAACAGGTCATTGGTAAATTCATTAATTGGTAAGGATATGAATACGTTTAGTTTCAATAGATTCGGAAAGACGCTCCGTTGGGTGCTGAGTGTCAATCAGCGTCGTGTGCTCTATGCTGTGGCAGGCTCCGTAGTGGGTGTGTTTATGGCTGAAATGATACTGCTTAGAATGAGTAGTCTTGACTCTCCTTTCACCATGCTGAAGCATTACGGACAGGTAGGTGCTGCCGTCTTTGCAGTGACGTCGCTCATCCTGGTCAGCACCATCGTGTCGGGGGTGAACGAGAAGCGCAAGCGCGAGGCTTTCCTCATGCTGCCGGCAAACAATCTCGAAAAGTTCCTTGCCCTGATGACCTACACCTCCGTCGTCTGTGTACTGGGCGTCTTCCTGGCTTTCGTGTTGGGCGACAGTCTCCGCATGGCGTGGTTCTGGATCAGTGGACCCTACACTGAGGCAAAGGTTTCGTATATAGGCAATCCAACGGAATACTATTACTGGTGGTCGTCGGCCATCCCCAAGATGATGGATAATCTGACGCCTCATATACTGGAGGCTGATTCTTGCAACTGGTTCTATCTGGTGATGAATCTCTTTGTGATAACTGCCATTGCCGTATGGACACATTCGCTCCTCATCATCGGAGGAACCTTGTTCCGCAAATATTCATTCGTCATATCTTGTATCATATTCATCTTGTTCTGGGTGATTTTTGTAAAGACTATGCATTATTTCGAACTCTCTATGTTTACATCTACTTGGGAGAATGGTCGTTACGTGTCTGGCGAGGTTGGCATCCCAGCCTATGTGCTCGCCGTCCTGCTACCCCTGCTCGCTGTCTTCAACTATTGGGCTTCGTTCCATATCTTCAAGAACTTCCAACTGATAACCAACAAATGGACTAATTATGATATTCTCAAACGATAAAGCGATATACATCCAGATAGCCGACCGCCTCTGCGATGAGATCCTTGCCGGCAAGTACAAGGACGACGACCGCATTCCCAGTGTCCGAGAGTATGCCGTACTGCTGGAGGTGAACACCAACACCACCGTCAAGGCCTACGACGAACTGGCTCGCGCGAACATTATATATAATAAGCGCGGCCTGGGCTACTTCGTGACACCTGGTGCCAAGAAACAGATACTGAAGGAGCGCAAGCAGGAGTTCATGAAGGAACGGCTGCCCGAGCTGTTCCGGCAGATGCGCCTGCTGGGCATCGGGATAGAGGAAGTCTGCAAGGCTTGGGAGCAGTGATTCGTAGATGAGAGACGAAATATCGTCTTAAATATGCCGTTCTTTGCAACTTTCTGGCTATCTTTGCCGTCAAATAGACAAAATCAACAGTATGATTCACTTAAAAGACATTCATAAAACCTATAAGGGCGCCCAGCCGTTGCATGTGCTGAAGGGTATCACGCTCGACATCGAGAAGGGCGAGTTCGTCAGCATCATGGGTGCGTCGGGTTCGGGCAAGAGTACCTTGTTGAACATATTAGGTATCCTGGACAACTACGACTCGGGCAGTTACGAGCTCGCCGGAGTGCCCATCTGGCATCTCTCGGAGACGCGTGCCGCTGAGTATCGCAACAGGATGATAGGATTCATCTTCCAGTCGTTCAACCTGATTTCGTTCAAGACTGCAGTAGAAAATGTTGAGTTGCCACTATTTTATCAAGGGGTGTCGCGCAAGAAGCGGCACACCCTTGCCCTGGAGTATCTGGAGCGTCTGGGACTGCTGAACTGGGCTGAGCACTACCCCAACGAGATGTCGGGTGGCCAGCGCCAGCGTGTGGCCATAGCCCGCGCACTGATTACCAAGCCTCAGATAATCCTGGCGGACGAGCCTACGGGAGCACTCGACTCGAAGACAAGTATTGAGGTGATGGAACTGCTGAAGCAACTCAATCAGGAGGAGGGCATCACCCAGATCATCGTCACCCACGATCCGACAGTGGGCGAGCAGACCAATCGCATCATCAGAATCAAGGACGGACTGATAGAAGAGTAAAAAAGTTCAAAGAATATGATTGAACTATTCAAGGAAATAGCACAGACAGCCAAGCGCAACAAGCTACGGACAGCCCTGACGGGCTTCGCAGTGGCGTGGGGCATCTTCATGCTCGTTGTACTGCTGGGTGCCGGCAACGGACTCATCAATGCACAGTTGAACCAGTCGGCCCGTTTCCTGTCCAACTCGATGATGGTGTTCGGCGGACGTACCTCGAAGGCCTATCAGGGACTGAAGGAAGGGCGACGCATCCGTCTGCAGACGCGCGACATCAGTACGACGGATGCCGAGTTCAAGGACATCGTCGACGAGGTGGGCGCACAGTACAGTGCCAATGTCACCATCAGCAACGGACAGGAGTATATCGCTACAGAAGTGACGGGCGTCTATCCCAATCATACGAAGATTGACAAGATGGAGATGCTCTACGGGCGCTTCATCAATCAGATAGACCAGGAGGAGAAGCGCAAGGTGCTCGTACTGAGCAACAAGCAGGCCAAGGAACTGGATCCTAAGAAGGACTATCAGACACTCCTCGGCCGATATGTCAAGGTGGGCAACTTCGCCTTCAAGGTCGTGGGCATCTATAAGGACGAGGAGAGTGGCTCGTCAGAGGCTTTCTCTTCCTATTCGGCCATCAAGGGCATCTTCGGAGCCAACACCGATGAGGCGGGCAATATTGAGTTTACCTTCCACGGACTGACGACCGAAGCTGCCAACGAGGACTTTGAGAAAGACTACCGGCGCCGCCTGAATGCCAACCACCAGGCGCACCCTGAGGACGAGAGCAGCGTGTGGCTCTGGAACCGCTATACCAACAACATGCAGATGGAGCAGGGTATAGGCATCATCCGCACGGCCCTCTGGATTGTAGGACTGTTCACCCTGCTGTCGGGCATCGTGGGCGTCAGCAACATCATGCTCATCACCGTCAAGGAGCGCACACACGAGTTTGGCATACGCAAGGCCATTGGCGCCAAACCCAGACACATCCTGCGACTCATCATCGTCGAGAGTGTCATCATCACGACATTCTTTGGCTACATTGGTATGGTGCTGGGTGTGATGGCCAATGAGTATATGGATGCCACCCTGGGACACGAAACCATTGACACGGGACTCTTCCAAACCACGATGTTTGTCAACCCGACAGTGGGACTCGACGTCTGCTTCGAGGCAACAATGGTGATGGTACTGGCAGGCACCATAGCAGGACTGATTCCTGCTTTCAAGGCAAGTAGAATACTGCCCATAGAGGCACTAAATGCAGACTAGTAAAAAACTGGTAACACCAGAAAGTATGAAAATAGACTTAGATTCATATCGCGAAATACTGGACACACTGACCAGAAACAAGAGCAGAAGCTTGCTGACAGGCTTCGGCGTCTTCTGGGGGGTCTTCATGCTGGTGGCCCTCATGGGGGGCGGAAAGGGACTGAAGGAGATGCTGAATCGCAACTTCGAGGGGTTTGCCCAGAACACTGCCATGATATGGGCACAGCAGACCACCAAACCCTACAAGGGATTCCGCAAGGGACGCTGGTGGGCCATGGAATACAAGGACATAGAGCGTCTGCGCCAGCGCGTGCCGGAACTGGATGTCGTTGCACCGGTGCTCTTTAGCGCATGGGGCAGGAGCAGCACGGCTTACTATGGCGACCAGAAGACGACACCTCGCATCCAGGGTGTGACACCAGAGTATGCCAGCATCGTGGCTCCTAAGATGTACTATGGCCGATATATCAACCAGATGGACTTGCAGCAACAGCGTAAGGTCTGTGTGCTGGGCAAGAAGATATACAAGGATCTCTTCAAGGAGGGTGGTGACCCGTGTGGCAAGATGATCCGAGTGGACTCTACCTACTTTGAGGTCATTGGAGTGGACTATAACGCCTCGGGCGGTATGAACTTCAACGGACGTGCCGAGGAGAAGATTACTTTGCCGCTGACACTGGTGCAGCAAACCTACAATCGTGGCAACGAGGTGGACTTGATTGCTGTCACGGGGCGCAAGGGGGTCGTCATGAGCGGCTTGTCTGCTCGCATTCGCGAAACTGTAGCACGGGCTCACCTGATTGACCCGACGGACGAACTGGGCGTGATGGTGTTCAATACGGAGGTGCTGTTCCAACTGTTGGACAACCTTTTCCGTGGTGTCAACTTCCTCATCTGGTTGGTTGGTCTCGGCACTCTGTTGGCTGGTGCCATAGGTGTGTCGAACATCATGATGGTCACCGTCCGTGAGCGAACCACGGAGATTGGCATCCGACGCGCCATTGGGGCTACGCCGCGAATCATCCTGACGCAGATTATCTCGGAGAGCATCGTCCTCACCCTCGTGGCTGGCATGAGCGGCATACTGCTGGGAGTGCTTATCCTCCAGATGCTGGAGATAGGCAATACGGAAGACGGCATCGTCAACGCCCACTTCCAGGTGGGCTTCTGGACAGCCATCTCTGCTGCACTGGCGGTGTCGGCAATGGGGGTCTTGGCAGGCTTGGCTCCTGCAGCCCGGGCCATGAGTATCAAACCCGTAGACGCCATGCGCGACGAGTAACGACCAAGACCAGGTTAAACCTAGTCAGACCTAGTCCAACCTGGTCAAAACTATAGAAACAACAGACAACAACGAAAACAAGAAAACAATATGAAGAAGTACAGCAAACTGATCATTGCAGCCGTCATTGCACTGATTTTCATCGGAACGTTCGTGTTCCTGTGGCAGAAGAGCCAGCCCAAGGAGATTGTGTACAACGAGTTTACGCCTGCCATGAATGAGGTCAAGAAGACGACCATCATCACGGGCAAGATTGAGCCTCGCAATGAGGTGAACATCAAACCCCAGATTTCGGGCATCATCACCCAGCTGATGAAGGAGCCCGGACAGTATGTACAGCAGGGCGAGGTCATTGCCAAGGTGAAGGTGATTCCCGACATGGGACAGCTCTCCTCGGCTGAGGCTCGTGTTCGTCTGGCAGAAATCAACCAGCAACAGGCTCAGATAGACTATGAGCGCCAGAAGAAACTCTACGACAAGCAGCTGGTGTCTGCTGACGAGTTCGAGAAGATTCGCCAGAAGCTGCGTCAGACCAAGGAGGAAATCGTGGCTGCCCAGGATGCCTTGCAGGTAGTGCGCGACGGTGTGTCTAAAAGCAATGCCTCGGCCTCTTCCACACTGGTGCGCTCCACCATCAGCGGTGTCATTTTGGATGTTCCCGTCAAGGTGGGTAACTCGGTTATCCTCAGCAACACGTTCAACGACGGTACTACCATTGCCTCAGTGGCCAACATGAACGACCTCATCTTCCGTGGCAATATCGACGAGACGGAGGTGGGCCAGCTGGTGCAGGGGATGCCGATGAAGATTACCATCGGTGCCTTGCAGGACCTGAAGTTCGATGCTGCCTTGGAGTATATCTCACCCAAAGCTACGGAGAGCAATGGCGCCAACCAGTTCGAAATCAAGGCAGCCGTCAAGGTGGCCAAGGACGATAAGCTGCGCTCGGGTTACTCTGCCAATGCCGAAATCGTATTGGCTCAGGTGCAGAAGGCGCTGACCATTCCCGAGAGTGCCATTGAGTTCTCGGGCGACTCGACATTCGTCTATATCGTAAAAGGTGAGGGCAAGGAGAAAACCTACGAGCGCCAGCATGTCGTCACAGGCCTCAGCGACGGTGTGAACATCGAAATCAAGAAGGGCCTCACCGCCAAGGACAAAGTCCGCGGCCCGGAGATAATAACAGAAGAAAAGGGAAACTAATCAGGAAGACTTCTCGATAATTGACAATTGACAATTGATAATTGACAAAGAACCGCAGGGAAGGATATTTGTTCCGCGTCCTGCTAAACAGCAAAATAACCTATCGGCCTCACTGCCCTGAAACGGGCGGTGGGGCTTTTTTTTATGTCCCCTGATCTACTGCCTTCGGCTCGTCGCTCTTTGACTTACTGACACAAACGGAAATTATTCACGACGGTTCTTTGCATAGCAAAGCGGCATAGCCGAGCGCACGGTGCCTCGAGCTCTGCTCGCTTGCTACCGAAGGGACGCAAGAATGGTGAATTTTCTGAGGGGAAAATTTGGTTTTCTGCCCGCTAAATCGTATCTTTGCAGCCAGAAAGCCGCGATTAAGCGAGCGAAGAGCTTAAAACATTTCGGGCTATTCCGAGCGTGAGCGGCTTCGAACGAAGTTCAAACTAATAAAACATTAGGACTATGGAGACATTGCAACTACGTGCGGAATTGTTCCGCGAAATGAATCCGATGCTCGACAGCGATGTGATGCTTCGTAAGATGGCCCAGCAATCAGAGCAAGTGGCAGCACAAGAGAAAGGCTACACGGTAAGACCCGTAGCTCCCGATATTGAGAAATGGAGCGGATGCGCTACATTTTCTCAAGAAGAGATAGACGGTGACCCAAGACTGAAAGCAATTCTGAGCCGATGAAACGCGTATTTCTTGACACCAACATCCTGATAGACTACATTCAGGCCCGCGCTGGCGGCGACGATGCCAAGCAACTGCTTATGCGCGGACGAGACGGTGACATAGATCTCTATGCTTCGTTTCTTACGTTCGCAAACATGGCCTACATCCTTGACGGCAAGACCGACATCTACGGCTTGTTTGCAATGCTCACAGGGTTCATCAAAGTCCTACCAATGGATAGCGACCAACTACAAGCTGCATTGGCTCACCAAGTAAAGGACTTTGAAGACATGCTGCAATACCAATGTGCTAAGGTGGCCGGATGCGAAGTCATCGTCACGGGCAACAAGCGACACTTCACAGAGTTCAGCAACCTGCCGCTGATGACGGCAAATGAACTCTTGACAGAGATGGAATCATTGTAGAAGCTATTCTTCAGAACCACCTCACTCACCTCAAAAAAAAACAGAAAATTTCCGCCGAGACATCACACCGATGCCTCGGCGCTTTGTATCCGTTTGTCTTTAGCATTGTCATCGCATCGCCGAGGCGACAACAGAAAATAGTATAACAAACAAAGTATAAACAAAAAATGATTAAGATAATGAAACATCGATTTCTATACATCATGGCACTGCTGCTGACAGCAGCGACGGGCGCATGGGCTGACGACGACCCGGCACCCATCAGCCTTACGTCCAGTGCCAACGGTACGGTGTGGACACTCAGCACGATGCCCGGATACGACGTCGAGCTGGAGATAGAATACTATGACCCAGCCACACTGACAGCAGCACCAACGGCTGCAACCGGCCTCGAATATACTGGTGGGGCTCAGAACTTGATTAACGCAGGCACAGCCACGGACGGTACCCTCTACTATGGACTCGGCACTGCCGATGCTGCTCCCACCGATGCAAGCGCCTGGAGCGAAACTGTTCCTACGGGTACCGATGTCGGTCAGTATTATGTATGGTATAAGGTGGTGGGCGACGAAACGCATGGGGACATCGCCCCTGCAGGCCCCCTGTCGGTGAACATCGCCAAGGCCACGCCAACCATCTCTGAAGCCCCGACAGCTGGAGCTATCACGTACGGACAGACGCTGGCAGAGAGTACGCTGGATGGTGGTTCTGCCACTTGCAATTCGCAAACCGTTGCAGGTAGCTTTACATGGACTACTTCGACCACGGTTCCTTCTGTCTCTGATAGCGAAACCACAGAGTATGAAGTGACGTTCACACCAACCGACGGTACGAACTATAATAGTGCAACGACGAATGTCAAGCTGACCGTGAACCCAGTCAGTGCAGTAGGCCTCACTCTGACGTTAGGCCAAGAGTCGTTCACCTATAACGGTGAAGCCCAGGAACCGACTGTCACCGTGAAGGACGGCGAGACCACGCTGACCCAGGACACCCACTACACCGTGAGCTACAGCAATAACACGAATGCCGCCCTGTCGACAGCTGAGAACGCTCCCACCGTTACCATTACCGGTAAGGGCAATTATACTGGTACGGTTTCCGCAAAATTCACCATCGCTGCAGCCGATATTGCTGCGACCGATATCACAGCCCCGACAGCCAACACGTTGAACTTCACCGGACTAGCACAGGAACTCATCGTAGCAGGCTCAGTGGCTGGAGGCATCGGCACCATGCAGTACTCGCTCGACGGTACGACATGGAGCACGGATATTCCGACCGGCACAGACGAGCGTGATTATACTGTATATTATAAGGTAGTCGGCGACGACAACCACAACGATGTGGCGGCCCAGAGCTTCAAGGTGACCATCGGAGCCGCACTGGACATCGCCTTGACCTCGACCGACGGCAAGACGTGGACACTGGCCTCGATGCCATTATACGACGTAGAGCTGGAGGTAGAGTACTATCCTGCAGCCACACTGACCACCGCACCTACAAGTATTGGAGAAGTATATGCCACGGGTAGTGCACAGGCTCTGGTGACTGGTGGCGTAGCTGCCGGCGGCTCCTTCGAGTACGCTTTGGGCACTGACGACCAGACCGCTCCCACCACGGGCTGGACGGCAACCGTCCCCGAGGAGGCAGCACCTGGCACCTACTTCGTATGGTATAAGGTGGTTGGCGACGCCACGCATAGCGACTGCGAGACTGCTCCCGCATGCTTGACAGCGACCATCAAAGGATTCCCCGTCACGGTTGCTTCTGGCGAATATGTGACCTACTACAGCGACATGGCCCTGACACTGGAGCCCTCTGAAACGGAGGCCAAGCTCTACACCATCAGCGCAGTAGGCACAGAGACCGCCACGGCCACCGAGATTACATCGGCCAATGCCGAGATGCCGTTCCTCATCTACAACGGCGCAGCTGCCGAGAAGACTATCATCCTTATCCCGACCGATGCGACAACCAACCAGGCCGTGGCTCCTGAGTTCAAGGGTACCCTGACTGGCGGAACCATCGCCGCCTCGACCAGCACGAAGAGCAACTACGCCCTCAATGGCAAGCAGTTCGTCTGGGTGAAGGAAGCCCTGCCAGTGGCCGCCAACAAGTGCTGGCTGGAGATTTCTAATTCGGCCAACGCCGCTCCCGCTATGACCATCGTCTTCGGTGAAGTCACAGGCATTGGAGTCATCGACAATGGACAAAGGACGAGTGGCGACTGGTACGACCTGAACGGCCGCAAGCTGCAAGGCCGTCCGACGAAGAAGGGTGTATATATTAACAATGGCCGCAAGGTAGTAATAAAGTAAGGAGAATATGAAAAAAGCATTATCAATATTAGCACTGGCACTCGTGGCACTGACCGCAAGCGCCTATAATCTGACCGTCGGCACAAACGAGCACGGCACCATCAGCCTTAAGGTTGGCACGACGGAGAATGCCACAACAGCCAACGAGGGCGACGAGGTGACCGTCACCATCACCCCCGACGAGGGCTGGACCGTGGGCACGGTAACCGGCCAGTGGCACGCCGCCGTGGTCAATGCCCCGCGCCGTGCCATCGACCTGCTGAACGATTTCACGCTGTCGCCAGTGGCTAACACAGAGGACCAGTGGACGTTCACCATGGAGCGCGCCAACGTCGAGATCTCAGTCAAGTACATTAAGATCATCCAGGACACATGGATCCAGGATATCCCTTCCGTGACCTATACCGGCTCAGCCAAGAAACCCAACGTCACCGTGAAGGACGGCGATTATACGCTTGTGGAGGGCAAGGACTACACCGTGACATACTCGAACAACACCAATGCCGGCACGGCTACTGCCACTGTTACTGGTAAGGGCAATTACACAGGCTCAGTCTCGAAGAATTTCACCATCAACAAGGCTTCACGCGACGTGACGTTCAACCCTTATCATTTCACGAGGACGTTCGGTGATCCGGACTTCACCATCGTGCCGACCACTTCTGGCGGAGGCATCCTAAGCTATTCATCAAATGACATTAGTATAGCCACCGTCAACAGCTCTACCGGAAAGGTTCATATTGTGGGTGTGGGAAAGGTGAGGATTACTGCCAGACTGAGCGGTAGTTCCAACTATAGAGCCGCCAGCGACTGGTATGAGGTGACGGTGGTAGCGAAGGAGGTGGCTGCCACGATGATCGGCGAGATTGCCGAGCAGACCTATACCGGCAGCCCGCTGACACCTGCGGTTGTGGTGACCGACGGCGACGCGACGCTCACAGAGGAGACGGACTACACGGTGGAGTACACCAACAACACTGAGACCGGCGAGGCTACGGTCACCATCACCGGAAAGGGCAACTACACCGGCACGGTCTCGACGACGTTCACCATCGTGGCCGACAAGACCACTCTCGACGCAGCCATCACGGATGCCGCTGACTACTATGAGAGCATCACTGCCGACTATGCCGATATTGCCGCCACGCTGCTCGAGGCCATCAACGCCGCCAAGGGCGTGCAGGCCGACAAGGCTGCTACTCAGCAGGCTGTTGACAATGCTGCCGAGGCTCTGAAGAAGGCTGTTCAGGATGCGAAAGATGCTGTTCAGGTGATCACTGGCATCGACAGTGTCAAGGTGAGTGCTGTCAACAGTGTATGGTACGACCTGAACGGCCGCAAGCTGGAAGGCAACCCCACGAAGAAGGGTGTCTACATCCAGAACGGACGTAAAGTGATTGTGAGATAACAAAACAGCAAAATAACCTAACGGCCTCACTGCCCTGGAACGGGCGGTGGGGCTTTTTTTTATGTCTAACTTTAAAAAAAAAAACAAACAACAATGAAACGAGAAAAGTATGAATCGCAGCTACAGCTGCTGAAAGTGATGAGGGAAAAAACGTAAATAGTGTAGAATTAGCCAACCGGTTAGGTATATCGCCCCAGGCTATCCGTCAGTTTTGGAGTGGGCGAAGGGAGCCTTCGCTATGGCGCTTGCATACCATAGCGGAGGCTCTTGGCGTTCGTGTACGTGACCTTTTCACGCCTTAAGCGAAACCTATTGCTTTCCTTTTTACGCCACGACGGAAAGTTGTGGCGTTTTTTCTTGCATGCGTGTCTTTTTGGTGTTAACTTTGCGGTACTATGAGCGAAGAAAAGAAACCTAAAAAGAAGTCATCAGCATCACCGAAGGAGCACA
>ONLU01000068.1 GCA_900318795.1 uncultured Prevotellaceae bacterium | reverse complement strand
CCGTCTCCATCACTCACGGATGACGCTCGCGTCAGGCACGCTTGCCTCCGTTTGCTCACTCTTCGGCATTGCTTTCATATATCTACGTTCTTCTATCATCTTTATTTCTCTGAATCGTTATTGCCTTTGTATGCATCTGTAACTGAATAAAACTTGATGGGGTGGAGATGGTGGAGATGGTGGGGTAAAAATCTAAGACTCCTCGCGTACCGCGTAGGCGCGTGCGCGGTACGCGAGAGGTCTTATGAATCATCCTCACCATCCCCACCATCTCCACCATCGCCAGCAAGGCCATGGCACATAGACAGAATAATTTTCTTTCTTCATCTTCATATTAAAACACCTTGTAAAATATGTTTAGACTGCAAAGATACGAAAAAAAGTTGTAACAAACGATTGATTTTGGAGAATTAACGCAGAAAGCGCATAAATAAAAGGCAAAGAGGGGAAGAAGGGAGGATTGGTGAAGGAGTTAGGTTGCCAAATCGTAACCCAAAATTAGGGTTCTGATGCAGGTTAATCGACTAAGCAAATCGGGGCAGAATGGCATACCTTTCACCGTCCGTTCACTTCCAGTTTCTTATTCCGCAAACTGCTACATTTTGCATAGCGATGGATGCCAAAAGAAATAGTAGTTTTGCAGCCAGAATTAAAAAACAGAGTAAGAAACATGAGAAGTACTTTTAACATTCTGTTCTATGTGAACAAGAGTAAGGAGAAGGGAGGGACCACGAGACTGAGTGTCTCGGGGAGGGTACCATGGTGTGGTGCCTGTGATGGGCAGGGTTACGATTAACGGGACTCAGTCGCAGTTCAGTTGTAAGAAGACGATTCCGCTTGAGATGTGGGACGTGAAAGGCAATTGTGCCAAAGGCCGTAGCAAGGAGGCGTTGCAGATTAACCGCGAACTTGATAATATCAAGGCGCAGATTATCAAGCACTATCAGCACCTGTCAGACCGCGAGGCTTTTGTGACGGCAGAGATGGTGCGCAACTCCTATCAGGGTTTCGGCAGCGAGTATGAGACGCTGCTGAGTGCTTTCGATAAGGACATCGCCAACCAGAAGAAACGTGTGGGCAAGGACAGGTCGGCAAGCACTCTTTGGGCTATGGAACGTTCGCGTAAGGATGTGGCAGACTTCATCCAGTCACACTATCGTCGCACGGATATGTCGATGCTGGAACTGACACCTGAGTTTATCAAGGACTTTGCCGCTTATCTCAGCACAGACAGAGGACTGGCCAATGGCACTATCTGGCAGCGATGCATGTGGCTGAAAGGTGTTGTGTTGAGGGCGCATTACAACGGCAAGATTCCTCGCAACCCGTTCGCGCAGTTTCATATCAGCCCAAACTGCAAGGAAAGGGAGTTCCTAACCGAAGAAGAGTTGAAGACAGTCGTAACGCACGAGTTCGAGGATGCAAATCTCGCCTTCGTGCGTGACATCTTTGTATTCGTATGCTTCACCGCCCTCTCGTTCATTGACGTGAAGAACCTGACCACGGACAACATCGTGGACATCAACGGCGACAAGTGGATCATCAGCAAGCGTCACAAAACCAACATCCCCTTTCAGGTGAAACTGATGGACGTACCCTTGCAGATTATCGACCGCTACAAGCACCTACAGGAAGACAAACTGGTGTTCGGCAAGATGAACTACTGGTCAATGTGCAAGAAGCTGAAAACTGTGATGACCGCCTGTGGCATTGAGAAATCCATATCCTACCACTGTAGACGGCACTCGTTCGCTACGTTGGCGCTTTCAAAGGGTATGCCCATCGAGAGTGTGAGTCGTGTATTAGGACACACGAACATCGTCACGACACAGATTTATGCAAAAAACACATCGCAGAAATTGAATGCAGACCTGACGATGTTGGGTGACAAGCTCAATGCTTCGTTCAAAAGCATCAAGTGACGGAACTCGCCGAATGCAAGACGACATAATTACCTCGTCGCCTTACGATATTCCGATGGTGTCATCTTGAATCGCTCGCGGAATAAGGTATTGAAGTGGCTGCGGCTGACAAATCCGCTGGCAGACATAACCAGACCTATTGAGTCTTCTGTTTCAGCCAGCAGTTGTGCGGCATGTCGCAATCGCCAGTCTTCGATAAAGTCACCGATCGACTGTCCGTTGGCACATTCTCGTATGGCATCAGCCAGCAGATTGTAGTTGGTACCCAGCAGTTGGGCCATACTGTCGCGGTTCATGTTGCTGTCGGTATAGGGCTTCTGCTCCTTCATCAGTCTGACGATGCGCTGATACAGTTGTTGGTTGCCCGACAGTGCCGTCTCAGGCGTCTCTTCCAAAGCCTGCTCTGCTTCGTTCTGCTTTTCCAGCATCTGCTGAATGGTGGCATACAGGTCGTGGTTGCGCTCGTTCAGACGGCGTCTGTCCATCATGATGCGCCACAGGGCCAGTGCGCCCAGAACAACGATGGTGACGAGTGCTATTATAACAATAAGGTGTATGCGCTCGCTGGCCTCCTTCTCTTTCAGAGCCATCTCAGCCTCCTGCGTCTTAAACTTCGCCTCATACTCTTCTGCCTTGCTGTTGCGTTCACGGACTGTGAGGCTGTCCTGGATGACAGAGGCGCGCGTGGTGGCCTCGAAGGCACGGCGGTAGTCGCCCAGACTGTTGTACAGGTTGGCTCTATTGATGAACAGCGTGCGATATAATCCGCTGATGGTGTCGCCTTGCTGCAGCAATTTCTCCCGTCGCTCGCTTAGCTCTTCCACGCGGGCTTTGTTACCCGTCTTAACATAGTAGGGAAGAATGTTAAACTGTCCTGTGGGCGTCATGGCGTATGATGTTTTTTCAAAATTCTCGGCAGCGCGTCGCGCCTCGTCCATGTGTCCTAATTCCGCCTCCAAGCAGGCCAGCACGCAGTAGGCTCCGCCCCGCTGTTTCTCGAAGTAGCCCTCAGGCATCTTGATACCCTTCTGCTCCATCTCGTCGATGAAGGCCAGCCGCTCGCGGCATACCTGTGCCCCTTCGGCGTATTTCTTGTTCTCGCCAAGCCTTTGGGCCAGCAGACTCATATAGTACGAAGCCTTGGGCTGGGCACCTGCATCGTCCATACTTCTGATGATGTCGATGGCTTTCCTCAAATATGCCTCACCCGAACCAGGGCGCTGCAGCTCCATGGCCGAGCCTGCTGTAGCGTAGAAGGATGCCTCCTGTCGCTTTAAACCGCGCTGGCGTGCCAGTTC
>ONLU01000002.1 GCA_900318795.1 uncultured Prevotellaceae bacterium | reverse complement strand
AAATTAAAGTAAAAACGGTAATAAAACGATTAAACGATGTTAAAAGACAGACCAATTATTTGGTTTGCAACATAGAAGGGACGGGTAACAGTCTCACATTTTTTGCAAAAAAAACGCGAAATGTTTCGTTTATTGGAATAAATTCGCTATCTTTGCGGTCACTATTGACTCAAAACAAACAATAATTTTAAAATAAACAAAACTGCTTATGTCACAGATTAACGGACACATTTCGCAGATTATCGGCCCGGTTATCGACGTTTACTTCGATACCAAGGGACAGGATGCGGAAAAGGTGCTCCCGAAGATTCACGAGGCTTTGTCGATTGAACGTCCCAACGGGGCGCAGCTCATTGTCGAGGTGCAGCAGCACATCGGCGAGGACACGGTGCGTTGTGTTGCTATGGACAATACCGACGGACTGCAGCGTGGATTGGAAGCTAAGCCGCTGGGCTCACCCATTCTGATGCCTGCCGGCGAACAGATTAAAGGTCGTATGCTGAACGTGATCGGTCAGCCTATCGATGGTATGAAACAGCTGAACATGGAGGGTGCCTATCCCATCCACCGCGAGGCTCCGAAGTTCGAGGAACTCTCGACCACGAAGGAGGTGCTGGCAACAGGTATCAAGGTGATTGACCTGCTGGAGCCTTACCTGAAGGGTGGTAAGATCGGACTCTTTGGCGGCGCCGGCGTGGGTAAGACGGTGCTCATCATGGAGCTCATCAACAACATTGCCAAGGGTCACAACGGATTCTCGGTGTTTGCTGGAGTAGGTGAGCGCACGCGTGAGGGTAACGACCTCATCCGCGAGATGATAGAGTCGGGCGTTATCCGCTATGGCGACAAGTTCAAGGAAGCCATGGCCCAGGGTAAGTGGGACCTCTCGCTGGTAGACCCGGAGGAGATGAAGAAGTCGCAGGCTACACTGGTGTATGGTCAGATGAACGAGCCCCCCGGTGCACGTGCGTCCGTGGCGCTGTCGGGTCTGACGGTGGCCGAGGGCTTTCGTGACGGTGGCGGTAAGGACGGCGGTGCTGCCGACATCCTGTTCTTCATCGACAACATCTTCCGTTTCACTCAGGCTGGTTCTGAGGTGTCGGCTCTGCTGGGCCGTATGCCGTCAGCCGTAGGCTATCAGCCCACGCTGGCTTCGGAGATGGGTTCGATGCAGGAGCGCATCACCTCAACCAAGTCGGGTTCTATCACCTCGGTACAGGCTGTGTACGTGCCTGCCGACGACTTGACCGACCCTGCTCCTGCCACGACGTTCACGCACTTGGACGCTACGACGGTGCTGGACCGTAAGATTGCCGAGCTGGGTATCTATCCCGCCGTTGACCCGCTGGGTTCTACCTCACGTATTCTGGACCCGCTGGTGGTGGGCAAGGATCACTACAACTGCGCCCAGCGCGTGAAGCAGATACTGCAGCGCTACAAGGAGTTGCAGGACATCATCGCCATTCTGGGTATGGACGAGCTGTCGGATGAGGACAAGCAGACGGTGAACCGCGCACGTCGCGTGCAGCGCTTCCTGAGTCAGCCGTTCTCAGTGGCCGAGCAGTTTACGGGTCTGCCTGGTGTGATGGTGCCCATCGAGGAGACCATCAAGGGCTTCAACGCCATTCTGGACGGCGAGGTGGACGACCTGCCCGAGCAGGCTTTCCTGAACGTCGGTACTATAGATGATGCGAAGGCCAAGGCCAAGAAGCTGCTGGAAGCTGCCAATGCATAATTGAGAATTGATCGTTGAGAACTGAGGACTACAATTGACAATTATGTTGAAGCTGAAGATTGTCTCGCCTGAGCGAATAGAGTTTGACGGAGAGGTAGAGAGTGTGCTCGTGCCTGGCTCACAGGGCCAGTTCGAGATACTCAAGGACCACGCTCCCATTATCTCAACCCTTGACAAGGGTGTGGTGGAGTACGGACTGTCCAAGGGACAGAAGGTACAGCTGGAGATTCTGGGCGGATTCGTAGAGGTACAGCAGAACGTGGTGTCGCTCTGCGTAGAAGTGAACGAATAGGGTTATTTACTTAATAGGTACGCGAGAGATGGACGGTCTCAAGAAGACAACCCGTGAGTACATGATTTCGACGTTGTTCTTGACGTTGAGCATGTACGTGGGGACGTTCACCGTCAACATGGAAAGTTACGGAATGATTTCCGCTAGTTTCCACATCCTCTGCTCGGCAGCCTATATAGGGGGTTGGCAGGTGCTGGCCCGCCGTTCGCCCGAGACACTGCCTAAATACTATCTGGCCGGTTCGGCCTTCCGCCTGATGGCGGCGGCTGCGGTGCTGCTGGTGTTTTGCGTCGTGAAACGGGACAACCCGGAAGCCATTAAGTGGTTTTCCATCGTGTTCATCATCTTCTATCTCGTCATGCTCGTATTCGATGCAATATTCTTTGCTAAAGTAAGTAAAACAAGAAAGTAAACAAATGAGAAAACTTAGATCAATATTCCTGATTGCAGCGCTGCTCTGCCTGTTTGTTCCGATGCAAGCGGAAGAGAAGGAGGGTGGGGTGAACCTGAAGGAGATATTGTTCGGTCACGTACAGGACAGCTACATGTGGCATGTTACCGACTTCGGCGGCAAGCCCGTGATTATCCATCTGCCCATGATCTTCTACTCGGAGCACTCTGGCTTCCATGTGCTTTGCTCGTCACAGTTCGAGCATGAGCCCAATGCGGAGCTGCTACGCGCCGGAGAGGGCTCGGCAGAGGGATTCTTCATCCAGGGTGCCGAGGACGAGAAGGGTCGCATCGTGGAGCGTGTCGGCAGCGAGCTGGTGCCCGTGTGCTTCGACATCTCCATCACCAAGACGGTGCTGGTGCTCTTCATCAATGCCGTGCTGCTGGTGCTGTGCATCCTGACGGCTGCCCGCTGGTGCAAGAAGCACAAGGTGGACGACCCGGCCCCGAGTGGATTCACGGGACTGGTTCACATGTTCGTGATGTCTGTGTATAACGATATGATCAAGCCTTCGCTGGGCAATGAGGCGCCCAAGTATGCGCCCTACCTGATGACGTGCTTCTTCTTCATCTTCATCACCAACATCATGGGTGTGATGCCGTTCCCACCGGGCGGCGGCAACCTGACCGGCAATATTACGTGTACGATGTTCTTGGCACTCTGCACGTTCCTGATAGTGAACGTGACGGGTACAAAGGCATATTGGAAGGAAATCTTCTGGGGCGACGTGCCCATGTGGCTCAAGTTCCCCGTGCCCCTGATGCCCTTCATCGAGTTCTTCGGCATCTTCACGAAGCCTATTGCGCTGATGATCCGACTTTTCGCCAACATGTTGGCAGGTCACGTCATTGCCATCTCGCTCTCATGCATCATCTTCATCATGTTCGCTCTGGGTGGCGTGATGGGTAATGTGCTAGGTACGGTAATGACACCCGTGTCGGTGTTCCTGAGCATCTTCATGATGCTGCTCGAGGTGCTGGTATGCTACATCCAGGCCATGGTGTTCACCATGCTGTCGGCGGTGTTCATCTCCATGTCGCACGTCAAGGAGCATCATGCATAATACTAAAACCCAGAGTATTAAGATAAAAAGTTTAAAGTAAAATATTAACAACTAAAACATTTAAAGATTATGATTTCATTATTATTAGCAGCAGATGCACTCGCAAAGCTCGGTGCTACTGTAGGTGGTGGTTTGGCAGTTATCGGTGCAGGTATTGGTATCGGTCGTATTGGTGGTCAGGCAATGGACGCTATGGCTCGTCAGCCGGAGAAGATGGGTGGCTTGCAGTCGTCAATGATTCTGGCAGCAGCCCTCGTCGAGGGTGCTACGTTCCTGGCACTGGTGATTTCTATTCTTGCATTGTTCGTATAATCCTCAGACTACCAGCGTATGTCACTGATAACCCCTGATTTTGGACTATTCTTCTGGATGACCGTCGTCTTCCTCGTAGTCCTCTTCATCCTGTGGAAGTACGGCTTCCCCGTGATTGTGAAGATGGTCGACGAGCGCAAGGCCTTCATCGATGAGTCTTTGAAGAAGGCTCACGAGGCCAATGAGCGACTGGCCAATATCCAGAAAGAAGGTGAATCCATCTTGCAGGAGGCACGCGAGAAGCAGGCCCAGATACTGAAGGAGGCTGCCGAGACGCGTGACGCTATCGTAGAGAAAGCGCAGGACAAGGCCCGCAGCGAGGGTGCCCGACTGCTGGAAGAGGCGAAAGCCGCCATCGAGCAGGAGAAGAAGGCCGCCATTGCGGACATCCGCGAGCAAGTAGCTACGCTGAGCGTTGAAATCGCCGAGAAGGTTCTCAAGCAGAACCTCAAGGACGACAAGTCGCAGATGGATTTGATTGACCGTATGCTGGATGATGTTTCTGTGAAGTAATCAAGAGTTGCGTATGGATATCGGAGTAATATCGATCAGATATGCGAGGGCACTCCTGAAGAGTGCAACCGACGCCAAGCTGGAGGACACTGTCTATCAGGATATGATGACCGTGGCCAAGAGCTATGTCGACGTGCCCGCATTGCGCCAGACGATAGACAATCCCATGCTCTCTAAGGACAAGAAGGAGTCGCTGCTGACGGTTGCCGCCGGCGAGAAGCCCTGTGAGCTGACCAAGGCGTTCATTGCCCTTGTCCTGAAGGAAGACCGTGAGAACGTGATGCAATTCATGGCCAACTCGTATGTCACGCTTTACCGCAAGCAGAAGAACGTCATCCGTGGCAAGCTGACCACCGCAGCCCGCGTTTCTGCCGAAACTGAGCAGAAGATGCGGAAGATGGTGGAAAGCAAGACTAATGGTACTGTGGAGTTTGAGACGGAGGTGAACCCCGACATCGTCGGCGGATTCATACTGGAGTACGACACGTTCCGCATGGACGCCAGCGTACGCTCAAAGCTCAACAACATTCTCAACACCTTGAAAGGGTAAATAAGTAAAAAGGTAAAAAAGTAATTATGTCAGATAAAATTAAACCAAGCGAAGTATCCCAGGTGCTGCTCGAACAGCTGAAAGGCATCCAGAATGCCGAACAGTTCGACGAGGTAGGTACCGTGCTGACCGTCAGCGACGGTGTGGCCCGCATCTACGGACTCCGCAATGCCGAGGCCAACGAGCTGCTCGAGTTTGAGAACGGCACCATGGCCATCGTGATGAACCTGGAGGAAGACAACGTAGGTTGCGTGCTCCTCGGCACCACGTCAGGCATCAAGGAGGGTATGGTGGTGAAGCGTACCAAGCGTATTGCTTCCATTCGCGTCAACGACAATATGCTGGGACGCGTCATCAATCCGCTGGGTCAGGCTGTCGACGGCAAGGGCGATATCGACCTGAAGGATGCTTTTGAAATGCCACTCGACCGCAAGGCACCAGGTGTGATTTACCGTCAACCTGTGAAGGAGCCTCTGCAGACTGGTCTGAAGGCTATCGACTCGATGATTCCTATCGGCCGTGGACAGCGTGAGCTGATTATCGGTGACCGCCAGACGGGTAAGACCGCCATTGCCGTGGATACCATCATCAACCAGAAGAGTTTCTATGAGGCTGGCAAGCCCGTGTATTGTATCTATGTTGCCATCGGCCAGAAGGCCAGTACCGTTGCAACCCTGGTGCAGACGCTGAAGGAGCACGGTGCCATGCCATATACCATCGTGGTAGCCGCTACGGCAGCTGATCCTGCTGCCATGCAGTACTATGCACCATTCGCAGGTGCTGCCATCGGTGAGTACTTCCGCGACCGTGGTCTGCCCGCACTGGTAGTCTATGACGACCTGTCAAAGCAGGCTGTGGCCTATCGTGAGGTGTCGCTGATTCTGCGCCGTCCGTCAGGACGTGAGGCTTACCCTGGTGACGTCTTCTATCTGCACTCTCGTCTGTTGGAGCGTGCTGCCAAGATGAACGAACAGCAGGAGGTGGCTGAGCAGATGAACGACCTGCCCGAGTGCATGAAGGGCCACGTCAAGGGTGGCGGTTCGCTGACCGCTCTGCCTATCATCGAGACACAGGCCGGTGACGTGTCGGCTTACATCCCGACAAACGTGATTTCTATTACCGACGGTCAGATATTCCTGGAGTCAGACCTCTTCAACCAGGGCTTCCGTCCTGCCATCAACGTGGGTATCTCGGTATCTCGTGTGGGTGGTTCGGCACAGATCAAGTCAATGAAGAAGGTGGCTGGTACCTTGAAGATTGACCAGGCTCAGTATCGTGAGCTGGAGGCATTCTCGAAGTTCTCTTCAGACATGGATGCCGTGACAGCCATGACGCTTGACCGCGGACGTAAGAACAACCAGCTGCTCATCCAGCCTCAGTACAGTCCTATGCCCGTAGGCGAGCAGATTGCTATTCTTTATTGCGGTGTGCACGGACTGATGCGTGAGGTTCCCATCGATAAGGTGCGCGAATGCCAGAGCCAGTTCCTTGACAAGCTGCGCAACAGTGCTCCCGAAGTCATCGAGACGCTGGCAGCAGGAAAGATTGACGACGCTACGACCCAGAAGATTGAGGCTGTCATGGCCGACATCGCCGGAACGTACAAAAGCTAAGAGCCTATGCCAAGCCTGAAAGAAATTAAAGGCCGCATCGCCTCGGTCAACAGCACGCGAAAGATTACATCTGCCATGAAGATGGTGGCCAGCTCTAAGCTGCACCATGCGCAGGTGGCCATCCAGAACATGCTGCCCTATGAGACGCTGCTTGAGCATATCCTCAAATCGTTCCTCGCTGCCGAGGCAGAAGCACAGACCGTCTTCGACCAGGAACGTCCCGTGAAGCGTGTCGCTTTGGTAGTATTCTCCAGCAACTCGTCGCTGTGCGGTGGTTTCAATGCAAACGTCATCAAACTGCTGCAGCGCACGGTTACAGCCTATACTGAGGAACTGGGACCTGGTAGTGTGGAGGTTTATCCCATTGGTCGCAAGGTGGCTGAGAAGGCTCGCAAGCTGGGCTATGACGTGAAAGGTGACTTTGCCAGTCTCATAGACCACCCCAACGTGCAGAAGTGCATCGACATCGCCATGGAGCTGGGCACCAAGTTTGCCGACGGAGAGGTGGACCGCGTAGAGTTGATCTACCACCACTTCAAGTCTGCCGGTTCGCAGATTCTGACCAACAAGCAGTTCCTGCCCATCGACCTGGAAAGCGAACTGGGCCGTGACCATGAGCGCGACTTGACCAGTACCGTCATTACGAAGAAGGCGCAGGACTATCTGCGCAAGAATCGACGCCAGAAGGAGGTCAAGGAAGGTGAGGTGGCACCGCTCAACGACAACTTCATTGTGGAGCCGGACATGAATACCGTGCTCACACAGTTGTTGCCGAAGATGGCACACCTGATGCTCTACACAGCTCTGCTGGACAGCGTGGCATCTGAGCATGCCGCCCGTATGGTTGCCATGCAGACTGCCACTGATAATGCCGACGAACTGTTGCGTATGCTGAACTTGCAGTACAACAAGAGCCGTCAGCAGGCTATCACCTCTGAACTGCTCGACATCGTAGGCGGAAGCGTGAACAACTGACGTATCTGAAACATGATAAAGAGGGTTGTATTGTCAACGTCATGGCAATGCAACCTTTTTTTATTTCTTCTTGACGGTCAATTTCTTGATGCGCCGTTGGGCCTCAAAGGCATCGGGGTAGAGATTGAGGGCTTTCTGATAGTTGCGGATGGCAGCATCCAACATGTGCTCATGTTCACACTCCTTGCCCAGCAGGACATACTCCGCAGCAAGCCGCTTCAGCAGGTCGTCACGGCGATGGATTTCCGTTTCAAGTTCCTGGATGCGATTCTGCTGACGGGTGATGACGGCCAGCTTGCGGCGGATGAAACGCTGGATCTGAGGTTGTTCAATATCGTAGCGCGAATGGATGGCCATGAAGAAGTTCTTCAGGAAAGCATCGAAGTCCTGATGGTCAAAGGCTGCCACCGCATCATGATACTCCTTGTCGGCTTTGCTCTCGTACAGGGCCTTGCGCATGAGCTGGCCGTCATTGTAGCGCTGGGCAAACTGGATCACCTCTGGCCGTACAAAGATGTCGCTGCGATGAATGGGTTCCTCGAGGATGATGCCATTGAGCGAGGTACAGCGTGAAAGGGCTACATAGGTCTGTCCGCCCGCAAAGGCTCCGCCACCGGAAAAGTCTATTCGTACCTGACGGAAGGTCAGCCCCTGGCTCTTGTGGACGGTGATGGCCCATGCCAGTCGCAAGGGATACTGGACAAAGGTGCCCAACTGTTCCTCGACAATCTTCTGTTCTTTCTCGTCAAATGTGTAGCGCATGTTCTCCCACACTTCTTCTCCCACGTCGTACTCATTGCCGTCCTCGTCACAGACTCCGATGATGCCTTCATCGACATCAAAGCCTGTCACAATGCCGATGGTACCGTTGACCCATCGCTTCTCCTTATCGTTACGGGTGAAGATGACCTGAGCACCAGGCTTGATTTCCAGTTCCATGGGAGCGGGTAGGGAGGTCAGCGGAAATTCGCCGCGGATGGTTCCCTGAAAGGTGGTGCTGGCACCATCAATCTCAGCCAGTTTCTGTTCATTGATCCAGTCTACAGTATCACGCCGTGTGGCCAGGGTTATCTCGAAAGCATTCCGCATGCTGGGCAACGGCTCCGCATCCTGAGCCACCCGGCTGTTGATGGCAGCAAGGTCCTGGTCGGTAGCCTGGTTTTGACGGATGCGGTCCAGTAGTGTAATAAACTGGGCATCGTTCTGCCGGTACACCTTCCGTAACTCTATGCTGACAAGCTGCATCTGTTGCCACACCTTGGCAGAGAAAAAGTAGGCAGAGGGATAGAAGGGCTGCATCAGCCGCCACTCGTCCTCTTTGACGACAGGCTCCAGCTGGAAGATGTCACCCACCAGCAAGAGCTGTTTGCCTCCGAAGGGCTCGCGCATGTTCCGGCAGTAGATGCGGAGCACTTTGTCTATGAAGTCGATGATGTCTGCCCGCACCATGGAAATCTCGTCGATGATGATGAGTTCCAGTTCGCGGAGCAACTTCAGGGTGACACCACTGTACTTGAGCGTTTTACGTATGTTGCGTGGGGAATAGCGAGAGTCGTTGGGCAGCAACGGATGGAACGGCAGTTTGAAGAAGGAGTGCAACGTCTGGCCCCCGGCGTTGATAGCGGCAATACCGGTAGGGGCGAGTATGACATATTTCTTCTTGGTCTGCTGGGCTACATAGCGCAGAAAAGTAGACTTACCCGTCCCTGCCTTTCCCGTAAGAAAGAGCGAGCGACGGGTGTACTGGATAATCTGAAGGGCTTGCTGCCACTCCTGATTGTCAAGGTCTAATGTCTCTGCCTGATAGTTCAATCTGTGGTCTGTTTGGGCTCTTCTGCAACTTGAGGTTCGTCAGGCTGGGGTTGTTGGTTGGCATTCTCCTTATGCTCCTTAGGTCTGATGACCTCATTGCCATATTCGTCGAGGACTATTTCCATTTCCTGTTCTGTAGCCAACGAGTCAACCGCTACGGAATCGGTGTCACGGCGTGAGTAGTAGGTGCAGTTGAACATATCATCTTTGATGTCATTGGTCTTGGGCTTACCAAACTTGGCATGGTATTGCTTGAAGGCAGGGTCGCCCAGCACAGCATCAAAGAAGTATCCACAAATAGGCAAGGCCGTCCTGGATCCTTGTCCCAGCTGGCCCGTACGGAAGTGGATGCTACGGTATTCTCCGCCAACCCACGCTCCTGCCACCAGTCGGGGACTGACGCCTACGAACCAGGCGTCAGAGTGGTTGTTGGATGTTCCTGTCTTACCACCAAACTCAGTATCTGTGTATTTACCGACATAGCCCCAGAGGCTCATGCTGGTACCGCCACGCTCACGCAAGCCACCTAACAGCAGTTGCTGTACGAGATAGGCAGAACGGTAAGGAATAGCCTGTGTTTCTGTTTGTGTGGCCGAATAGATTTCATTGCCTTCGCGGTCCAGAATGCGGGTCACCAGTATAGGCTGATGCATTTTTCCGTCGTTGGCTACCGTAGAGTAGCCGTTGACCAGCTCCAGAAGGTTCACATCGCTGGAACCCAGCGGCAGAGAAGGTGTAGGATCCAGCTTCGACTGGATACCCATGGCATGGGCAGTCTGTACGATGCGGTTGATGCCACACTCCTGACCCAACTTGACTGCTATGGAGTTGATGCTTTGTGCAAAGGCCGCTTTCAGCGGCATGGAGTCACCAGTAAAATAGCCATTGGCATTGGTGGGAGCCCATGTCACTTCCTTGCCTTTGTCGTACACCTTCATGGCAAAGTAGGAGTCTACACGACGGTCACAAGGTGTCAAGCCTTGATTCATGGCCTCTGTATAGACGAAAAGCTTGAAGGTTGAGCCGGGCTGGCGCATGGCCGTTACCTTGTCGTACTTCCATGTGCGGAAGTCGATATCGCCCACCCAGGCTTTTACGTGTCCTGTCTGAGGCTCCATGGCTACAAATCCGCAATGCATAAAGTGTTCCATGTAGCGTATGCTGTCGAGCGTTGATATCTCTTTCTCTATCGTGCCGTTTTCGTAGTCAAACAGTTTGACCTTGTGGGGGATATTCAAATAGTAGTTGATGGAATCCTCGTTACCGTCAAACTTCTGTCTCAGCATCTTGTAGTAGGGCGTCTTCTTGGCAAGGTCCTCAATGAAGTGTGGTATCTCGACGTGATGTTCGTCCTGCCAGGGATTGGTGTTGCCCCAATGGGAGTTGAAATTACGCTGAACCTGACGCATTTGCTTGATGGCGGCCTGCTCAGCATATTTCTGCATACGGGTGTCTATGGTCGTATAGATTTTCAAACCGTCGCGATAGAGGTCGTACTCGTTTTCCTCACACCATTCATTGAGATAGTTCTTGACAGCTTCCCGGAAATACTGTGCCTGGCCATCGTAGTGGTTCTCAACGCTGTAGTCCAGATGGATTGGGACTTGTTTCAGCGTGTCAAACTGCTCCTGAGTAAGATGATGATGCTTCAGCATGTTGCTCAGCACCACGTTACGACGAGCCAGCGAATTCTCCGGGTTGATACGGGGATTATAATAGGTGGTAGCCTTCAGCAGTCCGACAAGAATGGCTGACTGGTCAGGCGTCAGTTGCTGGGGCGTCGTACCGAAATAGGTCTTGGCTGCCGTCTTGATGCCAAAGGCATTGGAACCGAAGTCCACCGTATTGGCATACATGGTGAGAATCTCGTTCTTGGTGAAGTACATCTCCAGTTTGTAGGCTGTAATCCACTCCTTGCTTTTCATGATCAGAATCTTCAAACCGGGAATGTTACCAAGCAGACCCGTAGAATACTGCGTACGTACACGGAACAGGTTCTTGGCCAACTGCTGAGTAATGGTCGATGCACCACGGGCGTCATGATGCATCAGATAGTCTTTTAACGCAGCGGCAAAAGCCTGATAGTCAATGCCGTGATGATGGCGGAAGCGCTCATCCTCCGTGTCGATGAGTGCATTCCAGAAGTCTGGGCTGACCTCTTCATAAGTAATAGGTGTGCGGTTCTCGCTGAAATACTTTCCTATCACAACACCGTCAGCACTGTAAATCTGTGAAGCCTCGGCAGGGTGAGTATTCTTTACATCGCTCATGGAGGGGGATTTGCCGAAGAGCCATAGGAAATTGACGTCTACCATGACCAGATAGAGTACGAAGGCAACGACGAACGAGGCCAGTCCTGCACCTATCTTGACATACCAGCGGCGTCCTTGATACAATCCCTTATACCATTGCCATGCACGCTTGGGAGCATGGAAAAACTGAGTTGTGTATTTATTCATATTGCGATATGTATTTCAGTATTTCTTCTTGTTGATCTGGATGGAACCAGCGTACGCTGTCGTCGCGTTTGAACCATGTCAGTTGCTTCCGAGCGTAGCGTCGGGTATTGCCCTTCATGCGTTCTACTGCTTCGTCCAGCGACCAGCGGCCTTCTATGTAGTCAAACATCTCCTTGTATCCTACCGTGTTGAGCGCATTCAGATGACGTTGTTCATACAGGCTTGCTGCTTCGTGCAAGAGGCCTTGTTCCATCATCTGGTCTACCCGTTGATTGATCCTGTTGTAGAGTTCCTCGCGTTCACGATTGAGTCCTATCTTGACGATGCGGAAAGGCCTGGGCTTCTTTTGCTGGGTACGATAGGAGGTATAGGTGCGCCCAGTCTGATAGCATATCTCAAGAGCATGTATGACGCGCCGGTAGTTTTGACGGTCAACAGTTTCATAATGTTCAGGGTCCAGACGTTTGAGGTCTTCGCAAAGAGCCTCCAGACCTTCCTCCTGATAGCGCCGTTTCATTTCCTCACGGATGTCATCACGTACGGTAGGGATGTCGTCGATGCCATTGCAGACAGCGTCTATGTACATCATGCTGCCACCGCTCAGCAGATGAAGTCCCTGGGATGGGCGGGATGCGATAAGTTCCAGAACTTCTTGCTCGTACATCGAAGCGTTATAGTAGTCGCTGATGCTCTTTGCACCTACAAAATAGTGGGGAGCTTGTTGGAGTTGCTCTTCGGTGGGCGATGCTGTCCCAATCTTCAGTTCCCGGTATATCTGTCTGGAGTCGGCATTGATAATCGGTATGCCGTAGTGCTGGGCCAACTGAATGGTCAGAGCCGTCTTGCCGACAGCAGTAGGTCCCGTGATAACAATCAGCGTATTCATTTACCGGATGACTCCGCGCTTCGAATTCTCGATAAACGAACAGATATAGTCCACCTCCTTGGAGTCGGGGTATTTAGCACGAGCCTGGGCTGTACCGTCTTTCAGCACACCTTGGGAGTAGATGATGCGATAAGCGTCGTGGATGGCGTCAATAGTCTCATTAGGGAAACCGCGACGGCGCAGACCGACAAGGTTCACACCGGCGTAGCGAACGGGCTCCTTGCCTGCTATTACATATGGAGGAATATCCTGACTGGTACGTGAACCGCCTTGGAACATGATGTAACTGCCCACACGGCAGAACTGGTGGAACAGGCAAGTGGCCGAAATGATGGCGTAGTCGTCGACTTCTACCTCGCCGGCAAACTTCGTGGAGTTGCCGATGATGCAGCCGTTGCCGATGACGCAGTCGTGAGCTACATGCATGTTTTCCATCAGCAGATTGCCATTGCCGACAACAGTCTTTCCCTTCGAGGCAGTACCGCGACTGATGGTGACATTCTCGCGAATGGAATTGTTGTCACCAATCTCGCAGGTTGTTTCCTCACCTTGGAACTTCAAGTCCTGAGGCTTGGTGCTGATAGAGGCGCCGGGGAAGAACTCGTTGCCGTTGCCGATACGGGCACCAAAATGTATCGTAACGTTGTTCAGGAATTTATTGTTATTGCCAATAACAACGTTCTTGTCTATTACGCAGAAGGGACCGATGATGTTGCCGTCACCCAGTTTGGCTTCAGGGTCTACAACTGCTAAAGGATGTATCTGGTTTGCCATATTTACTTGTTTTTAACGATTTGTGCTGTGAAGGTCGCTTCAGCTACTACATGGTCGCCTACAAAGATGTAGCCTTTCATTGAAGAGATTCCGTGGCGCACAGGAGCCAACAGGTCTACTTTAAAGATGAGCGTATCTCCAGGAACAACCTTCTGGCGGAACTTCACATCGTCTATCTTCATGAAGTAGGTCGACCAGCGCTCGGGCTCCTCTAACGTGTTCAGTACCAGCAGACCACCACATTGTGCCATTGCTTCAATCTGCAGCACACCAGGCATGACAGGCTCCTCAGGGAAATGGCCCTGGAAGAAAGGCTCGTTAGAGGTAATGTTCTTGATGCCTACAATAGTGTTGGCACCCAAAGAGATGACTTTGTCCACCAGCTGCATGGGGTAGCGGTGTGGCAACAATTCGCGGATGCGGTTCACGTCCATGATAGGCTCCTCGTTGGGATCGTAGATGGGGGCCTGGATTTCGTGTTTACGAATCTCCTTGCGCATCTGACGAGCAAACTTGTTATTGATGGTATGTCCGGGACGAGTGGCAATAATGCGACCCTTAATGGGCTTGCCAATCAGAGCCATGTCACCGATGATATCAAGCAACTTGTGGCGAGTACACTCGTTCTCCCATTGCAAGGGCTTGTGCTGGATATATCCGAGATCTGTCGCATCGCGATGCTCTACATGCAGCATGTCTGCCAGCATGTCCAGCCTGTCTTGTGTCGTCTGACGTTCGTAGATAACGATGGCATTATCCAAGTCGCCGCCCTTGATGAGGTTAGCCTGCAGCAGGGGCTCAATATCGCGAACGAAAACAAAGGTACGTGCGCTGGCTATCTCCTTGGCATAGTCCAGGGGATTGTCAAGTGTGGCAAACTGCGAGTTGATGAACTTCGACTCGAAGGAGCACATGGCTGTGATGGAGAAGTCGGCATCAGGCAATATGGTGATGCACGACCCCGTCTTGTCATCCTTTACTTCTATCTTCTTGCGAATGATATAAAAGTCCTTGGGAGCGTTCTGTTCTTCTATACCGACCTCGTTAATCTTGTCCACGTACTGGATAGCAGAACCATCCAGAATAGGGAATTCAGGGCCGTTGACCTGCATCAGACAGTTGTCAATGCCAAGTGCATAGAGAGCCGAGAGACCATGCTCTACCGTTGACACTCGAGCGTCACCCTTGCCAAGAACGGTGCCACGCTGGGTGTCTACCACATTCTCTGCTATAGCATCGATGACGGGTTCACCTTCTAAATCTATACGCTGGATTTTGTAGCCTGTGTTCTCAGGGGCAGGGTTGAAAGTCACAGTCAGGTTCAAACCTGTATGCAATCCTTTTCCGAACAGGGAAAAACTGCCTTTCAGAGTTTTCTGTTTCATCTTATTTGGTGTTTGATTATTTACTCTCTTTTACGATATTCTTCAATTCCTCAATTTCCTTACGCAGGGTACCAATCTCCTTGTACATCTCTGGCAAACGGCGGTAGAGAGCCTTGGCCTTGAAGAAGTCCTTCGGATCCATAGCAGGCGAGCCTATCAAGGTTTGTCCGTTGCCTTTCGTATTGCTGATGACTCCGCATTGGGCACCAACGTTGGTTTTGTCTGCTACGTGGATGTGGCCCGAAAATCCAGCCTGTCCACCCACCATACACCAGGAACCAATCTTTGTGCTTCCTGCCATACCTACCTGTGCAGACATGACGGTATTCTCACCGATTTCGCAGTTATGAGCCACCTGGATGAGGTTGTCCAGTTTTACGCCCTTATGGATGATGGTCTGTCCCATGGTAGAGCGGTCTACACATGTATTGGCACCGATTTCTACGTTGTCCTCTATGATGACGATACCCAACTGGGGAATCTTCTCGTAACCATCAGTATTGGGGGCAAATCCAAATCCGTCGGCACCTATTACAGCACCAGCATGGATAGTCACATTGCTCCCTATCTGACAACCGTCATAGATGGTGACATTGGGGAAAATGCGGGTTCCGTCGCCAACTTTAACGCCTTCACCAATGTAGGTAAATGGACCAATGTAAACGTCCTTTCCTATCTGTGCCGACGGTGCCACGAAGGCCAAGGAGTCAATACCCGTCTTCTTAGGCAAGGCCGTAGCGTACATCTGCATCAGCTTGGCAACGCATTCGTAAGCGTTCTTTACGCGAATCAGGGTGGCACTTACAGGATGTTCCAGAACCAAGTCTTCGTTTACCAATACGATGCTGGCTTGGGTGTCATAAATATATTGGGTGTATTTGGGGTTTGACAAAAAGGTGATGGCACCTTCCTTGCCCTCTTCGATCTTCGCAAAAGTGTGAACTGCCGTTTGGTCATTGCCCTCCACGCGGCCACCGATAAAATCGGCTATTTGTTTGGCTGTAAATTCCATATTTGTCGACAATATTTTATAAAACGCCACAAAGATACGAAATTTTATTTAAAAACGTTGATAACAAAGGTAATATTTACGGATTTTTTTGGAAAGTAGTTGCACATTTAAGATTTCCGATGCCTCGGCAATGTCTTTCACAGCACCGTCTTTGTAAAGTATTCCGATGCTGTCATCGGCAGGATTGTACATATCCTTGCCTATTTCTGTCAAAGATATCATGTATTGCCGAGCATCGTCATAGCTAATGTTCATGCGCCGTGCTATTTCCTCGGTTTTCTGGTCTATGTAATCTTCGGAGGGGCGTTCCTCTGTGACTTCCACTTTGAAAAGCCTACGGTCGGTCATGTCTGTGGCCAAAGTTGCGAGAATCAGGTCGTCATGATGCTTCCATGCTTTCAAGGCACTCCAAATATCAGAATCGTCCAATTCGGCATAGACTTTTAATGTCTCAGCGTCAAAGTCCGAGTCGTGACGAAGGAAATAGGCTAGGGCAGGCGATGCAAAGACGTCATGGCCTTCTTGTACCAGCCGGCGTGCTCTGTTTAGCGTATTTACTAATATTTTTTCACAACCGACTACAGTCTTATGAAGATACACCTGCCAGTACATCAATCTTCTGGTGGTGAGATAGTTTTCAATGGAGTAGATGCCCTTGGCATCCACTACCAGCCTGTCGTTCATCACATTTAGCATCTTGATGATGCGTGCCGATCCGATGTTGCCCTCTGTGACACCTGTATAGAAAGAGTCGCGTCTCAGGTAGTCCAACCTGTCCATGTCCAACTGCGATGAAATGAGTTGGTGGAATATTTTGTTCGGATATTCGTCCTTGAAAATGCTGATGGCTAATGACAACTGACCTTTTAGGTCGTGGTTGATCTTTTCCATCATCAGCAACGAGATCTCCTCATGAGAGATGTCATGAATAAGTGTGTTCTCGAGCACATGCGAGAAAGGACCATGGCCGATGTCGTGCATTAGAATGGCAGCCTGGACGGCCTCTGCTTCCGAGTCGAAAATGTAAACTCCTTTCTCACTAAGTGATTTGACGGCTTCGGTCATCAGGTATAATGCTCCAAGTGAGTGCTGGAAGCGTGTGTGGCGTGCGCCTGGGTATACTACGGATGCCAGTCCTAACTGGTTGATTCTGTTAAGGCGTTGAAACAACGGATGCTGCACGATATCGTACAGCAGCCCGCGTTTTATCTTGATGAACCCGAAGACGGGGTCGTTGATAATCTTGTAACCGTTCATTTGTCGTCAGGTGACATGTCTATGGCTTCAAAACTGAAATCCTTGTTGTTGACGTATCGCACATCGTAACCTTTTTGGTATTTCTTCATCAGCTTAAGGTAGAGTTTCTCGGCCTTTTTCTTGTTAAGTTCAAAAAGCACCATGCTGACTCGTCCGGGTTGATTCAACTTGTCTGTAAGGTAATTCTTGAGCTGGGCAGAATATTGGTCACGTCCGAGCAGGAATTTTGTCTTGGTGTCTATCCATGCTTCTTGTACATTTTGAATTTCTGTCACATAGACGACGGAATCTTTGAAGGATGCCGAAAATCCAAACATATATACCTTGTTGGTTTTCAGCGGCTTTGCTTCGACGGATGAAACCATCAATATAAGCATTGCAATCAGTATTGACTTGACTAAATTCATTGTCCTAAATATGCTTTTAATACATTATTCTTTGTGTTGCCCCGCAGTCGGCGGATGGCTTTTTCTTTAATTTGTCTGACACGTTCGCGAGTCAGGCCGTATTTGTGGCCGATTTCCTCTAATGTCAGTTCTGGTTCACCGATGCCGTAAAAGGCTCGTATGATGTTGCGCTCCCGTTCGTTCAGCATTTGGAGGGCATTCGTAATCTCTGCTTGAAGCGACTCTTTCACCAGTTCTCGGTCTGCCATAGGGGCGTCATAGTTCACAAGTACGTCAAGTAGAGAGTTGTCCTCTCCGTCTACAAAAGGTGCATCTACCGATACATGGCGACCGCTAATCTGCATAGCCGCGTCAATTTTGTCCTCTGGCAGGTCTATCTGCTCGGAAATTTCATCTATAGACGGGCGGCGTTCGTTCTCCTGCTCAAACTTGCTGAGCATCTTGTTTATTTTGTTCATGGACCCCACTTGATTCAACGGGAGTCGCACTATACGGCTTTGTTCGGCAATGGCTTGTAGAATGCTTTGTCGAATCCACCAGACGGCATAAGAGATAAACTTAAATCCACGAGTCTCGTCGAACTTCTCGGCAGCTTTGATAAGGCCCATGTTCCCCTCATTGATGAGGTCTGGCAGGGCCAACCCTTGGTTTTGGTATTGTTTGGCTACGCTGACCACAAAGCGAAGGTTTGACTTGGTAAGCCTTTCTAATGCCTGTTGGTCGCCTTTCCTGATGCGCTGTGCCAATTCAACCTCTTCGTCGCTTGAGAGCAACTCTTCCTTGCCTATTTCTGACAAGTATTTTTCAAGAGCTTCACTCTCGCGGTTGGTAATCGACCGTGTTATCTTAAGTTGTCTCATGCTTTAGTCTGTTGGTAAGCCATGTCAAGGACAGTGCAAGCCGCAAACAATGAATGATCATTGATGTGAGATAGCCTGTTCCTGCTAATATTTAGTTGCAAAAGTAAGGCATTTTTTCGGAATAACCAAAAGAATGCCTTACTTTTTTTACTTTTGTTGCAAATTCTGCTTAGCAGAGTTTACTGACGTGTTTTAATCTTGTAATGCTACGGCGAAGTATGCTTTCTTACCAGTAGGCATGAGTCCTTGGATGTAGAGGACAGGTTCCTTCGAAGTAGAAGCCTTCTTGACAGCATCAGAGAGGTCTGAGATGCTCTTCATCGGCTCATCGTTGACGCGCTGAATGATGAAGCCTTGAGGAATTCCAGCTTCTTTCAGCTTGCCGCCGCTCACTTTGATGACTTGCAGACCATAAGAAATCTGTAGTTCCTTCATCTGTGACTCCGTTACCTGGCGGAACTGTCCACCAAGAATGTCTAGGTCTGCATTCTTCACAACATTAGTATTTCCTTGGGCGTTCTTCAGTGTCAGGGTTGCGGTCTTTTCCTTCTTGTTACGCAGGAACTTGACAGTTACCTTGTCGCCTGGACGCTTCTGTGCAATGATAGCCTGCAGATCACCCATGGTCTTCACCTTCTTACCGTCCACCTCGGTAATGACGTCCTCGGCCTCCAGACCGGCTACGCTGGCAGCACCGTCCTCAACCACCTTGTCGATACGTACACCTTCCATGGTTCCGTAATCTTTGACATCCTTGTCCTGATCCTTCATGGCGTCTACGTAGTCCTTGACGCTGCCGCCCTGAATACCAATCATGGCGCGCTGATAAGAGCCATATTTCTTGAAGTCGTCTACAGCCTTGTTCATGATAGCAGTCGGAATTGCAAATCCGTAGCCGATATTCGATCCTGTCTGCGAGTATATCATGGCATTGATGCCGATGAGTTCGCCACGCGTGTTAACCAAGGCACCGCCAGAGTTTCCTTGGTTGATGGCAGCGTCTGTTTGAATCATCGAACTCACACCCTGACCCATCGAGCGTGCCTTGGCTGATACGATGCCAGCGGTGACGGTGTTGTTCAGTCCTAAGGGGTTTCCAACAGCCAGTACCCATTCGCCAACCTTCACATCGTCCGAATTGGCGATGGTGATGGCGGGCAGGTTCTTTGCATCAATTTTGATCAGCGCCAGGTCGGTAGTAGCATCGGCACCGATGATGCGGGCTGAGTATTCCTTTGAGTTCTCGTTCAAAGTGACAGTCAGTTCGTCTGCTCCGTCCACTACATGGTTGTTGGTGACGATATATCCGTCAGCAGAAATGATAACACCAGAGCCTGCTGCAGCACGCTTCGGGGTCTGCACCTGACGCTGACGTTTGCCGTTATTGCCCTGACCACGGCCGAAGAAACCACCAAAGGGGTCTGAGAAGAAGTCCTCAAAGGGGTCACTATATTCTACGGTTTGAGTTTTCGAATTAATGACAGACTTGATGTATACCACTGAAGGCAGCGATTTCTCAGCAGCATAGGTCAAGTCTACGGGTTGTCCTGGTGCTGCAGCTGTGGCAGGAGCGGCGGCCTGTGTCTTGTTGCACGATGCTGCAGAAAATGCCACGAACATCATCAGTATGCCGGGCATAAAGCTCTTTACAATCTTTTTCATAATCATTGCGTTTAATGTTTTGTTATTTATTACTATTTCCTATTTTCTTTGCTGTCCAAGCTTCCGGGACGTACCCCATGACTGTGACGCCTTTCGCTTTTCCGAGTGCAAATATAGGGGCAAAAAACGGAATACTGACATTTTGTCACACTTTTTTGTCTTGATTTAACAATTGAGCTCCAACTCTTAACGACAGTTAGAAATTAACGGTCTAAACGTGAAAAAACTGACAAAATTAACAATCTTGCCAGTTTTTAATTATAAATATGTAGTTATCTTTATCCTATCTTGCTACAACATACTTGTGCAATGTCTGTCTGACAGCACCTTTTCCAGCGAAAAGCTCTTTTACCATGCTTTCTATCTGTTCGCCCAGACCGGCCTCATAAAGGTCAAGTCCAAAGACGTCCTTGCGCGAGTAAAGCTGTTTTAGGCATGAGTAGTCCTGCTCTTGTTTTCCTACTTCCAGTGGGGCAACAATCTGTTGCAGCTCCTGCAGCATGGGGTCGGGAGATGGTTCAAAAGGAGTCAGGTCGTCCTTCAATCCCTTCAGATAGCGGGCATAGCCAGCTAAAGTCAAGGGTATCAGGATAAGGTTCTTCATGTCCAGTCCTCGTGCGACATACTTTTTGATGGTCTCGCCGAAGCGGATGGGCAGTTTCTGGCTCGTGTCCATGGCGATACGCTGTGGAGCATCGGGCATAAAGGGGTTGGGCAAACGCTTGTTCAGTACGTCTCCAATGAACTCATAGGGGTTCAGTACACCAGGATCTGTCACTACGGGCATTGCCTCCATGTAGCCAATTTTCTGGATGAAGGCACGGAGGTCTTCGTCCTGCATCTCGGCAGAAATCAAAGTATAATCCAGCATGCAGCCGTAGATGCTCATGGCCGTGTGCAGCGGATTCAGACAGGTTGTCACTTTCATCGTTTCTACCTTGTCCACCGTCTCGCGTGTGGTATAAAGGGCACCGCCTAGATGGAGTGGGGGACGGCCGTTGGTGTAGTGGTCCTCGATGACCAGATATTGCACTTCTTCAGCATTCACGAACGGAGCCGTAAAGGTGTGCTTTTCTGTCTCAATATAGTTGTTGTCCTCGAATCCGTCTGCGGCAAGCAGTTCCTTTACCTTCTCGTGTGGACGCGGTGTGATCTTGTCTATCATCGACCAGGGGAAGGTAATCTTCGTTTCGTCTTTCAGATAGGCTAGGAATCCTTCGGGCACCAGTTCGTCCTTGACCCAACGTTCTGCATAAGCAAAGACGCCAGCCTTTACTTTGTCACCATTGTGCGAGCAGTTGTCCATTGACTGTACTGTCAGCGGAAGTTGTCCGGCCTGATAGCGCTCCAGCAGTAGTGCACAGACCTTGCCCATGGCAAAGACGGGCTTCAGTCCGCGAGCCAGGTCGGCATCGTTGAATCCGTAGCCCTTCTCGGTGATGGTAAACGAGATCATCTGCAGGCTCGGCTGACGGAAGATGTCTACCAACCGCTGCCAGTCTGCAAACTGCGGGTCGGCCTTCAGGGCTTCTGTTACTGAGGCGATTACCTTCTTCTCGATGTTGCCGTCTGATTGTAAAGATACCAGCAGCGACAAGTTATCATAGGGTGCGTATGCTTTGTCTACGACCTCAAAGTCAAAAGTCTCAGCCACGATGACACCGTGGTCGTACTTGCCCGTGTTCAGAGCGTCGTTAAGGATGGCAGCAGGAAAGGCACGGAATATATTACCTCCTCCGAAATGTACCCATGTAGGATCCTTGGCCGTCTTCTCGCGTACGGCCTTGATGTCAAATTTGGGGAGTTGGTATCCCTTCTGCTCCCACTCTGCAACATTCAGTTGCCCGTTAATAATATCAGTTAGTTTCATAAAATCTTGAGATATTGTTATTGCGTTATTTTGTTGTAACGTCAGTGAGCTTATCCGTTTTTTCCTGATTAATCAAAGAATCCCGGTTGCTTGTATTCTATTCCCAGCTCGCGGTCAACGGTGGCCAGGATGCCCTGTACTTGACCTAAGGCGAACATACGGCCCAGCAGGGTGTAGCCGGCATTGTGTCCGTGAGTAGACTCGTCCATAATGCCACCAGGCTCGTCGGTGAACGTCATGCCATGGTCTACTCGCATGGGCAGTTTAGGATTCTCTTTCTCAAAGATGCGAGCCAACTCTATCAGGTCTGCACGACCGCCCAGGTGCGAAGCCTCTGTAAAGTCTCCGTTAGGGAAGATATGGCAGGAACGCAAGTGTACAAAGTGGGTGCGTGAAGCAAACTTCTTGGCCATCTCTACCACATTGTTGTAGGCACCTGCCGATAAGCTTCCGGCGCAGAATGTCAGACCGTTGTGCTTGTTGGGCACGGCATCCAGGAACCATTGGATATCCTCCTCTGTACGCACGATGCGTGGCAAGCCCAACACCTCAATGGGAGGATCGTCCGGGTGTACGCACATGTTCATGTCGCACTCCTCGCACGTCGGCATGATAGCCTCCAGAAAATACTTCATGTTCTCGCGAAGCTGAGCTTTGTCTATACCTTTATATAATGCCAGGAAGTCGCGGAATTTCTGGATGGGTGCTTCGTCGTTCTCCGAGAAATTGCCGCTGACGAAGCCTTGTGTTTTGATGATGATATTCTCCACCAACTTGTGTTCCATCTCGGCTGTCATGGTCTTTTTCAGTTCGTCGCACTCAGCTAGTACGTTACGACCTTGGCCTACACCGGCGGGGAACTGGAATTGTGCCCACTCCTCGCGTGCGCCCGCGCGCTTCAATATATAAATGTCGAAATAGGCAAACTCAGCATAGTTGAAGTACAGGTTGGTCGAACCATTCGGATTCTTGTGCTCCAGATCCGTACGTGCCCAATCCAAAACGGGCATGAAGTTATAGCATATCGTGTGGATGCCCTCTGCCGACAGGTTGCGCAGTGACTCTTTGTACACCTCTATCTGTTCGTCTCGGTCGGGACCGGCATATTTAATAGTCTCTACTACAGGTAGCGACTCTACAACCGACCATCGCATGCCATACGACTCGATGTACTCGCGCAACTCACGAATCTTTTCGCGGGTCCACACCTGCCCCAGGGGAACGTCGTGTAGTGCAGTCACGATACCCTCAACACCAATCTCTCTCAGCATGGCAAGCGTTATCTTGTCCTTCTTGCCAAACCATCTCCAAGTTCTTTCCATATCAGTCTTTTTAATGCATTAGATTTTGATTCTGACTGCAAAGATAAAGTATATTTATGAAACTGCCAAATATTCCGCTGGCAAAATAATCCAGGGACTTGCTATGTATGGATATTGGTATAAAAAAGAAGTCGATTCGTTTTCTTTTGTGCTCTATTATTTGTACCTTTGCAGCGCATTTACATAAAAAAGATATTTAACATACCTCTATAAGCAATGAAACAAATGAAGCTATGGATGTTTGCCGCCATCCTGATTATCTGCGGTCCAGTTGTTCTTACATCATGCTCGAAAGAAGAGTCCATCGTGGCTCCTGTCCAAAAGGACTATTTTACATTATGGAATACATGTGAATCGCTGACCGCCCTTCAGGACTATGTGAAGGATGTGACAGACCCAAAGTCGAAGAACTTTATTAAGGAGGAAGACCGTATTGCAACGTTCGACATGGACGGCACCTTAGTTGCAGAGCTGTATCCCACCTATTTTGAATATAACATGTTGGAATACCGCGTGCTGGATGACCCCACGTACAAAGACGTTGCACCTGATGACGTCCGTGAAACGGCACAGGAGATCAGGGACTTTGTGCGCAACGGCAAGAAACTGCCAGCCCACTTCGATATGAAACATGCCTATGCTGCTGCCAAAGCCTATTCGGGTATGACGTTGGCCGAGTTTGATCGATATGTCAAGGACTATGCTGCAAAACCAGCAAATGGATTCAGCGGCATGACCTATGGACAGGGTTTCTACAAGCCCATGCTGCAAGTGCTCGATTACCTGAAGGCCAATGGGTTCACGCTTTATGTGATATCAGGTTCCGACCGTTTTATCTGCCGTGCGCTGGTAGAATCTATCGGCGTTGACCCCAGCCGTGTCATTGGTATGGACGTGAAGTTGCGTTCCTCCCGTCAAGGCAGCGAGGAAGGTGTCAACTACACTATGGGCAAGGATGAAGAACTTGTCCGTACGGACCAACTCATCATCAAGAACCTGAAGACCAACAAAGTATTTCAGATCAGTCAGGAAATAGGCAAGGTGCCTGTTCTGTCCTTTGGTAACAGCGGTGGTGACAGCGCCATGCATAACTATTGCCTTGGCAACAAGACCTACAAGACAGCAGCGTTCATGTTGATTGCCGACGACGAAGCCCGCGACCACGCCAATCGCGAGAAGGCCCTTAACCTTGGTGCCCAGTGGCGCGAAGCCGGCTACCACGTCATCTCAATGCGCGATGATTTCAAGACCATCTACGGCGACGGAGTGGTGAAAACTGATTTTAGTTTCTAACGGATTGTTTATTCGTATCGCATGGAACGTGCCGGGTGGATGTGCGATACGAGATAGCTGGGCGCTATGAGCACAAAGACACAGATGAGCAGCGTAGCTACGTTGAGCAACAGGATGATGGGAATGTTCAGTTCCATGGGTGCTGTGTCGACATAGTAGCTGGCAGGATCCAGATGGATGATTCCGGTGTATTGTTGCAACAGGACAAGTCCGAGTCCGATGATGTTGCCCAGAATGAGTCCGCGTCCGATGATGAAGACGGCAAACCACAGGAACGTATGTCGTACGGTGGAATTGCGCATGCCCAGCGCTTTGAGGATGCCTATCATCTGGGTACGCTCCAAAATGATGATAAGCAGTCCGCTGACCATGGTGAATCCGGCTACTGCCACCATCAGTGCAAAGATAATCCAGACATTGATGTCGAGCAACGAGAGCCATTGGAATACGTGAGGATAGGCTTCATAGATGGTTTGCGAGGTGATAATTTCACCATAGCGGTCGGTTTTACGATTGACATCTTTGACAATGTACTGGGCTGTCTCTTCTAACCGGTCGAAGTCCTCAACCAGCACTTCAGCACCACTGCATTGGTCAGGTTCCCAGCTATTTAGCTTAACAGATGTCGGGAGGTCGGTAAAGCATATCGACTGGTCGAACTGGTTCATATGGGTTTCGTAAATACCTTTGATGGTGAACTTGCGAGCTCGGACGTTGTCTTCGGCAATAAAGTAGGCGTAGATGCGATCACCAGCCTTCAGACGCAGTTTGTCAGCCATCATGCGTGATATGAGCAGGTGGTTGTTGGACTTGTCGCTGCTGAAGACAGGCATCTCGCCCTCTACAAGGTGTTTTTTGAGAAACGTCAAATCGTAGTCGCTGCCAATTCCCTTGAATCCCACCCCCAAGAAGTCGTTGTCAGTCTTCAGGATGCCTTGGGTCAGCGCATAGCATTCTACATGACGCACACCAGGCATCTGGCGCAGTTGGTTCAACAGAGAATCGCTGATGCTGATAGGAGCGGGGCTGGCAGTTTGCTGCGACATGAAGTTCTGTATCTGGATATGGCTGCCGAAACCTACAACCTTGTCGCGGATGGTATGCTTGAAACCGAGTACGACGCAAACAGTGACAATCATCACCGCCACACCGATGGCTACACCCAGGGTGGCGATGCGTATGGCAGGACGGCTGACCTGACGACGAGCGTCTTCAGTGCCATAGATACGGCGGGCTATGAATAAAGGAAGGTTCAAGGTGTTGTCTTAACTTTCCGCTTTCAACTTTCTACTCTTCCAGGATAAGCTTCAAGAGCCTTGCGCAGTACGAAGAGAGCGCGTTCCAAATCTTCCTTCTTCAGTACGTAGGCGATACGTACCTGGTCGATGCCTGCGCCGGGAGTTGTGTAGAAACCCGCTGCAGGAGCCATCATGACGGTCTCGCCCTCGTAGTTGAACTCAGCCAGACACCAGCGGCAGAACTTCTCTGCATCGTCAACAGGCAGTTTAGCCACCGTATAGAAGGCACCCATAGGAATGGGTGAATAGACACCCGGGATGCGGTTCAGTCCGTCGATCAGGCACTTACGGCGCTCCACATATTCATCGTAGACATCTCGCAGATATTCTTCAGGGGTGTCCAGTGATGCCTCGGCGACAATCTGACCGATGAGAGGCGGTGAGAGACGTGCCTGGCAGAACTTCATGACGGCCTTGCGTACCTCTGCGTTCTTGGTGATGAGTGCTCCAATGCGGATACCACACTCGGAATATCGCTTGGACACAGAGTCAATGAGGATGACGTTCTGCTCGATACCCTCCAAGTGGCAGGCCGAGATATAGGGTGAACCAGTATAGATGTATTCTCGATACACCTCGTCGGAAAACAAGTACAAGTCATATTTCTTCACCAAGTCACGAATCTGGTTCATCTCGCGGCGAGTATAGAGATAGCCTGTGGGGTTGTTGGGGTTGCAAATCATGATGGCCCGTGTGCGGTCGTTGATGAGCTCCTCAAACTTCTCGACCTTTGGCAGCGAGAAACCTTCATCGATGGTGGTGGCAATGGTGCGAATCTTGGCACCTGCCGAGATGGCAAAAGCCATGTAGTTGGCGTATGCAGGCTCAGGGACGATGATTTCGTCGCCTGGGTTCAGGCATGACAGGAAGGCAAAGAGCACCGCCTCGGAACCTCCCGATGTGATGATGATATCGTCCGCCGATACATTAATATTATATTTGGCGTAATAGCTGACCAACTTCTCGCGATAGCTCAGATAGCCTTGCGATGGTGAATACTCCAGGATGTTGCGGTCAATCTCCTTCAATGCGTCGAGCGCCACTTGCGGTGTTGGCAGGTCAGGCTGTCCGATGTTAAGGTGATAGACTTTTGTTCCGCGTTTTTTTGCTGCGGCTGCGAGGGGAGCGAGCTTCCTGATAGGTGACTCTGGCATCTCCAGTCCGCGTACTGATATTTCTGGCATGAGTGTCAAATTTACATAAATCGGCTACAAAGGTACAAAAAAGTTTAGAGTTAAGAGTTAAGAGTTAAGAATTATTTCGCATTTATTTGCGTTTTTCGGATTTTATGTGTACTTTTGCGCTTCGAAAACAGCAAAAAATGTGTTATGAATTACGAAGAACTGTTAGCCGCCAAGAACGAGGGCAAGGGTAATAAGATACAGCAACCCATTGGCTGTTACTATCGTGAACAAGTGGAAGGCAAGTGGTGTGGCGTGGTGGATATTCGTCCTGACTTGAATGACAATATCGTCTTTGTCAAGGCCCTCCGCAACGAGTGTGAGCAGAACAAGAATCTGACCAATCATCATCAGTTGCATTTCACACCTGTCAAGGAAAAAAACGAGGTGAAGCGGCTGGAACTGGAAAAGGGCAACTATCAGACCTTTGAACAACTGCTGATAGAAAACCCAGCCGTGGTGGCCAGTAAGAACTTTATTGAAAACACTTTGGAAGCATTGGTGGAAGTAACGGCTTATCTGCATGAGCAACACATCATGCACGTATGTTACTCGCCGCGAACAGTCTTTGCACGCAAGGGTGACAATGCTGTACTGCTATTGAACCACGGCTCTTTCTATCAGGAACTGAACGACCAACAGTCCTTTTATGGTGATGATGCCTGCTATGTGGCTCCTGAGGTCCTGAACCATGGGACTATTGACGAGCGCTGTGACGTCTACAGCATCGGAAAATTCATGCAGAGTCTGTGCGACCAGGCCGATCTTCCCCTCGAGTATCGTGCAGCTATCAAGAAGGCTGTCAGTGAGAAGCCAGAAGACCGCTTCAGTACTCCGGAAGACATGCTGAAGGCCATTCAGAAGCGTCGGAGCATGTTCAAGTCGGCACTGGGGGTGATTCTTGGAATTGTGGCAGCCCTTGTGTGTCTCGGACTCTATTTTGACATGACGCCCGAGTCGACCCCGGTAGAGTTTGTCAAGCCTGCTCCTCGCCAAGCTACTGACGAGCTGATAGACGACGGTTTTGACCCCTCCGAATTGGGTGTTGCTGCAGACGGCGATTCGCTGGTAGTTGACGAGGAGGCTGTCAAGGCTGCTGAGCGCGACTATCAGGCTAAGGCAGAGGAAATATTCCGTAAGAAATACGAGAAGGAAGCCGATCGCATCCTGTCGAAGATATACAACAAGGACTATATGACCACCAACGAAAAGAAATTCCTGGCTGAGAGCGAAGCCACCATCGACGAGTTGATGAAAGTCCAGAGCCAGCTGGGTTCAGATGCCGGGCTCACGCCTGAGCGTGCCCAGGTCATAGCCTCGGAAATCATTGAACGGGTGTCAGAGCAGAAGAAAAAGTCAGTAGGTGCGGGTAGTCATCAGAATGGTATCAAAAAATAAAAAAACAAGATAAAACACAATGAGATCAAGAACAGCTATTTGGTTTGAGTGCAAGATTGCCTACGAGAAAGTGATGGAGGACGGCTTGCAGAAGAAAGTTAATGAAAGCTATGTGGTGGATGCCCTGTCGTTTACCGAGGCAGAGAATCGCATCATGGAAGAGATGTCAAGCTATATTAGCGGCGAGTTTACCATCAAGGACATCAAGATTGCACCCTATAAGGAGATATTCTTCTCGGACGAGGAACTGGCAGACCGCTGGTACAAGACCAAGCTGGAGTTCATCACCATCGACGAGAAAACAGACAAGGAGAAGCGCTCGGCTGTCAACTATCTGGTACAGGCTGGCACTCTGAAGGGAGCCGTTGGCAATATCGAGAGCGTCATGGGAACCACCATGATAGATTATGTGATAGCAAGCATTGCCGAAACCAAGCTGATGGATGTCTTCGAGTACGGCAAGGATAAGAAAGACGACAAGCCCGAGTTTGAGGGATAAGCCATGTACGACGTCAAGGGTCATCTGAAACAGGTGTTAGGACAGCTGCCAGAGGGAGTACGACTGGTAGCCATCAGCAAGTATCATCCCAACGAGTATATTGAGTCTGCCTACGACGAGGGACAACGTATCTTTGGTGAGAGTCACGAGCAGGAACTGCGTGGCAAGCACGAGACGCTGCCCAAGGATATCTGTTGGCACTTCATCGGTCATTTGCAGACTAACAAGGTGAAGTACATTGCTCCATATGTGGCGATGATTGAGGCAGTAGACTCATTAAAGCTGCTTCGAGAGATTGACAAGCAAGCATCTAGGTTTGAGCGAGTTATTGATGTGCTGCTTGAGCTCCACATTGCGGAGGAGGAAACCAAGTACGGACTGACTCCAGACGCTCTTCGCAGTCTGCTTGCCGGTGGCGAGTGGCGCACGCTGAACCATGTACGTATCTGTGGACTGATGATGATGGCGTCGAATGTAGACGACGAAGATCAGATACGCCAAGAGTTCCGTCAGGCACGTCAGTTGTTCGACGAAGTGAAAGACCTCTACTTTGCTGATGCCGACTACTTCTGCGAGCGTTCGTGGGGCATGAGTCACGACTACCAGATTGCCATCGAAGAGGGTTCTACGATGGTGCGTATAGGTACGAGCATTTTTGGTCCCAGAGTGTATTGATATAAGGATAGGTACCAGTCTATGATATTCTACTTCTCAGGCACGGGAAATACCAAATGGGTGGCTCAGCAGTTGGCTGAGGCCACAGGCGAGAGGCTCTGCTACATTCCCGACGAGCTGAAGGCTGGGGTGCTCAGCTATCAGCTGAAGTCCGGCGAACGGCTGGGATTCTGTTTCCCGACCCATGGCTGGCAACCTCCCCGTATCGTGCGCGACTTCATCCGCCGTTCTGCCTTTACCTGGGATGGTTCCCAGATGCCCTATGTCTTTGCTGTCACCACCTGTGGCGACAATATGGGCCACGCTATGCGCATCCTGAACAAAGAACTAAGCACTAAGAGACTGCAGGCTCAGTCGCAGTTCGCTGTGCTGATGCCCGAGTCCAATGTCTGCTTTTCTTTCCTTCATCTGGACACCAAAGAGCGTGAACGTGAGAAGATTGCTCAGGCCCGCAAGCGGATGAGACACATCTGCGAAGTGGTGAAAAATCGTCAGACGGGTGTCGTGGAACTGATTCGCGGAGCCATTCCCTATACTTATACGTACGTCATTGGAGGCTATTACAACAAGCATCTCATCACCGATGAGAAGTTCTGGGTCGATGAGTCTGCATGCATCCAATGCGGACTGTGTGCCCGTCTGTGCCCTGTGGACGATATTGAAGGTGTTCCTCCGCACTGGAAGCACAACGGTCAATGCACCAATTGTCTGGCTTGTTATCATCATTGCCCAAAGCACGCCATTCATTGGGCTCATATGAAACGTGGACAATACCGATTTTCAATCAACGAGTGATGAGATATTTTATCTGGTTTAGCTACGACGGAACGCAATATCACGGGTGGCAGATACAGCCCAACGGCGTAACGGTGCAGAGCGAGCTGCAACGCTGCCTGTCGTTGTTGCTGCGCGAGGAAGTGACAGTCACAGGAGCAGGACGTACCGATACAGGGGTACACGCCCGTTGCATGGCTGCCCACTTCGATACGGAGACGACTTTCGACCCGCAACTGTTGACGCACAAACTGAACGGACTGCTTCATCAGGACATTGGCGTTTATGGGATAGAACCCGTCAGTGCGGATATGCACGCTCGTTTCTCGGCTGTTGCACGCACCTACCATTATTACGTCCATACGCGCAAGGACCCTTTTATCAGGCACTTCTCGCTGGAACTGCACTATCAGCTGGACTACGAACTGATGAACCAGGCTGGGCGTATCCTGTTGGAATATGAAGACTTTGGAGCCTTTTGCAAGGCCGGCTCCGATGTCAAGACAACACTTTGCCACGTGACCCATGCTCAGTGGCACCAGACCTCAGCGACCACTTGGTATTTCGAGATTACGGCCAACCGTTTTCTGCGCAACATGGTACGTGCCGTGGTGGGTACGCTGATAGAGGTCGGCCGTGGACGCATGACGCTGGACGACTTCCGCCAAGTCATCGAGGGTAAGCAGCGCACCCAGGCAGGCGAGTCGATGCCCGCCAAGGCGCTGTTCTTGGAGGATGTGAAATACGATGGACGTCATAGTGATATAACGTCATAACGAAGGAAAAGAAGAATAAAGAAGAAAAGAAATGACCTGGCTTATATTGGCTTTTATGTCGGCAGCACTGTTAGGCTGCTACGATTCGTTTAAGAAGCAGGCTTTGAAGGAGAACGCCGTAGTTCCCGTCTTGTTCCTGAATACCCTGTTCTCGTCGCTGATATTCCTCCCGTTCATTGTTCTGAGTGCAACGACGAATACGCTGGACGGCAGCATATTCCATGTGGCTTCCGGTGGCTGGGAGGTACATCAGTATATTGTACTCAAGGCGTTTATCGTGCTGTCCAGCTGGATCTTGGGCTATTTCGGCATGAAGCATCTGCCCCTGACCATCGTTGGTCCTATCAATGCCACGCGCCCTGTAATGGTGCTCGTCGGAGCCCTGCTGGTGTTTGGCGAGCGCCTGAACCATTGGCAGTGGATTGGTGTACTGCTGGCCATAGCCTCTTTCCTGTTGCTGAGCCGTAGCGGCAAGAAGGAAGGCATCGACTTCAAGCACGACCATTGGATATGGATGATAGTCGGTGCTGCAGCGTTGGGAGCTGTGAGCGGACTGTATGACAAATACCTGATGGCACCAGTGGAGAGCGGTGGTGTAGGGCTGGATCGCATGATGGTGCAGTCGTGGTACAATATCTACCAGTGTTTCATGATGCTGGCCATGCTCATGTTGTTGTGGTGGCCCAAGCATGCAGACACGACGCCTTTCCACTGGCATTGGTCCATCGTTTTTGTCAGCATCTTCCTTTCTACTGCCGACTTCATGTACTTCTACTCCCTGTCGCTGCCTGATGCCATGATCAGCATTGTCTCGATGATACGTCGAGGCAGCGTGGTGGTCAGTTTCCTGTTTGGGGCAGCGTTCTTCCATGAGAAGAACCTGACGGCAAAGGCTGTGGATTTGGCGTTAGTCTTGTTGGGAATGATTTTCCTCGCTATCGGTAGTGCGTAGGATGATGCTGGTGGCACCCAGTGTGAACAATGTTCCGTCGTCGATGATACGGCGCTCGCGGGGCTGCAACTCTACATCGCCAACGAATGTTCCTGTATTGCTGTTGTTGTCAGACAGCGTGTAGCGCAGACCTCCGCGCTTGTCGTGGCTGACGTTCAGCGTGCAGTGGTTCAGGTCTACGCTGGGGTCAACGGTTTCAAAGGTGCAGTTGGCGGCGTTACCCTTCTGGTATCGGCCTATCACGTTGTCTCCCATGTGCAGGGGAATGACCTGTTTGTAGTGGAACACGTTCTCGATGACCACGATAGAGCCACATGGTGCCTCGTCGGCAGAACGTTGGCCGTTGTCATCTGAAAGTTCTGAGTTTTCCTCCTTCTGGGTGTTACGCAGTTTGGAAACGCCGATGCGTATGCCAAACTCCTTGCCACACTCATTGCACTTGAACACCAGTGACTGACCAGCCTCATAGCGAGTCTCGTCGAAGATGATGTAGTTGTCGCATTTAGGGCATCTTACACGCTTCATGGTAACTCTCAGTTGTCAACTTTCTGCTTTTTTGTATACCCACGCGTCGAAGAACTCCTCCTTGTCGGTCAGCCTGTTCAGCTGCTTGTAGGCCTCGGCTTCCGTTTTGTACGAGCCATATACCACGCGCACCACGTTTCTGTGTACATATATCTCAGCGTTGTAGCCTTGCTTCTTCAGCTTTTCGACATACGTTTCAGCATTGTCTTTTCTCACGTGGCTGGCCAGCACGATACAATAGGTCTTGTCTGTGGCGGTCGCTGTTGCCTTGGGCTGAGCCGTAGAGTCTGCCTTCTCTGCCACCTTGGCAGTCTCGGCAATCTTGACGGTGTCGGTACCTTTGGCAAGTTCTGCAGTTTGTTGCTGTACAGACTCTGCAATGGGAGTGGCCGGTGCCATATTGGTGTCTTGTGGGATGAGCTTGTAGAGCAAGTTGCCCTTCAGGTCGCTCATCGCACGTGTGCGCAGGTCGCTGTTGGCAATGGGCGTAGCCATCACAAAGAAGGCGATGACAGCGGCGGCGATGGCTGCAATGTTGCGCACCCAGGACATCTTGATACGGATGACGTGTTCTTCTTCAGGCTCGCCGTTGTCTGCAAAGTCGAGCAGGGCAGGGGAGTCTGAACTCGTGGGCTGAGGCAACTCGACGGGTTCGGTGGACGCTTGAAGAGCGACGTTGGCAACGTTCATGCATCTGGCCTCCTTCAGCGTGACAAAACTGCAGGCGTCCAGCCCGTAGTATGCTGGCGACAAGATGCCGGCCTCGCAGGGCTCGAACTGATAGTTGCCCTCGTCGTTGATGGTCAGCGTGCCGATGTCGTCCATCGTATAGCAGCCTTCGTTTGCCAGCAGTTGCTTCAGCTCTTCCACCTCATTCTCTATGCGGCGCAGAGCTTCCGGATAGCTGATGTCGTAGGCGTTGACATACGACTGTGCAAGCAGCGAGTCGTTGATGCGCAGCTGGGCGTTGAATCCTAGGGTTCGCATGGGGGGCAGCCACGAATGGTCGTCCTCGTCATAGCGTGCGCTGACGTGGTGAGCAACGAAGCCGCCAAAGTCCGGAACGATGACACAGTCATTGTCCAGCAACAGTATTTCTATATGTCGTCCTAATTGAATCACGTTGCAAAGTTACGATTTTTTTTGGAAACAGGCAAGAAAAAAGATTTTTTTTCATAACTTTGCAGCATAAAATTGGTTTTAACAATGATTCAATTCAAGAAAACCGCTATTGAAGGCGTGTATATCGCTGAGCCTCGGGTATTTAATGACTCAAGAGGCTATTTCTTTGAGGCTTGGAAGAAACAGGAATTCATCGATGCTATCGGCCCTGTAGACTTCATTCAGGACAATGAGTCCAAGTCCAGTTATGGTGTTTTGCGTGGTCTTCACTATCAGAAAGGCGAATTTTCGCAGGCCAAGTTGGTGAGGGTCATCAAGGGGCGTGTGCTCGATGTGGCAGTAGACATCCGTAAGTCGTCACCCACCTTCGGCCAGCACGTCATGGTGGAGTTGAGCGACGAGAACAAACGTCAGTTTTTCATCCCCCGTGGTTTTGCCCATGGCTTCCTGGTGCTGAGCGACGAAGCCATCTTTACCTATAAGGTAGACAATGTCTACGCCCCTCAGGCCGAGGCAGGCATCCGTTGGAACGACCCCGAGCTGGGCATCCAGTGGCTCATAGACCCCAAGGACGTGCTCACCAGCGACAAGGACCTGAAGCAGCCCCTGCTCCGCGATGCAGAGTGCTTTGACTGATGACTTAACTAGATAAATGAACATATTATATTATATAATAGGTGTAGTCCTATTGTTCATGACGGCTTGTTCCGGACAGCAGAAGCCTGCCTCGGAGCGTTCAGAGAGTCGCGAGGCCAAGCGCCTGATGCAGGGCGTATGGCTTGACGACTCCGAGTCGGCTGTGTTCCAGGCGAAGGGCGACACCGTCTATTATGCCGACTCCACCTCTATGCCGGCCTATTTCCGCGTGGTGGACGACACCCTCTACATCGGAAAGGAAGGCCGCTACCACATCGAGAAACAGACAGAGCACCTGTTGTGGTTCAAGTCTGAGACGGGCGAGCTGACCAAGCTGTCGAAGAGCGACGACGAGGTACTCAAGGAAGTCTTTGCCCAGACCAAGCCACAGGTGCTGACGCTGACACAGGTGCTGAAGCGCGATACGGTGGTGTTCTACAACGGCCAGCGCTATCATCTTTATGTGGCCATCAATCCCACTAAGTACAAGGTGTCTCGCCATGTGTTGAACGAAGACGGCCTTGATGTCGAGAACGTCTATTACGACAACATCATCCACCTGAGCATATTCCAGGGCAACAAACAGCTCTTCTCGCGCGATTTTCGCAAGCAGCTCTACGAGAAGCGCGTGCCGCAGCAGGTCTTGGTACAGTCCATACTGAACAATATGGAGTACGACAAGGTGGATGGCGAGGGATTCCACATGAGGGCCTCCGTCTGTGTGCCTGACGAGGCGTCGTGCTATATGGTGGGCCATACCATTTCCTTTACTGGTCAGCTGACTACAAAACTATTGGAGTATTGAGAGTCACCCTGCTTCAGACCGATATTGTGTGGGCGCAGCCTGATGCCAACATCCAAGCCGCCCGTCAGTTGCTCTCCCAGTCGGGCGAGAGCGACCTGTATGTTCTGCCCGAGATGTGGAGCACGGGCTTTGCCACCGAGCCTGAGGGCATTGCCGTCAGCGAAGACTCTAATGCCGCCCTTGAGTGGATGCGCGAGGAGGCTCAGCGGCGCCAGTGTGCCATTTGCGGCAGTCTGGCCGTTCGGACCGCCGACGGAGCCTATCGCAACCGTCACTATTTTGTCGACGGACGGTCGTCGGCCATCAGCCATTACGACAAGCGCCATCTCTTTAGCTACGGCCACGAAGACCGCTACTATACGGCAGGCCAGTCGCCCTGCATTGTCAACTACGACGGTTTCCGTCTGCTTCTGCTGACCTGTTACGACTTGCGCTTCCCCGTCTGGAGCCGCTATGCCTCAGGACGTGAGTACGACGCCATCGTCATTGTTGCCAACTGGCCCGAGAATCGCCAGGCAGCCTGGCAGGTGCTGACCCGTGCCCGAGCCGTTGAGAACCAGTGCTACCTGGTGGGTGTCAACAGGGTAGGGACCGACCGCTATAGCCGCTACAAGGGCTGTTCGTGTGTTGTCGACTGCTATGGCAAGACCCTTGCCCAGTGTCGTCCCGACGAGGTCCAGGCGCTCACCGTTGACCTTGATTTACAGGAGTTGCAGCGCCGAAGGGGCAAATTCCGGGTGCTGGCCGACCGCGACAACTTTGGGCTTAATCTTTAATATTGCTTAATTTTTTTTGCCCGTTGCCATTATTTTATTACCTTTGTACGCTAATTGGAAATAGGTAAAAACGCGCTGACGGGCTTAAAAAGTGCCTTAAACGCCAAATAACAAAAAATAATGGATCAAACTTTTGACAACGACAGAATTGTAAAAATCAACATTGAGGAAGAGATGAAGTCCTCGTACATCGACTATTCGATGTCCGTCATTGTGGCTCGTGCCCTTCCTGATGTTCGTGATGGTTTCAAACCCGTTCATCGCCGTATCCTTTATGGTATGATGGGCATCAACAACGTATCGACCCAGCCGTACAAGAAGTGTGCGCGCGTCGTCGGTGAGGTACTGGGTAAGTATCACCCTCATGGCGACTCCTCCGTATATGGTGCACTGGTGCGTATGGCCCAGGAGTGGAACATGCGCTACACCTTGGTCGACGGCCAGGGTAACTTCGGCTCGGTGGACGGCGACTCACCTGCCGCCATGCGTTATACAGAGTGCCGCCTCTCCAAGATGGGCGAGCACATCATGGACGACCTGGAGAAGGAAACCGTCGACATGGTGAACAACTTCGACGACTCGCTGGTAGAGCCCAGCGTGATGCCGACCAAGATACCTAACCTGCTGGTCAATGGTGGCAACGGTATTGCCGTAGGTATGGCCACCAACATGCCCACCCACAACTTGGGCGAGGTCATTGACGGCTGCTGTGCCTATATCGACAACCCCGACATTGACACCGACGGGCTGATGAAGTACATCCCGGGTCCTGACTTCCCCACGGGAGCCTATATCTACGGACTGCAGGGTGTTCGTGACGCCTACGAGACTGGTCGTGGCCGTATCGTGATGCGTGCCAAGGCCGAGATTGAGACCACTGAGACCCACGACAAGATTGTGGTGACTGAGATACCCTATGGTGTCAACAAGGCCGACCTGGTGAAGTACATTGCCGATCTGGCCAACGAGCACAAGATAGAGGGCGTTGCCAACGTCAACGACGAGTCTGGTCGCCAGGGCATGCGTATCGTGGTCGACTGCAAGCGTGACGCCAATGCCAATGTGCTGCTCAACAAGCTGTTTAAGATGACTGCTCTGCAGAGCTCATTCTCAGTCAACAACATTGCCTTGGTCAAGGGTCGTCCCCGTCTGCTCACACTCAAGGAGTGCGTCAAGTACTTCGTCGAGCACCGCCATGATGTCACCATCCGCCGCACCCAGTACGACCTGCGCAAGGCCCGCGAGCGTGCCCATATCCTGGAGGGTTTGATCATCGCCGTCAACAACATTGACGAGGTGGTACACATTATTAGAAACAGCAAGACCCCCAGCGACGCCCAGCGCAACCTGGAACAGCGCTTCGACCTGGACGAGCTCCAGTCGAAGGCCATCGTCGACATGCGCCTGAGTCAGTTGACTGGCCTGCGTGTCGACCAGCTGCATCAGGAGTACGACGACCTGATGAAGCTCATTGCCGACCTGGAGGAAATCCTCAACAACCCCGAGCGTTGCAAGGAGGTCATGAAGCAGGAGCTGCAGGAGGTGAAGGAGAAGTATGGCGACGAGCGCCGCACCGAGATTATCCCCTTCGACCACGAGTTCAACGCCGAGGACTTCTATCCCGACGATCCTGTGGTCATCACCATTTCACACATGGGCTACATCAAGCGCACCAAGCTTGACGAGTTCCACGAGCAGGGACGCGGAGGTGTCGGAGCCAAGGCTGCTCGCCATCGCGACAACGACTTCACCGAGTACATCTATCCTGCCACCATGCACAACACGCTGCTCTTCTTCACCCAGAAGGGACGCTGCTACTGGCAGAAGTGCTACGAGATTCCCGAGGGCGACAAGAACTCGAAGGGTCGTGCCATCCAGAACATGCTCAACATCGAGCCCGACGATGCCGTCAATGCCGTGCTGCGCATCAAGAACTTCAACGACGAGGAGTTCCTGCAGTCACACTATGTCGTCTTTGCCACCAAGCAGGGCATCATCAAGAAGACCCGCCTCGATGCCTATAAGAACCAGCGTGCCGCCGGTGTCCGCGCCATCAACATCAACGATGGCGACGAGGTGGTAGGCGTTCGTCTGACCAACGGCCACAACGAGCTGCTGCTCGCCAACCGCAACGGACGTGCCGTACGCTTCGACGAGAACGACATCCGCTCTATGGGCCGTGTCTCTACCGGTGTCATCGGCATGCGTCTCGACGGAGGCGACGACGAGGTGGTAGGCATGGTGTGTGTCAACGATAGCCAGACAGAGACCATCATGGTTGTTTCCGAGAACGGCTACGGCAAGCGCTCCGAGGTCGAGGACTATCGTAAGACCGCCCGTGGCGCCAAGGGTGTCAAGACACTCGCCGTCACCGAGAAGACGGGCCGTCTGGTAGCCATCAAGGTTGTCACCGACGAGAACGACCTCATGATCATCAACAAGTCGGGCATCCTCATCCGCCTGAAGGTAGCCGACGTCCGTGTCATGGGCCGCGCCACCCAGGGTGTACGTCTCATCAACCTCACCAAGAAGAACGACTGCATTGCCAGCGTCTGCAAGGTGATGTCCAACCAGGAAGAGGACGTAGAGGAGGCCGAGATTGTCGATGAGGAGCTGGACGATACAGCTATCGATACCCCGCAAACCGAGAACTCCGAGAATAACGAAGAATAACATGTTTAACCAATAACGCTTTTTGATTATGAAAAAAATCTTTATGATGGCAATCGCACTCATGGCAAGCACCATGACCTTTGCCGGTGACAGTGACGCCCTCAAGGCTATCATGAAATCAAAGGACTATGCCGAGGCAGCTCAGTTGCTCAAGCAGAACCTCGCCCAGTTGGCTGACAATGCCGAGAAGGCCAAAGCCTACAACCACCTCGTTGACCTGGCTATGAACAAGGTCACCAACGAGACGGGTACTATCGCCGAGAACCAGCTTGCTGCTCAGATGGGTTCTGACAAGGTGAAGGCTTACGACACCCTGGGACTCGCTGACGGCATCTGCAATGCTATTGAGAACGCCATCGAGTGTAACAAATATGACCAGCTGCCCGATGCCAAGGGTAGGGTGAAGCCCAAGTTCGCCGAGAAGAACGCCGCCCGCATCTGGGCCGTTCGTCCCAACCTCGTCAACATTGGCCAGACTGAGGCTCAGAAGGGCAACGACGCTGGTGTGCTGAAGTACTGGGGTGCCTTCACCGACGCTGGCGATGAGCCTTTCTTCGCCGCTTGCGACCACAATGCCGAGAAGGACTACTTCGGACAGGTGGCCTTCTTCGCTGGCCGCTATGCCTACCAGGCTGGTCAGATGGAGCGTGCCAACAAGTACTTCGAGGTTGCCAAGCGCGACCCACAGCAGAAGGCTGACGCCGTCAACTTCCAGCTCTACGCCATGCGTCAGAGCCTGAAGACCAAGGCCGACTCTGTTGCCTATATCAACCAACTGAAGCAGATGTACGATCAGGAGCCCGAGAACGACGTTATCCTCGACGGCATCAACGCCATGTATGAGGGCATGAAGGACAAGGCTGCCCAGGCTGCTTTCCTCGATGCTCACCTGGCTAAGTTCCCCAACTCGTTCACAGCACTGGCCAACAAGGGTCTGATGGCAGTCAACGACAACAATGCCGAGGAGGGTGCCAAGTGGCTCCGCAAGGCTGCTGTCGCCAAGCCCGACAATGCAGTGGTATGGACCTATCTGGGTGCTTGTCTGAGCGTGCTTGCAGCCAATGCTACCGACAATGCCAATGCCCAGAAGCTGTACGACGAGGCCATCCAGGCTTTCGACAAGGCCAAGGAGCTCGACCCCACCAAGTCGCTGGCCAACTGGGGTTACAACCGCTACCAGGCCTACTATGGCCGCTATGGTGCTGACGATCCCAAGACCAAGCAGGCCGAGGCTGACATGAAGTAAGCCTCAAGCCCAAACCCATCAACATCCCGTTCCAAGTCCTTGTGAGCGGGATGTTTTTTTTCACTCTGCTCTCCAGTGCCTCATTAGCAAAAAAAAAGGGCCGGGGGGTTGTTTTCCCCTCAGCCCTGTGAGATCACTCGTCCGAGTTAGTACCGCCGTCCGGGTCATGGTAGTCGTCACCGCCCGTGCTGTCACCTCCAGTGTTGTCACCGCTGGTGTTACCGCCAGTGTTCGAGCCACCTCCGGTGTTGCCGCCCTGCTGGGTGTTACCGCCAGTCGAGCTGCCGCCGGTGCCGTTCGGGTCGGTGTCGTCAGGCTCCTCCACCGTACCAGGGTCGGTGCTGGTCACACGTTTCACTTCGACGCCGTTGCGGTCGTAGCAGGTGATGATCACTGCCGTGTCCTTCAGTTCCTGCTTCAGGTCGGTGGAAGGCGTGAATACGATACGGCGCGTCTTGATGAGACCAGTCTTCACGTCGTTGACGTCCTCCACGGCCTTGGCAGACAGGCCGAAGCGCATGGTTCCCAGACCGGGCAGCGCCACACTATGACCCTCCGTGGCCCATGCCTTGATGACACTACCGGCAGCATCCCAGCAGGCCTGCATCACGCCCTGGCTCACGCCACTGCGCAGGGCAGCCTCACGGATCACTTTCTCAGCAGCCAGTGCCGAGTAGAGTTCTGGCTGCATCACATAGCGATAGAACTCGCTATCGCCCAACTTGAGCTTACGCTCCTTAGCTTTAATCTTAATACTCATAACGTGTAAATGTTTTTCGTGGTATTAGACTAACTGCTCAGACCAACTGCACCGGGTGGTCTGAAATCCCGCTTATAACCTCTATTGGTTACAGTTACAAAGGTACGAAAAATATTTGGATTATGCAAATATTTCTGCAACTTTTTTCAATAAAATTCGCACTTTTTCTAATTACAAGAAAATGGCGAAACAATGATCAGGAAGATACTATTCGCCAAGCCATAGCGCGGCAGGTACCTTTTAGTATAGAAGGATTATTTTTCTACTACCCATTCCGGAATTTTCTGGAATGGGTAGTAATTTTTTCCAGAGTCGGGTGGGGGAGGCTCCTTCATTCCAATCAAAAAAAAGTATTAACCGCATCAGGGAGTTTTTGTGGAGTTTTTTGGCGTGTCTTCAGAAAAAGCAATATGCTGATTTTTATACGGTTATAGACATGTTTCGGAGTTTTTGAAGTTTTTTCCTGAAAAAGTAAAATACAAAGGTAAAGGGTAGGGAAGGTTTGCAGCACAAGGGCATCAAAAACTCCGTAAGGGGCATGAAAAAGCCGTCTGCACGGGCATTTCAGTCCGGCAGACGGCATCGTGAAAACTCCTGTGAAAACTCTCATGGAGCTCTACATGATAGCCTGTTGCAAGAAGTCCGCAATGTCGAACTTCGGCTGATCTTCCGGAGCCTTGAGACGGCAGATATCGCTGACGGTAAAGTTGGCCAGGTCAGCCATGTCATGGATGGCTGCCGTCCACTCCTCAACGGCATCGCAGTCGGGGAAGACGATGACGTCGCGCCCTTGCAATGACTTCAGCACGTTGCGTTTCAGATTGCCCTTGTTGCCCGTAGCCACCCACGTCAGCTTCTGGAATGCCAAAGCACCGTAGAGGGCGTTCTTGGGACTCTCGACGAGTGCCACCGTCGATGCCGGATAGCGCGGCAGGAGGTGCTCGCCGAACAGACAATCGTTGCGCAGTTGGGCATCAGCAGGCAACCGTCCCTGGCGCACCCACAGTCTGCCCAGCCAGTAGGTGGTCTGGTCGCTATGGCCGAAACGCGGCTTGGCTGGGTCCGACTGGTAGTGCTGGATCTTCAGGTTACACACGCGGCCCAGACGGTCGATGCACGGAAAGACGGTGTAGTCGTCCAGTCCGCCGAAGGCATAGCACCCCAGCCTGTATTCCTCTGCCAGCCATTCCACGGCCTCGGCGCGGAACATCTGCATCAGGCAGTGGCCCAGCGAACTCTCGGCGGTCACCAGATCGTCAACCATCTCCACGGGGATGTAGGTATAGTCGGGTTCAGTCTCGGCTACCTGCGGGCGCAACTTCGGCTTCGGCAGGGTCGTCATCTGCTGGGGCGACAGCGTGGCTATGCCGAACTCGCTTGACAGCCACTGGCAAGCCTCCTGAAACGTCCACTGTTCATGCTGCATGGTGTAGGCGATCACGTCGCCGCCCTTGCCGCAGGCGAAGCAGTGGCAGTAGTTCTTTCCCGTACGCTCGTCGAAGCTGAGTGAGGGGCTGTGGTCGTCGTGCCAGGGGCAGAGCGAGCGGTAGTGCATGCCCTCATGCTTCATCCTGTCGCCCAGCCGCCGTGCCACCTCCGTAATGGAGATGGCACGCAAGCGCTGGGTGTCATAGTTTTCATGCTGGCTGTTCATGACTCCGCAAGTTTAAGTTTGAAACATGGCACCTTTCCCTGCTCTATGCGACTGTGAGTCAGCGCATCAAGACGCTTGTAGAAGTTGGACTTGCCGACGGGATACAATGCTGAGTTCTTGCAATAGGCCGTATAGGCAGCAAAAAGGTCGCTGCCCTTGGTGGGCACATCCGTCGGGACAAGCATCTCCTTGAGGAACAACTTGACGTTGTCCGACTGCAGTTTGTACTCCTCCAGCGCACGCTCACTGCTCTCGCAGGTGATGAAAGCCTGACGGTTCATCAAGCCTACCAGCGCATTGACAATCCAGTTGAGTATGCCCGGCAACTCGCCAATCAGTTTCTCTGCCAGATGGACATCCTTTTCCGTTTCGGATATGGTCTGGTCAAAGGGCAGGATGATGAAGCGACGGAAGAAGGCAAAGGTGTTCTCAGCCTTAGGCATCTGGTTGGTGGCCGTGATGACCTTGCCGTAGTCAGTAATCTGGCGTGGGTTCTGATACTTCAGTTCCACCGTCAGCGACTCGCCCGAGGCTATTTGCTTCATGACGCTGGGGTTGACGTCGCGCCCCGTCTCCGACGAAATATTCAGCAGTTTATGCTCGAACATGGCACGCTTCTTCTCGTCGTTCGTCAGGTGCTCCAGCGAGAGGTAGCAGACGTTTTGCGCACCAAATAGACGCTCAATGACGGCCAAGGCTGTCGATTTGCCGTTTTGCCCACTGCCATAGAACCATATCAGCTTCTCGAAGCGGTGGTCACGCATCAGGCAATAGCCCAGATACTCGCCCAACAGCGTCTGTGCCTCTGCCGTCGGCTGCACACGATCCAGAAACTGCTGCCACAGCGGACAGTCGGCCTGCGGGTCATAGCTGTACTCCAGACAATAGAAGAACAGATCGTCACGCGAATGTTCACGCAATGTGACACGTCCGTCAACAGTGACCACCAGCGTGCCGTTAGGCATGTTCAGCCACACCTCGTCGCGAGGCTGCATCTGACGGCGGTGCTTCTTCAGGTTGAAGGCCACGCCCTCATACAGCTGGTTCATGAATGCGGGGTTCATGCGATGCGTCTCAGCCAAGCCGCAACGCAACGCGCACTGGTCTATAAAGTCCATCCACTGCTGCGAGTCGATGCGCTCCCAGTGCGTTCCCACATAGATGTTCATCTGCTGGTCGCTTTTGGCACGCTCAGAGTAGTGGTCGCACCACAGATTGCCATCAGCGGCACGTACCACCTCGACGACCACAATCTGTCGCAGTGCAGAGGGCTGCAGCGGTTTGCCGGCAGCAACCGTCTGAGCGGCTATCACCGACTCCTGCGACTCCACACGGCGGGCAATAGCCTCCAATGTCAGGTCCACCAGATGTTCACGGCGCACTTGTCGCTGCGCCTCCAGTTCGTTGAGCTTTGCGCTCATCTCCTGCTCCAAGGAGCAGAGTTCATTGTTGTTTCCCATAATCGTTTTTACTTTTATGGAATTATGTGGTCTCGGGTTTACTTTGCTGTCAGTCGTACCTTACTTAAAAACCGCCACTTCATGATGAGCATGCAGCTTCATGCCTAAGAAGATGATGCGAAGTTACAAAGAAGTCTCTTGCTGACCTAAAAAATAAAGAAAATACTAACCTTCGCAAAGGTTAGTATTTTCTTGTACTGAGGTCTATACTAAGCTATAGTCGGATTTCCATACCCAAAGCCTGTAATTTAGTATTCAATCTCAATATCTCCTCTTCATGTTCTTTTGTACTTAATTGGGGATCTGAACAATAGTTTTTGCATGTCTGTAAAGGCAGTGAGGTAACCGACTTCATGATTTCAGCTGCCTTTACCTTATTGCCATATTTATCCAAATCAGCACCATCTTTTTTCATCAGGCGTAATAACAATTCAAGACGAACTTTATCGTGAAATTTAATATCCTCGGGATACCCTTCCTCCTCGTTCTGCTGTTTCAGCAATTCTATTTTCTTATTCAACTCCTCATTCTCACACTTCATGGAATATATTTTCTCGTCATATTCTCTTCTTATTCGTTCGATGTCGGCAATAGTATAGGTTTCGACTTTGGAAGTTTCTTCGCCAATATATTCGGAGTTTTCAAATGGAAGGTTCTCAGTTATCCAGTTACCGATAGCGCCAATGGAATTCTTAATGACATGTAAATCTGTGTCAGCATCCGCCAAACTCTCCATTTGCTGAATGAATGCGGAGAAATGGTCGTTGTTTTTTGACGAACGAATCATTACGTAGACACAAATTAGTATAATCTGCGAACCTTCAAATTCATTGAATATCTGACCATAAATAAGAGCCACTACGGCTCGCCTAATGAGCATTTCTGGACGATTGATATCCTTCAGCGTATGAACAACTTGTTTGGCATTAAACCACACATTGGCATCATCTTGATGAGTTCCATATTTTTCTATAAGTCCTCTTATAACGCCCGACATGTTTCGGAAAAGCTGTTCTTCATTATATTCAATGGCCAGATGATCTAGTTGGTTGCCGTTATGACTGACATAAGAAAACACAGGTTTCACATCCTTCTTCTCTTCTTGCATTTTCTTCACTAACTCCTCTAGGGCAAGTATTTTGTCTATTTCTTCATTAATAGTCTTAAGATGAATGTCATTATATATACCCATGTTTTCCTTTAATTTGGGGAATACTATCCTCTGATACAATTCATTATCGTGAAAACGATAGTAGAGGAGTATATAGACCCGACATAAAATGGCATGATAGATACGGGGCGTATTAATACCATTAAATAGAGAGTTATGCTGTCTTGCATTTAATATCACACTGTCTACGGCAAATTGGTCTATTTCGATTTGCTGACACATTTTTATAGGATCATCCCACAAAGGTGTAGCAGAGTTTATTTTTGTTGTAAGATAGTTGATTGGACGACACACTCGATCTTCCAAAACGTTCAGTTTAATCTGAGTAATGAAAGGTGAACTATTCATAATCTAATACATTTTGTTTGCTAATTTACAAATTTTCTTTCAAACCAAAGGTCACACCATGCCTGTCACTCTGTGACCATGAAAATAATCATTATAGGTCATTATTGATATAAATTAATGATTTAATATAAAATATTCATCTACAAAAATACTCAATATATACGTAATTTACAAAAAAATACACAAATAAATATACCAAGGTCAGAGGAGAATTGATTTAAATCAAACAAAGCGTGTGTTGACTCTAATATTAGAATGCAAGGTTCTCCATTTTGGAAAACTTTTTAGGTTTCTGATTTCAAAAAGTTGTCCAAAACGGAAAACTTTTTGTTATGAGACGCACAAGGTACGTGTCATACTACTGTTGATCCCATTTTTACCGAAAATATGCAGATTCCCCCTCCTTGGATATGGTTGTTTCCAAAAGTTTTTGTATCTTTGAGACTACATCACCAAAAGATACTTTAGCACGAAAGAACAAAGAAAAATCGATTTTCCTTTGGCTTTTTGCTCACTTATTCGTATCTTTGCCCCTTGAACGCTGGCGACGAGCCTCGGTGGAGGTGCCAGCGCGACTTTAGTGGAAAAAAGGAAAGAAGCGTTATGCTCATCTTGCGTTCTGAAACCTGAGAAATTTCAAAATGTGGCAAGAGTTCATGATAGCTTCCATGCGATAGCGTGGATGTTGTCACTCTCCCACATAAGGTTTTCTCAGGACCCCAGGACGGAGAAGTGTATACAGTTCCACGCTTCTCATATATATATAGTTATCTTCTGCGGGACTGGGAGGATGGGACATTGTAAATACTATAAAACTATAAAAATTATGGACTTTAAAGATTCTATTTTCCAATTAGCAGAGAGAGTGTCCTCTTTGAAAGATTCTATCCAAACGGAAGAAGCAACTAAGAATGCCTTTATTATGCCGTTTATTCAGATTCTTGGTTATGACGTGTTTAATCCGTTAGAGGTTGTTCCTGAGATGGATTGTGATATTGCGAAGAAGAAGGGGGAGAAAATTGATTATGCAATTATGAAAGATGGGACCCCTATCATGTTGATTGAGTGCAAACATTGGAAACAGGACTTAAACTTGCATGACAATCAATTGAAGCGATATTATGTTGCTTCGAAGGCTAAATTTGGAGTGTTGACAAATGGCATTGTATATAGGTTCTACACCGACTTGATTAAGGAGAACATCATGGACGATGTGCCTTTCCTTGAGTTTAATCTGGAAAAGATAAGAGAAACTCAAATTGAGGAAGTTAAGAAATTTTGTAAGGAGAACTTTGACCTTGACAATATCCTTAGCAGTGCCAATGAATTGAAATATATGTCGGAAGTCAAGAAGATTATCCGTTCAGAATTTGAAGAGCCATCTCCTGAATTAGTTAAAATGCTGACAAAACGTGTATATGAAGGCATTGTAACTCAAAAAGTATTAGACCAGTTTACTGACATTGTAAAACGAGCCTTAAAAAGCCATATCAACGATGTGATGAGTGAGAAACTTGGTATAGCTATTAAAGCCACAGAAGTGGCAGGAGCTCCTATTCAGACTTCTCAGGCAGCACCTGAGCAGAAGGTTGAAGAACCAAAGAAAGATGACGAGAAGGTTTCTAAGATAAACACTACCATGGAAGAGATAGAGGGTTACTACATAGTGAAGAGCATTGTATGTGAAGTCATCGCATCTGAGCGTGTCACTTATCGCGACTCTCAGTCCTATTTCGCTATATTTGCTGATGACAACAATCGTAGGCCTATTTGCAGGTTGCATTTTAATAATACCAATAATAAACGAATAGGCTTTGTTGATGAGAACAAGAATGAACAAATGGAATCCATCGAGAAACTGGATGACATTTACAATTATAAGAAGCAACTGATAGAGGCCGCTAAACGATATATATAAATGAATTGTTTGGAGCGTCTATTTACTAATGACAATGTGATGCTGGGGTTGGTGCTTATTAACACTGGCATTATCTTTGTCAGTGGTTTTATTCCCAACCAAGAGAGCATTCTTATATTCATTGATAGTATTTTCACTTTGTTGTTTTTTACAGAAGCGATATTCAAAATCCATGTGCATGGGTTTTCTGGCTATTGGAGAGATGGTTGGAATCGATTTGACTTTGGATTAGTTTTGTTGGCTCTCCCGTCATGTATAAACATATTAGGAGAGATTATACCTTGCACATGTGTCGTTTTATCATTAAGAACATTGCGAGCGTTTAAGGCTTTCCGAATGCTGCAATTTATTCCTAACGTTGAGAGTCTTCTTAAAGGGATTAAATTAGCGTTCAAAGCTTCATATATGGTCGCAATAGGAATGATAGTTCTTTTGATAGTGTTCAGCATCATTACGACATTCCTTTTCGGTAGCTTTGCACCACAATATTTTGGCAATCCTGCACTAAGTGTGTATTCCATATTTCGTTTGTTCACCATTGAAGGCTGGTATGAAATGCCAGAAGCTGTCGCTGTTAATGGTGGAACAGGAATGGCCGTTTTAGCAAGAATCTATTTCTCAGTTCTTCTTTTCTTGGGTGGAATAATTGGTATGAGCCTTGTTAATAGTATTTTTGTTGATGCTATGGCTGCTGATAACAATGATGAGGTTCTTGAGAAATTGTCCCAACTAGAAAAGAAACTCGATCAAATGAGGCAAAAATCGGAAAGTGATGTGTAAATTGTAATAATACGAAATGTAATTTGATAAATTTAAAAAGATGAAAATCTATAGATATTACCACAACGAGCAACGTACAATCTATGATGTACTTGTCGCATTAAGAGATGATAAGTTTGTTTTATTCTGTCATGGCATAGATGGCATAGTAGAATATGATAATATTAAGCTTGATAAGACAAAATATGGTACGAGATTATTGTATGGGAATGGAAGTTCTATTCTTTGGAAAGAAGTTCATGGAGTAATATATAGTAAGTGGAAGGAAATAGTCCTTGACTTCGTTTCGCTTGACGTTGAGACTGCTACAACAGATCAAATGATTTGCCAAATAGGGATATCTATTGTTGCGGATAAGATAATAGTCGGTAGCAAAAGTTGGCTCATACAACCACCATCGAACAAATATGACTGGCAATGTGTCAAAGTCCATAACATTACGGCAGAAAAGACTATTGACGCTCTGACATTTTGTCAAGCATGGGTAGAGATTGCTGATTATTTAATAGATACACCAATTGCTGCTCATAATGCAGCTAATTTTGATGAAATCGCACTAAGAAAGAATCTGGCTTTTTATCATATTGATGATTCTGATATTAAACCTTTTATTGACACTATCAATTTATGGGGAAAGAGAACTGCTTTAGATGATTTGTGTGCAGGATTCGAATGGCCTGTTGGAGAACACCATGATGCAAAGTGGGATGCAGAGATGTGCGCCAAAATATACTTGCAATACTTAGATGGACACGAACCAGATTGGGAGTTAGTAGAGAAACATCATATGTCGAAAGCGACTACATTTTCGTCGTATGGGTCAGCATTAATAAAAAATAAGAGGATTGGTGGTGATGTGCTAATAAAGGATTTGTCAAATGCGGCACCAGACAATAATCCTTTTTATGACAGAAAAGTTGTAATTACAGGTGAGTTTGATATAGAACGTAAAGAAATAGCTCAGAAACTCCAGCAATTAGGTGCAGACGTAAATACGAGTATTTCCAAGAAGACAAACTATGTCCTTGTTGGTTTTGCACCAGGTCCATCTAAGATGGTAAAAATAGAACAGCTAAGGGTACAAGGATACGATATACGTATGCTTTCCGAAGATGACTTCAATCGTATCTTGAATGGGATGGAAACAGAAGATTTGAGGGAGTATATGACAAAAAAGTAAATACAGCTATGACACGTGCCAGGTACCTGTCATATTCTTCTATATAACGAAAAAGCCTCCCCGACAGTCTTTACTGCGAGGAGGCACAATCATGTTCCTAAATACTTTCTACCAATTGCTTGACGTTACTTAATGACCACTTTACGTCCGTTCTGGATGTAGATGCCCTTTGCCGTGGGGGCTTTGTCGAGCCGTAGACCTTCGAGGGTGTACCACTCGTTGGAGATGGCGGCGGGTTTGCTGGCTGTTATCTCGCTGATGCCCGTCGGGTCGTCGGTTGACTTGTCCTCAACCAGCCACTTGGTGTCGAGCTGGAAGGTGATCTTCTCCTTGGCGATGGGTTCGGTGCTGAAGTCGTAGTCGTCAGCTTTATATTCCACCGTGTTGTCGGGCGTGAAGTCGTAATAGCCGTCTTCACTTGCCGTGTAGGGCTTGGTGACGGTCTTGCCGTTCTTCGACGTGGCCTCGATGTAGTAGAACACCGTCTTTCCTTGGGGGAAATTGCTGGCGGGCACTCGGCAGTACCAGCGGTTGCCGTTGCCGGTCATGTCCACCTTCTGCCACTCGCCGTCATCGCCTACCAGGTAGTGCAGCGAGGCATTCTTGATGCCGCTCTTGTTGGTGATGAAGGCACTGAAGGGTACTTCGGTCAGCGTGCCGAAGTTCACCTTGTTGTACATGGCATCGTGCAGGATGCGCACGGGGTTGTTATGCCACGTACCAGGTACCTATCATCCTTTTTCCGAAAAAAATCCCATATAATTTTGTGTTTCACAATATTTGCACTATCTTTGCTGCCGCAAAGAGAACATAGTGATAACAAACTAAATAGAAGAAAAGTTATGGGACTGATTGGTTCAATCATTATTGGATGCCTGGCTGGTTTCTGCGCAGGCAAGTTGATGAAAGGTGGTGGTTTCGGATTCATCATGAATCTGGTGTTGGGACTCTTTGGTGGTTTGGTCGGCGGCTGGCTCTTCGAGCAGCTTGGCATCACGTGGGGTGGTATCTTGGGACAGTTGGGTACTGCCATCATCGGTGCTGTGGCCATCCTCTGGGTAGCCTCTCTCATCAAGAAATAAAAAAAGGGCTGTCCGTTGTCAAACAGGACAGCCCCCACTTTAAATGATATTTAGTTCCGGTTGATTACTTCTGTTGTGCCTTCAGAGCTGCTATCGACTCCTTCAAGGCTGCAATCTTCTCCTCAGAATCGCTCTGCTTCTTGCGCTCCAAGGCAACAACCTGTTCCGGGGCGTTCTGCACGAAGCGCTCGTTAGACAGCTTCTTCATCACACCAGCCAGGAAGCCCTCCAGGTGCTTGAGTTGAGTTTCCTGCTTCTCAATCTCGGCATCAATGTCTATCATGTTGCCCAGAGGTACTGCAAACTCGTCTGTGCCTACCATGAAGGCCGAAGCCGTAGCATCTTTCTCAGTCACCACATTGATAGTGCTGACATTCGCCATCTTCTGGATAGCCGAAGTGAAAGAAGTATAGTTGTTGGCGTTGACGGCCTGCAGCTCGAGCGTCTCCTTGGGTGCAATATTCTTCTGAGAACGCACCATGCGGACGCCGGAGACAATCTGTTTCACCTGTTCGAAATCGCTGATGAGCTTAGTCTCAGCATCAGTAGGAGCATCCAACTTCAGGCTCTCACGCATAATGCTGTCGCCTTGCTGACGCTCGTAGAGAGCCTGCCAGAGTTCCTCGGTGATGAACGGCATGAAGGGGTGCAGCATCTTGAGCAGCACATCGAAGTAGTGCAGTGTCTGATCGTAGGTCTGGCGGTCAATGGGCTGTTGCTGTCCGTTCACATAAGCGGGCTTCACCATCTCGAGATACCAGCTGGAGAATTCGTCCCAGAACAGCTTGTAGACTGCCATCAGTGCCTCCGAGATGCGATATTTGGAGAAGAGGTCGTCCAGTTCGACGTTCACCTCCTTCAGTTTTGCATCAAACCAGGCCACGGCGGTCTTGCTGGCCTCAGTCTGCTCTACGTCAGCCACCTGCCAACCCTTGACCAGACGGAAGGCATTCCATATCTTATTGTTGAAGTTGCGTCCCTGTTCGCACAAAGCCTCGTCAAACAGGATGTCGTTGCCGGCAGGTGCAGAAAGCATCATGCCCATGCGGACGCCATCGGCACCGAACTTCTCAATGAGTTCGATGGGGTCGGGCGAGTTGCCCAGTGACTTGGACATCTTGCGGCCCAGCTTGTCGCGTACGATACCAGTGAAGTAGACGTGCTTGAAAGGCATCTTGCCCACATATTCGTATCCAGCCATAATCATACGGGCCACCCAGAAGAAGATGATGTCCGGACCAGTAACCAGGTCAGCAGTGGGATAATAGTACTTCAGCTCCTCGCTGTCGGGGTTGTTGATGCCGTCGAACAGCGAGATGGGCCACAGCCACGACGAGAACCAGGTGTCGAGGGCATCCTCGTCCTGACGCAGGTCGGCATCGGTAACCTTGGGGTCTTTCTGCTGAGCCAGTTTCAGGGCCTCTTCACGATTGACAGCCACCACATAGTCGCCAGCCTCGTTGTAATAATAGGCGGGTATGCGGTGTCCCCACCAGAGCTGACGCGAGATGCACCAGTCTTGGATATTCTCCAGCCAGTTCTTGTATGTGGTCTTGTATTTGGTCGGATAGAACTTGATGTCATCGTCCATGACGGGAGGCAGTGCGATGTCTGCAAAGTGCTTCATCTTGAGGAACCACTGCAGCGACAGACGGGGCTCGATGGCGGTGTCGGGGTTGCGCTCAGAGTAGCCAACCTTGTTCGTATAGTCCTCTATACGCTCCATGAGACCTGCTTCCTGCAAATCCTTTGCAATCTGCTTGCGGCAAACCATGCGGTCCATTCCGACGTAGAGTGGGGACTGCTCGCTGATGGTGCCGTCGGGATTGAAGATGTCAATGGTCTCCAGGTTGTGTGTCTTACCCAACATGTAGTCGTTGGTGTCGTGAGCAGGAGTGACCTTCAGACAGCCCGTACCGAACTCAATGTCCACATAGCGGTCCTCTATTACAGGAATCACGCGTCCCACCAGCGGAACAATGACTTTGCGACCCTTGAGCCACTGGTTCTTCGGGTCTTTGGGATTGATACACATAGCCGTATCGCCCATGATGGTCTCAGGGCGGGTGGTTGCCACAACGGCATAGTAGCCCTTCGCATCGCGGTGGATGATGTTGCCGGCTTCTTCCAGTTCTTCTTGATGGTCAAGACTCTCCAGTCCGTCCACGTAGTATTTCAGGTGGAACAGGTGGCTCTGCTCCTCACGATAGATAACCTCCTCGGTAGAAAGAGCCGTCAGTGCCTTGGGGTCCCAGTTGACCATGCGCAGGCCCCTATAGATGAGTCCCTTGTTGTAGAGGTCGACAAACACCTTGATGACACTCTCGGAGCGTTTCTCGTCCATGGTGAAGGCCGTACGGTCCCAGTCACAGCTGGCACCCAGACGGCGCAGCTGCTTCAGGATGATGCCTCCGTGCTCGTGGGTCCAGTCCCAGGCATGCTCCAGGAATTGCTCACGTGTCAGGTCGTGCTTCTTGATGCCCTGCTCGGCCAGTTTCTTCACCACCTTTGCCTCGGTGGCAATAGAAGCGTGGTCAGTACCAGGCACCCAGCATGCATTCTTGCCTTCCATGCGGGCACGACGTACAAGAATGTCCTGGATGGTGTTGTTCAGCATGTGGCCCATATGCAGCACACCGGTCACATTGGGCGGTGGGATGACGATGGTATATGGTTCGCGGCCATCGGGCTTACTGCTGAAAAGCTTGTTGTCCAGCCAATACTGGTACCATTTGGATTCGACCTCTTTGGGGTCGTATTTGCTTGTTAATTCATTGACTTTTGTCATCGCGTCTTTACACATTTATTATAAATTGGCTGCAAAGGTACAAAAAAAATGCGAAATATGAATTAGTAATTCAAAAAAAAATCGTACCTTTGCCCTTGACTATGGAAAGAATGCATACAAGAGAAGAGAAGATGGAGGCCTTTGGCCGTTTGCTGGATGTCATGGACAGACTGCGTGAAGAATGCCCGTGGGACCGCAAACAGACCAACGACAGCCTTCGTCCCAACACGATAGAAGAAACGTATGAATTGTGCGACGCTCTGATTCGTGACGACCAGCAAGAAATCTGCAAGGAGCTGGGCGACGTGCTGCTACACGTCGTTTTCTATGGCAGAATAGGCGAGGAGAAGCAGCAATTTGATATAGCAGATGTCTGCAACAAGTTGTGCGACAAGCTGATATTCCGTCATCCACACGTCTATGGAGAAGCGGTGGCCAAGGATGCCGAAGCCGTACTGGAAAGCTGGGAACAGATTAAGCTGAAGGAAAAAGACGGCAACAAGACCGTACTCTCGGGTGTCCCGGCAGCATTGCCCTCGCTCATCAAGGCTTATCGCGTGCAGGACAAGGCCCGCAACGTGGGTTTCGACTGGGAGGACAAGCAAGACGTATGGGGAAAGGTTCGCGAAGAACTGGGAGAACTGGAGGCCGAGTTGCGCAAGGAAGACAAGGAGAATTCCACGCGCGAGCTGGGCGACTTCCTCTTCAGCGTCATCAATGCAGCCCGCCTTTACAAGCTCAATCCTGACAACGCCCTGGAGATGACAAACCAGAAGTTCATCCGTCGTTTCAATTACATAGAGCAGCATAGTATCCGTGCAGGAAAACCCCTGACGGAAATGACGCTTGCAGAGATGGATGCCCTATGGAATGAGGCGAAAGAAAAAGAGAAAGAAGAGATTTAATAAAAATTTATAAATTCGTAACTATGAAGAATTTAGGAGTTTTATTTGCATTAGTCATGGCTGTCCTTGCAATGGGAAGTTGTGGCAGTAGCACAAAGCCAGTTCCGTTTGACAACGGAGATTCTGCTGACATCGTCAATGCAGACCCGACGGTTTATGGTGTTTGCGGTGAGGAAACAGCGATGAACACCCTCCAGCTCATTACTGACATGGGCGATACGCTTTCGTTTGACATCTCCGAAGCTCGGGAAAATGAACAGGTTTTTGGCGGCCTCCATGTTGGCGACCGTCTGGCTGTGCTGCCTGCTAAAGACCGTAAATCAGCAGAAAAGGTCATCAACCAGGCTGCATTATTGGGCAACTGGGTAATGCCCAACCCGATAGACGGTTCCGACGAGGTGGGCATCTGCATCAAGGAAGGCGGTATTGCCGAGAGTATTGCCCAGAGCAACATCACCTACAAGACTTGGCGTCTGACCCGTGGAAAATTGGAAATCGTGCTGGTACGCATAGGTGGCAGCGAGGAAGATGAGACAAACATCTATGATATTGTGAAGCTGGGTCCAGACTCACTTGTCTACAAGGATGTGGAAGAAACCTTCGAGTACAGCCGTCAGAAGCCTAAGGAGGACTATGGTGGCAACATCAAGCTTGAAGACGCTGAAGACGAATTCTTCATGTAAGAATCATCTATCTTGGAGCCCTTTAAAGTTCACATATTAGGCTGTGGCAGCGCTCTGCCCACAATTCGTCACTATGCATCCGCGCAGGTGGTGGAGATGAGGGGAAAACTGTTCTTGGTAGATTGCGGAGAAGGCACGCAGATTCAGTTGCGGCGCTCCCGTATCCGCTTTACCAAGATCAGTGCCGTTTTCATTTCCCACCTGCATGGCGACCATTGCTTCGGGTTGATAGGAATGCTCAGCACCTTTGGGCTGCTGGGGCGAACAGCCCGTTTGGCTGTCTATGCTCCAAAGGAAATGGAAGACATCCTGAACAGGCAGATGAGACTGTTCTGCCACGATTTCGACTATGAAGTAGACTTTCATCCTGTTGACACGACGGTTCAGAAAATAGTCTACGAAGACCGTTCCTTGACGGTTGAGAGCATCCCCCTGGAACATCGTATGCCTTGTTGTGGCTATTTGTTCCGCGAAAAGCCCAGCAAGCCACACATCCGGCGTGACATGATAGACTTCTATCATATACCCGTCAGTCAGATTGACAACATCAAAGCAGGTGCCGACTGGACTACGGAAGAGGGAGAACACGTCCCTAACAGTCGTCTTGTCGAACCTTCTGACCCTCCTCGTTCGTACGCCTACTGCAGCGACACACGCTATATTCCCACTTTGCACGAGCGCATTCAGGGAGTTTGCACCCTCTATCATGAAAGCACCTATGGCGAAGACAATCTCCTGCTGGCAGAGAAGTATTACCACTCGACAGCCAGACAGGCTGCCACGGTAGCCAGTGATGCAGGAGTAGGGCAGTTGCTATTGGGCCACTATTCCTCACGCTATGAAGATGAACAAGTGTTGCTGGACGAGGCAAAACAAGTGTTCTCCAATGCCCGTTTGACGGACGAACAACTTGTTTTTGACGTATAAACACGCTTTTTTATTCAAAAAATTTGGCAGATTCAAAGATTCTTCGTAATTTTGCAGAAAATATATAGTGAATTGCTTATGACGAAAAGGCTACTCATTTTACCTCTAATGGGAATTCTCTTGCTTTCTGCCCCCATCTCCATGGTGGCAGCGAGTGCAGAAACGTTCTCCATAGAACAAACGATAGAAGAGGAAATCACCATCTCTGTCAATGGTCAGTGGGTCGTCATTAATGGTGCCCAAGGCCAGACCTTAGAGGTTGTCTCGCTGACAGGCCGTCGTGTGATGACATTGAAGATAGAGAGTCCAGCACAACGCGTAGAACTAAACGTACCTAAAGGGTGCTATATATTAAAGATAGGAAAAGTAGTCAGAAAGGTGGCTATTCAATAATCCTGTTCTTATTTTCGTTGTTGTTGTTGACAGGATGCAACAACAATAATTCTCACAAGGACAGGGTCATCACAGAGGAGGCGTTTTCTGACATGAAAGCGCCCGACTTTATTTATGACCTTAAGGAGATTCGTCATCACCTGAAGAGTCTGATGAACTCAGACAAAGGGACCACCGAAGCAGATAGGCAGACGCGTCACTACTATCAGGACAGCCAGCATCCTATGGTATGGATAGACCGTCTTGGCGTGGGCGAACGCGCTGATTCCCTGTTAGACTGGCTGCATCTGCTGAACGAGATAGGAATGTCCGAGAAGTCTTTTGCCGTTGAGACCATAGAGCAAGACATCAAGCGCCTGAGAACCTTAAGTTTCGGAGAAGGCCAGAACTCCTTGAACAAGACGGCTGCCAGGTTGGAATATCATCTGACAAAAGCCTGCTTGCGCTATTGTTATGGCCAGCGCTTTGGTTTCATCAATCCAAACAGCGTCTTTAACAATCTGGATGTAGAGAAATCTGACACCGTCCGCAAAGTGGTCAAGTATCGTGGACTCTTTGACATACCCATAGACCGTCCAGGTAAGAACTATGCATCGTTGGTCATCGACAAAGTCAGGCATGACAGCATTGCGGTCTATCTTCGTGAGATTCAGCCTGATGACAAGATGTATCTGAAGCTGAAGAACATGCTCCCGACTGCAACAGGTGTCGAACAGCGCAAGCGTATTCTCGTGAATATGGAGCGCTGGCGCTGGCGCAGGAAACAACCTATTGTAGAAACGGGTAAACGCATCATTGTGAACATTCCTGCCTACCATCTCTATGCCTATAGCGACGACTCCCTCCTGGACATGCGTGTTGTGTGTGGCAATGTGAAGACCAAGACCCCACAATTGTCCAGTCATATAGAGTGGATGGAGGTTAATCCGCAATGGGTCATGCCGATGAGCATCGTCGAGAATGACGTGACGCGTCATGTAGGCGACTCTTCCTATTTTGCCCGCAACAGATACTACATCTACGACAAAGAGACCCACCAGAGGTTAAATGTCAAAAGCGTGACCAGACAGATGCTGCTCAGCGGGAAATATAAGGTCGCCCAGGAAGGAGGAGCAGGAAACTCGCTGGGGCGCATCATCTTCAGATTCAAGAACAACTTCTCCGTATTCCTGCACGACACGTCCAATCCTGGAGCCTTTGAACGACTCTCAAGGGCTATGTCGCACGGTTGTGTGCGTGTGGCAAAACCTTTTGAACTGGCTCGTTTTGTGCTTGACAGCCCTGACGAATGGCTGCTGGACCGCATTCGCATAGCGATGGGATTAACACCTGAGACACTCCAGGGGATAGAATATGTTGATTCGCATCCGGAAGTAGAGGACCGCAACAAGATCATCAGCTATGTATCCGTCAAGCCTCGCGTACCTCTATATATTATTTATAGTACACTTTGGCCCGACGAGTATGGCAACTTCCAGACTTGGCCCGATGTTTACGGCTATGACCAAGTAGTGTGGAATCATTTAAGCACTTATATGTGAGTCTATGACACGAGAGGACGAAAAGCTGTTGATGCAGCAACTGATGGACCCCGCTACGCAACGAAAGGCGTTCGAGAGAGTGGTACGCGAATATAGCGAACAACTCTATTGGCAGGCACGTCGTATTGTGCTGACGCACGACGATGCAGACGATGTCATACAGAACGTATTTCTGAAAGCCTGGACCCATCTGGACGATTTTCACCAAGATTCCCGCTTGTCCACATGGCTCTATCGGATTACCATCAATGAGAGTGTCGATTTCGTGCGACGCAAAAAGAACCAGTCTGTCGTCAGTACAGACCAGGAAGAAACCGGTATTGCCAATATGCTGCTGGCAGACAACTATTTCGACGGTGACGAAACCCAGGCCCTGCTTCAGGAGGCCATTGCCCAACTGCCTGATGTTCAACGGACTGTATTCAACCTGCGCTATTACGACGACATGAAATACAGCGACATGAGCGAACTGTTGAAAACCTCAGAAGGCTCGTTGAAAGCCTCTTACCACATAGCGGTGAAAAAGATTTCTGATTTTTTTAAGCGCCACGATTAAACTTTTAGCATAAATATACGTCATAACAACAAATAAACAAGTATGGAGAACGAAGAGAAGTATATCAGAGAAAAGGTCGGACAGAAAAATCCCTTCACTGTTCCAGAAGGGTATTTCGACCAGCTGACATCGCAGGTGATGAGCCAGTTGCCTGAGCGTCGTCAGAAGAGTCGTGTTGTCCAGCTTCGCAAGTGGTTCTATGCTGCAGCCTGTGTCGCTGCTGTTGCTGTGATGGGATTAACCTACCATTTCCATCAGCAAGCTGATGACCAGGCTGTTGTAGCCTCTGTTGATTCCAACACAGACAATTCATATATTGATGAAGCAGCAGACTATGCTATGCTCGACAATACCGAGATCTATGCATATCTGGCTGAAAATTAACTTAATGGTTTGAAAACATGAAGAAAGGTATCATTATTATTATCAGCCTGATGATGGCCATCTCTTTATCGGCTCAGGAGCAAAAGAAATTCTCACCCGAGAAGTTTGATGCTGATATGGAGGAATATATCATCAGGAAGGCCAACCTGGACCAGCAGGAAGCTGCCAAGCTCTTTCCTATTTTCAAGGAGATGCACAAGAAACAGCGTAGCATCTACTCACGCATGCGTGCCATAGGCAATCAGAAACCTGCCGACGAGGCTGGTTGTGCCAATGCCATCAAGGAGCGCGACAAGTGCAATCTGGAGCTGAAGCAATTGGAGCAGACCTATCATCAGAAGATGTTACAGGTCATCTCTGCTTCCAAACTGTATGATGTTATCAAGGCAGAGACCCGTTTCTATCGCAAGATGATGAAGGGTTGGCAGGCTCCTAACGGCAAGTACTTACCGGTTGGCAAGCAGAAGGACAAACGCCGCTAAGGTCGCACTTCTCACAATGTGGCTTGCGCGATGTACAGACATAGCGTCCGTGAAGCAACAACCAATGATGTGCCCGTGGAATATCTTCCGCGGGTATGTTTTTTACCAGTGTCTGTTCTACCTTAAAGGGAGTGTCAGCAGTTGACGGCACCAATCCCAGCCGATGACTGACGCGGAACACATGTGTGTCGACAGCCATGGTAGATTTCCCGAAAGCCACGCTTTGTATGACATTAGCGGTCTTACGTCCCACACCGGGCAGGTCTAACAGCAGATTCATGTCCGAGGGTACCTCTCCGTCATATTGCTCAGCCAGGATGCGAGCCATTTTGACCAGGTGGTCAGCCTTGGAGTTAGGGTAGGAGACACTACTGATATATTCCAGCACTTCTTCCGTTTCTGCTTTCGCCATGCTCTTGGCATCGGGATAGCGACGAAACAGCTCTGGAGTCACCTGGTTGATACGCTTGTCCGTACACTGAGCACTCAGAATGACAGCTACCAGCAGTTGAAACACACTGCCGAACTCCAGTTCTGTCTGCACTTCCGGCATCTGTTCACGGAAGTACTGCAACACAAAAGCGTATCTCTCCTTTCTGGTCATGCGAGCTGCTGTAAACGGGCAATATACTTGCCGATGATGTCAAACTCCAGATTAACAACGGAGCCGACCTGAATATCGCAGAAGTTCGTATGTTCAAAGGTATAGGGAATGATGGCCACCTGGAAGGTGTTCTGTGTAGGATTGCACACCGTCAGGCTCACGCCATTGACGGTTACAGAGCCTTTGTCCACCGTGAAGTATCCGTTGCGGGCCATCTCTTTGTCCTGCTTGTATTCAAAGGTGAAGTAGGTGCTTCCATTGGCATCCTCTACTGCTGTACAGCGTGCCGTTTCGTCGACATGGCCCTGGACAATGTGTCCGTCCAACCTGCCGTTCATCAGCATCGAGCGCTCCACGTTCACCTTGTCGCCGACTTTCAGCAGCCCCAGGTTTGAACGCTCCAGTGTTTCCTTCATCGCTGTCACCGTATAGGTGCCGTTTTCAATGCGAACCACCGTCAAGCATACACCGTTATGAGCGACACTCTGGTCGATACCCAGTTCATCGACAAACGAACAACGCAAGGTGAAGTCTATATTCTCTCTGTCTTTCTTGATAGCTACAACGGTAGCAAACTCTTCTATGATGCCTGAAAACATGGTGTTCTGGAATTTGATGATTTAATGTTCAATCTTTAGGGGTTATGAAAAAAGAGAAAGAAGGGGTCGCCCGATGATGTGATGAAAACTCCTTTGTTAAAAGATTCGAGCGCTCTCTGTCGTTGTAATCCACCGACCTTTCGGCTTACGTGTGTGACACGCATTGTGGCCCGCCATTGACAAGAGAAGTCATCTCAGTTTTCGATGTAATTTGATGAGTATCCCGATCGAACCGGCACGACCCCTGTTTCTTGTTGCAAAGTTACGAAATTAAAGGCAGAAAACAAAACAAATTGGGATTTATTTTTGTATAAAATCAAAAAGTGAGCCAACCGGTTGGTCAGCTCACCTTTTTCCTATTGTTTCTTTCTCTTAGAGGATAGTCTTCACAGCCTCCAGCATGCCCTTCTCCTGAATCAGGTCGAGGAACTGCTTCACCATAGCGTTCAGGCCCTGGATCTTGTTGAGGTCCTCCTGCCAGATGAATTCTGCGCCCAGTACGCCGTCAGCCACCTTCTGAGTGTCGCCGGTAGCCCACAGATCCTTCAGCAGATCCATAATCTTCTGGTCGTCGTTGGGAACAATCTCCACACCGTCAGCACGCTTGCCACCCTTGTAGTAGGTGATGATGGCTGCCAGACCGAATACCAGACCCTTAGGCAGCTCGCCCTTGCGCTCCAGGAAGGTCTTCACACCGGGCAGGTCGCGAGCCTGGAACTTGGGGAATGAGTTCAGCATGATGCTGGTCACCTGATGGTCTACAAACGGATTGTCGAAACGCTCCAACACGTCACCGGCAAACTTCTCCAGCTCGTCCATAGGCAGGTCGAGAGTCTGCATCAGCTCGTCGAACTGTACCTTGTGGATATACTTCGAGATGACCTCATGGTTGCAGGCGTCGCGAACGATGTTGACACCACTGAGGAAAGCCACAGGGCTCAGCACGGTGTGCGGGCCGTTCAGCAGGGTTACCTTACGCTTGTGGTAGGGTTCCTCTGATGGAACAAACAGCACGTGCAGTCCAGCCTTGTCTGCAGGGAACTCCTTGGCAACTTCCTTTGGAGCCTCGATGACCCACAGGTGGAAGTTCTCAGCCTGTACGACCAGGTTGTCACGATAGCCAACCTTCTCCTGAATCTGTGCAATCTCCTTGCGGGGGAAGCCTGGTACGATGCGGTCTACCAGTGTAGCATATACGCCACAGCACTCGTCGAACCACTTCTTGAAGTCAGCAGGCAGCTGCCACAGTTCGATATACTTGTTGATGCAATCCTTCAGCACGTGGCCGTTGAGGAAGATAAGCTCGCAGGGGAAAATGATGAGACCCTTCGTAGGATCACCGTTGAAGGTCTGCCAACGGCGATACAGCAGCTGAACCAGCTTGCCTGGATAACTTGAAGCGGGCTTGTCCTCCAGCTTGCAGCTGGGGTCGAAAGCGATACCTGCCTCTGTGGTGTTCGAGATGACGAAACGGATCTCGGGCTGGTCTGCCAGCGCCATGAAGGCATCGTTCTGAGAGTAGGGGTTCAGTGCACGGCTGATGACGTCGATACGCTCCAGGGTGTTCACGGGTTTTCCGTTCTCACGACCCTGCAGGTTTACGTGGTACAGGCAGTCCTGACCATTCAGCCATTCTACCATACCCTTGTCGATAGGCTGTACGACAACAACACTACCATTGAAGTTGGTCTTCTGGTCCATGTTCCAGATGATCCAATCAACGAATGCACGGAGGAAGTTACCCTCACCAAACTGAATGACCTTTTCAGGCATCACGCTCTTAGGAGCGAAATTTTTGTTTAACGGTTTCATATAACTTTTATGTTTTATAATAGTTTGTTTTACAATGTGCAAAGTTAGTGAATATTTTCGTAATACGTATCAATTTTACTTTATTTAAGACACAAACGTTTGCGAAACGTGGTTATTGCTTCATCAGGTAAGCCTTGAAGTCTGCAAACTCCTTGCTCATCTCGACGCTCTGCTTCTGGCCTTCCATGAATGCTTTCAGCCGGGCGGGAATCTCGATGTCTGTGCCCAGAATGTCGTCCACCTTCTCCTTGAACTTGGCAGGGTGAGCGGTCTCGCAGAATACGCCAATCTCTCCTGGCTTCAGTCCGTCCTTCAGAGCCTGATAGCCACATGCTCCGTGTGGATCGAGCACATAGCCCGTCTCCTCGTAGCACTGTTGCATGGTCTTGCGAATTTGTTCATCCTTGTAGGTAGCTCCGCTAATCAGGTTGGTGATTCGATGGTGTGTAGCCTCAGGAGTCAGCTGTCCGTTCTCGCTGTAGAGGTTCAGGATGCGTGCGAAGTTCGACGGGGCGCCCACGTCCATGGCGTTGGCCAGCGTCTGTACGGAGGCACGAGGCTCGTACTTGCCCGTCTGCAAGTATTTATAGAAGATGTCGTTGGCATTGTTGGCAGCAATGAATCGCTTGATGGGCAGTCCCATCTGGTGTCCGAACAGTGCCGAGCAGATGTTGCCGAAGTTTCCGCTGGGTACACACATCACCAGCTGGTCTGCCAGTCCCAGTGCTTTCATGCGGGCATAGGCATTGAAGTAGTAGAAAGCCTGAGGCAGAAAACGTGCCACGTTGATGCTGTTGGCAGATGTGAGCTTCATGTGCTCGTTCAGTTCCTGGTCCATGAATGCCGACTTGACCAATGCCTGACAGTCGTCAAAGACGCCGTCTACCTCGATGGCTGTGATATTCTTGCCCAGCGTGGTGAACTGACACTCCTGGATGGGGCTGACCTTGCCCTTCGGATAGAGCACATAGACGTGGATACCCTCCACGCCCAGGAATCCGTTGGCAACAGCACTTCCCGTGTCACCGCTGGTAGCCACCAGCACGTTGATAAGGTTACTAGTAGAACCAGAAAGACTTGTAAAATAGCGCAGCAGGCGGGCCATGAAGCGTGCGCCGACATCCTTGAAGGCCAGCGTGGGTCCGTGGAACAACTCCAGCGCATAAATCTGGTCAGTCACCTTGACTACAGGGCAATCAAACGACAGCGTGTCATACACCAAGTCCTGCAGGGCATCACCGTCCACGTCGTCGCCGAAGAAGTTGCTGGCCACGTTGTAGGCAATATCCTGGAACTTCATGTTCTGGATGTCGTCAAAGAACGCCTGTGGCAATTTGTATATTTCCTCTGGCATGTAGAGTCCTCTGTCTTCTGCCAGTCCTTTTACTACCGCCTTTTCCAGGTCGGCTATGGGCGCCTGCCCATTGGTGCTGTAATACTTCATAGCGTTATTTTATTTTCATCAGTTCATTCATAAATTCATTCAGTCGCAGCAAACCGTACGCACCTTCCACGCAAGACACCTCGTCATACTGTTGAACCTCGTCTGGCTCGATGCCCCGATGCCAGATGATGAACGGCACGGGCTGGCCTACATGTATGCGCATCTCGACGGGAGTCAGATGGTCGGGCAATATAGCTATGCAGACGGGCTCAGCCCAAGTTTCAACCTCGCGATAGATAGGTGCTATCAGACGTTGGTCCAGATATTCTATGGTCTGGAGCTTCAGGTCCAGGTCGCCGTCGTGTCCGGCTTCGTCGCTAGCCTCTACGTGTACAAAGACGAAGTCGTCATTCCTGAGGGCGTCAATGGCAGCCTGTGCCTTGCCCTCATAGTTGGTGTTGGCCAGACCTGTAGCGCCCTCCACCTTGACAATGCGCAAGCCTGCATAGCGTCCGATGCCCTGTATCAAGTCTACTGCCGAGATGACGGTTCCCGACTTGATGTCATCATATTGATCCATCAGCGTCTGCATCGACGGGCGATAGCCGCCAGACCAAGGCCAGATGCTGTTCGCCTGACGCTCACCCTTCTTGGCTTTCTCCTGGTTGTATGGATGACGGGCCAGCAGTTCCTGCGACTTCAGTATCAGTTCGTTCAGCAAGTCTGCCGTCTGTTGTGCGGTGAGTCGTCCCTGCTCCATAGGAGCTTGTTCGACGGCCTTGACCAGCAGGGGGCGCCATTCCTCGTTGGGGTGATCATGGGGTGGGGCACAGACAATGTGCTTCGAGCCCCCCCTGATGACGAGTAGGTGGCGATACTGGATGCCTGTGATGAACTTCACCCGCTCACAGCCCTCGCGCTCGTTGATGGGCTTGGCCAGCTGCTCGTTCAGGTATTTGATGAGTACGTCGGCATCCTGCGTTTCCAGATTGCCTCCGTTGTGGGTAATGATCTTGCCGTCTTCCAGCGTGATGATGTTACAGCGTATGGCCATATCGTCGTCAGCCATATTGTAGCCTATGGAGGCTGCCTCCAATGGTCCGCGACCTTCATACACCTTGTTCAGGTCGTACCCCAGGATAGCTGTGTTGGCCACTTCGCTGCCAGGAGGGAACCCCTCGGGCACGGTGACAAGTCGGCCTGTGCGTCCTTCGCGTGCCAGCTGGTCCATCATGGGTTTGTGTGCATATTGTAGTAGCGTCTTCCCCCCGAGTCTTTCTACGGGCAGGTCAGCCATTCCGTCTCCAAGTATTATAATGTGCTTCATAAACAAAATCCGTGTTAATGCGGTGAAAACCGTGCCTGAAATTAAATATTCGCGATTGACATGATGTTGGCAAACACACCGGCAGCTGTAACGCCTGCTCCGGCACCATAGCCCTGTATCTGCATCGGGTACTCCTTGTAGCGCTCGGTAGTCAGCAGTACGATGTTGTTTGAGCCCTCGAGGTTGTAGAACGGATGGTTCCTGTCCACCTCGCGCAGGGCGACATTGGTCTTGCCGTCTTCCATCGTGGCGACAAAGCGCCAGCGCTTGCCCTCAGCCTCCAGTTTCTGACGACGCAGTTCAAAGTCGGCATCCAGTGCGGGCAGCTTCTTCCAGAAGTCGTCCACCGAGCCCTCGAAGTAGCTGTCAGGCACAAAGAGGTTCTTCTCTACATCCTGCTGTTCTACCTTGTATCCGGCTTCACGGGTCAGGATGACCAGTTTGCGCACCACGTCCGTACCACTGAGGTCTATGCGTGGGTCGGGCTCTGAGTATCCTTGTTCCTTGGCGCGACGGACGGTTTCCGAGAAGGGTACCTCGGCACTGAGCTCGTTGAAGATGAAGTTCAGCGTTCCTGAGAGCACAGCCTCTATCTTCAGTATCTTGTCACCCGAGTTTCTCAAGTCGTTAATAGTTCCGATGATGGGCAATCCTGCGCCCACATTGGTCTCGTAGCGGAACCACACGCCACGATTGCGAGCTGTACGTTTCAGGTTCAGATAGTTGTCATAGTCGCTCGATGCTGCTATCTTGTTGGCAGCAATCACCGATATGTTATGTTCCAGGAATGACTGGTAGAGCGCTGCGATATCCTTGCTGGCGGTACAGTCGACGAACACCGAGTTGAAGATGTTCATGCCTATCACCTCTTCCTTGAGGTTTCTGCCTTGGGCCTCAGGGGCTTTCAGCAGTTCGCGATAGTGCTCCAGATCGATGCCGTCGCGGTCGTAGATTCCCGCCTTCGACGAGGCGATGCCCACCACGTTCAGTTTCAACCCGTTGCGCTGCATCAGCACGTTGTACTGCGAGCGTATCTGCTCGATGAGCATGCTGCCCACCGTGCCTACACCACAGAGGAACAGGTTCAGCACCTTGTATTCCGACAGGAAGAACGAGTCGTGCAGCACGTTCAGCGACTTACGCAGGAAACGCCCGTCGACGACGAACGAGATGTTGGTCTCCGAGGCACCCTGAGCACAAGCAATGACTGAGATACCACTGCGTCCCAGCGTTCCGAACAACTTACCGGCAATACCCGGTGTGTGCTTCATGTTCTCACCCACAATGGCGATGGTGGCCAGTCCGCTCTCGGCGTGCATAGGGAACATGGCACCTGTGTCTATCTCTTTCTGGAACTCATCGTTCAGCACTTCTACGGCAGCAGCAGCATCCTCGTCGCGGACACCGATGGACGTCGAGTTTTCTGACGAGGCCTGGCTGACCATGAACACGGAGATGCCTTTGTTGGCAAGGGTGGTGAAGATGCGCCTGTTGACACCGATGACACCCACCATCGACAGTCCCGTCACCGTGATCAACGTAGTACCCTTGATGCTCGATATACCCTTGATGGGCTTTCGATCGTTCTCTATATGGTCCTTGATGAGTGTTCCCGGGTGCTGTGGGTTGAATGTGTTCTTCACCTTGATGGGAATGTTCTTCACACAGACGGGATATATCGTTGGAGGGTAGATGACCTTGGCACCGAAGTTACACAGCTCCATTGCCTCGACGTAGCTCAACTCGTTGATGGTGTATGCTGTCTTGATGACACGCGGGTCGGCCGTCATGAATCCGTCCACGTCGGTCCAAATCTCCAGCACCTCGGCATCCAGGGCTGCAGCGATGATGGCTGCTGTGTAGTCCGAGCCTCCGCGTCCCAGATTGGTGGTCTCGCCGGTGTCTCTGTCGCGGCTGATGAATCCAGGCACAACAGCCACCGTCTTGTTGGCAGCTGCTGCACCACATACCACGGGTTCGAAGGCGTCCTTCACCATCCGTGTGGTCAACTCGGCGTCCAGCGTGTGCTTGCCGTTCTTGCGCTCGGTGCGTATGAAGTCGCGTGAGTTCATGCGTATGCCGTTCTTGATTAGTGCTGCCACGATGTTCGAACTCAGCCGTTCGCCATACGACACGATGGCGTCCTCCGTCTTGCGCGACAGGTCGTGTATAAGGTATACGCCAAAATAGATGCTCTTCAGCTGTTCGAAGAGCGAGTCCACGCGCTTAAACAAGTTTTCTCTTTTCTTGGGGTCGGTGATGATGGTGTCTATCATCTGGTGGTGGCGCTCCACGATGGCGTCTAGTTCCTCCCGATAGCGTTTGTCGCCTTTGAGTGCCATCTGCGAGGTGGCTATCAACTTGTCCGTAATGCCTCCGAGGGCACTCACTACAACTACGACAGGTTGCGTCCGAGCCTCTGCCTCCACAATTTCTTTCAAGCTTAGAATGCTTTTCACGGAACCTACGGACGTTCCGCCGAATTTCAGTACTTTCATATTCCTATGCAATTTGTCTTGCCTTGACGGTACCCCTTGACAAGCGGGGCTTACTCCATCGGCCCGACAAAGGTAATAAGAATCCGTCAAACTGCAAAAGAAAAGCGAGGAAAATTTCCTCGCTCCGTATCTTTTTTAGGTATATAGGAATCGCTTGATGCTTCGCTTGGGCGTCTTTTCGAACTCTTCCTTCCTGATTTCCATCTCCGCTATCTTTTCGTAGGCAGGCAGCTGCTCGTTCAACTGCACGCGGTTCTGCTCCATGATGTTGCTGATGTCCTGGTCGTTGAGACGCAGGTTCTTGGCCTCGTCGTAGTCGGGGTATACCAGACCCACCAACTTTGTGTCACGCTGCACCACGACACTCTCTACCACCAGCGCCATCGAGTTCAGTTTGTCCTCTATCTCCTCGGGATAGATGTTCTGTCCGTTGGGACCCAGCAGCATGTTCTTCGAACGTCCGTTGATGAAGACGTTGCCGTCGTAGTCCATCGTGCCCAAGTCACCTGTGTGATACCAGCCCTCGCTGTCCAGTGTCTCGCGTGTGGCTTCTTCGTTCTTGTAGTAGCCCAGCATCACGTTCGGACCCTTGGCGAGTATCTCACCGGGTATGTTGGCAGGGGCGGTCGAGTTGATTTTCACCTTCATGTGGTATGCCTCCTGTCCGCACGAGCCCTGTACGAAGGTGTGCCAGTCGCGGTAGCAGATGATGGGTGCGCACTCAGTGGCACCATAGCCCACCGTGTATGGGAATTCTATCTTCTGCAGGAATGCCTCTACCTCCTGGTTGAAAGCTGCACCGCCGATGATGACCTCGTAGAGCTCGCCGCCGAAGGCCTTGATGACCTCCTGGCATATCCGCTCGCGGATTTTCTTCGAGATGACGGGCATGGCCAGAAGCAGTCTCATGCGGTTGTTTTGTATCTTGGGAAACACCTTCTTGCGGATAATCTTCTCAATGACCAACGGCACGGCGATGATAATCTTGGGCTTCACATCGGCAAAGGCCTGTGCGATGATGGCAGGCGAGGGTACCCGGTTCAAGTAGTAGGTGTGGCATCCGTGCAGAAACTCGAAAATGAACTCGAAGGCCATGCCGTACATGTGAGCCATGGGCAGTATGCTGATAACGCGGTCGCCGGATTTGATAATCTTGCCCAGCACATGCTCGGCAAAGTCGTAGTTCGACCAGATGGCACGATAGGGTATCATCACACCCTTCGAGAATCCCGTGGTGCCGCTGGTGTAGTTAATGAGTGCCAGCTCGTCACCGTTCTCCTCCGTGTAATAGTTGACGTGTTCCTTGCGGAAGAACTTGGGAAACTTCTTGCCATAGAGTTCGTTCAGGTGCTCGCGGGCATAAGTCAGTTTGTCCGTACGCGACACCATCAACGAGTAGTCGGGGTTGTTGATGATGCCCTCCAGGTGAGGCATCTGTACGGGGTCTATCTGGGTGGCCACGTGGTCACCGACAAACAGCAGTTTGGCGTCCGAGTGATTCACGATGTTGTGTATCTGGTCTGCCATGAACTCATGCAGGATGGGCACGGCAACGGCTCCATAGGTCAGCGTGGCCAGGAATGCCACAGCCCACTGACTGGAGTTTCGTCCACAAAGGGCTATCTTGTCACCTTTCTCCACACCACAGTTCTCAAACAGTATATGCAGTTTCTCTATCTTGCGTGCCACGTCGTGATACTGCAATGTCGCCCCCTTATAGTCTGTCAGCGCATCCAAATCCCAGTGGTCAATGATGCTCTTCTGTATCAGTTGGTTAAAACTTGGGTAGTTTTCCATAATACCTTATTTATATAAATAACGTTTAATACTCTTCTTTGGCGTCTTCATGAATTCACGCTCCTGCAACTCGAAGTCCTGAATCTTGCTGTACACAGGCAGTTGTTCGTTCAACTGCTGGCGGTTCTGCTCCATGACGTTCTCCAGGTCACTCTGGGTGAATCCCATGTTCTTGGCTTCGTCCATGTCGGGATAGACCAATGCCGCCAGCTTGTCGCCACGCTGTACGATGATGCACTCGCTGACCATCGGCATCGAGTTCAGCTTGTCCTCAATCTCCTCCGGATAGACGTTCTGACCGTTGGCACCTAGCAGCATGTTCTTCAGTCGTCCGCGGATGAAGATGTGGCCGTCTGCCGACATCGTGGCTAGGTCGCCCGTATGGTACCAGCCCTCGGCATCTATGGCCTTGTGTGTGGCCTCTTCGTTCTTGTAGTAGCCCAGCATGACGTTCATGCCCTTGCAGACTATCTCGCCCTCTATGTGCTCAGGGTCGTCAGACAGTATCTTCACCTCCATGTGTTCCACGGGGGTACCGCACGAGCCAGGGTTGAAGTCATGGTAGTCCGAGAACGAGATGAGCGGGGCACACTCCGTGGTGCCATAGCCCACTGTAATGGGAAAGTCGATGCTCTTCAGAAACTGTTCTATCTCCTGGTTCAGCGGTGCACCACCCACAATAACCTCGTAGGCCCGTCCGCCAAAGGCTGCATACACCTCCTGGCAGATGCGTTCCTTCACCTTCTTCTGAACCACCGGCATCTGCAACAGCAGCTTCATGACATTGCTCTGAATCTTGGGGAACACACGCTTGCGGATAATCTTCTCTATAATCAGGGGCACGGCCACCACTACATCCGGGCAGACCTCCTTGAAAGCCTCGGCAATGACGGCAGGAGAGGGGAGACGCGTCAGGAAGTACAGGTGATAGCCCGACAGGAAGGGGAACAGGAACTCGATGGTCATGCCGTACATGTGTGCCATCGGCAAAATGCTCAACGTACGCGAGAACTTCGGCATGTGGTTACCCAGATACTTCTGACAGAAGTCTACATTGCCCCACAAGGCACGATAGGGCAGCATCACGCCCTTCGAGAATCCCGTCGTGCCACTGGTGTAGTTGATCATGCACAACTCCTCGGGCTCGTCCTTATGCCACTTCACGTCCTCGCGACGGAAAACGTTCGGATACTTGTGTCCGAACAGCTCGTTCAGCCGTTCGCGGGCATCCGTCAGTTGGTCGTTGTGCGACACGTACAGCGAGAAGTCGGGCAGGTTGAAGATACCCTCCAAGTGGGGCATCTCCTTCTCGTCTATCATGTTCACCACATAGTCGCCCACAAACAGCAGACGCGACTCCGAGTGGTTCACGATGTTGTGTATCTGTTCTCCGTTGAATTCATGCAGTATGGGCACTATCACCGCCCCGTATGTCAGCGTGGCCAGAAAAGCCACTGCCCAGTGGGCTGAGTTACGGCCGCATACGGCTACTTTGTCTCCTTTCTGTATACCGGCAGCCTCCATCATGATGTGTAGCTTCTCTATCTTGCGTGCCACGTCGTGATACTGTAGAGTGGCGCCCTTGTAGTCCGTCAGCGCATCCAGCAGCCAGTTGTCCTTAATAGTCCCCTCAATATATGAGTTGAAACTTGGTATCTCGTTCATTGCTTGTTTTGCACAATTTTCAAAATTTTGTGCAAAGGTAACATCTTTTCTGCACATTCCAAAACTTTTTGTGCAATATTTTTCGTTTTAGGCAAAAATAGACAATATATCCGCAAAATACACCAATCTAAAAAACAAAAAAATAACGTGTGTTTACGTTCATTTCTACCAAATAAGAATGAGAGGCATACCCACTAGCTGCCTCCCTTTTGTTATAGACAAGGAGGCTGACAGTCAAGTGACGGTGATAGGCGTTATTCAAGAAAAAAAATGCCACTGGGACAGGAGACTGACATCCTTGGTATAAAAGAAAAACAAGTTTTCCTTTGGTATTTCGCTCGATTTGCACTAACTTTGTCCCCCATAAACAACAAACTAAGTAAAACAAATCAAAAAAACAAAACGAAAAAGCTATGAGAAAAACTCTTCTGTCTCTGATGACACTAGCGGCGTTGACAGCCAGTGCACAGTACAAATCAGAGGTTTGGTCGCCCGACAATGGCGACGGAACGTACAACAATCCAGTGATCAATGCCGACTACTCAGACCCCGACGTCTGCGTGGGACCCTCGGGCGAGGACTACTACATGACGGCGTCGTCGTTCCAGTGTACGCCCGGACTGCCCATTCTGCACTCACGCGACATGGTGAACTGGGAGATTGTGGGCTACGCGCTGAAGTCTCTCTACGAGGGCGACTGCAAGCTGACGGAACATTATAATAAGGTACAACACGGCAATGGCGTCTGGGCACCCAGTATCCGCTACCACCAGGGCGAATATTACATCTATTGGGGCGATCCCGACCACGGCGTCTACATGGTGAAGACGAAGGACCCTGCAGGCGAGTGGGAGAAACCCGTGTGCGTCATCCGTGGCAAGGGATACATCGACACCACACCACTGTGGGACGAGGACGGCCGCTGCTATCTGGTGAACGGATGGGCTAACTCGCGCTCGAAGTTTGCCTCTGTGCTGACTGTCCGCGAGATGTCGGCAGACGGAACACGAGCTATCGGCCAGCCCGTCATCGTGTTTGACGGCAACGGCACCGAGAACCGCACTTGCGAGGGCCCGAAGTTCTACAAGCGCGACGGCTGGTACTGGATCATGTGTCCTGCAGGTGGCGTGCCTGAGGGATTCCAGCTGGCCATGCGCTCAAAGTCGCCCTACGGTCCCTATGAGGCCAAGAAAGTGCTGCAGCAGGGCAAGACCGCCATCAACGGCCCTCATCAGGGTGCGTGGGTACACACCAAGTATGGTGAGGACTGGTTCCTGCACTTCCAAGACAAGGAGGCCTATGGTCGCGTGATGCACCTGAACCCCGTTGATTGGACCACCGGCTGGCCCGTTATGGGACGCAAGGGTGAGCCCGTGGCCACCTATAAGAAACCCAAGGCATCGAGCACAATGGTGGTCAACCCAGTGGAGAGCGACGAGTTCAACGCTCCCACCATCGGCCGTCAGTGGCAGTGGCAGGCCAACTACGACGAGAAATTCGGTGTGCCCACAGCCTTCGGCACCATGCGCATCTACACCCATAAGCTGGACACCGACTGGAAGAACCTGTGGCCCGTGCCAAACATGCTGCTGCAGAAGACACCTGCCGACGAGTTTACTGTCACCGCCAAGTTGCGCTTCACGTCGAAGGCCGACGGACAGATGGGTGGCATCATCATGATGGGTCACAACTACCAGGCTCTGGTAGTCCGTCGCGAAGGCAAGGAATTCAAGTTGCTCATCCTGACCTGCCAGGATGCCGACCGCGGCAAGGCCCAGCAGGAAGAGCTCGTTGCTACACTCAAACCCACCGCCGAGGACAAGATAGACTACAAGCCCGGCATCCACGAGGACATCTACCTGCGTCTGCAGGTCAGCAATGCCGAGGCTGGTGTGGCCCACGGCGGCAAGCCACTGGTCAGTTTCGCCTGGAGCCAGAACGGCAAGAAGTTCACTCCCTGTGGCAGCCAGTACGAGATGAAGCAGGGCAAGTGGATCGGTGCCAAGTTCGGCTTCGTGGCAGTAGACACTAACCCCAAGACCGACCGCGGATGGATAGACGCTGACTGGATTCGTGTGACGAAGTAAAGCCCGAGACGCCAACGTTTACGTTAATTTTTCTTCAAAAATAGCGAGTTGTTTCTTCATTATGGAAATAATTCGCTATCTTTGCATCCAATTGTAAACAATACAACTAAAACAAACTCATCATTATGAAGCAATTCAACGACAAGAACTTTGTGCTGGAGACTGAAGTCGCCCAGGACTTGTACCACAATCATGCGGCTAAGATGCCCATCATCGACTACCACTGTCACCTGATTCCCGAGATGGTGGCCAACGACCATCGTTTCAAGAGCATCACCGAGCTGTGGCTGGGTGGCGACCACTATAAGTGGCGTGCTATGCGCACCAACGGCGTGGACGAGAAGTACTGCACCGGCAAGGACACCACAGACTGGGAGAAGTTTGAGAAGTGGGCCGAAACTGTACCCTATACACTGCGCAACCCGCTGTACCACTGGACTCACTTGGAGCTGAAGACCGCTTTCGGCATTGACAAGCTGCTGAGCCCCAAGACCGCCCGTGAAATCTTTGACGAGTGCAACGAGAAGCTGAAGCAGCCCGAGTACTCTGCCCGTGGTCTGATGAAGCACTACAACGTAGAGTGCGTCTGCACCACTGACGACCCCGTGGACGACCTGCACAACCACATCGAGTATGCCAAGCACAAGGCTGCCGACGATCCCATCATGATTCCCGCCTGGCGTCCTGACAAAGCTATGAACATCGAGAAGCCCGAGTTTGCTGACTATGTTCACCAGCTGGAGAATGTCAGTGGTGTCACCATCACCAAGTTTGCCGACATGGTGGATGCCCTGCAGAAGCGTCACGACTTCTTTGCCGCCCAGGGCTCGAAGCTTTCAGACCACGGCATTGAGGAGTTCTACGACGAAGACTATACCGACTCGCAGATTGAGACCATCTTCGAGAAGGCTATGCGCGGACAGCAGCTGTCGAACTTGGAGATTCGCCAGTACAAGAACTGCTTCTTGACCCGTATGGCCGAGATGGACGCCGAGGCAGGCTGGACACAGCAGTTCCACTATGGTGCCATCCGCGACAACAATACCGCTATGTACAACAAGCTGGGTCCTGACACCGGTTTCGACTCCATCGGCGAGTTCAACACTGCCAAGGCCATGTCTAAGTTCCTGAACAAGCTGAACATGGAAGGCAAGCTCACACGTACCATATTATATACACTGAACCCCTGCGCCAACGAAGTCATCGCCACCATGCTCGGCAACTTCCAGGGTGGCGAGCCTGGTAAGATTCAGTTCGGCTCAGGCTGGTGGTTCAACGACCAGATGGACGGCATGATTCGCCAGATGAACGCCCTGTCAGTGCTGGGACTGCTCAGCCGCTTTGTCGGTATGCTGACTGACTCACGCTCGTTCCTGAGCTATCCGCGCCATGAGTACTTCCGTCGCATCCTCTGCAACCTGCTGGGCAACGATGTAGAGAAGGGCTTGCTGCCCGACGATCGCGAGCTGCTGGGCAAGATGGTGGAAGACATCTCGTACAACAACGCAAAGAACTATTTCAAGTTCTATTAATAAAAAAAGTTGGCTAACTCGCATTGAGTTAGCCAATTTTTTTGTACTTTTGCACCCGAAAAACGAACGAGGCATAACAAATATAGTATGTGTGGAATAGTAGGATATATTGGAAACAAAGAGGCTTTCCCCATATTGATTAAAGGATTGCAGCGCCTGGAGTATCGTGGTTACGATTCAGCAGGTGTGGCACTAATCAATGGCAACGACGAGTTGAATGTCTATAAGACCAAGGGAAAGGTTGACAATCTTATAGAGTATTGCAATGACAAGGATGTCAGCGGTTGTATAGGCATTGCACACACCCGCTGGGCCACTCATGGTGAACCTTCGTCCAGGAATGCTCATCCCCACTATTCGCAGTCGCACAACCTGGCCATCATCCATAATGGTATCATCGAGAACTATGCTGACATCAAGGCGAAGTTGATAGACAAGGGCGTAGAGTTCAAGAGCGACACGGACACAGAGGTGCTGGTGCAGCTGGTGGAGTACATCATGGTAAAGAAGAACCTCTCGTTGCTTGAGGCTGTGCAAGTGGCATTGTATCAAGTCATCGGTGCATACGCCATCGCCATCATTGACAAGCGCGACCCCAGACAGATTATCGCTGCCCGCAAGCAGAGCCCACTAGTGGTTGGCATCGGGGAAGGCGAGTTCTTCTTAGGTTCTGATGCCAGTCCTATTATTGAATACACAGACAAAGTAGTATATCTGGAAGATGGAAACATTGCCGTCATTCGCCTTGGTGAAGAAATGAAGGTGTTGAGCATTCTGGGTGAAGAGCAGGACCTGACTGTCAAGAAGGTTGACATTGACCTGGGACAGATAGAGAAGGGCGGCTATCCACACTTCATGCTGAAGGAAATCTTCGAGCAGCCCGAATGCCTGACCAACTGTATGCGAGGCCGCATCAACGTGGAAGGCAATCATGTCACGCTGTCGGCACTGATAGACTATCGCCGCCAGCTTCTGGAGGCCAAGCGCATTGTCATTGTGGCCTGTGGTACTTCGTGGCACGCAGGACTGATAGGTAAACAGACGATTGAGACGCTGTGTCGCATACCGGTGGAGGTTGAATACGCCTCTGAGTTCCGTTACAGAAATCCTGTCGTCGGAAAGGACGACGTGGTGATAGCCATCTCGCAGAGTGGTGAGACCGCAGACACATTGGCTGCCGTCCAGTTGGCCAAGGAGCGTGGTGCCTTCATCTATGGTATCTGCAACGCTATCGGCTCCAGCATCCCCCGTGCGACAGACACTGGAACCTATATCCATGTCGGCCCGGAAATCGGTGTGGCTTCCACGAAAGCCTTTACTGGCCAGGTCACAGTCCTGACCATGTTTGCACTGGCACTCGGTGAGGCCAAGGGAACCATTCGCCGCAAGGAATACCTGGAAATAGCCAAGGGGCTGAGCCAGATTCCGGAGGTTATTACCGAGGTGCTGAAGACCAACGACAAAGTAGCCGACCTGGCGCGTACCTTTACGTATGCACACAACTTCCTGTATCTGGGACGAGGATTCTCTTACCCGGTAGCATTGGAAGGCGCACTGAAGCTGAAAGAGATTTCGTACATCCATGCTGAAGGTTATCCTGCAGCTGAGATGAAGCACGGACCTATAGCCCTGATAGACTCGGACATGCCTGTAGTAGTGATTGCCACTCACAATGCAATGTACGAGAAGGTGCTGAGCAATATACAGGAAATCAAAGCCCGTCAAGGACGCGTGATAGCACTCGTGTCCAAGGGTGACGACACCATATCAAAAATTGCCGACGAAGTGATAGAACTCCCGGATGTGTTAGAATGTCTGGAGCCGTTAGTAGCCACCATCCCTCTGCAGTTGTTGGCCTATCACGTTGCTGTCTGCAAAGGCAAGGATGTCGACCAGCCAAGAAACTTGGCAAAATCAGTAACTGTTGAATGATTTATCTGGGACGTACCGTTTAGCGGCGTCCCTTTTTTGTAAATAGAAAGAACAAATGAAAGATGTAACACTCGTCCTGCAAGATGGGACAACGTTTCAAGGCAAGAGCTTTGGCTATGAGAAAGCCGTTACAGGTGAGGTCGTGTTCAATACGGCAATGATGGGCTATCCGGAAAGTCTGACAGACCCCAGCTATGCCGGACAGATGATGGTGCTGACCTATCCGTTAGTCGGAAACTATGGCGTACCACCCTTTACTTTTGAAGACAATGGGCTGGCCACCTTTATGGAAAGTGACAGGATATACGCCCAAGCACTGATTGTCAGTGACTATTCTGAGCAGTATTCACACTGGAATGCCTGTGAGAGCCTGAGTGACTGGTTGAAACGTGAACAGGTTCCTGGAGTGACCGGCATTGATACACGCCAGCTGACCAAGGTATTGCGCGAGCATGGAGTGATGATGGGACGACTGGTGTTTGAGGGGCAGGAGAAACCAGACGGACAGGATGATCAGGAAACAGAGGACTATGGTGCCATCAACTGGGTAGAGCGCGTGTCTTGCAAAGACGTTATCCGCTACAACGAAGGAGCCGGACGCAAAGTGGTGCTGGTTGACTGTGGCGTGAAACAGAATATTATCCGTTGTCTCATCAATCGCGGTTGTGAGGTGATTCGAGTGCCCTGGAACTATGACTATACGGGATTGGAGTTTGACGGATTGTTCCTGGCCAATGGACCTGGTGATCCTGACCGCTGTGTGGCTGCTGTAGACATCCTGAAGAAGCAGATGACCCTCTCACGCAAGCCTATCTGTGGCATCTGCATGGGCAATCAACTGCTGGGCAAGGCTGCAGGCGCTACCATCTATAAGCTGAAGTATGGACACCGCAGTCACAACCAACCGGTTCGTGAGGTGGGTACCAACCGTTGCTATGTGACGTCACAGAATCATGGTTACGCAGTCGACACGGCCACATTGGGCCAGGACTGGCGCGAATTGTTTGTCAATATGAATGACGGCTCTAATGAGGGCATCCGCCACCAGACCAATCCGTGGTTCTCGTCGCAGTTCCATCCGGAAGCCTGCTCGGGACCTGTTGATACCGAATTTATGTTTGACCGTTTTATTGAAGCATTATGAAAGACCAAAATATCAAGAAAGTCCTGTTGCTAGGCTCAGGCGCATTAAAGATTGGAGAGGCTGGTGAGTTTGACTATTCTGGTAGTCAGGCATTGAAGGCGTTGCGTGAAGAAGGCATTAAGACGGTTCTCATCAATCCTAATATTGCTACCGTCCAGACTTCTGAGGGCGTGGCTGACGAAATCTATTTCCTGCCCGTGCAGCCCTACTTTGTGGAAAAGGTGATTGCCAAGGAACGTCCAGACGGAATTCTGTTGGCTTTTGGCGGTCAGACGGCATTGAACTGCGGTGTCGAACTATACAAGAATGGGGTGCTGGAGAAGTATGGCGTCCGTGTACTGGGAACTCCAGTACAGGCCATCATGGATACGGAAGACCGCGAACTGTTCGTCGAGAAGCTGAACGAGATAAATGTCAAAACCATCAAGAGCGAGGCCTGCGAAACGATTGAGCAGGCACGCCAGGCTGCCAAGGACCTGGGCTATCCCGTCATTCTTCGTGCAGCGTACGCCCTGGGAGGACTAGGCTCAGGATTCTGCGATAATGAAGAGGAATTGAACAAACTGGCCGAAAAGGCATTTGCCTTCTCACCCCAGGTGCTGGTGGAGAAATCGCTGAAGGGATGGAAGGAGATAGAGTACGAAGTGGTGCGCGACAGATATGACAACTGCATCACCGTCTGTAACATGGAGAACTTCGACCCGCTAGGCATTCATACGGGTGAGTCTATCGTCATAGCCCCCAGCCAGACACTGACCAATTCAGAGTACCACAAACTACGTGCGCTGGCCATCAAAATTATACGTCATATCGGTATTGTGGGCGAGTGTAATGTGCAGTATGCCTTTGACCCTCAGTCAGAAGACTATCGTGTCATTGAGGTCAATGCCCGTCTGAGTCGTTCGTCTGCCTTGGCCTCGAAGGCCACAGGCTATCCTTTGGCTTTTGTGGCAGCCAAGCTGGGTATGGGCTACGGACTGTTTGAGTTGAAGAACTCCGTAACCAAGACGACTTCGGCATTCTTCGAACCGGCCCTTGACTATGTGGTGTGCAAGATTCCCCGTTGGGACTTGTCGAAGTTCCACGGAGTAGACAAGGAACTGGGTTCCAGCATGAAGTCAGTGGGTGAGGTAATGGCTATCGGACGTAACTTCGAGGAAGCCATCCAGAAAGGACTGCGCATGATTGGGCAGGGAATGCATGGCTTTGTGGAAAACAAGGAGTTGAAAATTCCAGATATCGATGCTGCACTGCGTGAGCCGACGGACAAACGTATCTTTGTCATCTCGAAGGCGATGCACCTGCCTCAGTACGACATAGACAAGATTCACGAGCTGACCAAGATTGACCGTTGGTTCCTCTATAAACTCAAGCATATCATTGATATTGATGAGCAACTGAAGAAACAGAATATCAATACGCTCGACACAGCACTTCTGCGCGATGCCAAGGTGTATGGATTCACAGACTTCCAAATAGCTCGTGCACTAGGATTGGAAAACGGATACAGCAATATGCATCAGGCTTTGCTCGTAGTGCGCAACCGTCGTAAGCAGTTGGGCATCTTGCCTGTAGTGAAGCAGATTGACACGCTGGCAGCGGAGTATCCGGCCCAGACCAACTACCTCTATGTGACCTATTCGGGAGCAACAAACGACATTCAGTACGAGAACGACAAGAAGAGCATCATCGTGCTCGGTTCTGGTGCCTATCGTATTGGCTCAAGTGTCGAGTTCGACTGGTGTGGCGTACAGGCTCTGAGCACTATACGCAAGGAGGGTTGGCGTTCCGTTATGATCAACTATAATCCGGAAACGGTCTCTACGGACTATGACATGTGCGACCGATTGTACTTTGACGAGTTGACGTTTGAGCGCGTACTGGACATCATTGATCTGGAACAGCCTCATGGTGTCATCGTCTCCACCGGTGGTCAGATACCCAACAACCTCGCAATGTATCTGGACGAACAGCATGTACCCATCCTAGGAACATCGGCCCAGGACATCGATGGTGCTGAAGATCGTGCCAAGTTCTCGCAGATGCTGAACGAGCTGGGCGTCAATCAGCCAGAGTGGAGCGCGCTGACCTCAATGGAAGACATTGACCGGTTTGTTGCCAGAGTAGGTTTCCCGGTACTGGTACGTCCCAGCTATGTGCTGAGTGGTGCTGCCATGAACGTCTGCTCTAACAAGGACGAGCTGGAACGCTTCCTCCAACTGGCTGCTAACGTCAGCGAGGATCATCCTGTTGTCGTCTCCAAGTTCATTGAAAATGCCAAGGAGATTGAGATGGATGCTGTGGCCAGGGACGGCGAGATACTGGCTTATGCCATTTCGGAACATATAGAGTTTGCCGGTGTTCACTCGGGTGATGCCACCATCCAGTTCCCTCCCCAGAAACTTTATGTGGAGACTGTGCGCCGCATCAAGCGCATATCCCGACAGATAGCAAAGGCGTTGCACATCAATGGTCCGTTCAATATTCAGTATATGGCTCGCGACAACGACATCCTGGTTATTGAGTGCAACCTGCGTGCTTCGCGCTCGTTCCCGTTTGTATCGAAGGTGCTGAAGTTGAACCTCATTGAGTTGGCTACCAAGGTGATGCTCCGACTGCCGGTAGAACGTCCCTCAAAGAATCTCTTTGACCTCGACTATGTAGGCATCAAGGCTTCGCAGTTCTCGTTCAACCGTCTGCAGAAAGCCGATCCTGTGCTGGGTGTCGATATGGCCTCAACGGGTGAGGTAGGGTGCATTGGCGATAATACGGATACAGCACTGCTGAAGTCCATGCTCAGCGTGGGCTATCGCATTCCTAAAAAGACTGTACTTCTATCCACTGGCGGCGCCAAACAGAAAGTGGATATGCTGGACGCAGCCCGCACACTTGTGGAACACGGCTACGAACTGTATGCCACAGGTGGTACGTCGAAGTACCTGGCAGACAATGGCATTGCCAATACGTTGGTTCACTGGCCGTCAGACCAAGGACAGCCTCAAGCCCTCGACCTCTTGCATAATCATAAGATAGACATGGTAGTCAACATTCCCAAAGATTTGACTACCCATGAGTTGACTAACGGTTATAAAATACGACGCGCAGCTATCGATCTGAACGTGCCTCTGATTACCAACAGCCGCTTGGCCAGTGCTTTCATTCATGCTTTCTGTATGGTAGGACTGGATGGCATAGGTATTAAGTCGTGGAGCGAATATAAGTAAAAAGTCAGGCAAATATTTGGCGTTTTGCCAAATATTTGCTAATTTTGCACGAGTATAACGACTAACCAGCAAAACAATGGAGTTGAACGAATCGTTTGAAAGCCAAATAAACCGAAGTGATTATAAGATCTTGATAGTCGATGATGTCATGAGCAATGTGCTGTTGCTCAAGATATTATTGACGAATGAGAAGTTTCAGGTGTGCACTGCCAACAATGGCAATATGTGCATAGAACAGGCAAAGAAAGAGAAGCCAGACTTGATACTGCTGGACGTCATGATGCCTGATATCAGTGGTTTTGATACAGCAGTCATTCTAAAGAAAGATCCTGAAACGCTTGATATCCCTATCATTTTCCTGACAGCATTGAACAATCCGTCTGATTTGGTGCATGGTTTCCAAGTGGGAGCCAACGACTTCCTGACCAAGCCTTTCAACAAAGAAGAATTGATTATGCGTGTGATGCACCAAATTCAGTTGGTCGCAGCCAAGCGTATCATTGTTAAGCAGAACGAAGAACTGCGTCGCACCATCAACAACCGCGACAAGATGTACTCCGTGATAGCCCACGACCTGCGTTCACCGATGGCCAGCATACGTATGGTGCTCAATCTGGCTGTCAATGTGGTCTCTCCAGAAACTGTGGGAGAGGAGATTTTCAGTTTGTTGGATAAAGCCAATCGTGAGTCCGAGGAAACGCACGACCTTCTAGACAACCTGCTGAAGTGGACGAAATCACAAACGGGCCGTCTGAATGTGGTTTATCAGGATATTGACCTGGACGACGTCGTGCCTGGTGTGGTAGACATCTTCAAGATGATAGCCGAAATGAAGAAGATACCGTTGCAGTATATTCCTGCCGAAGAGAAACTGACTGTCCGGGCGGATAATGACATGATTAAAACCGTCATCCGTAACTTCTTGTCCAACGCTATCAAGTTTACACCTGAGGGAAAAGGCATTGATGTGTACTATAAGCGTGATGGCGAATTTGCCCGCATCTGTGTTCAAGACCACGGTGTCGGTATTGCTGCAGACCGTGTGGATACTATTTTCCACAAAGGCGAAACTACCTATGGTACAGGCGGAGAGGAAGGTTCTGGCTTGGGACTTCAGCTCTGTCAGGACTTTGCCCGCAAGAATGGCGGCGATGCCTATGTGGAATCCGTCGAGGGCGAAGGCTCTACATTCAGCTTTACGATACCACTGAAAAAAGCAGAATAAAAAAAAGAGGCTCAGGCCTCTTTTTTTTATGCCGATATTTCGACGAGTCGAGTGTTTTACTCGCTCTTGAACAAGTCCTTAATGCCTCCAATGGAGCCCATCAAGTTGGTAGCCTCGTAAGGCAGGTATACCGTCTTGGTCTTGTCGCCCGAAGCTAACTCTTCCAGCATCTGGATATACTTCTGAGCCAGCAGATAGTTGGCAGGATTGGTGGACTTGCCAACAGCTTCAGTAATCAGTTCGATGGCCTTGGCCTCTGCTTCAGCCTTGCGGATGCGTGCCTGAGCCTCACCTTCAGCGTGCAGGATAGCCTGTTGCTTTTGGGCATCAGCACGGTTGATGATAGCAGTCTTTTCACCCTCAGAAGCCAGAATCTCAGCGGCCTTTTCACCCTCAGAGGTCAGAATCTGTGCACGCTTGTTACGCTCAGCCTGCATCTGTTTCTCCATAGCGTTCAATACCGTTGCAGGAGGCACGATATCCTGTAGTTCAACACGATTAACTTTCACACCCCATTTGTCTGTAGCATCGTCCAAAACGGCACGCAACTTGGTATTGATGGTGTCACGAGAGGTCAGCGTCTCGTCCAGTTCCAGTTCACCGATGATGTTACGCAGGGTGGTCTGCGTCAGCTTCTCGATGGCGTTGGGCAGGTTCGAGATTTCGTAGACAGCCTTGAACGGGTCTACAATCTGGAAGTAGAGCAGAGCGTTGATTTCCATTTGGATATTGTCCTTGGTAATCACGTTCTGCGAAGGGAAGTCGTACACCTGTTCGCGCAGGTCAATGCTACTTGAATAGGCATAGCGTCCACGTGTCAGCACCACAATCTCCTTAGAACGGTCGATGAAGGGAATGATGATGTTGATACCAGGCTTCAGGGTTGCGTAGTAGCGCCCCAGACGCTCAATGATGCGGGTCTCAGACTGTGGGATGATCACCAGGGCCATCTTGGCAAAGACAACCACCAACACAACGATAACAATCAGTACATAACTCATAATGTCCATTTAATTTAAATTTATAATGATTAAGTTAAAGAGTCTCTACAGTAATGATGGTACTCTCGCGTCCAACGATGCGAACTGTGGTACCTACTGGTATCTCCTCCGCGCTGACAGCGCGCCACATGTCGCCGTCTATCTGCACATAGCCGTTCTGTCCAGGCTTGATGGCTTCCGTCACCCGACCCGTACGGCCTAACAGTGCATCAGCATTGCTCGGTTTGTTGGGTTCGTTTTTGTGCAGGTAGCGCAGGGCTACTGGACGCACAAAGAGTACGCTGAGTAGCGAGAATAGTGCAAAGATGGCAATCTGCCAGTAGATGTTCAGTCCTATAGCAGCGCCAATGACGCTAAAGACGGCTCCGATAGAGAAGCAGATGATGAAAAAGTCACCCGACGACAGCTCTAAAATCAGGCAAAGTACAGCCACGATGGCCCAGACCTGCCACATGTTTTCTAAGAAATACTCAATCATACGCTATTTACGATTTTACAATTTACTATATATTGTTCCATTTCAGATTGACAGAATGAAGTCGTCCCAATCGCGAGTGGAGCCCTTTTTGCCGAAAACCCTCTGGTATAGCCTGCTGCGAGTCGAGGCTATGCTCTCCTTCGAGTGGGCTGTCAGCGTGGCAATGTCCTTGGGTTGTAGACGAATCTTGATGAGCAGGCTGACGTGTAAATCCTGTTCGCTCATACGGTAGAGGCTGTATAACTTATCGGTAAATCCCGAATAAGTTGCGTCAACTGCCTCAGTCAGTTCAGTCCAGTCGCTCTCCGTCATGCTGCGCCCCTCGTTCAGATACTGTTTGATGCGAAGGTAGATGGGCGAGCTCATCAGTGTACTCTTGTCAGAGTGATCCATTACGGCCATCTTCTGCATGGCGTGTATGTTGTCCAGTCGGCTTTGCAACAGCTGAATCTTCCTGCGGTTACTTTGTATCACCAATATAAATAAGGTGACATAGAACACCGTGCAAATCATCAGCAGGAACAGTTCGCGGTCAGTCAGGATAGTTGTCATATTCATTTTGTCGTTTTCGTTGATGCAAAGTTATGAAAAAATCGTTAACCCACCAAGAAAAATGGTTTGCAAAAGTTCTCAAAGGGTCATTTGCACACTTTTGCAAAGAAATTATTCCATTGTTTGCAAGAAATTGCGTACCTTTGCACGCGGTTTAATAAAGAAATAACAATATATAGCTGAAATATGGGAAAGATTATACTGACAGGCGACCGTCCCACGGGCAAGCTCCACTTGGGACATTATGTGGGTTCGCTGCGTCGCCGTGTAGAACTGCAGAACGCTGGCGACTACGACAAGATGTTTGTGTTCATGGCCGACGTACAGGCCTTGACGGATAATGCTGACAATCCGGAGAAGATTCGTCAGAGCATCGTCAACGTTGCACTCGACTACCTGGCTGCAGGCCTCGATCCTGAGAAGTGCGTGCTGTTTATTCAAAGCCAGATACCTGAATTGGCCGAACTGACCACCTATCTGATGAACCTTGTCTCCGTTTCGCGCGTACAGCGCAATCCGACGGTGAAGACAGAAGTCAAGATGCGTGGCTTCGAGGGCGAAAGCATCCCCTTGGGCTTCTTCTGCTACCCTGTATCGCAGGCTGCCGACATTACGCTGTTCAAGGCAACTACTGTGCCTGCTGGTGAAGACCAAGAGCCTATGCTTGAAGTGACTCGCGAACTGGTTCGTCGCTTCAATCAGATTTATGCTCCCGTCTTGGTAGAGCCCAACATCATGCTGCCTGAGAATGCCACAGCCCGCCGTTTGCCTGGTACGGACGGCAAGGAGAAGATGTCTAAGTCGCTGGGCAACTGCATCTATCTCTCCGACGATGCCGATACTGTTTGGCAGAAGGTCCGCTCTATGTACACGGACCCTGAGCACATCAATCTGAACGACCCCGGCCATGTGGAGGGCAACGCCGTCTTTACCTATCTTGACGCCTTCTCGCGTGATGAGCACTTTGCCCAGTACCTGCCTGAATACCAGAACCTGGACGAGTTGAAGGATCACTATCGTCGTGGTGGCTTGGGCGACATGAAGTGCAAGAAGTTGCTCAACCAGATTCTCAACGAGTTCCTGGAGCCCATGCGCCGGCGTCGTCATGAGTACGAACAGGACATTCCTGAAATCTACAACATTCTGCGCAAGGGTACGGAGAAAGCCCGTGAGACTGCTGCCCAGACCATGGACGAGGTACGTCGGGCCATGCAGATCAATTACTTTGACGACGAAGAACTCATCCGTTCCCAGGCCGAGGCTTTCCGTGCCAAATAATACGCAAGGATACTATTCGTGATGATAGGGCTCGCCTTTGATAATGGTACAGGCACGATAAACCTGTTCCGCAAAGGTGAGCCTTATCATTTGATGTGAAAAAGTCATTTTCGAGAGCGACAGTTGCTCGTTGGCACGCTGGTAGACAGACGGGGAGAAACCATAAGGTCCACCGATGACGAAGACCAGCCTGCGCGCCGTGTTGCGTTTCTGTTCCAGCCAACTGGCAAATTCTATGCTGCGATACTCACGTCCATGCTCGTCTAGCAGCACCACAGTGTCTGAAGTCTGCAGCTGACGCAGTATCAGTTCTCCTTCGCCTTGCTTCTGCTGTTCCTCGCTCAGGTTCTTGGTATTCTTCAGCTCAGGGATAGTAACAACATCGAAGGGCATGTAGTGATTGATGCGTTCCACATAGTCACTGATGCCGGCAATAAAGTGCTTATTGACGGTTTTACCGACTTGTATCAGAATGGTCTTCATCCTCTATTGCATAGATGCTCTTGCCATGATGAACGGGGCAGAGGGTCTCGTTTTTGTCAATGGGTGGATACTCGTCGCGGCGCTTGGGGTTCATGGGGAACCAGCCTTTCTGTACGCGCTTCTTTTGTGAGAACAACTCGCCGATACCCCAGAGCGCAGAGGCTCCGAAGACGCCTACGACAGAGGACACGATGGTGTTCTCTATAAAGAGGGCTGCTATCAGGCATGCAAGTCCGATGATCAGGTATACAATCCAAGGACGCGTGCCCCAGTGATATTCTGTCTTGATGACAATAGGATGCCATATACCAATCGTCAGAAACGTGCATATGGCAATGATGATACCAGTGAAATACATATTATCAATCTTTCTTTTTTATCTAGTACTATGGAAACCATCCAGATTGTCATAGCGGCGCTTCATCATGCGACGATAGATGCTACGCATCCAGACTGGTTCCGCCAGCGTCATGGAAAGGCCTATGATGAGCAGAATGGTATAAGCCACATCGGCACCGAAGAGGACGTGTAATATCTTTGTCGTGATGATAGGACCAAACATGGTTACCATCGATACTATAATCTGCCACTTGTTCTCCATCTGGTTCTTGCCTGTGATTTTGTCGTTCAGGGGTAGGGTGGTCTTGTTGTAAATCGCCATCTGGAAGAGTCCGCAATAGACGGGACCTGTAGTGGTGAACAGATAGGTCAGCACCATGAGGAACGAGAACTTGCCAGTGAAGACGGGCACCAATGTGAAGAGAAGCGGCAACAATAGCACGGCGCAATAATAATAGTATTTAGCTCGAAGCAGCGTCAGGATGTTCTCCTCGTGCACCATCAGCAAGTCGATGTAGTTGCCTTCGGGGCACATGACCTTGGTGAGGTTCACCGAGCCGAAGAACACAAAGGCATAGAAGCACCAGAAGTTACGCTCGAACTCAGAGTTGTAGATGTTGGTGAAGGCAATCATCAGCGAGAAGAAGGTAATGAAGCATATACCTTGTATGAATCGTGAACGGATGGCCTTGTTGCGCATGGTGCTCTTAATCTCCAGCTTCAGGTATTCGCCTATCTGGCCAAAGCGGTTCAAAGCCGAGAACTCTGAGACGTGCTTCAGGTTGGTCTTTTCGTTTTTGCTGATTTCATCGTAGATGAGTCGCATCTGCAGGCGGCGGGTAATGGCGAAAAGCACGAAGAACATGGCTGCTGTGCCCAGGAATACCCACCAGAGTGAACCATGCTTCTTAAACATGTCGCCAATGAAGTCCAGGACAGGGTCTAACATGCCGTCAGGCAGCAGAAGGAAGGGGAGCACCAGCACGCCATAGAATGCGGCAGGCAGAGCCCACCACCAGATGCTCTGGTTGACCAGTGTGCGCACCAGCAGATACCACTGGCTGTTGACCACCACCATCAGGTGCAGCAGGAACAGCATTCCCAAGGCTGCCCAGAAGGTAATACCACCACACCACACGATGAAGGTGTAGGGCAGAAAGATGGTCATCCACACCAGATTGCCCGCGTCAAGCATTTGCTGAATCAGGAAACAGTCTATGGCCGCATACTTGCTGATAGGTGTCAGCAGGTAGGGCTTGACCAGCATCAACGGTGTCTGCTGGGTCATGAAGCGAAAGAAGAAATCAAAGATGAGCAGGAAGGGTACGATGTAGAAGATAAGATTGGCATCGTCTGCATCGGTGGCGGCAATCCATCCGAAGAATGTGCCCAAGGCGATAAACTCAATAACGAGAACTCCCACCATCAGATAGCCGAAGTATTTCCCGTACTGGTTGGCCTCGAACATCGGATTGCGCTTCTCGCTCAGCTTGGTGTTCTTGCGCAGCAGAAAGAATAGCTGTAACTTGTTCATCAGTCTTGGAGTTTTTCAGTTTCTCATCGCAGGTCTATAACCTCCGCCTTGGGGAAGTCCTTGGAGTTGAATCGGAAGATGCCGTCTGACAAGTTCGCTTTCTTGAAGTTGCTCACCTCTATGGTATTCCATCCTTTGGAGTGCTTGACGCGAATCTGTGATGGGATATAAGTGCTCTTGTTGACGGTGATGTACATCTCCTGCACAGAACGCTTCTTGTCCGTTGCAGTCAGATGAACCTCATAGCCGTTGGACTTCTTGGTCATCATATATGTATAACCTTTCTTATACATATATATAAAATTATACGGATTCAGCGCCTGCAGCTGCGACTCGTTGGGAGTGGACACATTCACCTCGTCGTTCTTCTTGACGTACGTCCATTGGGTCTTTCCGTCGAACCAGATGATGGCATCAGGGGTGGTGGCATGAAACTTCTTGCCCTTGATGCTGATGGTTCCCTTGTCGTTCATCTGTCCGCCTTTCAGCGTGAAGGATGCTGTCACACCCGACTTGTTGCTTACAACCGAAGCAGCCTTGTCCAGCACTTGCTTGGCAGTCTGTCCGTATGATGCCACTGTCATGAGCAGCATCAGTACAAATACTTTTATCCTCTCCATTGCAATAATAGGTTTTCGAGACTTGTTTCGTCCATGATTAATACTTCACGGGGCTTGCTGCCGTGGGCAGCTCCTACTATACCAGCCTTCTCCAATTGGTCCATTAGACGGCCGGCACGATTGTAGCCGATGGCAAACTTTCGCTGAATCAGGCTGGTGGAACCACTTTGCTCGCGGACTATCAGACGGGCAGCATCCTCGAACATCGGGTCCAGGTGCTGCATGTCCACATCGCGGCTCTCGCCACTTTCGCCATCGTCTGTGTCGGGTTCAGGCAGCTCGAATGCCGACAGGTAGCCCTGCTGCTGGCAGATGAACTGATTGATGCGCTCCACCTCTGGTGTGTCGACAAAGGCACACTGCACACGTACGGGCTCGCCGCCGTTCAGGTAGAGCATATCGCCTCGGCCTATCAGCTGCTGTGCACCCGGGCGGTCCAGAATGGTGCGCGAGTCTATCATGGCACCTACGCGGAAGGCTATACGGCTTGGGAAGTTGGCCTTGATGGTACCCGTAATAATATTGGTGGTAGGACGCTGGGTGGCGATAATCATGTGGATACCTACGGCACGGGCCAACTGGGCAATACGTGCAATAGGCAGCTCTACCTCCTTGCCTGCCGTCATAATCAGGTCACCGAACTCATCGATGACGACGACGATATATGGCATGTACTTATGTCCGTGCTCAGGATTCAGCTGGCGGTCAATGAACTTCTTGTTATACTCCTTAATATTGCGCGCCTGGGCCATCTTCAGCAGGTCGTAGCGGGTGTCCATCTCCTTGCACAGCGAGTTCAGCGTGCGCACCACCTTGGTGACGTCTGTGATGATGGGATCAGACTCCTCGTCTGGTATCTTAGCCAGAAAGTGCTTCTCAATAGTGGCATAGATGCTGAACTCAACCTTCTTCGGGTCTACCAGCACTATCTTCAGTTCTGCCGGATGCTTCTTGTAGAGGAGTGAGGTCAGTATGGCGTTCAGACCCACAGACTTACCTTGTCCCGTAGCACCGGCTACGAGCAGGTGGGGAGCCTTGGCCAGGTCGAACATGAACACTTCGTTGGTAATGGTCTTACCCAGCGCACAGGGCAGGTCCATCGTCGTCTCCTGGAACTTCTTGGAGTTTAGGATGGATTCCATCGAGACTATGGCAGGCTTGGCATTCGGCACCTCAATACCGATGGTACCCTTGCCGGGAATAGGAGCAATGATACGAATGCCAAGGGCTGACAGACTCAGGGCTATATCGTCTTCCAGATTGCGGATCTTGGAGATGCGCACACCTGGAGCAGGTGTAATCTCATAGAGCGTAATGGTAGGACCGACGGTGGCCTTGATGCTGGAAATCTCGACACCGAAGTTGCGCAGCACGTCTACGATGCGGTTCTTGTTGGCGTTCTGCTCATCCATATCTATAAAGGGCTTGCCGTCCGTCTCGTATTTCTTCAGCAGGTCGAGGGTCGGGTAGTGGTAGTTCTCCAAGTCGCGCTTGGGGTCGTAAGGCGTTGAGATGTCACCATATTCTCCGACAAGGTCCTTGCCTTCGGCTTTTTCTTCTTTCTCGCCCGTGTCTACCGTCATCTCCACTCCGTCGTCAACAGACAGGGGAATATCATCGGCAGATGGCGTGGTCAGAGGCGTGGCAACAGGTGTCTCTTCCTTGTGGTCGTCACGGACGTCGTCATCCATCTTAAACTCTACTGTTTCCGTCTGGGGGTCGTCAAAGACGGTCGGGTCTTCCAATGTCTGAATGCCTGCTGCGTCTGAAGCATTGTCCTCGCTGTCGCCCTTGCCGATATGAATCTCCATCGGAATCTTCTTCAGGTAGTGCAGCGGGTTGAATATCTTACGCAGTATGATGACTGTCTCCATGCTAAGATAGACTAGGAAGGCGATAGCCGTCAATGCCAGCACAGCCGTAAGTCCTGGCGTGCCTATGAGTCCCTCTATCTGCTGGCAGACTGCCAGGCCATGGTCGCCACCGGGGTTAAAGCACGCATTGTCGAAGAATGGAGCAAGGAACTTGGCCATTGTGATGGATGCCCATACCATGAGGATAGCCAGGCACATGAACCACTTGAGCAGGTTGACCTTGTAGGCACGCATCATGTTCACTGATACTAAAATCAGGAATATGGGAATGAAGAATGCCGACAGTCCGAAGCAGCGTTTGATGAAGAACCACGATGCGTATGACCCCATGGAACCACAGGCGTTCTGGAACTCACCATTCTGATTCAGCAGTTCTCCCTCACGCGGTGCTTCAATGATGCTCTGGTCTGCTTCGCCGGTGACGAAGAACGATGAAAACGCCCATATCAGATAGCCGGCGATAAACAACAAGCAGAAGCCTAGTACAAAATTGATGCGCTCGTTGTGGAATATCTTGTCTATGCCTAAGGCTTCTTTCAGTGACGATGCTGCCTTTTCCTGCGAAGCCTTGCTGGATTTCTTCTTTGCCATTTTTCTTTCTTTATTTTTATTTCGATGTGCAAAATTACAAAGAAAAACTTAGATTTCATCAATAATCCGCTGATTTTTTGTTTTTTTGTATTAACTTTGCAGGCCAAATGAAGAAAACCATTTATAACAAGTTTGACAAGACTAAGATAGCCTCCCTTCCACGTGTGCTTTTCGGGGGGCGCATCGTCGTCGTGTGTACGGAGCGCGAGGCGGAAAAAGCGGTCAGCTATCTGATGTCGCAAAAGATATTGGGGGTCGATACCGAGACGCGTCCGTCATTCAAGAAGGGTCTCATGCACTCTGTATCACTTTTGCAGGTGTCGAGCCACGAGGTGTGCTTCCTCTTCCGGCTGAACCTGTTGGGCATGTCGCCATCCGTCAGACGACTGTTGGAAGACACAAAGGTCCCAAAGATAGGTCTTTCGCTTCGCGACGACCTCAACTCGCTTCACAAGCTGGACGATTTCCAGAGCGGCTATTTCATTGACTTGCAGGACCATGTGCGCGAAATCGGCGTCGAGGACATGAGCCTCCAGAAGCTTTATGCCAACTTCTTCGGACAGCGCATTTCCAAGCGCGAACAGCTGACAAACTGGGAGGCAGACATTCTGAACGACAAGCAGAAGGCCTATGCAGCTACCGATGCCTGGACCTGCATTCTGCTCTATGAAGAACTGATGCGCCTGGAGCAGACGGGCGACTATGAACTGATAAAAATCACAGAAGATGTACAAGCAAATACGACTCCGCAAGGGTAAGGACGAGAGCCTCCGGCGATTTCATCCGTGGGTGTTCTCAGGTGCCATCCAGTCTATGGACGATGGAATAGAAGAGGGCGAAACAGTACGGGTAGTGACTGTTTCTGGCGATTTTATAGCTGTTGGCCACTACCAGCAAGGCTCCATCGCCGTTCGTGTATTGTCTTTCAGGGATATTGTCATCGACGACGAGTTCTGGACATCACGCCTCCAGTCGGCCCTTCAGATGAGACTGGCCATTGGGGTGGCAGACAATCCTCAGAACAACACCTACCGGCTGGTTCACGGCGAGGGCGACAATCTTCCGGGACTGATTGTCGATGTCTATGGAGACACCGCTGTCATGCAAGCCCACAGCATTGGTATGCACCTGAAACGTAAGCAGATAGCAAAATCGCTTGCAGCAGTCATGCAAGGACGTATTGCCCACATTTACTATAAGAGCGAGACCACGCTTCCCTTTATGGCTGCCGACGACATGAACGGATTCCTGTTGGGAGGTAGCAATGATAACATCGCCACCGAAAACGGCCTGAAGTTCCGCGTGGACTGGCTGAAAGGACAGAAGACTGGCTTCTTTGTCGACCAGCGGGAGAACCGTTCACTGCTCGAACGTTTTGCACGTGGCAAGCGCGTGCTGAACATGTTCTGCTATACTGGCGGCTTTTCCTTCTATGCCATGAGGGGCGGGGCAGAACTGGTACACAGTGTGGACAGTTCGGAGAAAGCTATAGACCTGACGCGTCAGAACGTTGAGCTGAACTTCCCCGGCGACTCTCGCCACAAGGCTTTTTGCGAAGATGCCTTTAAATTCCTGGAGCGTGCAGGCGGCAACTACAACCTGATCATCCTCGACCCACCGGCCTTTGCCAAGCATCGCGGAGCGCTGCACAATGCGCTGAAGGGCTATACCCGTCTGAACCAGAAGGCCTTTGAGAAAATCGAGAAGGGCGGCATCCTCTTCACGTTCTCCTGCTCGCAGGTGGTGACAAAGGACCACTTCCGCAACGCCGTCTTTACGGCAGCGGCCTTGGCTAAACGCAAGGTGCGCATACTCCATCAGCTGCACCAGCCTGCAGACCATCCCATCAACATCTATCACCCGGAGGGCGAATACCTGAAGGGCTTGGTACTCTATGTGGAGTAAGGTTCGTAAATATATAGACCATCATAAACTGCTTGAAGACAACGGCTTATACCTTGTTGCATTAAGCGGAGGTGCAGATAGTGTCGCCTTGCTCTTGTTGTTGCACGAACATGGATTCCGAGTCCATGCAGCCCATTGTAACTTCCATCTGCGCGGGGGCGAGTCTGATCGGGACGAGGCTTTTTGCGAGTCCGTTTGTGCTGAACGGCAGATACCGCTCCACAAGGCCCATTTCGACACCCATGAGTACGCCCAGCTGCACAAGGTGAGCATAGAGATGGCTGCGCGCGAGTTGCGCTACCACTGGTTCGAGCAGCTTCGTCGGGACATGGATGCTGACGGCATCTGTGTGGCTCACCATCGCGACGACTCGGTGGAAACGGTGCTTTTGAACCTCATTCGTGGCACAGGGCTTCGCGGCCTGACGGGCATCCAGCCGCGTAACGGCTACATCCTGCGTCCCTTGCTCTGCGTGTCGCGCGAGGACATTGAGCAGTATCTGCTCCAACTGCACCAGCCCTATGTGACAGACAGCACCAATCTGGAAGCTGACGTGCAGCGCAACAAGGTACGCCTGCAACTCTTACCCCTGCTGAAAACGCTCAATCCAGCTGTTTCTGATAACATTCAGCAGACGGCCTGCCATCTGACTGAGGCCCAGAAGGTGCTCGATGCGATTAACGTAGACTTAGCCCGTCATAATATACTTGAGCTCAGCTTGTTGACTAAATATGGCTCAAGTGAGTATCTAGTATTCGAATGGCTCAAAAACTACGGTTTTAACGGCACCCAGGCACAGCAGATCCTGACGGCAGAGACGGGTAGGGTGTTCTCGTCTTCTATGGGCTACGACCTCTTGAGGGACCGCGACAGGCTGATAGTGGAACCCTCGTTGAAACCGCTGAAAACGCTCCGCATTCCCGAGGAAGGGACGTATGTGATGGAGGACGGAGCCCGTATCGTGCTGAAGGAAACTGTTGTCAGCAGTGGTTTTCAGCCCTCTAAGGATCCCTATCGCGTCACGCTTGACGCTGACAAGGTGGCCTTCCCCCTGACTGTTCGCCGTGTGGAGCCTGGCGATAGCATGCAGCCTTTTGGAATGCAGGGACGTAAACTGCTGAGCGACCTGATGACTGACCTCAAGATGACGCTCTTCGAGAAGCGTCGCCAGCTCGTCGTAGTCGATGCCAGCGGGGTGATAGTCTGGCTTGTAGGCCTGCGCACAGACAACCGCTGCCGTGTAGACCATAATACCCACGATGTTCTTACCTTAACCTTTCATAATCCGTAGTCGAGTTCATGTCTTGCCCTGAAAAGCGTTGAATCAAAAACAACGTTTTTCAATATAACAATCTCAATGCGAGTATTCCTTGCCAATCATTTCGCCATCATCCGACAGCCTTTGGAGTAGGCAGATGCGAAATATTTCCCGAAAGTTTTGTGTTTTCGGAAATATTTTGTACTTTTGCAACAAGTACGCCCAATAGCTGTAGACAGCCCATGCTTCGGCATGAATCCCTGAGTGCAGGGTGGCAGTGCGATTTTTGTGGAATAAACATAGCGTTAGTGCTATATTCGGTGATGTCCCTGAACCTAGGAAATTCAATCGACATTGTATAATCGAATAAGTGCCAGCGTCTGCGCGATAGCGTGGACTGGACTTATCTATACAATGGGTTTTCCTAGGACCTTGGGACATTGATAAGGGCGATTCACGCTTTTATTATGTCCTGAGGTTCTTAGTTGATAACCCATTTTCTCCGAGATAGTCCTTTCGCTCCTAAGACTATTAATGCAGATATGGCAAGGATCTATGACAACATAGAGTCAAAATTCGTGAATGGCCTACAAGACCTTATTACGGATGTAGGTATCAAACGTGTGGATTTCTGCGTAGGCTACTTTAACCTGCGTGGATGGGACTTGGTGGTAAATCAAATTGACCAGATTTCAGGTGATTATATTTTTGAAAATGACAAGCAAGAGTATCGATACTGCAGGCTGCTCATTGGTATGCATCAACCTGACGAAGACCTGGTTCGTCAATTCTATTCTGATCAGGTCATACCTGATGCAGCCTACGTTCAGCAGTGTAAACTTGAGATAGCCCGTGATTTCAAGAAACAATTGCTACTTGGAATGCCGACAAAGCGTGATGAATGGACGCTGAGAAGACTATCTGCCCAGCTGAAAGAAAACAAAGTCTGTGTAAAGCTCTATGTAGCCCATCCGCTCCATGCAAAACTCTATTTAGCCTATAGTCCCGATTCCAGTCGCAACAAGATTTCTGCTATCCTTGGTAGTAGTAACCTGACGTATTCTGGGCTGACCAAAAACGGAGAGCTTGATGCCGATATAGAGAATAATCGTGATTTGGAAGCATTAGAAGAATGGTTTGATAATAGATGGAACGACCGTTTCTGTATTGACATTACCAAAGAGTTGATAGATGCTATTGACAACAGTTGGGCTGGTGCAGAAGTTATACCCCCATATTATATTTATTTGAAGACTGCATATCACCTCTCTGCTGATGCCCGTAGTGGTGTGAAGGAATTCACATTACCTCCGGAGTTTCAACATGAACTGTTCGATTTTCAGCAAACAGCAGTAAAAATAGCTGCTCGCCATCTGAATAACGAAAAACGAGGTGGAGCCATGATAGGTGATGTCGTAGGACTTGGTAAGACGATAACCGCCTGTGCTATTGCCAAAATCTATGAGATGACCTACGCCAGCAGTACGCTTATCATCTGCCCTGCCAACTTGCAGGACATGTGGGACAAGTATCGCAAGCGTTATGACTTGAAAGCGGATATTATGTCCATAGCCAAGCCTATCGACGTTGACAATGCCCGCTACTATCGGCTGATTATCGTGGACGAAAGCCACAACCTTCGTAACGAACAAGGCAAGCGTTACCAGAATATCAAGGCACTCATAGAAAGACAAGATTGCAAGGTACTTCTTCTGACGGCTACACCATACAACAAGGATTTCTCTGACCTGAGCAGTCAGCTGAAATTATTCATCAGCGAGGATGACGACTTGGGTATCCGTCCTGAGGAATATATACGCGAATTAGGAGGCGACCGTGCTTTCCTGCAAAAACATAGCGAAGTGTTCATCCGTAGCATCAAGGCCTTTGAGAAAAGTACCAGTCTTGACGACTGGCAGGAGTTGATGAAACTGTTCTTGGTTCGTCGCACACGTACCTTCATCAAAGAGAACTACGCTAAGACGGATGAGACTACAGGTCGGAAATATTTGGAATTTCGTGATGGCAGGAAGAATTTCTTCCCAGAGCGCAAGCCCAAGGCTATCAAGTTTGACACAATGCCAGGCGATCAATATAGTCGTCTCTATTCCGAGGAAATGATTTCGATGATGGAGGAACTTCGCTTGCCTCGTTACGGATTGTCACAATATGAGGATACAGGCAAGACAGCCAACGCCTCAACGACAGACAAGCATCTGTTGGAGAATCTCAGTCGCGCAGGTCAGCGCATGATGGGGTTCTGCAAAAGTACCTTCTTTAAGCGTATCGACTCTAGTGGTTTCTCGTTCCTCCTGACGCTTTATCGCCACATATTGCGTAATGCCGTTTTTATCTATGCCATTGAGAACAAGCTTCCTTTGCCTATAGGCGATGAGAACAATCTGCCAGAGGAATGGATTGAGGACGAGGACATCAACGACATCTTTGGCAACGATCATGAAGACGAGGATCGCCAGGCGGGCGACAACCTGATAGATATACCTACAGACATGAAAGTCTATATGGAGAAAGCCCGTAGGTATTATGAACTGTTGTCCCAGAAGAATAATGTTGCCTGGATAGAATCTACATACTTCAAGCGAACTCTCAAACAGCACCTGAAGCAGGACTGTGAACAGATTATTAAGATGATTCTTCTTTGTGGCAAATGGGATGCTCAGACAGACCAGAAACTGAATGAACTGGAAACTCTGCTTAACAAGACGCACAAAAGCGATAAGGTACTGGTGTTTACTCAGTATTCTGATACTGCCAATTATATCTATTGCCAGTTGCGCAAACGTGGCTTTACCCATATTGACAGAGCGACAGGTGGCAGCAAGAATCCTACCGCTATCGTGGAGCGTTTCTCGCCTTTAAGCAACAAAGCAGATGTTTCTTCTTCAGACGAGTCAAGAGTGCTAATAGCCACCGATGTTCTCTCTGAAGGTCAGAACCTGCAGGATGCTCATGTCATTGTGAATTACGACTTGCCTTGGGCTATTATCCGATTGATACAAAGAGCTGGTCGTGTAGATCGTATCGGACAGGAGTCAGAAGAAATCTTCTGCTATTCCTTTTTCCCTGCAGAAGGTGTTGAAAACATCATTCGTCTGCGTACCCGTCTGAATGCCCGTATCAATGAGAATGCCAATATCGTGGGCAGTGACGAGGTTTTCTTCGAGGGAAATGAGCAAAACTTGAAGGATATGTATAATGAGAAAAGCGGCAGTCTGGATGACGAAATGGAAGAATGCCACCGATGCCAATCCTAAGTTGAAACAGATTATTCCTGCACTCAGCAACATTATCTATTCCACCAAGAAGACTGATAGTGCTATCGAAGATGGGGTCATCACTTACGCCAAGACACATAATGACTATGATGTGCTGACGTGGTACAACTCAAAAGGAGAGATGGTGAGCCAGTCGCAGAAGAAGATACTTGCAGCTATGGCCTGTAGTGCTAACGAACCAGCACAAGAGCCCTTGGAAAACCATTTTGACCTGGTGAAGAAGGCCATTGATGGCATGAAGCAGGAAACCACCAGCGTAAGTGGCATTTTGGGAAATCGTTTCAGTACCCGTTTCCGCATCATCGACCTCTTGGAGCACTACTATCAGCAACCGCCCACACTTTTCTTTGATGCAGACAAGAAACAGCAACTGAAGTATGCCATCGACGACATCTATAACTACCAGTTGTTGGAGGGCACAGAAAGACCCTACCATCATTTGCTCGATGGGACTCAAATACCAATAAACTATGAACAAGCGAACATTCATTCAGTATATCAGCGAGAGTAACTTCAAGGAGTTATTTATCCGTGAAATGGGATGGAACAATCCCAAGGGACAGACGACGTTTGACATCACGATAGAAGACTGCGTCTATGAGTTTCAGCAGATAGCAGACCGTAGTGGTTTCCAGGTTTTAACGTGTGAGGTTCAAGACATACCCTCTTCTTCGATGTGTAAGAAGATTGACACCCGTCTGCGTCGGACTGCCAACGACTATATCTGCATCTACCATCTGCCTCATTCGGAGCATCACCTTTGGGTGGTGCCTGTGAAGAAAGTAGAGAAACGCGACTTGGTGCTGGTTGAATATGAATCAGCCCAAAAGGCCGACTTCCTCTTTGAGAAGATGGAAGACCTTTGTTTCGACCTTGACGAGCGAACCACCATCATGGATGTAAAGGAAAAGGTGCAGGCTGGTTTCATCGTCAACTCAGAGAAGATAACCAAGGACTTCTATACAGGCTTCCGCAAAGAGCATACCAACTTCGCCAAGTACATTACAGGTATAGACGACGAGATAACGGACCTCAAGAAGAACCGCAACAAGCAGTGGTACACCTCTGTCATGCTCAATCGACTGATGTTCTGCTACTTCATTCAGAAGAAAGGTTTCCTCAATCTGAACCCCAACTACCTGCGCGACAAGTTGGCTTGGGTGAAGAGCGAGAAGGGCGAGGGCCATTTCTACGATTCCTTCTATCGTGGTTTCCTGGTCAGTCTGTTCCACGACGGACTGAATTCTCCACGTCATCAGCAGGACTTCGTACAGAAGTATGGACGTATACCTTATCTGAACGGTGGTATGTTCAGCATTCACGAACTAGAAGAGAAATATCCTACGCTCGACATTGCTGATGAAGCCTTTGAGAGCCTGTTTGCCTTCTTTGACCAGTGGCATTGGCACTTGGACGATCGCTTGACAGCCAGCGGAAAGGACATCAATCCTGATGTCTTGGGTTATATCTTCGAGCAGTACATCAACGATAGAGCTCAGATGGGAGCTTACTACACCAAGGAAGACATTACGGAGTATATTGGTCGTAACACCATTCTGCCGTTCCTGATGGATGCGACTAAGAAGATGGACGAGAAGCCTTTCAAGACCAATGGGGCTGTGTGGCAGTTCCTTCGTGAGAGTGGTGATACCTATATCTATGATGCAGTCAAGAAGGGTAAGGGGTTGGAGATCCCTGAAAAGATAGCTGTTGGTATCGACACCACGAAGCCCAATCTCTTAGAACGTCGCAGCCATTGGAACGAAAAGACACCTGAAGCCTTTGCACTACCTACAGAGATATGGCGTGAAACCATAGAGCGCCTGCAACGCTATGCCAACATCAAGGCAAAGATAGAGAATGGCGAGATCTCGGAGATTAACGACTTCATCACCTACAACCTCGACATTCGCCAGTTTGTGCAAGACCTGCTTGCACAAACAGATGACCACCTGCTGGTAAAGCACTTCTATGCTCAGTTGCGCAAGGTCACCATTCTTGACCCGACGTGTGGCTCAGGTGCTTTCCTCTTTGCTGCTCTCAACATCCTCGAACCGCTTTATGAGGTTTGTATAGACAGAATGCAAAGCTGGAATAGCGACAATCCTAATCTCTTCAACCCAGAACTGGAAGAGATAAACGGGAAGTATCGCTCCAACATCCGCTATTTCATCTATAAGAACATCATCCTGCGCAATCTCTATGGCGTTGACATCATGGTGGAAGCTACGGAAATAGCCAAACTCCGCTTGTTCCTCAAGATGGTGGCAGTAGTAGATGTAGTTCCTCGTGATCCGAACTTAGGTCTAGACCCCTTGCCTGATATCGACTTCAATATCCGTTGTGGCAATACGCTGGTGGGTTATGCAACTGCCGAGGATTTGGAGAACGACTTGCAGTATGGTGATATGTTTGCCAACATGGAGTTCAAGGATAAGGTGCATACAGAAATGGACATTGTTGCTCATGCATATGAAACCTTCAAGACGGTGCAGTTAGAGCAGAGTTCAGACCTTGAGACCTATAAGAATGCCAAACAGGAATTGAAGAACCGCCTCAAGAAACTTGATGAGTTGCTGAACAAGAAACTCTATGCCTCAACCGTTTCTGGAGGTTCATTGAAATATGATGATTGGCTCAAATCTCATCAGCCTTTCCATTGGCTCGCAGAATATTACGACATCATCAATGGCAATAAGGGTTTTGATGTGATTATCGGCAATCCACCGTATGTGGAGTATAAGAAAGTTATGTCTATCTACAAGTTGAGCTCGTCTCTGTATAAAACGTTAGATTGTGGTAACTTACATGCATTTGTAGCAGAAAGGACCTTTGTTATTTCTGCAACAAATGGAAACATTGGCCTTATAGTTCCTTTGCCATCAATTAATACAACAAGAATGGCTTCTTTACAAAACATAATAAAAAATCCAAGTAACAATTCTGTATGGATATCATGTTTCGATGAAAGACCAAGTGGCCTCTTTGAAGGCGTGGATCAAAGACTGATAGTTGAAATCATATCAAAAAACACACAATCGGGTCTTCACTCAACAAAGATCAACCGTTGGCTTTCAGAAAATAGGAATCTTTTGTTTAAAGGCATTAAATATACGAAGCATTCTAGAGAAATATTGAATCTTACCTCCTCAATATTAAAATTATCTAGTGATATTGAACTTGCGATACTATTGAAGTTCTATACTAATAATGCTATATCATTTTTCAAAAGCTCAAATAAAGCAAGTAGTAATGAAATGGATTATAGGTCTGCAGGTGGGAGATATTGGAAAATATTCCTTGACAAACCGTTTGGAACTGGAAATAGTAGTGAAAAAAGAGTAACATTCAATGATATTGATAGATATGTGATTATTTCCTCTGTAAGTAGTGATGTCTTTTGGTGGTACTATTCATCTCATTTTGATATGTTTAATCTGGGTGATTACCAAATTTTTGGTTTTAGACTATCCAATCTTTCTAATTTGATAATAGAAATATTAAAAGAGATAGGAAAAAAATACGAACACTCGTTAGAAAAGAATGCGATAATTAAAAATGTTCAAACTGGGCATGGAATTGTATCACAAAAGCAATATTATGTACGTAAGTCAAAGCCCATCATCGACGAGATAGACAAAGTCCTTGCGAAACATTACGGCTTTACAGAAGAAGAACTCGACTTCATCATCAATTACGACATCAAGTATCGTATGGGTGATGAACTAAATGAAGAATAAAAAAATGTAGGAAAAAGAGTGTAAAGTAAAAAGAAATTCGTACTTTTGCAGCAA
>ONLU01000016.1 GCA_900318795.1 uncultured Prevotellaceae bacterium | reverse complement strand
TGCTGTCACTGGCCAGGATGATGCTGCTAAAGCTGAATGGTGGCCACTGTCGGACTTACCACATCTGGCATTTGACCATTATGATATCATGCAGGATGCTATTGCTCTTTATAATCAAACGAAATAAGTTATGGGCAAGAAGAGGACTACACCAAAATCATAATAGGTTGGAAAAATCAGCCGTTTTCAAAAAAAATCTCGAAAATGGCTGATTTTTACTTTGCGGTTTGACAGAAAAATGGTCGCAGACGTGTTGGCAAATCCTATCTGGTTGAGGAAGTATATAAGGATAAGATTGTGTTTCGTGCCATTGGTTCCTACATTAAGGACAAAGACGATAAAACCTAAAGGCAAATCCAGCTTGAGCATTTTTACGAGAGTCTTTTGGATGTGGGTGTGCCGGAAGACACACCGCGACCTGCCAACTGGCGTGAGGCCCATTAGACCATATCTGCTCTTTACTTATTTCAAGAAATCCTCACGCATAGGAGTGAAGGTGTCGATGAGAACGCCTGCCTCTAGACAAACACAACCATGCGGCAGGTTAGGAGCCACATAATAGCCATCGCCAGCTCTTAGAACTTTCTTCTTCTTATCAATGGTCACCTCAAAGCATCCGCTGGCAACATAGGTACTTTGAGTATGAGGATGCTGATGGAGTGTGCCAACGGCTCCTTGATTGAATTTTACTTTCACCATCATCAAGTGCTCATCGTAGCCCATGATTTGGCGAACTATGCCGTCACCCGCATATTCCCATTGGATGTCGGCGGCAATCTGGTAGGTATCGCTTTTCTTTTCCATAATCAGAACTTGATGGTAAATTCATCATTGATGTCGGGGTTCTTAATCTCGTATGTCAGCTCCTGATGGAGGGATTTCTTCTCTTCGTTTTCGGGCATTTCTACTGAAACCCTTGCATATTCTTGTGTCATATTGTATTCCATTTTAATGATTCGTTTTGCAAATGTAGTCAAAATATAGCAAAACTATGTCTGATTTAGCAAATTTAGCATAAAATAGGCGTTCATTTGATAGTTGGTGAGCAAAAATTGGAGTAATTTTCGTAATTTTGTAGCAGAACATATAGTAATAACAAAAACAGCACGACTATGATTAAGATGTATGTAATGCATACCTGCCCAGATTGCGAGTACGTAGAGAAGCAAGTGGTGGGAAATCCGAATTTCGAGGTGATTGACATCGGCAAACATGTCAGGAACCTGAAGCAGTTCATCAAGCTCCGTGACACGAATCCCGCTTTTGATGAAGCAAAAGCCGTGGATGATTTAGGCATTCCATGTTATGTACTGGAAGATGGAACCGTCACACTCTATTCGAAGGACGTGGGACTGGAGCCAAGACCACAAGAGGAGGGTGCGGCTTGCAGTATCGACGGAAGAGGGTGTTGAACTATAACAATACAAATAAAACTACTAGTAGTCTGTAAAGTCTAAAAGTTGACTAAAGCTCTCTATTATGCGCGTCAATCAGACTAGAACCAAAAATGGAACTCTGATTTCCTTATACGAAATATCGGAGTTTCTCGATATTTTCGGTGTGTGATCCCGTTGGGATTCAAACCCAAGACCTTCAGAACCGGAATCTGACGCTCTATTCAGCTAAGCTACGGGACCTTTGTTCAAAAAAGCGATGCAAAGGTACGTATTTTAATTAAGAATGAAGAATGAAGGATGAAGAATTATAATCTTTTAATGATTTGGGGGTTGTGCAAATTGTTAGTGAAAATAAAGAAAATGCTGTCGTTTTGCAAAAAAAAGTGTCTTTTTGCTTGCAGTTTAGCATAAAAGTAGTACCTTTGCACGCAAAATCGTAAACACTCAGGCCTAAAGGTGTGGTGCGTGGCGATACAGTTTAAATTAGCAAATAGTAAATATTAAGACATGAGTCAACTGATTAAACCAATCGGATATGAGGCTTTGCTTGATACAAAACAGACGGAGCAGGGCATCAAATTGATTAAGGAGTTTTTCCAGCAGAATATATCTACGGAGTTGCGTCTGCGACGAGTGACGGCCCCGTTGTTTGTCTTGCAGGGGCTTGGCATCAATGACGACCTCAATGGTGTGGAGCGTGCTGTCACCTTTCCTATCAAGGATTTGGGTGATGCGCGTGCTGAGGTGGTACATTCGCTAGCTAAGTGGAAGCGCCTGTCGCTGGCGGAATACAAGATAGCGCCAGGCTATGGTATTTATACGGATATGAATGCCATCCGTGCTGACGAGGAACTGGACAACCTGCATTCGCTGTATGTGGACCAGTGGGACTGGGAGGCTGTAGTCACCAAAGAGCAGCGTACTGTAGCTTATTTGAAGAATGTGGTAGAGCGCATCTATGCAGCCATTCGCCGTACGGAGTATCTGACGTGTGAGACATATTCTCAGATTAAGCCTTTCTTGCCTGAGCATATTAAATTTATCCATGCAGAGGAGTTGTTGCAGATGTATCCGGACAAGACGCCTAAGGAGCGTGAGGATGCCATTTGTGAGAAGTATGGAGCAGTATTTGTTATTGGTATTGGTGGTAAACTGTCGAATGGCGAGAAGCACGACGGACGTGCTCCGGACTATGACGACTGGTCAACGATGGGTGAGAATGGGTTGGCAGGACTCAATGGTGACATCCTTATCTGGTATCCTGTACTTGGACGCTCGTTTGAACTGTCTTCTATGGGTATCCGTGTCGACAAGGAGTCATTGTTGCGCCAATTGAAGATAGAGGGCAAAGAGGAACGTGAACAGTTGTATTTCCACAAGAAGTTGCTCAATGGCGAGCTGCCTCTGTCCATTGGTGGTGGTATCGGTCAGAGCCGACTCTGCATGGTGTTGTTGCACAAAGGACACATTGGTGAGATACAAGCCAGCATTTGGCCTGACGATATGCGGGCAGAGTGTAAGAAGCTGGGTATGTCGCTGATTTGATTAAGCTAATTGCAGATTTAGGAGTTCCCTCAGTTTCTTGACTGAGGGATTTTCTTTTTCCATCAGTTCGAACTGCTCACGGCGTGAGAGCGTTTTTTCTTGCTCCTGATGTTCGGCAATGCGGATGGAAAGAGTGATGTCGTTGTTCTGAAGGTGTAGCTTCAAGGTGCTCAGGATTTTGCCTTTGATGTTTTCTATCTGTTCTCGGGCCAGCTGATTCTCCACCGTCACTTCTATAGCGGGGAACTCGGTGATGGTGGGGCTCATGTTTTTCATGCGCGAAGCTACACCGCTGAGTTGTTGAGGCATGCGGTTGCACATAGACAACCATTCCAGTTCGAGGTCGTGCTGGCCGAACTTCTGAATTTGTTCAGAGGTTGCATTCTCTCCTTGGGTCGTTTCTGCTTGGGCTGTTGTCTGTGGGGAATTTTTCTTGCGTAGGTTGTTCCATGAGAAACTGATGCTACTCATGGATTTTGGCTTGATGAGAGGTTTTGCCGTCTTCGGTGTTGCTGTAGGACGGCTTGTCGGAATGGATGCTGTAGGTTGGGTTGAGGCAACAGGCTCAGCCGCAGCTACCTGTGGGGCTGCTTTACGTGGCTGAGACTGTTGTATCAGTTGCTTAAACAGGGATTTCAGTCTTCTGGGCTTGCGCCCACTGGCAGGCCCCTCGTCGGGCTGTGTAATCTGTGCTACCTCAATCAGTGTAAGCTCCACCAGCAGTCGCTTGTTGCTGGACTGGCGGTACTGGATGTCGCATTGGTTCATCAGACGCAGTGCTTCGTACAACATGCGTGTCTCGCACTTTTTGGCTTGCTCCTGATAGCGTGTCCGTTGCTGGTCGCTCACCTCCAGCAGAGACAATGTCTGCTCGTCCTTTGCCATCAGCACATTGCGTACGTGCTTGGCCAGTCCTTGAATCAGCAATCCGCCGTCAAAGCCCTTGTTGATGATATTGTTCAGCAGCACCATGATGTCTGCCACTTTGTTGCTGACAGCCAGGTCAATCATTTTAAAGTAGTTCTCTGCGTCCAGCACGTTCAGGTCTTCAATGACCTTTTGGTACGTGATGTTACCTTGACAGAACGATGCTGCCTGGTCGAAGATGCTCAATGCGTCGCGCATGCCACCGTCAGCCTTCTCGGCAATCACCGCCAGAGCCTCTTCCTCGTAGCTGATGCCCTCGCGCTCGGCCACCGACTTGAGGTGGTTGATGGTGTTGCGGACGGTCATACGTTCGAAGTCGTAAATCTGACAGCGGCTCAGGATGGTGGGCAGGATCTTGTGCTTCTCCGTTGTCGCCAGGATGAAGATAACGTGTGCGGGCGGCTCCTCCAGCGTCTTCAGGAAAGCGTTGAAGGCAGCTGTAGACAACATGTGTACCTCGTCGATGATGAACACTTTGTACTTGCCCACTTGTGGCGGTATGCGTGTCTGTTCCATCAGTGTTTTGATGTGCTCCACAGAGTTGTTTGAAGCAGCATCCAGTTCAAAGATGTTGAACGAGCGCTGCTCGTTGAACGCCTGACAGCTCTCACAGTGTCCACAAGCTTCTCCCTCGTCCGTAGGTGTCAGACAGTTGATGGCTTTGGCAAAGATGCGGGCGCACGTTGTCTTTCCCACGCCTCGCGGTCCGCAGAAAAGGTAGGCATGCGCCAGTTTTCCGCTCTTCACCGCGTTTTTCAGTGTGGTCGTTAGTGCCTGCTGTCCCACCACCGTGTCGAAGGATGTGGGACGGTATTTTCGCGCTGAAACAATATATTCTTCCATAGTAAAACTAATTTCGCTGCGAAGTTACAAAAAAATGATTGAAATGCCAAAAAATATTTTGTTTTACTCTCAACTTTTCGTAACAGTGACTATCGTCGAAGTTACTCACGCTTGAGAAAACTCAAATTTTATTTGGTTTTCTACTCACTTATTCGTAACTTTGTAGCCGAAAAAGGAAAAAAGATGAAAAAACTGAAAAGGCTCTTGGTTCGCATCTATCATGTGAAGGCGTTGAAATATGCGCTGGTGACGCTGGTTGCTGTGATTCTGATAGGCTTTGTAGACGAGAACAGCGTGTGGCATCACTTCCAGAACAAGCAGAAAATCAGTGAACTTCAAGACGAGATAAAGCAATACTTGGACGAGCACGAACGAAATAAAGAACAGATAGAAAAGCTGGAAAGCAATCCTAAGGCAATAGAGAAAATTGCCCGTGAACGTTACTTTATGAAAGCCGACGATGAGGACATCTTCGTGCTTGGAGACGACCAGAAAACTTTAACTTCCAATGAGACAGCTGAGTAATATAGAGGTGTGGCTGATGTTGGCAGGAGGCCTGCTGATGGTGGTGGGTTCAGGTGCCAGCCTGTTTCTCCAGTCTTGGGCGCCGTATGTGTTCGCTCCAGGAGCCTTGTTGTTTGTTGCTATGCAGATGCGTCAGCGCTATGAGGGCAAGGATTTTACTGTTCGTCGCCTACGCAGGATGATGCTGCTGAGTGATGTGCTGTTTCTGGTGGCTGCATTGCTGATGTTTGCCAACCAAAGCAATTTTCTGGGACTTGACTATCTGTCATATATAAAATATGTACATAACAACTGGATTGTCGTGCTCTTGGTTGCAGCAGTTCTTCAGCTCTATTCCAGCCATAGAATTGCGAACGAACTGGAAAACACGCAAAAAAACGCTAAATAATTGCTCAAATGTTTTAAAATGAGCAAATATTTTTTCTTATTTCGATATTACATTGTACATTTGTGCCGAAATATGAAATACTAACGATTGTCTATGAACAAAATTCTATATGCATCCGTCATAATGGCATTGTTTGCCTCGTGTGCCAGTTCCTATAATGTGACTGGTTCTTCGTCGGTATCGGCTCTTGACGGAAGCAAACTCTACCTGAAAGCACTCAAAGAAGGCGCTGTCAAGAACCTTGACTCCTGTGACGTAGTACATGGCGAGTTCCACTTTGCCGGTCTTTTAGACTCAGTACGCATGGCCAACCTCTTTATGGACGACGAGAGTATTATGCCCGTTGTGTTGGAAGAGGGCGATATTGTTGTGAAGATAGGTCCTACGGGTCCAAGCGTAGGCGGTACACCGCTGAACGACAGTCTCTATCACTTTATCGATAAGCACAACCAGTTGGTGAGCCAGATGAACGAGCTGGGTCACAAGCAGAACCAGATGATACTGGAGGGTATTGACGAGGAAACGATTGCCGAGAAGCTGAATGCTGAGGCTGCACAGATAACGGCAGCCGAGGACGAACTGGTGACGAAGTTCATCGAGAAGAACTACGACAACGTGTTGGGTCCTGGCGTGTTCATGATGATTACCAGTCAGTACAGATACCCCATTCTGACTCCACAGATAGAGTATATCATGTCGAAGGCTACCAGTGCCTTCAAGAATGATCCTTATGTGAAAGACTATTATCAGACAGCTCAGGAGAACGAGCAGCGTATGAACGGCCTGAGTGATCCTGTTACGCCAGCAGGGCAGACATTGCCTGACAGCTTGTCGGGACATGCTCCGCTGTTGAATGTCCCCAAGCCATGAAGACTGTTATCAAAGGAGGAAATATTGTCAATGAAGGTCGTATCTTCGAGGGCTCAATAGTCGTCGAAGACGGTAATATCATAGAGGTAAAAGGTAAGCAGGGCGAGGTTTGTGGTGATGATGTCATTGATGCTTCAGGCTGCTACGTTTTGCCAGGAGTCATAGACGATCATGTTCACTTCCGTGAGCCTGGGCTCACGCAGAAGGGCGATATAGATAACGAGAGCCGTGCTGCTGCAGCAGGCGGTGTGACTTCATATTTCGACATGCCTAACTGTGTGCCGCAGACCACTACGCCGGAGGCACTGGAAGACAAGTTCTCCCGCGCCCGTCAGCACAGTCGTGTGAACTACTCGTTCTTCTATGGGGCCACCAACGATAATGCTGATACCTTCTCGCAGTTGGACGGAACGCGCATCCCCGGTGTCAAACTCTTTATGGGTTCGTCGACGGGCAACATGCTGGTAGACCGTCAGCAGGCGTTGGAGCGTATCTTTAAGACTTGCCGGCTTCCGCTGATGGCACATTGTGAAGATACGGACATCATCAATCGCAATATGGCTGCAGCGCAGGAAGCCTGGGGCGAAGACCCTCCTGTGTCGCTGCATGCAATGATACGCAGTGAGGAAGCCTGTCTGACATCTACCCAAAAGGCTGTAGCCTTGGCCAAGCAGTATGGTACTCGTCTCCATGTGGCCCATATCTCGACGGCTGAAGAGTTGGAACTGTTTGATACCAGCCCGTCGTCTCGCATCACAGCCGAGGCTACTGTGGGACATCTCTATTTCACCCAGCTTGATCATGAACGGCTGGGGGCAAAAATCAAGGTGAACCCTGCCATCAAGACGCCGGTAGACCAGTTTATGCTGCGTCAGGCGCTGAAGGACGGACGTATCTCCGTTGTCGGTACCGACCATGCACCTCATCTGTTGGAGCAGAAGCAGGGTGGATGCTGTAAGGCAGCCTCAGGAATGCCGATGGTACAGTTCTCGCTAGTCACCATGCTGGAGTTGGTAGATGCTGGCGTGCTGACGCTGGAACGTCTGGTCGCGCTGATGTGCCACAATCCTGCCCGTTTGTTTGGCGTCCAGAAACGTGGATTCCTCAGGAAGGGCTGTCGTGCCGACCTCGTGGTAGTACGTCCTCACAGTCCCTGGACGGTGACTAAGGACATCATAGAGAGCAAGTGCGGCTGGAGCCCGATGGAGGGACATGAATTCCAATGGCGTGTTGAACGTACGCTCTGCAATGGTCAGACGGTATATGCCAATGGTGTCGTGACACCTGTCATAGCAGGTGAACCAATCACTTTCAACCATGAAGATTGACTACGACATCAACGAGATAGTTCCCTATATCAACTGGGATTATTTCTACTATGCCTGGGGCATGCACAACAAGCCCGATGCAGAAAAATCGAAGCTGCGCCAAGAGGCAGAACAGACGTTGACCCACTTTCAGGACCAGTATAAGACCCATGCACTGTTCCTCATAGCCGAAGCCCATAGCGAGGGCGACGATGTGATCGTAAGAGGTGAGAAGTCAGAGAGTGTCCGAAGGATACCCTTTCTGCGACAGCAACAGCCCAACAGCGAGTTTTTGTGTCTGGCAGACTTCATTCATCCTGAGAGCGACCGCATAGGTGTCTTTGCCACTACGGTGGATATGGGATTGGAAACAGATTTTGACCACGATGACTATATGAAAATGATGGCCCAGTTGTTGGCAGACCGTCTGGCAGAAGCCACTGCCGAGAAGATGCACCAGGAAGTGCGCAAGCGCTATTGGGGGTATGCCCCTGACGAGCAGCTGACCATGCAACAGTTGCATGCAGAGCAGTTTCTGGGCATTCGTCCTGCTGTGGGCTATCCCTCGCTGCCGGATACCAGTATGAACTTCGTCATAGACGAACTGATAGGTCTGCAACAGATTGGCATCCGGCTGACCGCAAGTGGGGCTATGAAACCCCACGCCAGCGTCAGCGGATTCATGATAGCCAATCCGCAGGCACGCTACTTCGCCCTGGGGAAGATAGGGGAAGACCAGCTTGCAGACTATGCCCGTCGCAGGGGACTGCCTCTTGAGGTGATGAGGAAATTTCTTGCAACCAACTTGTAAATTGTAACATAGTAATATAGTAAATTAGAAAAGATATGATAGCCCGTTACGCCATTCCGTTCTTTTTCTTCATGGGGCTCATTGTTGCTCCCTTGGTATTCTCACTGTTGTGCCGTTGGCTCGCTCCACGCCGTCATTGGCGAAAAGCTGCTATAGTGTGTTCTCTGTTGGCTTGGGGACTGGTGTTCTACGGCTATTTCGTAGGTTTCTCGACACTGGAAGTCCGTCAGTTTGAGTACGCCTCTGCAGACCTGCCTGAAGCCTTCGACGGCTATCGCATCGTGCAGTTCAGCGATGCCCATGTTGGTTCCTATAATGGCTCCATGTTGGAAAATGCGATAGAAACCATCAATGCCCAGGGAGCTGATGCCATTGTGTTCACGGGTGACTTGGAGAACCTGCATCCTGACGAGTTGGAACCGCAGATGTCCGTCCTGAGCCAGTTGCACGCCAAGGACGGAGTCTTTAGTGTCTTAGGCAACCACGACTATCCCACCTATCTGGATTGCGACGAGGCCACGAAAGCCGAGTGTGTCCGCAAGACCAAGATGTTGGAACGTAAGATGGGGTGGCAGCTGTTGCTGAATGAGCATCAGACGATACGTCGTGACTCAGATTCTATCGTCATTGCTGGAATGGAAAACTGGGGCACCCTGAAGCGTATGCCCAGGCTTGGTGACGTGAAGAAAACGATGGCAGGTGTGAGTCCCTCGTCTTTCGTCCTGATGCTGCAGCACGATCCCACCGCCTGGCGCAAGAAAATTCTGCCTGAGTGCCACGCACAGCTGACGCTGAGCGGACATACACACGGCGGACAATTCTCCATTTTCGGCTGGTCGCCCGCTTCGCTTACATACGATGTGTGGGGAGGAAGTGCCTATGAGGGAGACCGGGCAATATATGTTTCGACGGGACTGGGTGCTCTCATCCCCTTCCGTCTGAACATGCCGGGAGAGATAGTGGTTATCACATTGAAAAGTAAAAAGGTGAAAAAATAAAGAAAGGATAGAAGAGACGTCATGAGGATTCTTTACTGCATCTATCAGGTTTTTGTTGCCTTCCCAGTCACCATTGTGATGACCATTTGGACAGCCATCCTCGTGGGCGTGGGCTGTGCCTTGGGCAATGGACATTATTGGGGTTATTACCCCGGCCGGTGGTGGGCTCGCGCTATCGTTCGTGCCTTCCTGTTGCCCGTGAGGGTGGAAGGCCGTGAGAACCTGGAACCGGATCAGTCGTACGTTTTCGTTGCCAACCACCAGGGTGCCTTTGATATATTCTTGATTTATGGCTTCCTGGGTCGTAACTTCAAGTGGATGATGAAGTACCAGATACAGCAGATACCCTTTGTGGGCTATGCATGTCGCCGGTCGCACCAGATTATGGTCGACAGACGAGGTGTGGGGGCTGTGCGCAGAACCTACAAGATGGCACGCCACATCCTGGAGACAGGCAACTGCTCGGTGGTCGTATTCCCTGAGGGCGCCCGTACGTTTACTGGTCACATGGGTGTCTTCCGCAAGGGTGCCTTTGCGTTGGCCGATGAGCTGCAGTTGCCTGTAGTACCGCTGACTATCAATGGCTCGTTCGATGTGATGCCACGCATGAAAGACTGGCATTTTGCTACCTGGCATCCGCTGACGCTGACCGTCCATCAGCCTATCTATCCCGTCGGGCAGGGCACACAGAACGTTGAAGCCACCATGCGGCAGGCCTATGACTCAGTGATGTCTGCCCTGGTGCCTGAGTATCAGGGATTTGTGGAAAATCCGGATCAGTAATGCTTATTCAGCTATCTTCGGATATTTGCGCGTCCAACCGTCCCAGCGCAGACGCATGACACCGAAGAACGCCTCGCCGAAGATGCCACCCGACATTTTGGAAACCCCTTCGCGACGATTGACGAAGATGACAGGAACCTCTTTGATCTTGAAGCCAATCTTGTATGCAGTAAACTTCATCTCAATCTGGAACCCATAGCCCTTGAAACGTATCTTGTCCAGTTCTATGGTCTTCAGCACACGGCGCTTGTAGCACTTGAATCCTGCAGTGGTGTCGTGAACCTTGAAACCAGTCACCAAGCGTACATACTTCGACGCAAAATAAGACATCAGCACACGTCCGATGGGCCAGTTTACCACATTCACCCCACTGACGTAACGGCTGCCTATGGCAACATCGTACCCCTCGTCAGCACATGCGGCATAGAGCCGCGGGAGGTCGTTGGGGTCGTGGCTGAAGTCAGCATCCATCTCGAAAACATAGCCGTAGTCTCGTTCCAAAGCCCACTTGAATCCAGTAATGTAGGCAGTACCCAACCCGAGTTTTCCGCTTCGCTCGATGATGAAGAGACGGTCGGCAAACTCCTCCTGGCTCATCATTCCTTTGACAATAGCCGCCGTACCGTCGGGCGATCCGTCGTCAATCACCAAGATGTGGAAACATTTGTCCAGTCCGAACACTGCCCGGATGATTTTCTCAATATTCTCCTTCTCGTTGTAGGTAGGTATGATGACAATGCTGTCGCTTTGATGTTGCATACTTTGTAATTAGCTGATTATGCTGCAAAGGTACAAATATTTTTCAATTCTCAATGGCCAATTCCCAATTATTTATTACCTTTGCATCGAAATTCGTATGAAGATTCAAGATTTGTTGAATGTTTATGCCCAGTCTCCCCAGGTTGGAGCGCTGGCAGAAACGCTGAGGAAAAAGTCGGTCAAGAACATTTTCCTCGAGGGACTTATGTGTTCGTCGGCTCCCATGCTGTTTGCGTCATTATCTGCCCGACAGTCGTCACGTACAGCCCGCCAGTCACTGCTCACCACCGCTTTCGTTCTTCAGGATGCCGACGAGGCCGGCTATTTCTATCACGATCTGGTGCAGTTGCTGGGCGAGGGTGGGGTGTCCTTCTTCCCTTCGAGCTATCGGCGTGCCGTCAAGTATGGCCAGCGTGACGCTGCGAGTGAGATACTGCGCACTCAGGTGCTTTCGCAACTCGCTTCCCACTCTTCCTCTCTCACTTCCCACCTCTATATTGTCACCTATCCTGAGGCGCTGGCCGAACAGGTGGTGTCGAAGAAACAGCTGGACGACCACATGCTGGTGCTGCGCCAGGGCGATGTGGTGGATGTGGAGAAGACGCTGGAAGTGTTGCGTCAGATGGGACTTCACGAGGTGGATTATGTGTACGAACCAGGTCAGTTTGCACTACGTGGCAGCATTCTGGATGTCTACTCCTACAGCAGTGAGCTGCCGTTCCGCATAGACTTCTTCGGTGACGACATAGACTCTATCCGCACTTTCGAGGTGGACACCCAACTGTCGAAAGACAAGCGCGAGCAGGTGGAGATAGTGCCTGAGCTGGCTGTGGTGGAGGAGAGGGTGTCGCTTCTCTCGTTTCTGCCGTCCGATGCGGTGCTGGTGGTCAAGGACTTCCTGTATGTGCACGATGCCATTGGGCGTACCTACGACGAAGGTTTCTCGGCGCAAGCCCTGAAGGAGCGTATGGAAGAAGCTACCGAGGTGGAGCAGCAAACCATCTTGGAAGAGATGAACAAGGAGGCTCAGCTCATGACCGCTTCGCAGTTCATGCATGAGGCCTCTGCCTTCCGTCGTATCGAGGTGGGCACTCATGCAACGGGTGTGCCCGATGCCACCATCACTTTCCATACTTCGCCACAACCCCAGTTCCACAAGAATTTCGACCTGTTGCAGCAGTCGCTGGAGCAGAGCCTGGCTGGCGGCTATCGCCTCTGCATCCTGGCAGACAGCCCCAAGCAGTTGGAACGCCTGCGCGACATCTTTGCCGAGAAGGGTTCCGTGTCGTTCGATCCTGTTGAACGTACCCTCCATGCCGGTTTCGTGGATCACGACCTGAAGCTGTGTGTCTTCACCGACCACCAGATTTTCGACCGCTTCCATAAGTACAACCTGCGCTCCGACAAAGCCCGTGGCGGCAAGGTGGCGCTGACGCTGAAGGAAATACAGCAGTTCGAGATTGGCGACTACGTGGTGCACATCGACCACGGCATAGGCAAGTTTGGCGGACTGGTGCGCATGCCACAGGGGACGGGCTATCAGGAGATGATCAAGATTCAGTACGACGGTGGCGGCACCATCTATGTGTCGATACACTCATTATACAAGGTGTCCAAATACAAGGCCCAGGACGGTGGCGAACCACCTCGCCTGTCGCATCTGGGCACAGGCCAGTGGGAGCGTATGAAGGAGCGCACCAAGCAGAAGCTGAAGGACATTGCGCGCGACTTGATACAGCTCTATGCCGCCCGTCGGCAGCAGCGTGGCTTTGCCTTCTCTGCCGACTCCTTCATGCAGCACGAACTGGAGGCGAGCTTCCTCTACGAGGATACTCCTGACCAGCTGAAAGCCACCAACGACGTGAAGGCCGACATGGAGCGTCCGCAACCTATGGACCGGCTGGTGTGCGGCGACGTGGGCTTTGGCAAGACCGAGGTGGCCGTACGTGCGGCCTTCAAGGCTGCCTGCGACTCCAAGCAGGTGGCTGTGCTGGTGCCTACAACGGTGCTGGCCTATCAGCACTACCAGACTTTCTCCAGCCGTCTGAAAGACTTGCCCGTAAGAGTGGAATATCTGTCGCGTGCCCGTACGGCCAAGCAGACCACGGCCATCTTGAAAGATTTGGCTGACGGCAAGATAGACATCCTGATAGGCACGCACAAGCTGATAGGCAAGAGCGTCAAGTTCAAGGACCTGGGGCTGCTGATTATCGACGAGGAACAGAAGTTCGGTGTGTCGACCAAGGAAAAGCTGCGCCAGATGAAAACCAACGTCGACACGCTGACAATGTCGGCAACGCCCATACCGCGTACCTTGCAGTTCTCGCTGGTGGGCGCCCGCGACCTGAGCATCATCCAGACGCCGCCCCCCAACCGCTATCCCATCCAGACGGAGATTCATACCTTTGGGGCTGAGATTATAGCAGATGCCGTGAACTTCGAGATGTCGCGCAACGGTCAGGTGTACTTTGTCAATCCGCGCATCAACGACCTGCAGCGCATGCGCGACCTGATACACAAGTACGTGCCGGATGCCCGTATAGCCGTCGGACATGGGCAGATGAAGCCTGAGGAACTGGAGAAAATCATCTTCGACTTCCAGAACTACGACTACGACGTGCTGCTCTCGACAACCATCGTTGAGAACGGCATCGACATACCCAATGCCAACACCATCATCATCAACGGTGCCCACCATTTCGGACTCAGCGACCTGCACCAGATGCGTGGACGTGTGGGACGAGGCAACCGCAAGGCGTTCTGCTACCTGTTGGCACCGCCTTTGGCTGCGCTGCCTGTCGAGAGCCGGCGGCGGTTGGAGGCGCTGGAGCAGTTCAGCGACCTGGGGTCTGGTATTCACATCGCCATGCAAGACCTCGACATCCGTGGTGCCGGCAATCTGCTGGGTGCCGAGCAGTCGGGATTCATAGCCGACCTGGGGTATGAGACCTACGTCAAGATACTGAATCAGGCGGTGGTGGAGCTGAGGAACGAAAGGGATGAGAGACTGGAAATGACCGCTGAGCGCTGTGAAACCTCCCAGGGCAAACGAACCGGCGCTGCAGGCAGCCGCGTCTCCCACGGCTATCAGGATGGTCCGTCCTCTCAGCCCCCAACCCTCAGTCCTCACTTCTCCTACGTTTCCGACTGTTCCCTGGACAGCGACCTGGAGTTGTACTTCCCTGACCAGTATGTGCCCTCCGACTCGGAGCGTATGCTGCTCTATCGCGAGCTGGACGGCCTGCAGACCGACGAACAGCTGGCAGCCTATCGTACTCGACTCATCGACCGCTTCGGGGCTGTGCCGGCGTGTGGCGAGGAACTGATGCGCGTCGTGCCACTGCGACGGCTGGGCAAGGAGCTGGGGTGTGAGAAAATCATGCTGAAGCAGGGACGGATGACACTCTACTTCGTGTCCCGGAACGACAGCCCCTACTACCAGAGCGAAGTCTTCGACCGCATCTTGTCGTATGTGGCCCAGAATCCCCGTCGGTGTCAGTTCCGCGAACAGAACGGCAAGCGCTCGATGCTGATAGCCGCCGTGCCCACCATCCAGGAGGCTGTCCAGTTGCTGAAGCAGATTCATACAGTAGGTAATCATTCTAATTGACATGGTCTGTAAATATTTTTAGTTGTTGATAATAGAAGGTTTATTCATTCGCTCTTGCCGATTTCCGAGAGGCGCTTTTTGCGCGCTGGGCAGGCCGCAAATTCTGGCTGGCCTGACAGCAAATGCTCCGTGCTCGGGGCACACATGGCGCTCTTGTCATTCGACGCTGCAAAAGTAAGAAGATTTCATTGCGGTGGACGAATCTTTCGGGGACTTTTTTTCGATTCCTCCCGATTTTTTTTGCGTGGTCATGTGGTCATGATGGTCATGGTCAAAATGGTCAAAATCGAAATGGAAAAGAAGGAAAAGTGTTCTATAATATATAATATATATATATTTATATATTATAGTATAAAAATGGCCTTTCCGAAAATCGATTTTGACCAAAATGACCATGACCACTTTGACCACGACACGGGTGCAGTCCAGCATCGAAATTTGGATTCGGGCGTGTCACATGGTACCACTTTGTTGCAACGCCACACACTCGCAGGGAGTCTTTTCGGTGTGCTTGTGTGTCATATTGTCGGTTTGTTGTGACAAAGTGGCATAGTTTTCGGGTTTGGCATCTTTGTTGCATGATGTGGGGTGAAAGCCGCAAGGCAATCGAAAGAAAATAAACATAAAAAATGTATAACTTAAAAAATAGAATTAGGAGGTAACGATTATGATGCCAACGATGAGAAGTAACAACTGGATTCCTGCAGTGTTCAACGATTTGTTTGATACTGAGTTTATGCCTAAGGCCAACTGCACAGCCCCAGCCATCAACGTGAAGGAGAGCGACAAGGCCTATACCGTAGAGCTGGCTGCTCCAGGCATGAAGAAGGAGGACTTCAATGTGCATATCAACGACGAGGGTAACCTCATCATCAAGATGGAGCAGAAGCAAGAGCACAAGGAGGAGGACAAGAGCGTTCGCTATCTGCGCCGCGAGTTCAGCTACTCGAAGTACGAGCAGACGCTGATTCTGCCTGACGATGTGAAGAAAGACGCTATCTCGGCTAAGGTGGAGCATGGTGTGCTGACCATCGAACTGCCGAAGGTGGTCGAAGAGAAGGTGAAGGTTTCGCGCCAGATTGAAATCGGATAAGGGTAAAGAGGAGGAAAAAAGAAGAGTCCTGTCAAGGTCGGCAGGGCTCTTTCTTTTTATGTGAATGGACTGATTACTGGTCAAGTTCCTTGAGGTTCTCGGCTATCATCTCGTCGGTGACGGTGTAGTTCTGAAGGTCGCCCTTGATGTAAGACTCGTAGCTGGGCATGTCGATGAGGCCGTGACCGGAGAGATTGAACAGGATTACCTTCTGCTCGCCGGTTTCCTTGCACTTCTTGGCTTCGCGGATGGTGGCGGCGATGGCGTGTGTGCTCTCAGGGGCAGGGATGATGCCCTCAGTGCGGGCAAAGAGCATACCGGCCTCGAAGGTTTCAAGCTGTGGAATATCGACGCCGTGCATGAAACCGTCCTTGATGAGCTGTGAGATAATCATACCTGCACCGTGGTAGCGCAGTCCGCCGGCGTGGATGTTAGAGGGCTTGAAGTTGTGGCCCAGCGTGTACATAGGCAGCAGGGGCGTATAGCCGGCCTCGTCGCCGAAGTCGTAGCGGAACTGTCCGCGAGTCAGCTTGGGGCAGCTGTCGGGCTCAGCAGCGATGAATTCTGTGTGCTTGCCGTCTTTCAGGTTGTGGCGCATGAAGGGGAAAGAGATGCCGCCAAAGTTGGAACCGCCTCCGAAGCAGCCAATGACGATGTCGGGATATTCGCCAGCCATCTGCATCTGCTTCTCGGCCTCGAGCCCGATAATGGTTTGATGCAGGCCTACGTGGTTGAGCACGGAGCCCAGCACATACTTACAATTGGGGGTGGTGGTAGCCAGCTCGACAGCTTCAGAGATGGCTGTGCCCAGCGAACCGCTGTGAGTGGGGTCTTTGGTCAGAATGTCCTTGCCGGCACGGGTTGACATGGAAGGAGAACCCTCCACGACGGCTCCGAAGGTGCGCATGATGCTGGAGCGGTAGGGCTTCTGCTGCATGGTAATCTTCACCTGATAGACGGCACAGTCGAGTCCGTAAAGCTTGGCGGCATAGCTGAGGGCAGCGCCCCACTGGCCTGCTCCCGTCTCGGTAGTTACGTTGGTGGTACCCTCCTGCTTGGCATAGTAGCACTGGGGGATGGCTGAGTTGACCTTGTGAGAGCCCAGCGGATTGGTCGACTCGTTCTTGAAATAGATATGTGCGGGTGTTCCCAATGCCTCTTCCAGTGCATAAGCGCGGACGAGTGGGGTAGAACGGTAGTACTTGTACTTGTCGAGCACATCTTCGGGAATGTCAATCCAGGCATGTTCTGTGTCCAACTCCTGAACGCAGCACTCGCGGGGGAAGATGTGCGCCAGGTCGTCGACACCTAAAGGCTGCTTGGTGACAGGGTGGATAGGCGGCATCGGCTTGTTGGGCATGTCGGCCTGGATGTTGTACCACTGTGTAGGAATCTCGCTCTCTTGAAGGATGAATTTTTTCTGTTTTGTCATTTTGCTAATAGTTCTTGGTTAGAGATTACCGCTTGCAAAGGTAGTGCAAATCGAGTGGAAAACCAAAGAAAAACCGCATTAATTGTCCATTGACAATTCGCAATTAACATTTATTTTGTACCTTTGCACGCTGTTATGACGATTATTCTGGTTGTACTGTCGTATTTCGCCTTGCTGATGGCTGTCAGCCGTTGGACGGCACGGCGCGCCACGAACGAGACCTTCTATAGGGCTGGACGGCGGTCGCCTTGGTATATGGTGGCGTTCGGAATGGTTGGCGCCTCGATATCAGGTGTCACCTTCGTGTCGGTGCCAGGTATGGTGATGAAGACGCAGATGACGTATCTGCAGACGTGCCTGGGCTTCATCGGGGGATACTTGTTCATAGCCTTCGTGCTGCTTCCGTTGTATTACAGGCTGAACCTGACCTCCATCTATGCCTATCTTGGGCAGCGGCTGGGTCGGTGGTCGCACAAGACGGGGTCGTCGTTCTTTCTCTTGTCCAAGATGGCTGGAGCTTCGCTGAAGTTCTATGTGGTCTGCATCATCTTGCAGCGCTTTGTCTTCGACCCGCTGGGCGTTCCCTTTGTGGCGACGGCAACGGGGCTGGTGCTGCTGATATGGCTGTACACGCGGCACGGAGGCATCAAGACGCTGGTGTGGACGGACTCCCTGCAGACAACGTGTCTCTTTACCGCCTTACTCTTTATTATATATATAGTGCTTTCCGATCTGGGGATGACGGCAGGCGAGGCAATGGCGGCTGTCAGGGACAGTGAGCTGTCGAGGGTGTTTGTCTTCGACGACTGGATGTCGAAGCAGAACTTCTGGAAGCAGTTCCTGAGCGGTGTGTTTATCGTCATTGTGATGACGGGCCTGGATCAGGACATGATGCAGAAGAACCTGACTTGCAAGAACTTGCGCGAGGCGCAGAAAGATATGTGTACCTATGGCGTGGCCTTTGTGCCTGCCAATCTGCTGTTCTTGTCGCTGGGCGTGCTGCTGACCCTGTGGTACCAGCAGCATGGCTTGTCCCTGCCGTCTGCTGGCGACGAACTGCTGCCTCAATATATTGCCCTCACTTCCCACCTCTCAATAGTCACCTCTGTCTTGTTTGTCCTCGGTATTGTGGCGGCATCGTTCTCGAGTGCCGACTCGGCGCTGACCTCACTGACGACCATCTATTGTGTGGACATCTGTGAACGGCCTGCAGACGAGACGCTGCGCAAGCGCATCCATCTGATGATGTGCGTCGTCTTTGTGCTGTTCATACTGATTTTCAAGGCGGTGAACTCGACCAGCCTCATTGATGCGGTATATATTGTCGTGAGCTATACCTACGGCCCGCTGCTGGGGCTGTTTGCCTTTGGGCTGTTGACCAAGGGAGCTGTCAACGACCGGCTGGTGCCTTATGTGGCCATTGTGTCGCCGCTGTTGTGCTATGCCGTCGATTGGACGGCAGGCGAGCTGACGGGCTATCGCTTCGGCTACGAACTGCTGATGCTGAACGGTGTGCTTACTTTTTCGGGCTTGTGGCTGACGCACCGTCGTCAGCTCTAAGCTGCTCAAAATACTCTTTCGGTTGAATGCCCATCTCTTTCTTGAACGAGGTGGCAAAGTATTTGGGATCTTTGAATCCTACGCGGTAGGCAATGTCGCTGACGCGCAGCTCGGGGTTCTCTTTGGCCATGCGGCAGGCGGCCTTCAGGCGTATGTCGCGGATGAAGGAAGAGACGTTCATGCCCGTCAGGGCGCGCAGCTTGTTGTACAGGGTGCTGGCGCTGGCTCCCATGTCCGCGGCAAAGGTGTCGCGGTCGTAGTCGGAGTCGTCAAGATGGGCGTTGATACACTCTATGGCTTTCTTCAGGAATACGTCGTCGAGCGACATCGGGCGGGGAACAGGCTCTTCCTCCGGAGCCTCTGCTGTCTGCGTGACGCGGCGAATACGCTCACGGTTCTCTACAATGTTGTCAATGTGGAGTGTCAGGTTCTTGATGCTGAACGGTTTGGTGATGTAGTCGTCGGCACCTGCCGTGAGCGCTTCCTGCTGGTCTTCGTTCTGGATCTTGGCGGTCAGCAGAATGATGGGCAGGTGGCTCATGTCCTCGTCTTGCTTGATGCGACGGGTCAGTTCATAGCCGTCCATCTGGGGCATCATCACGTCTGAGACTATGATGTCGAGGTCGTTTTCGCGGATGACGTCCAGGGCTTCTACGCCGTTGCTGGCCGTCAGCACATGATATTTAGTGCGGAGCAGCTGGCGCATCAGCATCATGAGCTCTTGGTTGTCTTCTACTATCAGCACCGTGCGCGCATCATTGTCAAGCCTGGGGTACTGGCCTTCGTCAGACAGCTCCTTGGGAGCGTTGTAGGGCAGGTCGAGGATGTTGCCGGAAGGTACCTTGACTTGTATGTTGTTCTTTTCGTCAATCTGCGAGGGCGCGAAAGCTTCCTTGCTGATGGGTAGGTCTATGGTGAAAGTGGTTCCCTGGCCTTCTATGCTCTTGCAGTCTATGGTGCCTTTGTGCAGATACACCAGGTCGCGGGTCAGCGCCAGCCCCAGTCCTGTGCCGAAAGTCTGGCTACGGCGGTAGTCGCCGTCGTAGAAGCGTGAGAAGAGATGTTTCATCTTGTCCTTTGCGAAGCCAATGCCGTTGTCGCTGACTCTGATGGTGACATGATTGTAATAGCGGTTGGTGGCTACGTCGAGGGTGACCTGCCCTCCTTCGGGGGTGTATTTGGCTGCATTGGACAGCAGGTTGAAGATGATTTTGTCTAATTTGTCCGTATCTATCCAGCCCATCATGCTCTCTGGCTTGCAGTTGATGGTGAATGTCAGGTTCTTGCGACGCATCAGCGGTTCCGTGCAACGGGCGGTCTCGGTGATGTAGTTCATCACGTCGCCATAGCTGACCAGCAGTTTCAACCCTCCTTCCTGCGACTTGCTGGTTTCCAGTATCTGCTGTAGCAGGCGCATGATGCGGTTAATGTTCAACTCCATCAGGTCCAGTTCTTGCTTTCCCTCGGGGTGGGTGATGCGCAACTGTTCGGTCGAGGCTGCCAGAATGGTTAGCGGAGTGAGGAGCTCATGGGTGATATTCGTGAAAAGATAGCTCATATGTAGTCGGTTGCGCAGACGTACACTGCGCAAATAGAGCCATCGTCCTATAGGAATCATGATGAGAAGTAGGCTGACAAAGCCTATCAATAGCAAAATTTTATAGTTCTCGAATATTAAACTCATGCTGCAAATGTACATAATTTATTCCAATTTGCGATATTTTTTGAAGGAAAAAACGCTTTTTAGGCCGATTTTAGTTTAAAAATCGTGATTTGTGGTTGAAAAAACGCTAAATTCACGCATTTTAAACCTTAATTATCGGTAACTGAACTCACTTCCATAATAAATGTATTACTTTTGCAGTGTTTCAAACGGATATTAAGATTTCCGTAGCTTAGATGAGGGAGCGTGAGGCTCCGTATATGTAAGCTAGTTTTTAATGGTTAAGGTTTATGGTTGATTAATTTAGTTTTTTTGAAAAGAGCCTCGCTGGGAAGCGGGGCTCTTTCGTTGTTGGATGTGATGTCGTTTTTTTAGCGTTATTCCGATATTCCGGAATGATAGTATCACGCCCGTAAGGCTTGGCTTATTGGTTCAGCAGGTAGCGCTCAGCCTCGATGGCAGCCTGGCAGCCAGTTCCTGCAGCGCTGATGGCCTGACGGTAGGTGGGGTCGGCACAGTCGCCTGCCACAAAGATGCCGGGCAGCTTGGTGCGTGGCGTGCCGTCAATCTTCTTCAGATAGCCTGTCTCGTCAGTATCCAGCCATTCCTTGAAGATATCGGTATTGGGCTTGTGGCCGATGGCGAGGAAGAAACCGTCAATCTGGATGTCTACCAGTTCTTCATCGGGCTCACCTTTGCGTTTGACAAGGTGTGCTCCCTCGACGCCGTTCTCGCCAAAGAGTCCCAGCGTGTTGTGCTCGAACAGAATCTCAATGTTCTCGCGCTCCATGACGCGCTGCTGCATCACCTTTGAGGCACGCAGGAAGGGCTTGCGGACAATGAGGTACACCTTCTTGGCCAGTCCCGCCAGGTAGAGGGCGTCTTCGCAGGCGGTGTCGCCGCCGCCGACAACGGCAACGGTCTTCTTGCGGTAGAAGAATCCGTCGCAGGTGGCGCAGGCAGAAACGCCCTGACCGTTGTACTTGCGCTCGTCGTCAAGTCCCAGATACTTGGCTGACGCTCCTGTGGCGATGATGACGGTGTCGGCCTCCAGCTCGGTGCCGTCTTCTGCCCAGAGCTTGTAGGGACGCTGTGAGAAGTCCACTCGGCTGATGCTGCCGTCGCGGATGTCAGTACCGAAACGTTCAGCTTGTTCGCGAAGGTCCATCATCATCTGGTTGCCGTCTACGCCTTGAGGATAGCCGGGGAAGTTTTCCACTTCTGTGGTTTGTGTCAGCTGTCCGCCTGGCTGCAGTCCGCAATACTCTACGGGGTTCAGGTTAGCACGGCTGGCATAGATGGCTGCTGTGTACCCTGCTGGGCCGCTGCCTATAATGATACATTTTACGTGTTCCATATATAATAATGTAAGCACGGATTGGTGTGTAATCCGTGCTGTATGGTTTATTTTGCCAATTCTTCCTTAATCTGGGCCTCTATGACCTCCATCTTGGTGGTGGGCTCGAAGCGGGCTATCACCTGGCCCTTCTTGTTGATGAGAAACTTGGTGAAGTTCCACTTGATGTCGGGCTTCTGCTTGTAGTCGGGGTCTGCCTTGCCGAGCATGTCGTCCAAGATAGCAGTCAGGTTGTGCTCTGGATCCCAGCCGGCGAAGCCTTTCTGCTCCTGCAGGAACTTGTACAGAGGATCTGCATCCTCGCCGTTGACCTTGATCTTCTTGAAACGCGGGAACTCGGTGCCGAAGTTCAGCTTGCAGAACTCGTGGATGCTTTCATCGGTGCCCGGAGCCTGCTGTCCGAACTGGTTGCAGGGGAAGTCGAGAATCTCGAAACCCTGGCTGTGGTATTGCTTGTAAAGGGCCTCCAGCTCGTCGTACTGTGGGGTGAAGCCGCACTTGGTGGCTGTGTTGACAATCAGCAGCACTTCGTTGGAATACTCTTTCAGAGATACATCTTTACTTTTTCTGTCTTTTACAGAGAAATCATAAACGGTTTTCATTTGTCTTTTAAAATTAGTGTTATAACATTGTTTTCGTTGGCCCAAAGTTACGAAATATACTTGTGACTACCAAAAGATTTAGGATTTATTTTAGATTCCAATAGCTGAGCGTGAGTGTGCTTTCTACTTTGTTCTCTATGTCGTCGGGCAAGTTGCAGAAAAAGTCGAGCCCGGTTTTCGACTCCAGCGCGTCAATGCTGATGGCATATTCCTGCAGGGCTTTCCATGAGGTTACATCCTGGTGCTCAATCCAAAAAGCCATCGCTTCCCATTGGCTTCCCTTCTTGCTCAGCACGGCCATGTAGAAGTATTTGGGCACAATATGGTTACCCTTCGTGTAGTTAAGGATGCCGTCGGCCTTGTCAATGGTGCCACCTTTGCAGACGTAAAGAGTGTCTGCTTGACCGCCCCATATACGGACGCGCTTCTCCATGGTGGCCCATATGCCGCCGTTGAAGTTGTGTACCATTGGGTAGATGTTCGTCATGTAGAACGTCTGGTAGTTGGCTTCGCGAGTGCAGAGACGGTCGGCCGAGGCGACGATGTGCCCTTTCTCGTAGAAACTGCCTGTCGAGGGGAAGTAGCTCTTGCTCAGCTCGTTGTAAGTGGCCTGCTGCTCGTCTTCCGGCACTTTGGGGTCGTAAGCCCAGGGGTCTTCGGCTGGACGGCTGTAGTTCGACTGGCTTATGCTGGCATAGATCTGATAGCATACCCAGCGCGTAGCGCGTCGGTGGTGGTCCCACTCCAGGCTGTAGTTGACACCCGCTTCGCCGGTCTTGTTGTTGAGTGTACATTCGTGCACAATGACCTCGCTGTAGCCTTCCTTAAGCTTGGGAAACTCGTATCTCGTCTGTGCTGCTTTCGGGCCGGTCGTGTTGCGGTTGTTGTTGACGACGGTGGCACTAGGCTTCTGTGTATTGCGCTCGACGATGATGTCGTCGCCGTCACCGCCACAGGCAACAAGGGCCAGTAAGGTGAAACTGAGAATCATTTGGGGTATAGTCTTCATTCGTTGCGTTTTAGTGTTGTTGCAGTTGGGATTTTTAGCTGATAAAGGCGCGGTCATAGGCATATGCAACTACCTAAGAACGCGCCTGAATGTCTTTTTGGCGTGAAATCTATTTATTTCTTCGCAGCCTTACCGTAGCGGCTCATGAACTTATCAACACGACCAGCGGTGTCGACGAGCTTGCTCTTACCAGTGTAGAAGGGGTGAGAAGTGCTCGAGATTTCAATCTTTACCACGGGGTAAGTTTCGCCTTCGAATTCTACGGTGTCATTAGTCTTTGCGGTAGAACGCGAAAGGAACATATCGCCGTTGGACATGTCCTTGAACACGACGGGGCGATAGTTTTCTGGATGAATACCTTTTTTCATTTTTGCTTGTTATTATTAATTGTTATTTGTTCGTTGTGCATAAAAGCGGCTGCAAAGGTACGACTTTTTTTCGGATTAGCCAAATTTTCCGTGAATTATTTTTGCAGTGGACAGGCGCTATACAGAGAAAGGCATCTGCGTTCCTCATGAGACCTGTCGGAAAAAACACAGGCGGCAACTCTTGAGGGCCGCCGCCTGCGATAAGGGAAATAGAGTGGGGGGAATTAGTTCGCGTAGGTAATGGTGATGCCGGTAATACGGAACTGGGTTCCACCGGAGTTACCGCTTTCTAACCAGTTGACCACTTTGAGAGAACTGTTGTTGACATTAGAGAACGTAACGCTGGCACTGTCCTTAGTTGGTGTGATCTTGTTGCTGCCAGCCTCGCCGTACATCTCGTCGTTGCCTTTATAAGCTGTTCCGTTATAGGTGTCGTAGTCAAGTACGACCTTGGCAATCTTCTTGCTTCCGGCATTGATGGTGATGGCATTGCGAGCATAGATACGGATAATCTTGGTGCTCTCGTGGTAGATGGGAGCAGACTTTCCGTCTTCCTGTGAAACGGACAGGGTTGTTCCGTCACTCAGCTTGATTGCTGCAATGTTACTGCAATCCAGATCTCCAAAGGCAGCCTTGATTTCGCCACCGCCCGTGTTGCCGCCGCCCGAAGCCTTGGTGATGGTTACGATTTCGCTTGACTGGTTGATTTCTGGTGTTACTTTGCCATTCTTGACATACTTCTTCAGTTTTCCCTTGATGACAACTTGGTCACCCACGGACAGGTCTTCCTTTGCTGCGAAATCAGCACCGTTCTGTCCTTTTCCGCTGTAAACTTGCAGCTCGTTTGTTGTCTTGCCGTCGTCAGAGATGTAGTAGGTAATGCTCTTGTAGGTTGAGTTGTAGCTTGTCACCTGCGAGATGGTTCCCTTGACGTATGCATCAGCAGTCTCGCCACCGTCAGCCAGTGCGTTGATAATTTCCAAAGCCTTGACTACAGTGAGGGGAGCGTCCTTAGTACCGAGGTCGTTGCCGCCACCGGATGCCTTGACAATAGTGACGATTTCGCTTGACTGGTTGATTTCTGGTGTTACGTTGCCATTCTTGACATACTTCTTCAGTTTGCCCTTGATGACTACTTGGTCACCCACGGACAGATCTTCCTTTGCAGCGAATTCGGCGCCGTTCAGTCCCTTGCCGCTGTAGACCTGCAGTTCGTTTGTTGTCTTGCCGTCGTCAGAGATGTAGTAGGTAATGCTCTTGTAGTTTGAGTTGTAGCTTGTCACCTGCGAGATGGTTCCCTTGACGTATGCATCAGCAGTCTCGCCACCATCTGCCAGTGCGTTGATAATCTCCAGTGCCTTTGCTACAGTGAGTGGAGCGTCTTTAGTGCCAAGGCCGCTGTCGCCGCCGCTTGAACCCTTGGTCAGCTTGACAATGTAGTTGCCCTGGGCAACCTCAGGTGTGGTGTTGCCGTCTTTGACAAACTTGGTCAGCTTGCCAATGACAACGACCTCGTCGCCCACGTTGATTTGTCCTGCTGCGGTAAAGTCTGTATTGTCAATGTTCTTGCCGCGGAAGACAGTCAGCTCGTTAGTGCCGTCGGAGATGATGTAGTCGATATTCTTGTACTTGGCAATATCGGCATCTGCAGTCTTGATCTTTGTAATCTTACCGGCAACATAGGCATCCTGTGCAGTAGTACCATTGTCAGCCAGTGCGTTGATGGTTTCAAGAGCCTGGGCAATAGTGAGGGGAGCGTCCTTGGTACCGAGCGTTGTGGCTGGAGTAGCACCACCGCCGCTCTTGCCGTTGACGGAGTAGACGTAGGCAGCGCCCTGGACGGTCTCGGGGGTGTTGCCCTTGTAGTTGGTCACCTTACCACAGATGACAACTATATCGCCCTGCTTGATGAAACTTTCGTCGGTTACCTTCTGGTTGCCTAAGCCGGCAGCACGATAGACGGTGAACTTGTTGGCAGTGCCTTCGGCATTGTCGGAAATGGTAAAGGTGGCATTGCCGTAACTGGCCGAGATGTCGGTCAGCTCGACGGCATAGCCCTTGATGTAGACTTCCTTTGGTGAAGGAGTGTCTGCACCCAGACCAGAGATGTACTCCAGCACACCTGCCACGTTGTAGGGGTCAGCCTCTGTACCTGTTCCTGAGGGCTCGATGACCACAACGTCGCCTGAGTCTGGCTTGACGATGTCCCCAAAGGGAGAGGGCACGTCCGCGCAGCTGGTGAATGTGAAGGCCGCTACGGCCAGCGCAATCAGATAATTTGCTATTCTTTTCATAATATTTTTGTTTTTATTCGTGTTTCGTTATTGAGTTTACTTTGTCTTGCCGTTCAGCGATGTGATGTAGCTGCCCTGTGCGAACTGTGGAGTGTTACCTTTGTAGTTGACCACCTTTCCGTAGACGATGACTTCGTCACCCTCCTTGATGATGGTAGCCCCCTTGGCGTTAAACTTCTCGTTGCCCAAGCCGTAGCCGCGGTAGATCTGGAAACTGCCTGTTGAGCCGTCCTTCTGGTCGGAAATGAGATAAGTAGCATTGCCGTATGTGCCAGAGGTGTCAATGTCGCTCACTTTGACAATGTAGCCCTTGGCGTAAACTTCTGATGACTGGACGTCGGCATTGAGTCCCTTGGTGAAGGCAGTGACCGCTGCTACGTTGAAGGGATCGGCCAGTGTGCCCTTGCCCTGAGGCGTTGCTACGGGTGCAGGTTCAGTGGACGAAGCCACGATGTCGCTCTCGGTGCGCATCAGAAGCTGCCATACGTCGTTATAGCGGGTTGCTACGCCCGTGATGTCCACACGGCCTGTAGGCATAGCCTTGTTGGCGAACTTGGCGTATGTGCTGGTGCGCAGCACAACATTGCTCAGTCCGTTGATGTTGCGGTTGGCACAGTTGGCTGTCAGGCTGACACTGCCGTCAGAGGGGGCGAACACTGCTGTTCCATTGGCTTCGCTCAACTCAACACCTTTCAGGGTGACGAGGCTGCCGCAATACCTGGCAATGTCCAAGTTGTTCAGATTCCACTTGCACTCGATGGGGGCTACAAAGAGCCCGTCGGCAAGTCCGTCGCTCTTAGCCAGCAGGCGGTAGTGATTCTGCCACTCGTAGCGGCTCATGCGACCCACCTGTGGCGTGGCATCTTCCCTGTTGGGATTGGTGTACGTGGTACCTATCTGGGGTTGCTTGCCGTAACCGCCGACATAGAGTCCTTCCAGCTCGATGAGTACTGCCTGTCCGATGGCAAAGGGACCATAGAGCCCGCCCTGTCCGATGCTGATGGCTATGGCACCGGTGTTGTCCTGAAGGTACAGCGAGTTATAGATGTTGCCACCTTCGTCGTTACCAGTGATGATGCCCTTGATCTGCATGGGCTGCTTGACCTGCTTCAGCGTGTTGTTGTTAATCTCGTTGCTGTAGAGAGACTTCAGCTCGGCAATGGTCTTCAGGTTGGTGACTTGTATATACTTGTTGCCGTAGGCCTCTACTCCAACTTCTGGGTTGTCAGGAGCATTCCATTCTAAGTTCTCACACGATGTGGCAAGTCCGAGGGTTGCCAGTGCGAAGAGAATATATTTCTTGGTCTTCATAATCGTCTGCATGTTTTAGAATTTATAAGCAATGTTCAGCATACCGTTGATACCGTAAGCGTAATATTTCTTCGGGTTGCGGTCGAACTTGTAGATGCGGGCGCTGCCTACCTCGCCGGTAGTGGAGTTCACCGAGTAGTTGCTGCGGCTCTGCTCGTATCCTCCCGTCACCATCTTGCGGTTGTTGAGAACGTTGGTCAGCGTGAGGTTGATGCTGAGCGAACCCTTCTTCAGCCAGATGCTCTTGCCGATGCTAAGGTCGAGCATGAAGCCGCCCTTGCCCTTCTCCTGAGCGATGGCGTCAGAGAGCAGTACCTTGTCGCCAGCCTCGTTGGTGGTAAACACCTGTTCGGCTGCGATACCGCTGTTCAAGTAAGACTTCTGGCGGTTCTCCAGCGTCGAACCGTAGCGGTAAGAGGGAGAATAGCTGAGGTAGATGCGGTCGTAGTAGTTGCCCATGACGTCGATGTACCAGCCCTTGGAGTGGTAGCTCAGCGTCAGGTTGTAGGCTGACAGCGGAGTGCCGGCTTCGCGCATGTTCTTATTATATACTATGTCACCGTAGTACTTGCCCTCTGTCGAGTTCATGTAAACGACGTCGGCATTGTTGGTGTTCTTGGCTTCGCTGATGGTTCCCAGCGTCTTGATGCTGAAGGCAGAGTTGATCTTGAAGTTCAGACCCCACTCCAGACCGTAGTACTCCTTCTTCATACCCGTCATAGAGACATACGAGAACGAGGCAATGTCGTCGTAGAAGAAGCACTGCCACTCGGAAGCGTCCTTGATGGTGCTGTAGTAGCCGTTGATGTTGGCCTTCATCCAGGAAGTCTCAAACTGATAGCCCACTTCCGAACTGAACACCTTCTCGTTCTTCAGGTTGTGTACGAAATCGTTGGAGACCTCGGGAGAGACGAAGGCAGCCTGTGCCTGGGGAGCTTTCAGCTCGTAGCCGGCACCCAGTTGGATGGTGTTGCCAGCGCCCAGATAATAGGTCAGACCGGCTTTGCCGCCACCTTCTAGGAACTTGGCCGTACCACTTTTACCGTAGGACGACATACCCAATGCTTCTGCCACACCATTGCGCATCTTGCCGTCGCGCTGCATGGTGACACCGCCGATGCGTCCTGCAACGAAGGCTGCCAGCGAGTTCTTCTTGTATTGCAACGAGGTCCATGCCTGTGCCTTGCGCACCAGCAGGTTGTAGTCATAGGCAAAGCGGTCACCCTCTTTCACTACGGCGTTAGGATTGTTCAGGTCGTACTGTACGCGAACGTCCGTCGAGGGATAGTTGCCCAGCGCGTAGGTGTTGATGTTGTGGAACGTGTTGGCGCCCAGCAGGTCCTCCATCGTCTGGTAGTGCATACCCTTGTTGGTAGCCAGCTGCAGGCCCACATTCCAGTTGGTATTCTTATTCAGCTCCGTCTTCAGCGTCGAAGCCAGCGTCAGGTTCAGGTTGTTGTTGTTCCTGGCCTGAACGTAGTACATAGCATCGCGCCCTGAAGCGTTGCCCATTTGGTTGGCGTAGTACAAACGGTCCCAGTTGATCTGGCGTGCCTCCTCGCTGCCCATCAGGTAGGTGCGAGCACGATAGTAGTCGTCATAGCCTGACAGTGTGCGGCCAGCTTCATCCTCAGGATACCATACGTCATAGTAGCTTGACGGCAGGCTTTTCCAGTAGTCGGGCTGTGGGTTCTCGCTGTTATTGTAGTTGAGCTTGGTGCTCTTGTACATCGAGTAGCGTCCTGTCAGCGTAGTAGTCAACTTGGAACGGTCGTTGATGTTCCAGTCCCACGTCAGAAGCACCGTTGGCGCATAGTCGCTGATGACGCGCGAGTTGCGCTTCTTGCCGTTCTGATAGCCCCAGTAGGGGTTGTAGAAATAGTCGTTGGCTAGCCAGTAGCTCTCGTCTGTGGCAGCACCCTGTCCTGCACGTTCTGTGGGATTGCCCCAAGTGACAAGGCTCAGCGAGTGACGGTCGTTCAGCTTCTTCTCGGCTCCAAAGAAGTAGGAGAGCGAGTTGTAGAACGTTCCCTTCACATAGCTGGTACCCATACCCGCCCAACGATAGGTGACGTTGGCTGAGAAAGCCCACCCGTTGGACATCAGACCGGTGTTGTGTGTAAACATGCCGCGAACCGTATAGTTGCGGTTGGCACCGCTGAGGGTGATGCGGCTGCCCGTAGCCATGTGGCTGGGGCGAAAGTCGTAGTTGTTAGAGCCGCCCATACCAGCCATCGAGAAGTTGTTGGCCTCGAAGGGAAGTGCGTTTTCTACGCCACGAGTCTGCTGGTTCAGACCACCCACGAGTGAATAGCGGAACTGGCCGCTCTCCATGTCGTTCATCTGGGCGCCGTTGATGTAGATTTCGTTGTACTTCTGATTGAAAGCACGGTAGCGGAAACGTACTGGGCTGAACAAATATCCCACCTGTGAGGCATAAATGTTCCGGTTGGACGAGATGATGGACACGTTCTGCGACATGTCGTCGTCCTCACCCAACTGGTTCTCAGTGAATGTGAACGTTTGCTCGTCCAAAGTCTCTTGTTGTTCATCATCATCTGCCTCGTCTTTCTGAAGGTAGATGGTGCCACCCGGATTAACGGTCTGTGGCTGATAGCCGATATACGCGATGGTCACTTTGGCTCCTTTTGGAGCTGCAATGCGGTAGTTGCCGTTGATGTCGGTAGTCGTAGAGACGTTGCTGCCTTCTACGGTCACAATGGCGCCGACAATCGGTTCTCCCAGATTGTCTACCACTGTTCCGTTTGTCGACTGGGCAAATGCCGAAGATGCGAAGCATAAGGCTATCACAATGAGTTTCAGCTTTTTTTGCATAATTGTGATGTGTTAATATTATAGTTTGGCACAAAGGTACGAAAAAAAAATGAGATGCAATGCTTAAACATATATTTTTTTTAGTCGGCATAAAATTTCCTTCCCAAATATTCTTTTTTAGAAAAATAATTCGTATCTTTGCGGTTAATAACATAAAACCAATCAAAAATGCGAAAGAAACTATCATTACTAATCATGCTTTTGGCATTGGGACTCGCACCCTTGCAGGCACAGCGCTATAGCATCTACGGAGTAGGCTTCTACAATTTGGAAAACTTGTTTGATACCAAGCACGATGAGGGCAAGAACGACTATGAATATCTGCCTGACGGACGGAACAAGTGGACGGAAATGAAGTATCAGCATAAGCTGCACAACATGTCTACCGTGTTGTCTGAAATGGGTACTGACGTCCTGCCTGATGTCGGTTGTGCCGTCATTGGCGTCAGTGAGGTGGAGAACAGGCATTGTCTGCAGGATCTTTGTGAACAGCCGAAGCTGAAGAAGCGCAACTTCAAGTTCTGTCATGTGGAAGGTCCTGACCGTCGAGGTGTGGACTGCGGTCTGCTCTATAATCCGGCACTCTTCAAGGTGCGTAGTGTGCGACTGGTCCCTTATGTCTACGACCTGGAAAAGGACAAGGGACACGCAACGCGTGGCTTCCTTACGGTCAGTGGTACGCTGGCTGGCGAACATGTGACGGTGATTGTCTGCCACTGGCCCAGTCGTGGAACAACTTCCTATTACCGAGAGCTTGCAGGCAAGCAGGTAAAGGCGCTGAAAGAATCGCTGCAGAAAGAAGACCCTCAGGTGAAGATTATCATCATGGGCGATATGAACGACGATCCGCGTGACCGTTCGATGTCCGTGTGCCTGGGCGCCAAACGCGAAATAAAGGATGTGAAGCCCGGCGAACTCTACAATCCCTGGTGGAAGGTTCATGATAGTGGAACGGGTACGCTGATGTATGATGGAGCCTGGAACTTGTTCGACCAGATTGTCGTGAACTACAATTTGTTGCATCAGGAAGGCCAGAATGACTATAATACATTGAAATTCAGACAAAATCAGATATTCCGCAGGGACTATTTGTTCCAGACGGAGGGACAGTACAAAGGCAATATCAAGCGAACACATGCTGGTGGCGTGTGGCTCGATGGCTATAGTGACCACCTGCCTACAGTAATCTATCTGATGAAAGAAAGAAAATGACATCCCAATAAGACGCAATTTAAGAAAATGACTATTATCGGAATCGCCGGCGGAACAGGTTCAGGAAAGACTACCGTCGTCAAGCAAATCACCAAGGTGCTGCCCAAGCATTGTGCAGCCATAGTACCTCTGGACTCCTACTATAACGATACGACGGGAATGACGGACGAAGAGCGTAAAGCTATCAATTTCGACCACCCTGACGCCTTTGACTGGAAACTGCTGACCGAGCACATCAAGATGCTGAAGAACGGTCAGGCTGTCGAACAGCCGACCTACTCGTATGTCATCTCCAATCGTCTGCCGGAAACCATTCATGTGGAGCCCAAACCTGTCATTATCCTAGAGGGCATCATGACGCTACACTATAAGAAACTTCGTGACATGATGGACTTGAAAATATTCGTGGATACGGATGCCGACACCCGCCTCATACGCAATATCCGGCGCGATGTGGTGGAGCGTGGACGTACGGTAGACATGGTGCTCGACCGCTATGAGAAAGTGCTCAAACCTATGCATGACCAATTCATAGAACCCACCAAGAAATTTGCAGACCTCATCATCCCTTGGGGACATGAGAATAAAACAGGTATCCACATCCTGAAAACATACATCGAGGGTATCGTCACAAATGTATAAAAAAAGGTAATTAATTTGGTTTTTCGCTCGTTTCTTCGTACCTTTGCACCCAAATTTTGCAAAAATTAAAGAAGAAATGGAAAAACAGATGAATTATCTCGATAGAAACGAGTTTAATTTTGAACCCAGTCAGAAAGTTGTTGATGCGATAAAAAATTTCAATCCCAAGGACCTCTGCTTCTATACCCGTATCTATGATCAGGGCAAAAAGAGTGTTATTAGTGTCCGTTTGAGCGAAATCTACAATGTGCCTGAGGAACAGGTCTTGCTGACCTATGGCGGCGAGGACATGCTGAAGAATGCCATTCACTACTTCCTGATGAAGGGTGACAACAAGAAGATTCTCATCCCAGAGTTCTCGTGGTGGTACTACAATCGTGTGGCCAGCGAGTGTGGCGGTACTTTCGAGATGTATCCCCTGCATGAGTTGGAGGATACCTTCGCCTATGATGTCGACGAGGTCATTGAGTACACCAACCGCGTTCACCCCCGCATGCTGCTGTTGGCATCGCCCAACAACCCCACGGGTAATAGCCTGAGCAGCGAGGAGATTGGACGTATCATGGAGAATATCCCCAGCGATACCATGGTACTGATAGATGAGGCCTATGCCAGTTTCATGAATATGGATACGGGCTATATCGCTCCGTTGGTTAACAAGTATAACAACCTGATTATTTCGCGTACCTTGTCTAAGTTCTACGGTCTGCCTGGTCTTCGTTGTGGCTTCGGCTTTATCGGTGCCGGACACGATCAGTTCCTGAGCTACTGTAACAAGTATCTGGGCTACAACCGCTTCTCGGAGGCTGTGGCGCTGGCTGCTCTCGACAGCGATGAGCACTATCGTCATGTGGCCGACGACATGGAGTGGGGACGCCAGTTGTATAAGAAGGAACTGGGCTCGCTGCCCGGCTTCAAGGTTTACAAGTCTGTTGCCAATTTCATCCTTATCAAGTATCCTGTCGAAATCAAGGACAGGCTGATGGAGGCCCTGAAGATTCAGGATTACAAGATCAAGTTCATGGGCGACAAGGGTCTGGAGTCTTGTCTGCGTATCACACTGGGCCGTAAGGAACAGACCCAGACTGTCGTTGATACCATCCTGCGTGTTTATAATGGTAAATAGTTAATCGTCAAATTGTAGATTTGTATGATTGGAGTCATCTTAGCGGCAGGTATGGCCAAGCGCCTGCGCCCATTGACTGATACCAAGCCCAAGTGCTTGCTGCAGGTGGGCGGACGCACGTTGTTGGAACGCACCGTATGTGCTATGCAGCAGGCCGGAATCAGCCAGTTCGTAGTGGTAACAGGTTATCTGAGTGAGATGATACGTGACTTTCTTACAACTCATTTTCCCCAGCTTGATATCACCTTCATCCACAATGCCGACTATGAGCACAACAATAATATCTTCTCGCTGTGGCTGTCCATGCAGGTGGTGCGCGGCAAGGAGTTCCTGCTGATGGACAGCGACATCCTGTGCGACCCGGCTGCCGTAGTGCGTATTGCCCGAGAACCAGAGTCTGCTTTGGCACTCAACCGTCACGAGTGTGGCGAAGAGGAAATCAAGGTCATTGTCGATGCAGACGGACGCATCACCGAGATTAGCAAGGTGTGCAGTATTCAAGATGCCATCGGCGAGTCTGTGGGCATTGAGAAAATGACTGCCGACTACAGCGAAGCCATCTATCACGAACTTCAGCAGATGATAGAGCAGGAAGGGTTGATAGATGTCTTCTACGAGCGGGCCTTCGAACGGCTGATACCTCAGGGTCATACCTTCCGTGTGGTTGACACCACCAGCTATTTCTCCTATGAGTTAGACACTCCTGAGGACTTTGAGCGTGCCCAGCAGCTCATGCCAAAAGAATTATTGTAAATGGATCAGAATTTCAAAGCATCATTAAAGTCGTCAGAGACTGAAGACTGGCTTGACCTCCATGTCATCCGTCCTTTCTGCTATTATTGCGCGCTGGCCTTTGCCAAGTTCGACATTCATCCCAACACCGTTACCATCTGGTCGATGATTATCGGTGCTGCCAGCACCGTCTTCTTTGCCACCGGCAGCTATTACTATTCAGGCTGGTGGGGCTTGGGCATGAATCTTGTGGCCGTCTTTATGCTGATGGTGGCAGATATCCTTGACTGTACCGACGGCCAGTTGGCCCGTTTGACAGGCAAGAAGAGCCCCCTGGGGCGTATCCTCGACGGGGCGGCAGGCTTCGTATGGTTCGTTCCCATCTACCTGGGAATGGTCTATCGCTTCTATCAGCATCACACTATCGAGTTCTCGTGGCTGGGCATTCCTGACACCTATCAGAACGTCCTCATTGCCACTGGCGTAGTCCTGGTGCTGAGTTGCATATCGGGCTTCGTGGGTATCTCTGGTCAGCAGCGGCTGGCTGACTATTATATACAGGTACACCTGTTCTTCCTGAAAGGCGAGAAAGGCAGCGAACTCGACAATTCTCGTCGTCAGCAGGAAATTTACGACCAGATGGATGCCTCGACACCTTGGGTGGAACGTGCTTTCCAGAAGTCGTATATCGGCTATACCAAGAATCAGGAGAAGGACACTCCTGCGTTCCAGAACCTGATGGCCCGTATGCGTCAGAAGTATGGTAGCTCTGACCAAATACCCGATTCCGTGCGTCAGGAATTCCTCAAGGCTTCGCGTCCTGTCATCTTCTGGAACGGACTGCTTACCTTCAATTTCCGTTCTTTTTGGCTCTTCCTGTTGTGTCTGCTTGACGTACCAGCCTGCTACTTCGTGTTCGAGATTTTCGGCATGGGTCTGCTGGCCTGCTATGTCAATCAGCGCCATGAGACTTTCTGTCGTCGTATAGCCTCCAACCTCTAATCCCTAATCTCTCACGTTTCACTTCTCATGACCTGGACTAAACAACGCCTCAACAACTTGTTTTTCTTCCTCGGTGTAGCTGCTGTGGTAGTGATGTTGTTCACCTTTGATGTCAGTTTTGTCGAACTGTGGCAGCATCTGTGCCACGCAGGCTATTGGCTGATACCCATCATTGGTGTGTGGATTCTGATCTATGGTATCAATGCCTGGGCATGGTGGTGTATCATCAAGGGAAATGTAGGAGGTGTGCCGCCTGTCAGCTTTGCAACCATCTATAGACTGACTATCAGCGGCTATGCCCTAAACTATGCGACGCCTGTAGGCGGTTTGGGGGGTGAGCCTTATCGCATCATGGAACTGTCGAAGTACATCGACAACCAGCACGCCACTTCCAGCGTGATACTGTATGCTATGATGCATTTCTTCGGACACTTCATCTTTTGGTTTGTTTCCATCTTCATCTATCTGGCTCTGGTGGCCGTAGGAGATATGCCGATGACTACAGCCATCGGTACTATTCTGGGCATCATCATCGTGTTCTGTCTTGTTGCCTTCTATCTGTTTTCAAGAGGCTATCGCAAGGGACTCGTGGTGAAGACCATCCGCTGGATAGGTAAGATTCCTGGACTGAAAGGATGGAGTACGCGTTTCTCTGAACGGCACGCAGAGGCAATGCATAATATTGATATGCAGATTGCTTCATTGCATGGTCAGGACAAACAGGCTTTCTACAGCAGCCTCTTTCTGGAGTTCTTCTCTCGTGTGGTTCAGAGTTCTGAGGTGTTGTTTATGCTTTTGCTGTTCGGCATTGACAATGGTGGAGGCTTCTCGGGCATAATGATTACCTATCTGCACAGCATCCTGATTGTTGCTTTCACCACGCTTTTCGCCAACCTCATCGGCTTCCTGCCCATGCAGTTGGGGGTACAAGAGGGTGGCTTCGTGCTGTCTATTGCCGCGTTGGGACTCTCTGCTGCCCTTGGCATCTTTGTCAGCATCATCTGCCGATTCCGCGAAATCATTTGGATTCTGATTGGAATCCTCTTGATGAAGGTGGAACCGCAAAAACCTTGAGCAAACTCGAATGACGAAATGAGTTGACTCAATCGGTATTTTGAGTTAACTCTGGGGTTTTGTTCTGCCCAGTGCCCAGTTCCGAGCTGATCTCCTCGGCGACGGGCTCATCCTTCTCTACACGCAGCTGCTCGGTTCCCTTGCGCAAGTTGTAAATCTTCAAGGCGTTAATCAGTTCTATGACACCATAAAGAATGGAGCACCAGCCAAGAATGATCAGAGGCAATTCCGCTGTCTCCATAGGCATTAATACTACGTATATTCCAATGAGCAGAATGACAGACGGAGCTATCCAGTAGCCAAAAGGTACACTGCCCATACGGCGAGCTGCCACCAGACTGACCAGTTGAGTGATACCACCCATAATCAGTATAGCAGCCAACATATACATCAGTCCATGGATGAAGGCATGGGGCGATAGTGTCAGTACCAAACCCAGAATCACGCTTCCTGCGCCCACAATGGGAAATGTAGGTTGGCTGCCACTGATGAGGCGTCCCTCCTGATCGGTAATGGTGAATTCGCCTGCGTGACGTCTTGCCTGCCAATAGGCTATCAGTGCAATAATACCAGACAACAAGAATAGTGCACCGATGGCTCTTGTTATCCACGTGACTCCGTCGTCAGGATACTTGACGAGCAATGCTCCCACCACAATAGCGGTCAGGGCGCGGAAGATGGAACTCTGGAATATCTTCATAACGTTTTTCTTTGATTTTTTTGCAAAAGTACGAATTATTTCGTACTTTTGCAAAAATGGAGACGACAATTTTTCTGGTGAGGCACGGCGAGACTGTCGACAATGCCCGCCAAATCATGCAGGGACAAACACAAGGAGAACTGAACCAACGGGGTAGGGAACAGGCAGAACAGGTTGCCCAACGCCTGGCTTCAGAGCCGTTGGATGCAATAGTTGCCAGCGACCTTCATCGAGCCATTCAGACGGCTGAGGTCATTGCTGAACCGCACGGACTGCCCGTTGTGACTACACCATTGCTGCGTGAGCGCGATTGGGGCTCGTTTACCGGACGCTTCATCCCTGATCTGCGCAACGAGGTGTGGCCCGATGACATTGAGTCGGAAGAGGCTTTGCTCGAACGGGCGCGCTCCTTTCTGATAAATATGACGGCCACCTACCCGGGAAAGCGGGTGGTGGCCGTGGGACATGGAATTATCAATAAAGCTGTTTTAGCGGTCTATGCCCAGTGTACAATGCGTGAGGTCCAGCGGATGATGAACGCTGAGGTACGCATCTTAACGATGTCCTCCGAACGAGCGGCCTCCGCTGCTGCTGTGACCTCCGCTGAAAGAACCGCTACTGCGGCTTCCGCCGAATGAACCACTGCTGTGTCCGCCGCCGAATGAACCGCTACTGCGGCTTCCACTAAATGAACCACTGCTGTGGCTTCCACCGAATGAAGCACTGCTACGACCGCTTCCGCTAAATGAACCGCTGCCATGGCTTCCGCTAAACGAACCACTGCTATGGCTTCCACCGAATGAACCACTATTGCGGCTTCCACCGAATGAACCGCTGCCATGATAGCTTCCGCTGCCATTAGTCCTGTTGCCATAGCTGGACGAACTGCTGTAGCGTGAGCTGGGGCGCTGTTCCGTTGCTGTTGTAGGACGGCTGCCGTACATGCGGTTGTTCTCGTATGTGGTACGGCGATTGCCTAAACTGCGACCGTAAGAATTGCCACGGTTGTTGCCTACGGTATAGCGGGTCGAGCTGTTGCGATAGCCGCTGTTGTAGCGTGAGCCTCCTCCGCTATAGCGATGATGGTTGCGGAAGTCACCACGGTTCCAGCGGTCCAGCATACCGAAGTGGGTGCGTCCTGCTACAGGGCGGAAGTGTTCGCGACGTCCGTAGTAATATCCGCGACCGCCAATAACGTGCCACGCATGACCTCCGCGATAGCTGGCATAGAAGACCGGACGTCCGAAGTAGAAGTAGTCGCGGTGTGGATAGCGGGCATAGATGCCGAAGTGCCAGTAGCCACCATCCCAGTAGAGTGGGCGGTAGAAGTAGCTGGCGGCACAGAATGCCTGCCACTGCCATTCCAGCAGCACGTAGCTCATGTCCAGATTGCGACGCTCCCAATAGGTGGCATAGACATCGTCGTAGCTGGTAACACCCATCAGGTAGTCCAGATTGATTTCGTAGGCAGCCTCGTACTGCTCGTCGGTCAGGTTCAGCTCGTAGGCCATCTTGTCCGTCAGGAACAGTGCCTCGTTGCGTGCCTGCTCGTAGCTCATTGCATGGCCCGTTGCTGCTATTGTCAGCATGGCTACCAGGGCTATCATCATCTTCTTCATACTTGTTTATATTTTTAATTGTTCGACATCAGTGATATTTTCATGGTGCAAAATTACGAAGAATATGATAGCAAAGAAAAGGATTTCCCCTAAACTCAGTGGGGGAAATCCCTATTTGTCAAGATTGGCTTGCCTTTGGCGGGAAACATGAAGGCGCACCTGGGAATATGATTCTATATTCAGAAAATTTTTCCAGAAACAATGTTGGTAAAGGTCTTCCACAATATCTTGGCATCCATCCATAGCGATTGATGTTCCAGATAGTATAAGTCCATTTCCAACCGCACCAGCATCTTGTCAATAGTGTCGGTGTAGCCATTCTTCAAGGTGGCATAGCTGGTAACGCCAGGCCGCAAGGCATAAAGCCGTTCATAGCGCGGGTCGCGTTCCATAATCTGGTCGATATAGTATTTGCGCTCAGGCCGTGGACCAACAAAGGCCATATCGCCTATCAGCACATTCCATAGCTGAGGCAACTCGTCCAAATGGTGTTTACGCAGGAAACTGCCTATTCGGGTCAGACGCGGGTCGTTATCCTGTTGAAGCAGTTCATGACCCTCTATTTCTGCGTCTACCACCATGCTGCGAAACTTGTAGATGAAGAAAGGCTTGCCGTTTCTCCCAATCCGTTCCTGCTTATAGATAGCAGGTCCGCCCCCAATCTTGATGGTCAGCCAACATATCACTATCAAGGGTGAGAACAACAGCAGACAGCAGGCAGCTATACAGAAGTCAAGGAGTCGTTTCATGCAGTGTGAGGTGTCTTACGGTTGATGATGACATTGACTATCGTATAGATCAGGATGTCTACTATTATAATAAAAGTAGGCGATATGACCAGATAGAGCAGACTGTTGACAACGATGAATCCGATAGCCAGCAGGAGGATGGTGCCGAGGGCTTGATGCTGAGTGAGTCCGGCACGCATCAGCTTATGGTGGATGTGGTTCTTGTCTGCCCTGAACAAGGGGGTGTGAAAGCGTAAACGGTGTATTGTTACCCTGACAACATCAGCCATCGGAACAAAGAGCAGTGTCCAGGGAACGATAATTGCTTCAGGGCGTGTGGTAGGCCAGATGACGTCGTTGCTGGCGGCACATTTGACGGTCAGGAATCCTAAGATGAACCCTAAGGACAGACTGCCAGAGTCTCCCATGAAAATCTTCGTGTTGCGTTCTGGTTTCCCGTATATATTGAAGTATAGAAATGCCATCAAGGTTCCCATCAGCCCTGCAATCAGTATGCTGTAGGTGTTCATGAAGACATCGTAGTAAACGAAGTATGCCAGGAATCCTGCCATAGCCAGTAAGGAAAGGCTTGCTGCCAGTCCGTCTATGCCGTCAATGAGGTTAATGGCATTGTCTATGAAGACAATCATAAAGATGGTCAGTGGCAAACCGATATAGTAGGGTATCTCATATATGCCGAATAGACCGTAAAGATTGTTGAAGTACAATCCGCCGCTTGTCAGCAGACAGGCGGTAATGATCTGAACGGTGAATTTCGTCGTGGCATTCAAGCCAACCAAGTCGTCAATGATCCCCGTGAAGTACATGATGATGAGTCCCATCATGAACAAGGCACTCCAGACGGTAATGGAAAGTGTGTCTTGTACAATGGCAGGCGAGAACCAGAGTACCGTGATGAAAGCAATCAGCATACTGGGAAAGAAGGTAATGCCTCCCAGCCGGGGTGTTGCGTTTTTGTGTACCTTGCGTTCGTTGGGAATGTCGTATAGCCGCTTCCTCTTGCAGAAGTCAAGAACAAGAGGCGTAGAGATTCCCCCGCAAAGTAAACTTAAAAGAAATGCTCCAAGTATATATATAATCATACGCAGTAGTCGTTACACATTATAAATAACTGACAATTGGCCCTTTTTATTGCGTGTTTTCCAAGATATTTATGTGCTTTACCGGAAACGGTTTATTTGTTGGACTATTTCTTGAACTTCCTGTATTGTCAGTGTTGGACTGACAGGTAGGCTAAGTTCTTGATTGTGAATCTGCTCTGTGATGGGAAGATGCAAGGATGCCCACTCTTTGTAGCACTCCTGATGGTGGGGTGGAATAGGGTAGTGGATGAGTGTTTGGATGCCCTGTTCCTTCAGGTGCTGCTGCAAGCGGTCGCGTTCTGCACAAAGGATGGGGAAGGTGTGGTAGACGTTCTGTGCATCGTCCAACAGCCGGGGCATGCTGATGAGCGGATGGTTCAAGTGCTCGTAATAGTAGTGGGCTATCTGCTGACGATGGCGGTTGTCATCGTCCAGATGGCGCAACTTTACATCGAGGATAGCAGCCTGGATTTCGTCCAGACGACTGTTGCGGCCCTTGTATTTGAAGACGTATTTACGCGCAGAACCATAATTGGCAATGGCTCGTACGCAGTCGGCCAGCTCCTTGTCGTTGGTGGTGACGGCTCCGGCATCGCCCAAAGACCCTAAGTTCTTGGTAGGGTAGAAACTGTGTCCGGCAGCATCGCCCAGCGAACCCGTCTTCTTGCCCATATATTGGCATCCATGAGCCTGTGCATTGTCCTCCACCAGCTTCAGATTGTATTTCTTGCATAGCCGACCAATACGCTCCGTGTAGGCACAACGGCCGTACAGGTGCACTGTCATCATGGAGCGGGTGCGCGAAGTGATATGTTGCTCGATGAGGCTGTCGTCCATCTCCAAGGTATTGATGTCAGGCTCAACCAACACGGGCTTCAGACCATTCTCCGTGATAGCCAGAATAGAGGCAATATAGGTGTTGGCAGGCACGATGACCTCGTCGCCCTCGTGCATGATGCCCATTTCCATGTATGCCCTGTACGTCAATGTCAGCGCGTCCAGTCCGTTAGCCACACCCACACAGTAGCGAGTGCCAATGTATTCGGCATAGTGCTCCTCGAAGGCAGCGTTCGCCTTGCCCTGCAGGTACCAGCCCGAGCTGATAACCCCTTGGACGGCCTGCTGTATCTCGTCAGCATACTTATCAGTAATGCCTTTTAAGTCCAAAAACTTTATCATATTCTCTTGACGGGTTGCAAAGATACGACTTTTTTCCCTAATACGGCATATTATATCTTTATTTTTACCCAATATTTCATGCCGGTATTGCTGTGCTTGCGCTCGAATTTGTATTCGGGGCGCTGTAGGTAGCTGCCTATCTTGATGAACGAGCCTTCGTCTTCCTGATAGTTGCGGAAGTGCTGCTTAATCAGTGCCGAGAGGTCTTTCAGCGACATCCATATACCATTTTCACCGGGGCGCGGTTTCTGGATGAGGCTCATCAGCATCTCGCCCAGTCCGTTCAGTCGCTGGTACTGCAGGTTGTGCTCCATCAGCTGGCGCTCCTCGTCCTTGTCCAGCCAGTAGCGCTCGCCCTTTCGTATCTCGTGCTTCAGCTGGGCATAGAGCTGGTCGTACTGAACGGGTGTCTCGAAATCGATGTCGCCGTCGATGCTGACGCAGATGAAACGGCGTGAGCCTGTGGGGTCGACCAGCGGGTTCTGCTCGTTGGTCGTGCCGATGAACGAGGCATAGCGGCGGTTGGCGGTATAGGCCTTTCCGTAGGGCGGACGGTATTTCAGGTCGGCTGTCGATACGAGGTATTTCAGCACGATCTGCTGGCGTTGTGTAATCTTGTCGAACTCGTCGAGGTTGATGAGCGCAAACGAGGTCAGGCCCAGGTTCAGGTCCTGCTCGTTCTTGAAGTTGATGCGGTCGTTGTAGTATTCCCGCATGTCGCGAGGCAGCAGGATGCGACAGAACGAACTCTTGCCACACCCCTGACGACCTATCAGCAAGGGTACGAGGGCATTGCCTGTCAGCTGGCCCTTGCCTTGCCACATTGCCACCATGGAGCGCATCCAGACGTGAAACAGGTGGGACCAGGCTTCATACTCCGTCGGCACTCGTTGCGCCAAGGCGGTCACGCGGTCGTGTCCGTCCCATGGTGGCAGGTTCTCCAGAAATTCGTTCATGGGGTCGTAGTGCTCGATGTCGTCTGAGTTGACATAGCGGCGTATATCCTTGTCCCAGCAGCGTATGCCCTGCTCCAAAGCCCTCATGGTGATGGAGTTGCGGGCCTCTTCCGTCAAGTCTTGGAACGAGAACCCGATGCCCGTCCTGAACCGGTATTCTGCCACGCCTCGCATCACGTTCTTGCGCAACTCGTAGTTCGACTGCAGGAAGATGTTCACACGCATAATCATCAGCGTCTCGGGTGGTATGTTCTTCGTGCGTTGGATGCCTTTTTTCTTCATGTACTGCGTCATGTGCATGTCGCTGTAGGTGTTCTCGAACACTTTCTTCACCAGGTCCTGCTCCTCCCAGAACCGTGAGTGCATCATGGCTTGGCGCATGGCTACACCCATCGGCAGGCCCGTTTCCACGCAGTATTGTGCCAGACGGCTCATTGTGGCATGCCGGCGCTCCTCATCGTCTGCGATGCTGACCGTGTCGTCGTAGGCTTTCGAAAGGTTATACTCGAACGCGATGTGCATGTTGCGATAGCGCTCGTACCCCTTTTCGCCGTCCGTCATCTCCAGTGACGTCGTATTGCGCAAGGTCGTCTGGCTGGGCTTTTCGGGACGGGCGTAGATGCACGTGGCTGTTGGGTTGTACACGATTCCCGGGTCACTGCTCATGTGGCAGACACGGGCGGTGAGCGGTTCCAGTTTCTCGACGGTGACTCCTAACTGTCCGTTGTATATCAGCCGTGCCCGTTCGTACAGGTTCTCGTGGAAGTCCTGAATCTGCTGGTTGTCCGTAGGCAGTCCGCCTCCCTCGTCTGGGAACAATTCGCCACGGCAGACAATCTTCACCGACAGCCCCTCGGCTCCGACAAAGGTCATCAGCGTCTGGGGCATCTCGGCCGCTCCGCGTCTGACGGCCTCCGCCTCGTCGCGACTTGTCAGGTTGTTGACTTCCAGCAACACCAGACCCGTATAGGCTTTCGTCACCCGTTCGCGGTTTCTGTTGGATTGCTCCAGGGCAAAGCAGATGCGAGGCAACGCCCTCACGATTTCGGAGTCGACATCCAGATTGCCATACCTGTCGGTGCTTGTTCCGACAAACAACGGGTAGAATTTCCTGAACTTATCGACTGTCTCATGATATTTTCCTGTACGGATGTAGTCAGCCAATTCCTGTAATGTAATCAGCCTTAGACCTTCTATCTGCTTGTAAATCTTGATGATCGTGATTTTGCTCATTCTCTTTGAATTAGTGCTTTTAGTTTCTTTAAGTGCAAAGATACGAAAAAGTTTTCATTCTGCCAAATTTTCCTTAAAAAATAGTCTAACTCTTCACTTTTTATATTAACATTCTTAAAACCAGACTCTTAAAGAGTGAATAGTTGGCTTCAAACTATTCACTTACCCTTCACTTTTCGTATTTTCCTTTACATCCATCTTTGCTAAATTTCTGCCTCCTTAAAACTTTTCCAAATTTGTTCCCGCTTCATTTCCGACAAGGTAACAGCCTGTTCCCTCGCTTGGAACTAGTCGTTCCCCCGTATGGAACTATATGTTTCCACCTATGGGAACCACTCGTGGAACCCGTCTTTTTGAAGTGAAGAGACGGTGAATAGATAAGAGTACTCTATGCACTACTTAATCCATTGATATTACGCATGTTAAATAGAATAGTGAAGAGTTAACCATTTTTTGGCTATTTTTATTATCTTTCTACTTGGTTTTCTCATTTTTTTTAACTACCTTTGCATGTAGATACATAAATAGCAATCAAAATGGATAGTAAATCAACATTCACCACAGAGGAACAGGAATTCCGCAAAATGGCTGACAACTACTTGAAGTGTTTCATCGACCGTTGCCCGCAGCACGAGCAGTGTCTGCGTTGGCAGGTAGGCCGCTATGCCAATCGTGAGCGCCCGACGCTGACGATGGTCAATCCGTTGAATCCCAAGATGGGCGCCGGTCAGTGTGAGATGTATCGCGAGCGCCGTGTCGTCATGATGAAGCGCGGCTTTACGCAGATGTTTCACGAGATGCCCGGCTATATGGAGCGCAACGTCCGCTTCCAGTTGATTCACCGCCTGGGGCGTAAGAAGTACTACGAGATGCGCAAGGGCGAGCGCCTCATCGACCCCGAAGCCCAGCAAGTCATCGCCGGTGTCTGTCGCAGCAACGGTTGGAACGGCCCCATCGTCTACGACGGTGAGGTGGAGAAAATGTGGTGGTAGCTGCAATAAATATAGATGGTATTACGTTTTAATAGAAAAGCACGCTTAGTGAAAGTTTCTATAGTAACTGCAACATATAATAGTGCCCGAACATTGGGCGATACCATGAAGTCTGTTCTCAAGCAGACCTACCCGGATATTGAGTATATTGTGGTAGATGGCTCCTCAACGGATAACACGAAGGATGTCATCCGGCAGTATGAGCCACAGTTTAGTGGTCGTCTGAAGTGGGTATCAGAAAAGGACGGTGGCATCTATGACGCCATGAATAAAGGAATACGGATGGCTACAGGGGACATAGTAGGCATTCTAAACTCTGACGACTATTTTACGGGCGATGATGTGATAGAACGAATGGTGGTTAATTTTGACGACCCAAACATTGATGCAGTATATGGTGACATACATTTCATACACGACGGCGAACCAGACAAAATCGTGCGCTATTACAGTTCAAAGCCCTTCCGTCCGATGTGGCTCCGTTTTGGATTTATGCCTGCCCATCCGTCGTTCTATTGCCGTCGCAGCGTCTATGAGAAAGCAGGGCTCTACAAGACCGACTATGCTATCGGTTCAGACTATGAAATGATGGTGCGCCTGTTTATGGTACATAAGATTCGAGCCAAGTACCTGCCCATAGATTTCGTGACGATGCGAACTGGTGGTGCCAGCACTCGCAATGTGAAGAGCCGGCTCCAACTCATAGAGGACGATGTTCGCGGCTGTCGCGAGAATGGTATCTACACCAATCCACTGATGATCAGCATGAAGTTCCTTTATAAAATATTCGAGATGAGGTTCTTTTAATATCAGTTTGAAATATATTTTTTTCCGTTCTTTATATACACGCCTGGTTTCATAATTTTATCTTTTACGACTTTTCCGTCTAAGGTGAAAACTCTTGTGTCCTGTCTTTTATCCTTAGGAACGACTATCCCTGTATACTGGGTGTCGTCAGGTTCACCCTCAACAATGTTCTTAAATCGATTCCACCCTTCACATTGGAGATAGGCATCTTTGGTTCCTATAGGAACATAGAGTGTGGCTTCGTTATATATATAATAATCAAAGAAATACGGATTAAAATTGATAGGCTCAGTTATTTTTGAGACGATAACTTTTAGTGGTGGAGTGCCACCACCGGGATATATTCCATCAAACAAATTATTTTGTTGATCCCAATTTCGGCCTATCGTTAATGATGATAAATTCATGCAGCCACAAAACACACCGGTACCCAAATGCCTGACTTGGTCGGGGATGACAATTTCCTTTATTTCTGTACATAGAGCAAAAGCCATCTCTCCGATGCTATCCACGCCTGAGGGAATCTCAATTGAGGTGAGACCAGCGTTATAGAAGGCATAGTCTCCAATTGCTTTCAATGTGTTGGGCAAAGTGATTTGTTTCAATTTTTTGACAGCCCGGAAAGTGTTCCTAGGTACAATGGTTTTATCTTGTGGGAAAACAAAATTACTAAGGTCACATTCCACACCTCCAACAAACAGGTGGTCAGCAACTCCTATGAAATCATCTACTTCGTCAAGCGCCCAAAAATGAGAATACCGGCCTTTTCTGGTTGGTGCTATCTCGAACCACCAATCCCAACTTGGGATACTCATTTTTTTAAAACATAACTCATTACCTTCTGATACTATTGCTTCACCATGTATGGAGGTAATGCTAGCTGGTATAGTCAGAGACTCCAAAGCATTCTCTTTATACTTGCATGCATTAAAAGCATGTAAATCAATATTCTTTACTTGATACACATGACCTTCGAATACGACCTCTTCGGGAATAGCAATATCTCCCTGATAAATGGGCGCATGCCACGACTCTCCCCCTGGACCCGAGACTTGATATAGCCACGATACAGTAGCCGTTGATAGATAACTATTTAAAGTATAATAAATGTCTCCTATCTGAGTACTATAAGTAACATAGGTTTCACCAAAGATATTGATAGAGGCCAAAGATAAGATAAATACAAATAACTTCTTCATGTCTTATTTATTAGATAAACGTCACATACATTGTAGCAAATGTAATTTGTTTTCTTTTCATATATTCATTATTGTTTGATGCTACAAAGGTATGAAAAAGAATTGAAAAACCCAATTACATGGTTACATATTTATATATTGAGTCACTAGTGTCCACTAAAAAATAGCGGAGATGTTTGTAAATCCTAAATTCCGCAGCATTTTAGTTTAACTTATTTTATAAGTACCTGAGCAACAAAAAGTTGCTCAGGATTTTGCCATGTCAGATTTTTCACCTATCTTA
>ONLU01000048.1 GCA_900318795.1 uncultured Prevotellaceae bacterium | reverse complement strand
TAAGATAGGTGAAAAATCTGACATGGCAAAATCCTGAGCAACTTTTTGTTGCTCAGGTACTTATAAATAAAGTTAAATCAAAGTGTTGCGGAATTAAGGGTATATATGAATTGCGTATATACTGGTACTCAGTATGCATTGGACAAGCAGGTGAATGTGGATACCTACAACACAGGACTGAATTTCCGCCTGACGATTGTTCCTATGGCTTATACTAATTTCGAGATGATAGAGAATCGTCCCTATACAGACAAGGATGTCCAGCGTGACAAAGAACTCAAGGAGTGGGCATATAAATTGGACAGCACTAAGGGGGAGATTCCTGTCAAGATGCTTTCTGATAAACTATATCAATGGACAAACAACAGAATGCAAGATGCACAAGAAGATGACTCACAGATTGATGAAGACCTGCTGAAGCGTTGCGCTTGGCATGGTATCAACTATGCAATACCCTTTATCGTCAGCAGACATTGGGACCAGATGACCCTTGACAATGGTCGTTGGAAGCCTGGTGCAGGCTTTAAATTAGACAAGACGGACTGGAAACTATGCCAGCTAATAGTGAATGCTCAGTTTGCTTTCCAGCGTTTTTTCGTTGGGCCAGTGGCTGAGAAGTTCTATGATAATCAAGCCATCAACCAGACTTCTTCACATAAACATCATTCCCGAACCAAGCAGGCCTATATGAATTTGCCTGACATCTTCACGATGGACGATGTGATCAGGTGTTTCAGCCTAAATAGCCCTGGTAGTGGATGTAGCCGCCTAAAGCGTTTGCAAGATGACGGTCTTGCTGAAAAAATCCGTTCAGGAGAAAACAAAGGCAAATACAGAAAATTGACTTAAACAAAAACGATAGATGCCAATATGGCATATTGCATAAAAAATGAGTGCACAGTAGACCCCTTCTTCTGTGCACTTAGCTTTGTATTTAGAACCCCAAGACTGACCCCTGTAAAGTCATTTACTATCAAATAACAACTACCGCGAGGCTTCGGTGAAGGCTTCCATGATGGCTGTGGGCTTGCCGTCCTGAAAGGCTCCTAAGGGATACGGGCCCTCCAGTTCGGGAGCCCAGTAGAAGACGCCTTTGCAATGGCCGTTTGTCTTGTTTCTTGACGCATCAATAATGGCTGCCATGATCTGTTTGCCCTCAACGGGCTTCTTGGCCTCGGCGCCTGTCTCTACCACCATCAGGGGCTTGTGGTATTTCTGCCACATGCGATTGATGTTAGCGGTGAACTTCTCGACGGTTTCCTGCCATGACTTGGTGAGGTTGCCCTTGATGTCCCAATAGGGATAGACACTCAGGCCAATCATGTCGAAACGGGCTTTATAACGTATCAGGCCATCGAAGATAAAGTCGTAACGCCTGGGGTCGCACCCTCCATCCAGATGGATAATGACCTCTGCCTTGGGATAGACGGACTTGACAGCCTGGTAGCCTGCATCGGTAAGTGCAGCATACTGTTGCATATTGTCCTCGGCACGTCCTACAGGCCAGAGGAAGCCATGAGTGGTCTCGTTGCCCACCTGTACCCAACGCACCTCTACCCCAGCCTTCCGAATGGCTGCCAGCACGTCGTGAGTATGGTCATAAAGTGCCTTCTTCATTTCCTTGTAGGTCATCTGTTTCCATTGGGCTGGAATATTCTGGTGACCCGGGTCTGCCCACCAGTCGCTATAATGGAAGTCTATCATCAAAGCCATGCCCCAGTTCTTTGCCCGTAGGGCCATTCGCACCACATCCTCTTTGTTGCAGAACCCTCCATGCTCCACAGGATTGACCCAGACCCTTAATCGTACGGCATTAAGCCCTAACTCACGCATCAAGGCTGTATTCTCGCGGGGTTCGCCCTGGGTGTTACGCAATTGACAGCCACGAGCCTCCAACTCGGTGGTACCACTGATGTCGGCCCCCAACCAGAAGGATTGCTGAGCCTTGACAGCGGACACCACACAGACACCTATCAAAAATGCAAGGATTCTTTTCATCGGTCAATAAAAATTATTTCGTTTCCAGATGGAGTACCGCTGGTTTCAGGCGTCCTCTCTGGTCTTTCACCGTTAACGTAACCTTTCCTGCCTTTGTGGTGGGTCGCAGGATAACCACCAGCTCGCCATTGAAGAGTTTCATACGAGGCTGCCTAAACGATTCCAGCGAGGTGGCATCACCATTGCAGACAGCCTCGAAACGGGCCTCACCACCAACTGTGAATGTCAGGGCATCCTGGCAAGTGGGAACGGCAACTCCTTGCTTGTCATTCACATGGATGCGGACATAGATCAAATCTTCGCCATCTGCCTTGTACTCATTGGTCTCTGGCTGGGCCACCAACTCGACAGGTTTGCCTGCCGTATGGCGCACATCCTCACCTATCTTGCGTCCTTGTTCATCGTAGACAATGACCTTGACCTCTCCTGGTTCATATTTCACATCATTCCAGCGCAGGCGATAACGGTCAAGCCGTTCTGCCGGGTTCTTGCGAACACGTCCCTGACTCTTGCCATTGACGAAGAGTTCACCCTCCACTCCGTCCGTATAGCAGTAGACTGGTGTCACTTTGCCCTTACGGTCTGGCCAAGTCCAGTGAGGCAACAGGTGTACTGTATGCTCTTGCTTGTTCCAATGGCTCTTATACAGATAGTAGCGGTCCTTGGGCAGGCCTGCCAAGTCGCAGATGCCAAAATAGCTGGAGCGTGAAGGCCAGTATTCGTCGTATGGTGTGGGTTCGCCTAAATAGTCGTAGCCCGTCCATACAAACTCGCCAATCACCCAGGGGAAATCGTCCTGACAACGCCAGTCATCATCAGGCAGATTGGACCACGGACACCACTCTACATCGTACGACGAGCATTGTCCGTCGGCTCTCTGAATGGCTGTAGGGTCATAGTTGGGTGAATAGGATGCAAACTCCGAATAATCGGTTTCCTTGACAGGATACTTATAGACACCCCGCGACGATACAGTAGAAGCTGTTTCCGAACCTAACAGGAAACCTTGTGGCAACTGACGGATGTTATTCTCGTACTTATGAACGCGATAGTTGAATCCCGGCACTTCCATCGCTTGGGCAAATCCACTCTTCAATGCGGCCTCAGCACGATCCATGCCTTGTGTCACAGGACGTGTGGGGTCTAACGAATGACACAGTCCCTGCAACTGGATGCTGACCTGCCGTCCTTCCTCGCTCCACTGTTCTGGAATCTCATTTCCAATAGACCACATTACAATAGAGGGATGGTTACGATGGTTTAACACCAGATTGGTCATGTCTTTCAAGGCCCATTCCTTGAAGAAACGCGCATAGCCATTCTTACACTTGGGATATATCCACATATCGAACGACTCTGCCATGACCATCATACCCATGGAGTCGCATATTTCCATCTGCATGGTTGAAGGCATGTTGTGCGACGTGCGAATAGCGTCACAGCCCATTTCCTTCAAGGCACGAATCTGGCGGATAAGGGCCGACTTGTTGATAGCAGCGCCCAAGGGACCTAAGTCATGATGCAGGCAGACACCTTTAATCTTGCGCGTCTGACCATTCAATTGGAAGCCACCCTCACGTGACACACGGATGGTACGGATACCGGTCTTGATGGTCTTACTATCAAGCACTTCATAATGTTCCTTATAGACATCCACCTTCAACTCATATAAAGAAGGTGTCTCAGGCGACCACAGCTTAGGATTCTTTATTTTGAACTTGGCATACACCATTCCGTCGTCTTCAATGCGAGTGTCACCACTCGAGGCTATCATCACGCCATCGGGAGCCTTCAGGAAAAACTGTGCAGCCCCCTTCACGGGGTTAACCACACGAGCCTCCACCTCGACAACAGCCTCGTCCTTACCAATAGTCATGGTACGGGCAAAGACGCTCCAGTCGTCAATATGCGTCTTCTTTGTCAGCACCAATTTGACAGGACGATACAATCCTGCGCCAGGATACCAGCGCGAACTCTCTTCCACGTTCTGCAAATGAACGCTGATATCCAGCTCGGAGGTAATTGACGTAGGTTGCTTCTTCAAGAAAGGAGTCACGTCCACACGGAAGGCATTATACCCATAGGCCCAATAGCCTGCCTCTTGGCCATTAACACTGACCCGCGGCTCAGCCATTGCTCCGTCGAATACCAGTTCTCCGGCCTCATAACCCTGGGGAATCTCGACCGTCGTACGATACCAGCCTTCGCCTATCCAAGGTAAAGCTCCTGAACGTCCTGACTTCTCCGTAGCTTCTGTCTCACCATTCTGTGTGATAGCCACACGCTGCAAGTCCCATTTCTTGTCGAAAGGTCCTCCAATAGCCCAGTCGTGAGGAATCTGTACCTGAACCCACATTCTGTTGTCCCGTGAAAACTCCCACGTTTTCAAATTAATCTCACGTCTTTCCTGTCCTATAGCGAACAGGCTGAACAGCAAAAATACAGACAATAGTTTTATCTTCATTTTTAGTTGCAAGTTAGTAATCATTGTTTTGATGGGCTCAAAGGTACAAAAAAATCCCCACAGAACCAAATCTGTGGGGAATTTTTGTTATCTAAGTGTTACAATTACTTCGTAGTGTCGATGAACATAGCTACACGGTTGAAGTCGTTCTCCTCAGAAATCTTATCGGTAGCACCCAGACCCTCGCAAGTGATGCGGTCAGCGGCAATCTTGTACTTCTTGATCAGAGCGTTCTTAACAACCTCAGCACGCTTCTCAGACAGCTTCTGGTTCAGCTCTGCATTACCCTCGGGTGAAGCGAAGCCACGAACAATCACCTTAGCGTCCTTGTGGTTCTTCATGTACTTAGCAACCATCTCGATGCTTGCATACTGAGCAGCGTCAATAGCGCTCTTGCCCTGACGGAAGATAACCATGGGCTGCAGGATGTTCTCCTTCTTCTCCTCAACAACCTGTACAGGACGAGCCTCGCAAGCAGCGAGCTTAGCCTTCAGGTCAGCAATCTGCTGATCCTTAGCTGAGAGCTGACCATCCTTAGCGTTGTTGTCAGCACGGAGCTCGTTGATCTTTGCATTCAGACCATCGATCTCAGCCTGGTCGCGCAGCTCCTCAATCTTGAAGTTGTGAGTACCGTTGCTGTTACCGAACTTGTAGTTAACACCAGCGCTCAGCTGGAACAGACCGTTACGAGAATCGAACTTTGCATTAACGGGCTCGATGATACCCATAGCATTCTGCAGACCCCAGCTCTTCATGCCGAAGATTACAGCGGGCTCCAGATATACCTGCCAAGCTTTCTTCTCGCCCAGGTTCAGAGCGAAGTCCAAAGCGAACTTAGTGTTCAGACCGTTAGCCTTAGAAACACCAAACTGATGATCCCAACCACCACCAGCAAGAGCAATCATCTCGAAGGTGCGGGGCTCACCCTTGTAACCTGCAAATGCGTTCATCAGGTTGAAAGTGGCCATCACGTCAAGGTTCAAAGAATTCAGGAAAGTCTTGCTTCCCATCATAGACTTAGAGTCAGTCTTAGAACCAAGATAGAAATCTGCATCAAGGGCGATTCCGAATACAGTAGTCAGATTCTTACCAATGCGGAGACCGGCCTTAGGAGCAATGCCCTTCATGAAACCCTTGTCACCAAACTTCTGCATCGGAGTTGCAGCACCTGCATTAATACCGATGTACCAATTGTCTTGTGCCTTGTTTGCTGTAACAGCAGTTCTCTGGGCACTTGCAGAAGCTGTCAGCATAGCGGCAGCCATTACCAAAAAAAACTTTTTCATTTTTACTAACTAATTAGTTTAAAATTAAATACTATTTTTCTATACTTTTTCAAATTTGGGTGCAAAGTAAGTAAAAAAAATGATAAGTTCCAAAAAAAAATGGAAGAAAAGTATAAAAATAATTGTAATTCTTGACTTAAATCGCTTTTTTTTCGTAAAAAATACCTAAATTTGCAAAAGAAATGAAGAAAATAATACTCATCACTGGAGGCCAACGTTCAGGAAAAAGCCAGTATGCCGAACAGTTGGCATTAAGTTTGAGCGAGCATCCTGTCTACGTGGCAACAGCACACATCTGGGACGAGGAGTTCCGTCAGCGCGTCCTCAGACATCAGGAACGCCGGGGGGCTCAGTGGACCAATATAGAAGAAGAACGAGCACTCAGCCGTCACCATCTGACTGGACGAGTGGTTGTCATTGACTGTATCACGCTCTGGTGTACCAACTTCTTTTTTGACCAAAGCAAAGCCGACGCAGAACAGCCGTCAGTTGCCGATGCACTGGAATCCATCAAAGCTGAGTTCGACCGTTTTACAAGCCAAGAAGCAACCTTTATCTTTGTAACCAACGAGATTGGTTCAGGAGGAGTGAGCACCGATGCCATCCAACGCCGTTTTACCGACCTGCAGGGATGGATAAACCAATATGTTGCCTCCAAGGCTGATGAAGTGTTTCTGATGGTCAGTGGAATTTCCATGAAAATAAAAGGGTAACAAGTTAGAAATCATGATGAAAACATTCCATATTGAAAAACCTGACGAGGCCTTGAGCCCCATCATTCAAGCCAAGATAGACAACCTGAACAAACCCAAAGGCTCATTGGGACGACTGGAGTCATTGGCTCTGCAAGTCTGCCTCGTCCAACAGACGCTTTCCCCCACCCTTTCTCACCCCTGCCATCTGCTGTTAGGTGGTGACCACGGCATTGAGCGCGAGGGAGTAAGCGTGTCTCCACGCGAGGTCACTTGGCAGCAGATGATAAATTTCACTCGTGGCGGTGGCGGAGTTAACATGTTTTGTCGCCAACACGGCTTTGACCTTACTCTTGTCGATGTGGGTGTTGACTACGACCTGACTCCGTATCCTGCTATTCTGAATCGTAAGATAGCCAGAGGCACACGCGACTTCCTATACGAGCCTGCCATGACCGAAGCTGAATTCGACCAAGCAATACAGACTGGTGCCGACTTGGCTGATGCCTGCCACCAGAAAGGATGCACTGTCCTGAATATTGGCGAGATGGGTATTGCCAACACCTCGCCCTCCAGCATTTGGCTTCACCTCTTTGGCAACATTCCCCTCAAGGATTGCATTGGAGCAGGTGCAGGACTTGACAACAACGGCATTCGCCATAAATTCGATGTGTTATCAAAAGCGGTAGAACATTACAAGGAAACCATCCCGTCTTTCTCGTCTCCGACTTATTCGCTGAGATATTTCGGAGGGTTCGAGATGGTAGCAGCTATCGGGGCGATGTTGCGTGCTGCCGAGCTACACATTGTTATATTAATAGACGGATTCATTATGACCGCTTGTGCCATGGCTGCCTGCCAACTCTGTCCACAAGCCAAGGACTATATGATATTCACCCATTGTGGTGACGAAAGCGGGCACAAGCTCATGCTCGACAAACTCGGAGTTACACCACTCCTGCAATTAGGATTGCGTCTGGGCGAAGGAACTGGGGCTCTGTGTGCCTACCCTATCGTTGACTCTGCCGTCCGTATGATTAACGAAATGAACAACTTTGACAATGCCAAAATAACAAAATATTTCTGATGCAACAATCCATCGACTCCTCCACATGGTACGACCGCATCTGGGCTGCTTTCATATTCTTTACCCGTCTGCCCTTCTGGCGCTTACACCAACCTCACAAGGATGCCTACAAAACGGTAGTCGAACATTGGCCGCTGACAGGCTGGCTCACAGGTGGCAGCATGGCTGCTGTCCTTTATTTCGGCACATGGGTCTTCCCATACGAGATAACCATTGTACTGGCAATAGTGACACGTCTGCTCCTCACTGGTGCTTTGCACGAAGACGGATTAGCAGATTTCTTTGACGGCTTTGGCGGAGGTGGTTCTGATCGCCAGCGCATTCTCGACATCATGAAGGACTCGCATATCGGCACTTATGGTGTGTTGTCACTCGTCATCTACTTCTTACTGCTGTTTTCTATCCTGCATAGCATGACACCATTGGGCGCTGCCCTCTTGATGGCTGTTGCTGACCCCTATGCCAAAATGGTAACGGCCCAGCTCATCCAGATGATGCCTTATGCCCGCACTGAGGAAACAGCCAAGAATCGCACCGTCTATCGTAAATTCGACATAAAAGCAGGCATCAGCCTCGCCATTCAGGGACTGATGCCTATTGCCATATATATTTATATAATGTACGCACACGTAAACTGGCAGTTGCTCATTTTCGTCCCTGCCATTGCCTTGTACTTCCTTTACATGCTGATATGGAAACGGCTCCGCGGCTATACTGGTGATTGCTGCGGAGCCGTATACCTAATGGTTGAGCTCACTACTCTGCTGGTGGCTCTTATTGCTGTGCAATGATCTTGCCACCTTCCTCAATGGCCTGCATATTCAAGGGAATAAGGTCGTGATGACGCTCAGGAAGGGTCTTCTTCAAGGCTTTCTCCACACCGTTGGCACTCACCACAGGAGCTACCTTCAGCAGTCCGCCCAGCACTATCATGTTGAACACCTTGCCATTCTTCATCTCGGCAGCCTTGTCCATGGCGTCAATGCGATAGACTGTGATGTCCTTGCGCGTCGGGGGATTGATGATACCAAATCCGTCATAGATGAGAATGCCCCCAGGTTTGATTTTCGGCTCAAACTTCTCCAGCGAAGGCTGGTTCAGCACGACAGCTATATCATACTTAGAGAGGATGGGCGACGAGATGCGCTCGTCACTGACAATGACAGTCACGTTAGCAGTACCGCCACGCTGCTCAGGGCCATAGGCAGGCATCCACGTTACTTCCTTGTCCTCCATCAGTCCCGAGTAGGCCAGAATCTTACCCATAGAGAGCACACCCTGACCACCGAAACCTGAAATGATTATTTCTTTCTTCATAACTTCTTACATCTTAGTATCTTCTTACTTCAGCTTTCTTACTTCTCGCCTGTCGTATCCTTGAGATCACCTTTAGGATAGAATGGGAACATGTTCTCCTTCATCCATTCGTTGGCCTTGGCAGGAGTCAGTTTCCAACCGCTGTTACACGTTGACACAAACTCCACCAGCGAGCTACCCTTGCCGTCCATCGAAGCCTGGAAAGCCTTCTTCAGTGCCTTCTTGGCCTTGTTGATACTGGCTACTGACTCCACACTCTGGCGAGTCACATAGCACGTTCCTTCCAACTGGGCAGCAATATCGGCAATCTTCAGAGGATATCCGTGAATCTCAGGATCACGGCCATAAGGGCAAGTCGAGGTTTTCTGACCTATCAGCGTAGTAGGAGCCATCTGACCACCCGTCATACCATAGATGGCATTGTTGACAAAGACAATGACGATGTTCTCACCACGATTCAGGGCATGAATGGTCTCACAAGTACCGATACAAGCCAAATCGCCATCACCCTGATAGGTAAACACCAATCGGTCAGGCCAGCAGCGCTTGATACCGGTAGCCAGTGCGGGAGCACGTCCGTGGGCAGCCTCCTGCCAGTCTATATCAATATAGTTGTAGGCAAACACGGCGCAACCCACAGGGCTGACACCTACGGCTTTATCCTCCATACCCATTTCCTCAATGACTTCGGCAATGAGCTTGTGCACCACACCATGCGAACAACCTGGGCAATAGTGCATATTGTTGTCGTTCAGGAGCGTCGGCTTCTTGCAGACAATATTCTCCGGCTGAACTATCTGATTTCTATCCATAGCCTTACATCAATTTATTTTTCAGTGCGTTAACAATCTCTTCGGGCTCAGGCACAATACCACCCAAACGGCCAAACTGCTCTACTGGCACCTGTCCGTTGACAGCCAGACGAACGTCCTGCACCATCTGGCCAGCGTTGATCTCGACCACCAGGATGCCCTTCTTCGTCTTAGCCAGCTCTGCAATCTCCTTCGTTGGGAACGGCCACAGAGTGATAGGACGGAACAAGCCCACCTTCAGACCCTCTTCGCGAGCCACCTCAATAGCCTTCTCCGACAGGCGGGCAGCTGAACCGAATGCCACAATAGCGTAGTCTGCATCGTCCATCTGCTGCTGCTCGTAGCGCACCTCTGTCTCCTGAATCTTGCGATACTTCTCCTGCAGAGCCAGGTTGCGAGCCTCCATAGCCTCTGGTTTCAGTTCCAGCGACGTGATGACCACGCGCTCTCTGTTCTTAGGTTTACCTGTCGATGCCCATGGACATTCCTTGATGACCTCCTCGTCTGTACGACGGGGCTTGAACGGAGGCAGCACCACCTTCTCCATCATCTGGCCGATAACACCGTCCGACAAAATCATAGCCGGATTGCGATATTTGAAAGCCAACTCAAAAGCAAGGTCCACAAAGTCTGCCATCTCCTGTACCGAGTTAGGTGCCAGCACAATGACATTGTAGTCGCCATTACCACCACCACGCGTAGCCTGAAAATAGTCACCCTGCGACGGCTGGATAGTACCCAAGCCAGGGCCTCCACGCTGAACGTTGACAAACACACCTGGAACCTCAGCACCAGCCATATAGGTGATACCCTCTTGCATCAGCGCAATACCAGGACTCGATGATGAAGTCATGGCACGCTTACCAGCTCCGGCAGCGCCATAAACCATATAAATAGAGGCCTCACTCTGCGGAGTAATAGGATAGCCGAAATAGCCGTCGCATCCGCAACGAATAGCAGCATGGGCGATAGCCTCATTGCCTTTCATCAACACAACTTCTCTTTCTTCTGCCATAGTTTACTCCTCCACTTTTTTACGATACACGGTGATACACCCGTCAGGGCAGACTATACCACACGAGGCACAACCCACACAGGCTTCCTCGTTGACAGCCTCCACATAGGGGTAGCCGTGCAGATTCACTTTGTTGGCCAAAGCGATGACCTTCTGAGGGCATGCAATAATGCATAATGAGCATCCCTTGCACCTCTCAGTATTCACCTCAATGGCACCTTTCATTTTAGCCATACTTATTTAATTTAATGCATCAAATCCTGAATTCGGGGTGCAAAGGTACAAATTAGTGAGCAAATATCAAAAGGAAAACTCGTTTTTTCTGCAAAAGCAACCATCTTCATGACCAAAATTGAATAATTATTTAATAATTAAAGAAAAAAGCCCGCTCCTAATGGGGAACGGGCCTTTAAAAAATATGTAATAGTGATATTACTTTTTAAACCAATCTTTAAACCAATTATTAGGAACTCCAGAACGCTCATGCATCCAGTCTATATCACCATCTACGGCAATCATCATCGGAGCCTCACCTGCCTCAGGGAACTTGATGAGTATGCCATTATTATCCTTATCAGCTACAGTGACCGAGACGTTATTATCTTTGGGATCCCAACCTGTGACATCAAACTTAGCCAACTCACTGGACGGACCACTAAAGTGGATACTAGAACCACCCGAACCTGTATTCAGCATCGATCCCGCAGAGAGGTTTTGACTCTTGGTCCATGTCTTATCACCAATTTTCAGTGTAAAGTCGTAGATACCACCGGCAGCACGGACAATAGCACGCTGACCTTTAGAAACAGGATTATCTCTTTTTGACTCTTCCCATCCGCCGTTAGCGGTTGATTTCCAGTAAATCTTCTGCGAATAGACATTCTGAACATCGACAACAATGTCGTTGAAATCGAAGTCATCTGTAGTACCGAGGTCTTCCATCATATAGCGCTTGGTCTCCGTAATCTCAATTTCATCGACCGGAGTAATTGGAGGAGTCGGCTTACCATAGATCAGGAATACGAGGTCCTCATAATCTTTATCAGTAGCATCCTCGCAACCAATGATGGTCACTTCATTATCGATAGGAACACCGGCAGGCCTGATGGCACCTTCAAGAGCCAGCATCATCTTATCCAGAGAAGAAGTAGTTACATCCGGATTACCCGTTGTCTTTGAACCTTTTTTCCATATCTTCAGGTAGAAATACAAACTCTGATTGGAGGTTGCCTTAAAAGTATATGTAGGAGCATTGACCTCGATAGCCTTTGCAGGAACACCATCGTTTGTCATAGCCTCCGAAGTTCCATTTTCAGAAGTCTTATATGTCAAATCCTGATTTTTAGACCAGACTTGAACATCTACACCTCCGACATTCATCCACAACTCCCAGTAATAAGAGGCTATGCCCTGATAGAAAGGAACGATGGTGAAAGTCTGTTCTTGGGTTTTCAGATAGAAAGGGCTGCCTTTCTTTGAGTTGTTTGCACCAGCCTTGAATTCTTCGTGCATCCAGTCAATAACGTCTTTCTCGATACGCATCGTACCAGAACTTTGCTTAATGACTGAAACGGAGGTTGCTCCACCATCGCCCGCAGCACGTGTACTGGTTGAAGGCAGGCCGGAAATGGGAGCCATCGTAGCAAAGTCCCAAGTCTGATTAGGATCAATTTCGCCATATCTCTTGACGAAATTCGTGGCATAGTCATTTTTTTGTTTCTCGTTTTGTTTCTCGTTTACTGCATTGCTGTCATATAGGTCTTTTGAGCATGATATAAAGCCCATACCAATGACGGCAAAACATCCAATCACTAAACTTTTATTCATAATGGTTAAAATTTAAAAATATAAAAATGGTCAATTATCTAATTTTTGGGTGCAAAATTACTAAAAAACAATAAAACGACCAAGAATTTTAGCATTTTTTTATAGTTAAGTTTCGACAAAACAGGGTCAAATATGCCCAAAAGTGACAAGAGACAAAACTTACATCTTTTTTATTATATATATTTCAAATTTTTGTTGTACTTTTGCAGCGTCATGAAACGAATTTGCAAACTGATTTCCGATTACATGGGTTTTTTGGTGCTCCTTGCGGCTGTGGTGGCACTCATCATGCCAAATGCATTCAACAGCATCAACCCTACCGTTATCAACCCGTTGCTTGGCGTCATCATGTTCGGCATGGGTATGGCTCTGCGCATAGGCGATTTTCGCATTGTGTTCAGCCGCCCCAAGGACGTCATCATCGGCTGTGTGGCCCAGTTCACCATCATGCCCTTGCTGGCATTGGCACTGTCTCACCTTTTCTCTCTCGACGAGGCGCTGGCTATAGGTGTGGTGCTTGTAGGCTGTTGTCCTGGCGGTACAGCCTCAAACGTGATTACCTATCTTGCAAAGGGCGACTTGGCGCTATCGGTAGGTATGACGGCAACCTCCACTATATTGGCTCCTGTGCTGACTCCGCTGCTTGTCTGGCTTTTGGTGGGCAAATCTGTCGACGTCAATGTGTTAGGCATGCTGCAGAGCATCCTCTGGGTGGTCATTCTGCCTATTGTAGCAGGACTCATCGTCAAAAGTATTTGGCCGAAATTCACGGAGAAGGCAACAGCCTACCTACCAGCTGTGTCTTCGCTCACCATCGCCTTCATTGTACTTATCATCATCGCTGCCAATGCACAGAAGCTGCTTATGGGCGGTATGGTCATCATGATGGTTATCATCCTGCACAACATCTGTGGACTTGGGTTAGGCTATATGATAGGGCGATTACTGCGACTGTCCGATGCCAAACGGCGCGCTATCAGTATCGAGGTTGGCATGCAGAACAGCGGACTAGCCTCCAGCCTTGCCACACTGCATTTTGCCGCCTACCCGATGGCAACTATCCCTGGGGCTATTTTCAGCGTATGGCACAATATAAGCGGTGCCATTGTTGCACGTCTATATACAAAACTACAGTAAGCTAACCATGTATTAATGGTAGCAGCTTTTTTCTTTATAGACATTGTTTGAAGTTCGAATCAAAGAATAACTCTAAATATTTGCCACCTTTATTCTACATTTAAAAAAATTATTTGTACCTTTGCAGGCAAAATAAAAAAACGTAAGAACAACACTTAATAGATAAAGACTTATGTCCAACAACAACATCGTAGGTTCTAAAATCAAAGGAATCAGAGAATCAAAGAACCTCACTATCGAGGAAATTTCAGAACGTAGCGGGTTATCTGTAGAACAGATCAACTCCATTGAGAACGACCAGAACTTGCCTTCACTGGGCCCGCTGATTAAGGTGGCCCGTGCACTGGGTGTGCGACTGGGAACATTCATGGATGACAACGATGCCCTGGGGCCTGTAGTAACACGCGCCAAGGACCGCGAGGCAGACAGCAGCATCAGTTTCTCAAACGGTGCAACCGATGCCCGCAAACACATGGAGTACCACCCGCTGGCTCAGCAAAAGGCTGGACGCCATATGGAGCCTTTCATCATTGACATCAACCCCTCTGACGATTTGGACTATAAACTGTCTCACCATGAGGGCGAGGAGTTCATCTACGTCATGGAAGGAGAACTGGAGGTGGACTACGGCAAGGAGAAATACTCTCTGCTGCCAGGCGACAGTATCTACTATGACAGCATCGTCAAGCACCACGTGCACAGCGCCCCAGGCAAGTCGGCAAAGATTCTCGCCTTAGTGTATATTCCATTCTAAAAATTCCGGAGTGAATATGAGCAACCAAAAATTAGATATGGCAGGCAGACCTCTGCCCGACAGAACCTATCCTGCCGAAACTGGTAGTGCTGGATACACGTTATCCGAGCGCACCTTGGGACAGTGGCTCGAACATTGGGCTGAGACGACACCAGACAAGGAGTACATTGTCTACTCAGATCGCAACCTACGCTTCACATGGAAGACGTTCAACGAACGAGTGGATAACTTGGCCAAAGGCTTAATGGCTATTGGCGTGAAGAAAGGCTCCAACGTGGGCATTTGGGCAACCAATGTGCCTGACTGGCTGACATTTCTCTATGCGACAGCCAAGATTGGTGCCGTGCTAGTAACGGTGAACACCAACTACAAGCAGGCAGAATTGGAGTACTTGTGCAAGGACTCGGACATGCACACTCTGTGCATCACAGACGGCACTTGGGACTGCAACTACGTCGACATGACCTACACCATGCTGCCCGAGTTGCGTGAATGTGAGCGCGGCCACCTGAACTCTGAGCGTTTCCCCTTCTTGAAGAACGTGGTTTTCATCGGCATGGAGAAATATCGCGGCATGTTCAACACTGCCGAGTTGTTGCTACTGGGCCAGAACATTGAGGACGAGGAGCTACTGGAGGCCAAAAGCCAGGTGAGTTGCCACGATGTATGCAACATGCAGTACACCAGTGGCACCACGGGATTTCCCAAGGGTGTCATGCTGACCCACTATAACATTGCTAATGACGGCTACTTCACGGGCGAGAATATGGGATTCACACAAGACGACAAACTGTGCGTCTGCGTGCCCTTGTTCCACTGCTTCGGTGTCGTGCTGGCCACCATGAACTGTCTGACACACGGATGCACGGAGGTGATGGTGGAAAAGTTCGACCCGTTAGTGGTGCTGGCATCTATCCATAAGGAAAGGTGTACGGCCCTCTATGGTGTACCCACCATGTTCATAGCAGAGTTGGACCACCCCATGTTTGACATGTTCGACGTTTCGTGCTTGCGTACGGGCATCATGGCTGGTAGCCTGTGTCCGATAGAACTAATGAAGCGCGTGTCGGAGAAAATGTTTATGACCATCACCAGCGTCTACGGACTGACTGAATCATCGCCAGGTATGACACAGACCTGTCTGAACGACTCGTTCGAACAGCGTTGCACCACCGTAGGCCGCGACTATCCGTTTGTTGAGGTCAAGGTGCTCGACCCAGAGACCAACGAGGAGTGTCCTGTAGGGGTTCAAGGCGAGATGTGCTGCCGAGGCTTCAACGTCATGAAGGGCTATTACAAGAACCCCAAGGCTACGGCTGAGGTCATCGACGAAAACGGATTCCTTCACTCTGGTGACCTTGGTGTGAAGGACGAAGATGGATTCTATCGCATCACAGGACGCATCAAGGACATGATTATCCGAGGCGGTGAAAACATCTATCCACGCGAAATCGAGGAATTTCTCTACCACATGCCTGGCATCAAGGATGTACAGGTGGCTGCTGTTCCTTCTAAGAAATACGGCGAGGCCGTTGGTGCCTTTATCATCCTGCATGAGGGTGTCAATATGGAGCCCGAGGACGTTCAGGAGTTCTGCCGCGGCAAGATAGCCCGCTACAAGATTCCCAAATATGTATTCTTTATCGACCAGTTCCCGTTGACAGGTTCGGGCAAGATTCAGAAGTTCAAGCTGAAAGAGATGAGCCTTGAACTGTGTAAACAGCAGGGCATCGAAGTCATATAATAACCCCTAAAACAAAACAAATAAAAACTATGCAAAGTGACCCCAAGCAGTGCCTCTACTGCACCAACAACCAGACCCTGAAGGATCTGATGATTGAGTTTGCGCAGTTGCGCGTATCGCGTGCCTTCCTGTTCAAGGAACAGACCTATCGCGGCCGTTGTCTCGTAGCCTACAAGGACCATGTGAACGACCTGAACGAGCTGTCTGACGAAGAGCGTAATGCTTTCATGGCTGACGTGGCACAAGTAACCCGCGCCATGCAGAAAGCTTTCAATCCCGAGAAGATCAACTATGGTGCCTACAGCGACAAACTGTCACACCTGCATTTCCACCTGGCTCCCAAGTATGTGGACGGTCCAGACTATGGTGGCACGTTCCAAATGAACCCAGGCAAAGTGTATCTTTCGGACGCCGAGTACCAAGAGCTGATTGACAAAATCAAAGCTTGCCTTTGATAACTATCGACGAATAACGTAATAACGAAAAACGATTATGGCAATCGTAAAACCATTCAAAGGCATCCGCCCACCGAAGGAACTGGTGGAGCAGGTTGAGAGTCGGCCCTACGACGTACTGGACTCAGAAGAGGCCCGTGCCGAGGCTGGCGACAACGAAAAGAGTCTGTACCACATCATCAAACCCGAGATAGACTTCCCCATAGGTACGTCGGAGTACGATCCACGCGTCTATGAAAAGGCAGCCGAGAATTTCCAGAAATTCCAGGACAAGGGTTGGCTGGTGCAGGACGACAAGGAGCACTATTACATCTATGCACAGACCATGCAGGGCAAGACACAGTATGGCCTCGTGGTATGCGCCCATACGGACGACTACCAGAAGGGTAATATCAAGAAACATGAGCTGACGCGTCGCGACAAGGAAGAAGACCGCATGAAGCACGTCCGCGTGAACAATGCCAACATCGAGCCAGTGTTCTTTGCCTACCCCGACAACAAGGTGCTTGACGAACTCATCATGCGCTATGCCAAGACGGCACCTGAGTACGACTTCATAGCTCCCATCGATGGTTTCCGCCACCAGTTCTGGATTATCAACGATGCCAAGGATATGGAAACCATCACACAGGAGTTCAGCAAGATGCCATCGCTTTATATCGCTGACGGACACCATCGTTCAGCAGCAGCAGCATTAGTGGGTCAGGAAAAGCAGCAACAAAACCCTAACCACAAGGGCGATGAGGAGTACAACTACTTCATGGCAGTCTGCTTCCAGGCCTCACAACTGACCATTCTGGACTACAATCGCGTGGTCAAGGATTTGAACGGGCTAAGTTCGGAGGAGTTCCTGCAGAAACTACAGAAAGACTTCGTGGTAACCGATAAGGGTACTGACATCTATAAGCCCCAGCAGCTGCACGAGTTCTCGCTCTATTTGGACGAACACTGGTACAGCCTCGTGGCCAAGGAGGGTACATACAACCCCAATGACCCCATTGGAGTGTTGGATGTAGACATCTCAAGCCGACTGATTCTGGACGAGATTCTGAACATCGGCGACCTGCGCTCATCGAAGCGTATTGACTTCGTGGGTGGTCTGCGTGGACTGGGTGAACTGAAGCGTCGTGTGGACTCTGGTGAGATGCGCGCTGCACTGGCACTCTACCCTGTCACCATGAAGCAGATAATGGACATTGCCGACTCTGGCAAAATCATGCCACCCAAGGCGACGTGGTTTGAGCCGAAGCTGCGCTCAGGACTGGTTATTCACAAACTGAGTTAGGCTTAACTAGTTGAACTTGTTTGACTAGTATAACTAGAAAAAAAGGAAATGACTGACGAGTTCAAGACCATAGCAGCTACAAGCGAGGGATATTACACTGAGAAACGGAGTAAGTTCCTCGCTTTTGCTCATCCTGTCAGGACTGTCGACGAGATCAAAGAACTGCTGGCCGGCTATCGGAAAAAGTACTATGACGCTCGCCATGTGTGCTATGCTTACATGTTGGGCGCTGAGCGTACGGAGTTCCGTGCTAACGACGACGGCGAGCCATCATCGACAGCTGGCAAGCCCATCCTCGGCCAAATCAACAGCAACGAACTGACAGATATTCTCATCGTAGTGGTACGCTACTACGGAGGTGTCAACCTGGGCACCAGCGGACTCATCGTTGCCTATCGCGAGGCTGCTGCTGACGCATTGGCCCATGCCACCATAGAGACACGCCAAGTGGAGGAAGTCGTCAAATATTCGTTTGCCTACCCACAGATGAACGATGTAATGCGTATCGTCAAGGACATGAATCCTCGCATCATATCACAGACTTACGACAACACTTGCGAGATTGTCTTAAGCATCAGAAAAAGCGAGGCCGACCAGCTTCGTAGTCGCCTCGCCAAATTGTTATAACACTTATTGTTAACGGATTGCACTTGGCAACCCCTAACAGTTACAATTCTATAATTGTTTCCTCAAACTGGCCATCCTTGTTAATCACAAAACGCCGTGAGTTTAACAACTCAGGCTTCTGGTCCTGATGGTGTGACTGGTAGTACAACAACAGCATAATCTCATACTTGCTGGTAATGTAGTACTCCATATACGTCTCTCCATAGTCGTCAGTCCGATCGTTATCCTTCTTCTCGTAGATGGTCAACTGGTCAATGGGTTGATACTTCTTGTCCATCGTGTAGAGCATCAGACGCGGTGTAACGGAGTCTACCATCTCGACCACCATCACTACCCGACGACGATAGGCCGAGGGAAGTCCCAAGGCTTTCAGCTTGGCACTGGCAGAATAGCCAAAGTTCTCGTTGATGTTCATGGGAACGGGTGAGAAATGTCCAATCTCCCAGATTTCAGCTCCTGCCGACTTGATGGGCAGTGTATGAATGCCAAGTGTGTCGAACCATGCTTCCACAGGGTCGTTGTAGATACCAGCCTTCTGCTGTATCTCTTTCACCTGCTCTGCTTTGCGGATGCTGTCGACCATATCCATATAATAAGCTGCATCGTGCTTTTTGCCTCCGCACGACATCATGAAGAGTGCCAACGAAGCGAGCACTCCAAGAGTTACCTTATTATATAATGTAGTATCCACAGCCAGCAATATATCTTAGAAGGGCAGATCGTCAGCAGAGCCCTCACCTGCTGGTTCTTGTGCAGGAGGGAACGGAGAAGTTTCAGGGGCAGTCTGCTGGGGAGGGAAGGGAGTGACACCAGCCACAGGAGCTGCAGCCACAGGAGCTGCGCCACGAGAGACATTGTAGGCACGGATTTCATTGAACCAACGGCCATTATACTCGTGAGCGTCTATATCGAAACTGACAGTGATATCCTCACCCATCTGAATATTGAACTGCTTGATACGATCCTCACCAAAAATACGGAACAGGCACTTGCGCGGATACTGTCCAGGAACCTCGATAACATACTCCTGCGACATCCACGGATTACCCGTACGTTGTGAAACACCACTGTTTGCCGGTAAAACGGCAATTACTTTTCCTGTTAAATCCATAGTTGTTATTACCTTAATATGATTATTGTTTTCTGTTTCAGATGGCGAAATTACGGAAAATATTCCGAAAATGAGAATTTTTAAGCAAATATTTTTGTGATTGAGCAATTCTTTTTGTATTTTTGTAGTCAATTTGAAAAAAAAGAACTAAAAACAGAAATACTCATGAGATTTACCGTATCAAGTACTGCACTTAGCAGCAAGCTGAATGCTCTCTCGAGAGTCATCAACAGCAAGAACTCTCTGCCCATTTTGGCAGACTTTGTGTTTGACATCAACAACGGCATGCTCCAACTAACGGCTTCTGACAGCGAAAATGTCATGACGACACAGCTTGAGCTGACTGACGTTGATGGCTATGGACGCTTTGCTGTCGGCAACCACGACCTGCTGGAGGCAGTGAAAGGCTTTTCAGAGCAGCCCATCACTTTCGATATTGACCAACAAGCCAATATTGCCAAGATTTCCTATCAGAATGGTCTCTTCTCACTGCCCGTAGAGAGTGCTGACGAGTTCCCGATGGCCCAGAAGGTCAGCGAGGGTGCAATAGAGATTGTCATCCCCAATTTACTGTTAGCCGAGAACATCAATCGCACGCTATTTGCTACTGCTCAAGACGAGTTGCGCCCTGTGATGAACGGTATCTATTTCGACCTCACTCCAGAGAGTCTGGCCTTGGTTGCCAGCGATGGCCACAAGCTGGTACGCAACAAAATTCTGACCATTCATAGCGACCAGCCCGCCTCATTCATCCTACCTAAGAAGCCCGCCTCGCTGCTGAAGAACCTGCTTGGCAAGGATGGTGGCGACGTCATTATCCGCTTTGACGAACGCAATGCACAAATCAACTATGGCGACGGCGAGCTCATTTGCCGTCTGATTGAGGGGCGCTATCCCAATTACAACTCTGTCATTCCACAGAATAACCCTAACCTGCTAACTGTCGACCGTCTGTCGCTGTTGGCTGCACTGCGTCGTGTACAGCCCTTTGCCAACGACTCCAGCAACCTAATTCGCTTCCACGTGGAAGGCGGTACCCTGCAGTTGGACGCTGAGGACTACGACTTCTCCAAGACAGCTACAGAGCGTATGCTTTGCGAGTATAACGGCCAGCCGATGAGCATTGGCTTCAAGGGCTCTTCGTTCATCGAGATACTAAGCAACTTCGACTGTCCGGAGGTCATCATCCAGCTGGCAGATCCTAGCCGTGCAGGACTGGTGCTTCCCTCTGAGCAACCAGAAAATCAGGATGTACTGATGCTCATGATGCCCATGCTGATTAACGATTAATTGACAGTTGACTATTATAGGAAATGAAACTGAATCTACAGAAACCACTTGTCATTTTCGATTTGGAGACGACGGGCCTTGACATAGTCAAGGACCGCATCATCCAGATTTCATATATCAAGATTTATCCTGACGGACGCGAGGTGCGTGGCAACGAACTCGTCAACCCCGAAAAGACTATTCCCAACGAGGTGGCTCAGTTGACAGGCATCACCAACGACGACGTCAAGGACAAGCCGACCTTCAAGCAGCTGGCTGCCAAAATGAGCGAGGTGTTCACAGGCGCCGATATTGCCGGATTCAACTCCAACCACTTTGATGTTCCCCTGCTGGCCGAAGAATTCTTGCGCGCAGGCATCGATTTCGATTTTTCTAAGTGCAAACTGATAGACGTACAGACCATCTTCCACAAGATGGAGCGTCGCAACCTCGCAGCAGCCTACAAGTTCTATTGTGGGCGCAAGATGGAAGACGACTTTGAGGCCCATCGTGCCGATCAGGATACAGAGGCTACCTATCGCGTGCTGATGGGCGAGTTGGACAAGTATGCCCCAGGAGCCAACGAAGACTCAGAGAAGGTGTTGGAGAATGACATGCAGGCGCTGGCAGACTTCTCGAAGCAGAACGACAATGTGGACTTTGCTGGACGCATTGTATGGGCTGACGTCAACGGCAAGCGTACGGAAGTGTTCAACTTCGGTAAACATAGGGGACTTCCCGTGGCTGACGTGCTGCGCATGGATCCTGGCTACTACAGTTGGATACTGGGGGGAGACTTCACGTACAACACCAAGCAAGTGCTCACCCGCATCCGTCTGCGCGAGGCGCAGAAAAATTGAGAAACTGAAGATTGTCTGCTGAAAATATGTTGAAAGGTAAAAAGATTGTTCTGGGTATCACGGGCAGTATAGCTGCCTACAAGGCCTGTTTTATTATCCGCGGACTCGTCAAGGCGGGTGCCGAAGTGCAAGTGGTCATCACACCTGCCGGCAAGGAGTTCATTACTCCCATCACGCTGTCTGCACTAACCCAGAAGCCCGTCATCAGCGAGTTCTTCTCGCAACGTGACGGCACTTGGCACTCACACGTCAAACTGGGACTGTGGGCTGATGCCATGCTAATTGCCCCTTGTACAGCCTCTACCTTGGGCAAGATGGCCAACGGAGTGGCTGACAACATGCTGGTGACAACCTATCTGTCGATGAAGGCTCCCGTATTCATTGCACCTGCCATGGACCTTGACATGTATCAGCACCCTACCACGCAGCAAAACATGGAACGGCTGCGCTCCTTCGGCAATCACATCATCGAACCTCAAAGCGGCTTCTTGGCCTCTGGACTGGAAGGCAAAGGACGCATGGAGGAACCTGAGAACATCGTCAACTATTTGGACCAGTTTTTTGAGCCTAAGGACCTAGAGGGCAAGAAAATCATGATTACTGCAGGGCCTACGTACGAGAAAATTGATCCTGTGCGCTTCATTGGCAACTACTCCAGCGGTAAGATGGGCTTTGCCTTGGCTGAGGAGTGTGCCCGTCGTGGTGCAGAGGTGACACTGATAGCAGGTCCAGTGCACATTCAGAGTCCAATTGTCAGCAGCCAGTGCCGACTGGTACATGTAGAGAGTTGTGAAGAAATGTATCAGGCTGCCACCAAGGCTTTCCCTGAGCAGGACGCTGCCATACTCTGTGCAGCTGTTGCTGACTTCCGCCCCGAGACTGTTGCAGAGCAGAAAATCAAACGTCAAGGCGATGATCTGGTTATCCGTCTGAAGCCCAATCCAGACATTGCCGCCCAACTGGGTCAGATGAAACGACAGCAGGTGCTTGTGGGCTTTGCCCTTGAAACTAACGACGAGCAGACCAACGCCCAGAAGAAACTGGACAAGAAGAACCTCGACTTCATTGTGCTGAACTCACTGCGCAACGAGGGTACCTGCTTCCGTTCGGACGAGAACCAGATCAGCATCATCTCACGCGACGGACAGCAAGAATACGAACGCAAGCCCAAGGCAGACGTTGCTCGTGACATCATTGACGAACTGGCACGCCGTCTATAGGCTGCGCACCATCATTCCAATTATCTTTTTAGGGTAAATCCGAGAAATGTTTTCGTGCTTTGGCATAATACTGCCAAAGCAGCGAGAACGGGCGTTGTTCAGCAATGACGCCCTTTACACGTGTGGACTGTATCTGACGACGATCTTCCTCAAAATCCTTGCGCCACTGGGAGAATGCCCGACGGGCACGATAGATGGCACAGAAGTCGCCTACATTACGATTCAACAGCAATGTCTCCCATGCAGCCAGATAGTCCAGAAACCAGCGCCAGCGCATCACGTGGTCCAGTTCTGAGTCGGGCAGACACTTGTATAACATCGTTAGGTTGTTGCGGAAGTTCAGGAAGGTCTTCATCGGATTCGACTTAGGCAGCGTACCTCCTCCCACATGATAGACGTAGCTCTCAGGCAGACAGTAGACCTTTCGTCCACGGATGCGCAGACGCCAACAGAGGTCTATCTCCTCGTTGTGTGCAAAGAAACGTCCGTCCAGCCCCCCACAATCCCAATAGTCCTTGGCGCGTATCATCAGCGCCGCACCAGTGGCCCACAGCACCTCAGCAGGATAGTCGTATTGCCCATTATCTTCCTCCACCGTATCGAAGATACGTCCGCGACAGAACGGATAACCGTAACGATCCAGATATCCCCCACTCGCTCCAGCATACTCAAACATATCCTTATTATATATAGACAGCAACTTGGGTTGGCATGCTGCCACCTCGGGGTGTACGTCCATGAACTCGATAAGCGGCGTCAGCCAGTGGTGCGTTACCTCGATGTCCGAGTTCAGCAACAGGTAGTATTCCGCCTCCACCTGCTTGAGCGCCTTGTTATAGCCCTCCGCAAAGCCCCAGTTCTTATCCAGCACGATGGTGTGTACCTCAGAGAACTGACTACGCAGCAGTTCCAGCGAGTCGTCCGTAGAGGCATTGTCTGCCACATAGACTGTAGCCTCTTCACGTGAATAGTTCAGCACTGTAGGCAGATACTTTGCCAGCATTTTGGCTCCGTTCCAGTTCAATATTACAATAGCAACCTTATCCATTTATCTCCATTTCTCTATTTTTCAACCATCAGCGCAGTCTTGTCGCGATTGAAGCCCCCCAGACGCACTTTCAGCACCTGGTTGTCATATTCCTCACGGGCTTCGGAAGGCGGCAACTCCACACGGATGTAGTTCTTGGTGAAGCCATGCATGGCACGACCTCGGGTGGCTTTCTCGAACAGTACCTCTGCCTCCTGACCTCTGTGACGCTCATAGAAGGCCTCTGTCTTCTGGTCCGACAGTTCCAGCAGACGCTGGCTGCGCTGACGCTTGTCTAGATCGGCCACCACATAAGGAATGCTCAGCGCAGAAGTGCCTGGACGCTCAGAATAAGGGAATACATGCAACTGCGTCACATCAAGCTCTCTCAGGAAGTCGTACGTCTCCTCAAAGCACTCTGGTGTCTCCCCCCTGCATCCAACCATCACGTCAACACCAATAAAGGCGTCAGGCATCACATCCTTGATACGATGTATCTTATCAGCAAACAGCTGGCGGTCGTAATGGCGATGCATCAGCTTCAGCACTGTGTCACTGCCACTCTGCAAAGGTATATGGTAGTGGGGCATGAAGGCACGACTCTGGGCACAATAGTCAATCAGCTCGTCACTCAGCAGATCAGGTTCCAGACTGCTGATGCGATAGCGCTGGATGCCCTCCACGCCGTCCAAAGCCTTCACCAGGTCAATGAACTGCTCACCTGTAGTCTTGCCGAAGTCACCAATGTTCACACCCGTCAGCACAATCTCCTTACCACCCTCACGCGCAGCCTCCTCGGCCTGTGCCACTAGCGAGGCAATGGTCGGATTGCGACTGAAGCCTCGTGCATAGGGAATGGTGCAATACGTGCAGAAGTAGTCGCAACCGTCCTGCACCTTCAGGAAGTAGCGCGTCCTGTTGCCACGCGAACAACTGGGTGTAAAACTCTTGATATCCTTGGTTTTCACCGCCCTGTACGATGCAACGTGATCACGTTCTCCACAACTGTCACGCCCTACAAAGCCATCACTCAGAAACTGAATGAGGTTTGCTTTCTCGTTACTGCCCAGCACCAGGTCCACACCTTCTATATGCGCCACTTTCTCAGGTTCCAACTGAGCATAGCAGCCCGTCACTACGACAAAGGCACCCGGATTCTCACGGACCAGCCTGTGGATGGCTTGCCTGCATTTATGGTCAGCCACCTCCGTCACGGAACAGGTATTGATGAGACAGATGTCTGCCTGTTCGCCCTTCTCTGCCGTCTGCACACCCATCTGCTGAAGCATCTTGCCAAAAGTAGACGTCTCAGAGAAATTCAACTTGCAGCCTAATGTGAAATAAGCAGCCTTTTTGCCTTGAAAAGCAGCGGTATCTATCATATAATATATAAGGTGTTCTTTAACAAGGGACAAAGGTACACAAAAAAATGCATTTTTACCCCTTTTTTAGCAATTATTCAGATAAGTGTATTTTTTACGAGAATTTTAACATTTCATAAGTTGCTGATTTATAATACTTTGCAAAAAAGTTACAAAAATCAACAAAAAAAAGTCACAAAAAAAAGAACAACGTATCAAAAAAATGCCTAACTTTGCAGCGTTTTAATAAACAAATGATTGTTTTACAGATTTAAAAAGCATTAGAAAAATGAAGAAATTAGTATTTATGTTCGTAGCTGTTGCAGCTATCTCTTTCGCTTCTTGTGGTAATAAGACCGCTCAGGCTGAGGCTGTTGATTCAGATTCAATCGCTGTTGTTGACAGCGCTGCTGCTGACACTGTTGCTGCTGACACTGCTGCTGCTGACACTGTTGCTGCAGATAGCGTAAAGTAATTAGTACGAACTAATTGAGAGAATCGCCGCCGGACATAGTCCGACGGTTTTTTTGTGCCTCAAAGAGTTTTGCATTATTTATAACTTAATCTGATTTTTGCCGACATGGCAAAGAAAAACTCTTCTTTTTATGCCTTTATGAATCATTAGGCTAGAATTTCACTTGCAGACGGGTTTCGAGAATGCTGCACTCATTGTCGAGGAAGCCGATACGATTGGTCACCTTCGTCCATGACGCACGTACGCGCCAAATCATATATTTATTAAAATAGTAGTTGTAGCAGAGCGACCAGTCGTTCAGATAACCACCATAGATGCCAGCCGTGGCATCTGACAGCGAGGTGTAGTTGTATTGCAGGCAAAGCTCCATATTGCCGGGGGCGGGTATGGCGATGCCGCCATCAACCAGATTCGGGCTATATTCATGGCCTTTGACAAGTGCGCGCAAAGTGATATAAGCGCCTCTGCCTGTAAACGATGCCTGATTGTTGTCGCGCGTAATAGTATTGAGATAATACTGCCCGATGACGGCAAAGCGGCCATTGGCGTACATGATTTCTGGTGTGAACTTATACATCGTCTTGGCATCGGTGACTAAGGCCTCCTGAGCGTTGATCTTTGCCACGCGTATAGGCCAGCGGCTGACCAGAGTGAACTGCTTATGGTTCAGTTCCTCCTGCTTGTTGTAGCGGGCACCCTCGATGCCACCGCTGATACCCACCTGAAACATTCTGCCTCGCTCTGCATAGGGGCGATAGACCAGTCGGGCCAGTGCACCGATTGCCTCATTACCTATCACATCCGTTGTTTCTTTCATGGCATCGGTCTCTACCACTAAGCTGGCTGTCGCCAGGAAATTTCTGCTGTTATACTCATACATCAGGCCGATCAGACGCTCGTTGTTGAGCGCGGTATTGCTCTGTGGCTCTTCCGTCGACTCCTTAAACGAAGTGCTGGTGCTGCTCTGGTAGCCATATTTATGTCTGAAGTAGCCACCACGGATGAAATTCTTCTTGTCAAAGTCGTACTGTACCCACACATCCTTCATGCTCAACTTGCCATAGGCGAAGCCCATCTCCACCTTGCCTTTCCACTGGTCGTATGAAAAGCCCACGCCAATGCGCATATCAGGGATGCCAACACCGCTATTCAACTTGTCTTCTATGTGCTGAGGACGGATGTAGGCTGCATCAAAGAGGATTCGCCCCATAGGCTTCACCACCAATTTCGGCTCTTCCTGAGCACTGACGGCAGCCACTATCAATAGCCCCATTATCAATGCCATCGTTCGTCTTTTCTTCATATAGGCCAGTTTCATAAAACGCCTGCATCATCGGAAAAAATAGGTCTGCTCGTTAAGCATTTTGTTGGATTTTGCGAGAATAAAACTTGTAGTGATGTTGGCACTCTCGTTGCAAACTCCTCTGGATGAGCCGTTAGCGTATGCCCTACGGTATCAGCATGGTCAACCATCTCGAACACCGCACCATAATGACCATTGCATGTCACCAGATCGTAGGAGATAGCCGTTGGGATACCTGCCACAAAGGCCTTTTTCGAAAAGTCAATCTCCTGCTGTATCTTCTCAAGGGGCACGCGGGTGTTGTAAAGCTTTACAATGTTTTCCTTTCCAAAACGATACACAGTGCTACTCTGTCCGCGTCCTATCACCGCTGAACCTTCTAAGCTGATCTCACGCATCTTAACCTGAACATCCAGAATACTGGTAAACCCTGTCATATCCAAAACGGAGAAAATGCCCTTACCCACATTTCGCACAACAACCTTCTCTGGTTCCTTCATCTTCTGAACGGCGAGCAGCACCCTGAGGCCGGAACTCGAAATAAAATGCAAGTCGCTGGCGTCAAATATAATCTCTTCGTCAGGATGACTGGCGATGACGCTCATGATTTCGCTCTTGACATTTTCGGCATTGTCCGCCCTAAGACTCCCCTTTAAGAAATAGATAATATTTCCGTTTTCTGAATGATATTCCATGTTTAAAAACTAAATACTGCAACACATTTGTTTAACTATCTCTATAAATTCCTGAGCAACAAAAACTTTATTTGCAAAAGCCAAGCGGCAAAGCCGAGCGACCCAGATTTTGCCAAGTCAGATTCTCCACTTACCTCTGTGTTGCAATCATGACAAGCAAAAATCATCAATAGCATGGCAAAGGTACAAATAAAATCTGAGATAATCACTCCTTTTGGAGGAATTTTTCACACTATAATCTCTTTCACAATCACTACCAGGCAATAGGCGATGATTGCGGCATAGATTTGTGTCTTGACGGCATTCTCTGATGTGCCATAGAATGAACCAATAAAGACAGACAGACATGAAAAATCCCGATTGCCTAATGACAACCGGGATTCAACAGTTATAATACTTATGATTTGCTTTACAGCGGTATTATTCTTCAGCAGCAGCCTCTTCCTGAGCAGGAGCCTCAGCAACGGGAGCCTCTACTGCAGGAGCAGCCTCTTCCTTCTTCTCCTCAACAGGAGCGTTCTCGGCAACAACCTTCACAGGAACCTCAACGGTAACCTCCTTGTGGAAGTGCACCAGGGCAACGAAGTCGCCAACAGTCTTGGCATCCTTCATGGTGATGATCTTACGATCAATCTCATGACCCAGCTTCTTCAGTTCCTCAGCCACCTGATTGGCACCTACAGAACCGTACAGCTGACCTGTAGCGCTCACCTTAGCGGCAATGCACAGGGCAACGTCCTTGATAGCCTCAGCCTTCTTCTCAGCGTCAGCCTTCAGGGCAGCCAGCTTGTGGGCCTGCTGCTTCAGGTTCTCAGCCAGAATCTTCTTAGCCATCGGAGAAGCGATAACACCCTTACCCTGGGGAATCAGGTAGTTACGGCCATAGCCAGACTTCACATTTACGATATCGTTCTTATATCCCAGACCGATAATATCTTCTTTCAGTATAATTTCCATTTCTTGCGTCCTCCTTATTTTACTTCATCATGTCAGTTAC
>ONLU01000008.1 GCA_900318795.1 uncultured Prevotellaceae bacterium | reverse complement strand
CTTCTCAAATCTGAAATAATTGTTGTACCTTTGCTCACGGCTTCTAAGTTTGTACTTTACTGTTTGGCGATTGTAAAGTTACTCATTTTCAGTGAGTTGGGCAAACTTCGAAGCCTTTTTTATTCCTATTTTATGTTAAATTATGCAGGTGCGCCATCACTTGCGAAACTTTAGATAATAAATATAAAAAACTTCTACTTATAATGTCTCTCTTCCGCACTCTAAAATGCTTCATGTCCGCTTTCCGCATTTCCTACTTTCCGCATTTCCAATGATCCTGTTCAGGCTGGTCAGATCCGGACGAGACGTAATCTCGTCGCTGGTGACATTACGGCTCGTGCCCCACGACATTACGGCTCGTCATAAGTGAGATCAAGAATATTATTAACAATATTTTGTAAAATAACGGCGGAAATATTTGGTCATTCCGATTATTTTTAGGAGGGTGTGATGAAGAAGTTCAAGACCTGTCTGCTCGAGATGCTGCTCGAGTCGAAGAAGGTGAAGGTGGCCGGTCTGGGCACGTTCTACCTGACCGCTGAGTGCCAGAAGGGCGGTGCCGACAAGGAGGAGGACTTCAACGTCAAGGAGCACCTGAAGGCGCTGCACATCCGCTTCCTGCCCGACCAGGCTGCCGAGGACAACATCTCGAGCCGCGAGTTCATCAAGAAGGCTGAGTTCGTCAATGTCAAGACGCTGATGTCTAGCACCGACGAGGAGGCTTCCTCTGCCTCGAACACGGGTGGTGGCTCGACGGGTGACAACACGGGCAACACCGGAACTGGTGGTGACGACTACCACGACCCGGACGGTGGTACCAACTCGGACGAGTAGTGCCTCCAAAAATAGGAGCCTGAATACAATGAGCCCCGGAAGTGTTAAGTCCAACTTCCAGGGCTCATTTCGTATTGTCATACCTTTTTGGGGGTTGCCGGGTGGGAATGAGCTTGCCTATAGCTCGTTGTCCTCGGGGGTGGCCCACCAGTTCTCAGGCAGCGGTGTACGCTCTGGCTGCCAGTCGACAAAGGGCTTGACGGCGATTATCATGGGTACCTCGCCAGTCTTGGGGAACGGAATGGTCATGACGGCATCCTTGCTCTCCTTGGTTACCATGGTGACGCTGACGTTGTTGCTGTTGGGATTCCAGCCTGTCACCTTGAACTGAGCCAGTGCGCTGTTCCATTTTGGTGATGTGGTGTTATACATGGTGTTTGTCACATATCCCAGTGCTGAACCGTCTACGCTCTTCTGCCATGTGGTGTTGCCGATGGTCAGCGTGAAGTCGAGCGTGCCGCCCATGGCGCGGATGATGGCTGTCTGATTGCCATCCTCGTCCTGTATGACGTCGAATACGATGTCGTTGAAGTCGAAGTCGTTCGTGGAGCCCGGCTCTTCCACCATGTAGCGCTTTGATGCGGTCTTGGAGCGCTCTGTCACCATGTAGATCAGGTCAACGTAGTCAGCGTTTCCGTCGTAGTCAAAGCACCAGTAGGTACGGCCGTTCACCACTACCTCCTTATAGTTCCTGATGTCAACTCTGCCTTGCAGTTGCAGTTTGTTGTTATAGCATGCAATGGTCCATGCAGGGTTTGTCATGTCTGTCGTGTTGATGCTTTTGCCTTTCTGGCTGGGGGCAGTGGCATCTTGTCTGTTCCACCAGGCATTGTCCTTGATCTGAACAGTGCTGAGAACCAGGTTGTTGACCTCCAGGCTGATATACTGGTTCCTCATCAACTCGTCGTAGCAGAAGGCAGGATAGAGATTCACCGACACGTTGGGGTTCCAGTCGAGCTCCTGGGCATTGCTGATGCCAGCCTTGAGGCCTGCCATGTCGTTGTGCAGATGGCTTTGGAAGAACTCCGGGTCCTTGATGCTGCTGACGGTAGTGCTGGCAGCGGCACGGGTAGTGGTGCCAACACCTGAGAAGTCCCACGACTGGGTGGGGCTGACCTTACCATACTGAGCCTCAAAGTCCGTACGGTACTGGTTGGTCTTCCGGTCCACGAGGTTGCCCTGGCTGTCATTGGCTGCATCGTTCTTTGAACAGCATGCCAATGTCACAACAATAGCCAATACGGACATACCTAAAATAGAGTGTCTCATTTGATTAAAAAGTTTAATTTGGTGATTAATATTTAGTCTAATTTCGCTGCGAAGTTAGCATTTTGATTGGAATACTCCTGCTTTCTCCTAATTATATTTATGTTGTAATGCGCAATATCTTGATATAAATCAAGCAAAGTGTAAATAAAAACGCTATTTCTTCTTCGTTTAAAAAAAAATGTGTATCTTTGCTAACAGAATATTGCGAAGACATGAAACTGAAATTCACCATACACTACCATACCGCATGGGGCGAGAGCCTGCATGTGAACATCGATTTCCATAGCCGGGACGGCGTGGTGCGTCGGCAGAACCTGCTGATGCAGACGAAGGACGGCGAGCTGTGGACGCTGGAGACGGCAGCCCTGATGAGCCGCCACCATCCCTTGTCGCACATCGTCTATAGTTATGAGGTGGCTGACGCTGAAGGCCAGGTGCTGCGCCGCGAGTGGGACGTAGTGCCCCGTGTCTATGCCTTCGATGCCACTAAGGACTATCTGTTTCCTGACGAGTGGCGCGACCGTCCGTTGCCCCTGCACCTGTACTCCAATGCCTATCTGACCACCGTCCACGGTCAGCGCGACGAACAGGTGGGCGTGTTGCAGCTGCCCTTGTTCCGCCGCACCATCATCTTCCGTGTGTCGGCTCCGCAGCTGAAGCCCGGCCAGGTGGTGGCAGTCTGTGGCAGCCATCCTGCCATCGGTTCGTGGAGCACCAGCCGCTATCTGAAGATGCACTATGCCGGTCGTCACGAGTGGATGCTCTCGGTCAATGCCCAGGGCTGGCTGTTGCCTATAGAATATAAATATGTGGTCGTCGACGAGCAGAGCCATGAGCTGCTGAAGTGGGAGGAGGGCGACAACCGCACCATCGCCACCGACATCGAGGACGGTCAGGTGCTGGTGCTGCATGGCGGTCACCTGCGGCTGAGCGAGGAACCTTGGCGGGCTGCCGGTGTGGTCGTTCCCGTCTTCTCGCTGCGCTCGGAGCACAGCTATGGGGTGGGTGACTTCGGTGACCTGCGCCGCATGGTAGACTGGGCTGTCGAGACGGGCATGAAGTTCATTCAGACGCTGCCCGTCTGCGACACCACCACGGACGGACACTGGCACAACTCCTATCCCTACAACATCACCAGCGTCTTTGCCCTGCATCCCCACTACATAGACCTCGAGGCTGCCGGAACGCTGAAGTCCAAGACGCTGATGACCCAGTTTGAGCGTCGCCGTCTGGAACTGAACGCCCTGCCGTATAGCGACTACGAGGCGGTGGAGCGAGTCAAGAACGAATACCTGGAGGCACTCTACGAGGAACAGGGAACCCGTGTGCTTGCTACCCGGGAGTGCAAGGACTTCATACAGACCAACGAGGACTGGCTGAAACCCTATGCCCACTTCCGCCAGCAGGACTACGACTACGTCTGCTACGTGCAATATCTGCTGCACACCCAGTTGAAGGCCGCTGCCGACTATGCCCGCTCGAAGGGCGTGGTGCTGAAGGGCGACCTGCCCATCGGGGTTAATCGCGACAGCGTGGAGACACGCCAGCATCCCGAACTCTTCAACTTGGACTCGCAGACCGGGGCACCGCCCGATCAGTTCTCGCCGCAAGGGCAGAACTGGGGCTTCCCGACCTACCATTGGGACGAGGAGCACAAGCAGGCCAAGGTCAAGGGCCAGCTCTCCATCAGCCAGTGGTTCCAGCGGCGCATGCAGCACTTGCAGCAGTATTTCGACGCCCTGCGCATAGACCATGTGCTGGGATTCTTCCGCATCTGGGAGATTCCCGACAACGCCGTCTATGGCATCCTCGGACACTTCTCACCGGCCCTGCCGCTGACGGTGTCGGAAATCGAGTATTTCGGACTACCTTTCCGCAAGGAACTGTTCACCAAGCCCTTCATCAACGACCGGCTGGTAGAACGGCTCTTCGGCATCCATGCCCAGTTTGTGCGCGAGAACTTCCTGGTGCGCAAGGCCTATGGGCTCTACGACCTGCAAGCTGACTACGACACCCAGCGCAAGGTGGAAGCCCGCTTTGCTGAGCGTCGTGACGAGAGCAGCATCTGGATTCGCGAAGGACTGATGCGGCTCATCAGCAACGTGCTCTTTGTGGAAGACCCCCGTCAGGCCGACATGTACCATCCGCGCATCGGAGCCACGACGGAGCCCATCTTCGACGCCCTGTCGGGGGAAGACAAGGATGCCTTCCTCAGACTCTACAACAACTACTTCTATCAGCGCCACTCGTTCTTCTGGGGGCTCCAGGCCCTGCGCCGGTTGCCCGAGGTACTGAAAGACTGCCGGATGCTCATCTGTGCCGAAGACCTGGGCATGTTGCCCGACTGTGTGGAGCCCGTGCTCGACCAGTTGCGCATCCTGACTCTCGAGATTCAGCAGATGCCCAAGCAGCAAGGCTTTGAGTTTGCCCATCTGGACGCCAACCCCATCCGTTCCGTCGCCACCATCTCGACCCACGACATGGCACCCTTGCGGCTCTGGTGGCAGGAGAGTCCCGAGCGACGCCAGCGATTCTATGTCACCATGCTGCAGAAGGAGGGCAGGGCTCCCGAGCAGTTGCCAGCCCATCTGGCCGAGGAAATCATTGCCCGCCACCTCTACTGTCCGTCCATGCTCTGTCTGCTGTCGTTGCAGGACTGGCTCTCGATGGACATGGAGCTGCGCCGCAAGAATCCTCAGGACGAGCGCATCAATGTGCCCAGCGACCCTTACAACCACTGGCAGTACCGCATGCACCTCACCATCGAGGAACTGCTGGCAGCCACCAAGTACAACACCAAGGTCCGCACCATGATACAACGCAGCAAGCGGTAGTTGCCTACCGCTTGCCGTGCCTTGTCTTGTCCTCCCCCCTTGGGACAGCGGAGCGCGTCACATCCTGCTGCTCCTGTTCTTCTTTTTCAGTTTGTCAATGGCGTGTTCCAGGCTCTCTGTCGGCTCGATGATGTTGTAGTCGGCCCAGAAGTCCGGGTCCTCGAAGTATTCCACCCGGTCGTAGAAATTGTCACGCATTCCGAACGACGAACGACCCTTCGGGCGCTTCGCCTCCTGTCCGTGTTGCAACCGGTCGGTCACCACCATCTCGCAGACCGTTGTGAAGGTGTGGGCGAACAGCCGGCGCTTCCAGTCGCAGTTGAAGCGCATCACGTTGCACAAGTAACTCATGCGGGTGACACCCTGCTCGTCGGTACTGTACACCACCGTCACACTGAGCTCCTTAGGACGGAAGCGCAAACCGAAGGGCTTGTGCACCAGCATGTATTCGGAAGCCAGTCGCCAGTCCCTGATGTCCAGCTGCAACTCAGCCCGTGTGATGGTCAGCGTCTCCTGCTCAATGTAGAGCAGTCCGCCCAGCAAGGGATAGAGCATGGTGGACTGAGGACTCATGCGGACCACATAGTGCAGCCGGTCGTCAATCCATACAGGCAACTCCATGTGGTAGGTGTATAGGTACAGCATGTCGGGGTTCAGCACATACTCTGAGTTCTTGGCCACGTCAGCCATCACGGGCAGCATCGGTCCGCCCTGTATCTTCACTCCCAGCGTGTCGCTCGCCTTCATGCTCATCAGCCGGCGACCTTTCAGGATGGCTACCGCGTCCCATTCCGGCCCTTGATAGTAGCCCGTCTTGTACATCTCTGTCACGGCTTCTGCCACGGAGATGAAACGGGAACCCCGTTGGGCCGTCTCACGATAGAAGCAGCGCACCAGCTCGGGCTCTTTCGGATAGTTCTGCGGGATATGGCTCATGGCAGCCTTGACAACCTCCAGCGGGTCTTGTGCCGAGACGATGACCTCCTTCAGCTCGATGGTATTGCTGACCATGCTCAGTTGCAGGCCCTCCGTCTGTCCCGGTCGCAGGGACTGTCGGCGTGTCTTGTAGCCTATGTGGCTCAGTTGTATGTAGTTGGGTTGATGAGGCGTCTTCAGCGTGAAGCGTCCGTCGTCATTGGTGACGGTATGGACTTCCGTACCCTCTGCAGAGATGTTCACATGGGCCAACGGACGACCACTCTGGACGTCTTTCACCACACCGCTGACCGTTGTCTGTGCACGCATCAGCAGCACCGCTGTCAACATGGCCAAGATGGAAATAAGTCTCTTCATAGTTGTATTGTTTTTTGTGATTGGTAATGCCTGAGTCGGTCGTTGCGGGGTGCAGGCCCCGTAGCCCACCGTCTTCTAAAGCCTGATGAGGGTGGAGCCCAAGGTGCCGATGCTCACGACGTAGACACCGGCAGGTAGCTGAGGCAGTTCCACCATGCCCCCCAGGGCTTGTGTGTTCAGCACCTGGTGGCCTGAGAGGTTGTAGAGCGTCACGGGGATGTCGGGATTCCCGTCAATATGCAGGGTGCGGCCCTGCAGCGTCACTTGGATATGCCGGGTAGGCAGTGTCGGAATAGCAGTCTCGATGCCCAGCACGTCCAGCAGTCCGCGGTAGGCGTCAATGTCACCATGTCCGTACTGGTTGTTAGGATAGGTGAGCGACGGGTCAGGATGGTTTGCCGTGCGGCTGATGACGCCGAGGATGTCCTGTCGGGTGAGTTTCGGGTTGGCTTGCAGCCACAGGGCGATGGTGCCTGCTGCGACAGGACAAGCCATGGAGGTGCCGCTGTTGGCGTTCCAGGCGTACGGACGCTCGTTGACTGGCGTGAGGGCTACCTGATTTCTGGTGACATCCGAGGCTTGTGGGTTTTGCCCGGTGTAGAAGCTGCTATAGGATGATATCACATTGTAGCCGGGTGCGGTGACGTCGGGTTTCATGAGACCGCCCATGGTAGGACCTGTGGACGACTCCGTCATGAGCAGTCCCTTCTGCTGGTTGGTAGCCTGGTGCCAAACGCCATGGATGTTGGCAAAGCCAGTGCGGTGGGTGGTGGAGCCTACGCAGATGACAGAAGGGAAGCAGCCCGGCCCCAGGATGTTGTGGCCTGGCTGGGCCGCGTTCCACTGGGTGTCGATGCTCCTGTTTTGCAAGGCGCTCGAAGACGAGCCGTAGATTTCTATCTGAGTGTCCAGACCAGAAACCGTCAGCGCCAGAGGCGGTATGCCGCTGAGTATTTTGTTGGCTTCCAGCAGTACAAGGTACACTTGGTGCCGGTCGGAGAAGGCAGAGGGGTGCCGGCTGATGCTGACGGCACAGGTGTCGCCCATGACGAACAGCGTGTCGTTGACTTCTAAGTCTAACTGGGGATTGTCCGAGGTGAAGGTCAGCTGGTGTGAGGGAGTGGAACCGCCGGTATAGGCCAGGAGCGACAGTTGCATGGGACCGTCTGCCTGAATGCGGTAGTAGGCCTTGGGGCGGTAGCAACGGATGAAGCTGCCAGCCTGCTCTTGTCCGCGAGGCTTCTCGGCATAGTTCATGTTCTGGTTTTCGTTGCCTGCCGATACGACAATGATGTGCCCGGGTCCCTCCAGCCGGCTCAGTACTTCGGCAAACAGCTGGTCGTCTTCGTCCTGCGATACAGCATAGCCCTCGCTGAAGGAGATGACACAGGGCTGTCCCCGCTTGTCGGCACAGTCGAAGAGGTACTTGAATCCCAGGGCGTCGGTAGCCGTGGTGTATTTGTAGTAGTCGCTGGGGTCGATGAAGACCGTATCGCTGGTGACGGCATTGCTGACCAGGCAGATGTCGCTGTCAAAGGCTACTCCGCGATAGGGCGTGGTATAGCCGCTGCCGGCAATGATGCCTAAGGTGTGGGTGCCGTGAGACTGTATGAACCCATCGACAGAGTGCTGTTGGGTCAGGATGGCCTCTTTGCCCCAGAACTCCTGTCCCACAGGCAACTCGCTACCCTCCGGATTGGGGGCCAGTTGGTCCCACAGGGCATGGATGCGGTAGCCGTTCAGCAGGGCATCGCTATAGAAGTTGGGGTGTGTCAGGTCGAAACCCACATCCATCACACCTACCATGACACCCTTTCCCGTATAGGCCTGATGCTGTTGGGTAGCCGTATAGGCAGGCAGCAGTTGGCTGACGTGCGGCACGGTGTCCATCAGCGTCTGCGGGTGTTGGCTGGCCTCTATGCGCAGTACGGAAGGATGGTGCGACAGCGCCTCCAGCTGTTGGAGTGGGATGGTGGCAATGGTGATGTCGTCCCACTGGGCATATTTCCGACAACCGTAGTCGTCGAGCAGAGCTGCCGCCTGTGCGTCGGTAGTCTGGACAAAGGCCGTGATGTACATCGGCTTGCCTTGTGCCCTGTGCAGGGAGGATGCTGCCGTCTGTGCAGCCTTGCGAACCAGGGCTGACATCTTGTGGTAGTCAGTCTGGCGGGCCTGCAGGTTCAGCACCATCAACCCGGTCATCAATAGTATCCAGTATCTTCTCATGCTGCAAAGATACATATTTTTTCTTAAATCATAATTCTTAATTCTTAATTTATTTGTAACTTTGCACGCGATTATGATGGAAACAATGAAACAAGTCCGCGTAATGGCCAGGCACCTGGTGGCGCTGCTGGCGGTTCTGCTGGCAGGGAACAGTGCCAAGGCCCAGCCCGCAGGTGTTCGTTTGGACACGCTGCATGTACTCCATATAGACTTTCAGGGGAATACCCAGAAGGGCGTCATCGTCTGCAACCAGCAGATTGCCGGCGACCTACGGGCTATCTTCGCCCGGCTCTACGAGGCCAAATACCCCATAGAGCGCATACGCCCCATCTCGGAGTATGGCGACGACGACGAGCGCTCCATGCAGGCCAACAACACGTCGTGCTACTGCTACCGTCCCATTGAGGGCAGCAAGAAACTGTCGAACCACGCCCGTGGGTTGGCTATCGACATCAATCCGCTGTACAACCCCTGTGTGCGTCGCAAGAAGGACGGCACGCTGCTGATTCAGCCTGCTACGGGCAAACCCTATGCCGACCGTTCGCGTACCTTTAAATATAAGATTACCACCCATGACCTCTGCTATCAGCTGTTCACGCAGCATGGTTTCAAGTGGGGCGGTTCGTGGCGCTCGCTGAAGGACTATCAGCACTTTGAGAAAGTAGAATAAAGAAACATCATGGATGCAAAACTGATATTAGATTTCCTGCGTCAGGTGGCGATGAACAACAACCGCCCCTGGTTTCAGGAGCACAAGGCTGCATACGAAGCCGCCAAGACGGAGTTTGAACACGGTGTGGCACAGGCGCTGGAGCACTATGTGGGCTTTGACGACTCGCTGGCTCATCTGCAGGTGAAGGACTGTACCTACCGGTTCTATCGCGACACGCGTTTCTCGCCCGACAAGTCGCCCTACAAGAACCACATGGGGGCATACATCTCGGCGCGTGGCAAGAAGTCGCTGCATGGCGGCTACTACATCCACCTGGAGCCCGATGCGTGTCTGGTGGCCTGTGGCAGCTACTGGCTGCCCACCAACATACTGACCTCGTGCCGCAACGAAATCATGGGCAATACCGACGAGTGGCTGCGGTGTGTGGAGTCGAAGGAGTTTGTGAAATATTTCGGCGATCAGTCTGAACCCTGTACCGAGCGCGAGTCGTGGACCACGAAGCAAGGTTTCGGCATGGAGAAGCTGAAGACCTGTCCGGCAGGATTCCTCCGTGACTGGGAGCATGTGCGCTACCTGCGACTGAAGAACTACTGCTGCTGGCATCGTGTGGGCGACGACTTCTTCGAGGGTGACCGATGGCTGAAGGAGACGGAGAAGATGTTCCGTGCCGCCAAGCCCATGCAGGACTTCATCAATGGCGTGGTAGATGACTATGAATAAAGCAACAGCAGACACGCCCCAGGCATACAGCACCTATATCTTCGACCTGGACGGCACGCTCCTGGACACCCTGCGCGACCTGGCTGCCAGCGTGAACTATGCCTTGCGACAGTTCGGAATGCCCGAGCACAGCCTGGACGACATCCGGCGCTTTGTGGGCAATGGGGTGCGACGACTCATGGAACGGGCGGTACCCGACGGGGCCGACCATCCTCAGTTCGAGGAAGTCTTTGCCATCTTCCGCCGTTACTATATGGAACACTCGCTCGACACCACCCGTCCCTACGACGGCATCAGCGACACGTTGCGTGAACTGAAGCGGCGCGGTTGTCGCATGGCGGTGGTGAGCAACAAAATGATGGCGGCAACCCAGGAACTGGTGCGCCACTTCTTCCCGGAAATAGAGGTCGCCATAGGCGAGCACGAGGCAGAGGGCATCCGCAGGAAGCCTGCTCCCGACACCGTGTATGAAGCCCTGCGCCAGCTGGGAGTAGGGAAGGAGGGAGCCGTCTATGTGGGCGACAGCGATGTGGACTTGGCGACGGCACGCAACAGCGGACTGCCCTGCATCAGTGTGCTCTGGGGATTCCGCGACCGGCAGTTCCTGCAAGAAAATGGTGCCACAACTCTCGTTGCAGCACCACAGGACTTACTATCTTGATAGGTTATTATCGGATAAACAGCAGTTCGCGGTACTTGGGCAGTGTCCACAGACCGTCTTCTACTATCATCTCGAGTTTGTCCGTCTCCCTGCGGATGCTCTCCATGTGGGGGCAGACGGTGTCGTGATAGCTGATGGCACGCTGGTGGATGTCCTGGATGCGGTTAGCCACCCGACGGGCATCGGTCAGCTCCTCGACCAGCTGCTCTATCTTCTCAGTACGCTCGGCAATCTCCTCGATGAGCTTCATGTTACGGGCAGACAGGCGCTCGGCCTTCTCCGTGTTGAACAGCGACGACGAGAAGATTTCCTTGATGCCCTGCACGTTCTTGATGAGTTTCGACTGGTAGTGCGTGGCGACGGGGATGATGTGGTTCATGGCGAGGTCGCCCAGTACACGAGCCTCAATCTGAACGGTCTTGACGTACATCTCCCATTTCACCTCGTTGCGAGCCTCCAGCTCCTTGCGGTTCATGACCTTGGTGCTCTCGAACATCTTGACGCTCGAGTCGTCCAGATAGTGCTCGAAGATGATGGGGCACGACTTCTCGACGTCCAGTCCACGCTTCTCTGCCTCCTTCACCCACTCGTCAGAGTATCCGTTGCCGTCGAAGCGGATGGGCTTGCAGGTCTTGATATCGTCCTTCAGCACTTCCAGGATGGCACTCACCTTGTTCTCGCCGGCAGCTATCTTCTTGTCTACGCGCTCCTTGAACGACGTCAGGGCTTCGGCCATGGCTGCGTTCAGGGCTATCATGGCTGAGGAGCAGTTGACGCTGGAACCAGGGGCACGGAACTCGAAGCGGTTGCCAGTGAAGGCAAAGGGACTGGTGCGGTTGCGGTCTGTATTGTCGACGATGAGATCGGGAATCTGGGGGATGTCAATCTCCATGCCCTGCTTGCCCTTCAGATTGAACAGCTCGTTCTTGTCGGACTGCTCGATGTGGTTGAGCAGCTCTGTCAGCTGGGTGCCGAGGAACGACGAGATGATGGCAGGGGGAGCCTCGTTGCCACCCAGTCGGTGGGCATTGGTGGCGCTCATGATGCTGGCCTTCAGCAGACCGTTGTGGCGATAGACCGCCATCAGCGTCTCGACGATGAAGGTGACGAAGCGCAGGTTCTCCTCTGGCGTCTTGCCCGGGGCGTGCAACAGTACTCCCGTATCGGTGCTCAGGCTCCAGTTGTTGTGCTTGCCCGAGCCGTTGATGCCGTCGAAGGGCTTCTCGTGCAGCAGCACGCGGAATCCGTGGTTGCGGGCTACCTTCTTCATCAGCGACATGAGCAGCATGTTATGGTCGACAGCCAGGTTGCACTCCTCGAAGATGGGTGCCAGCTCAAACTGGTTGGGAGCCACCTCGTTGTGGCGTGTCTTGACGGGAATGGCCAGCTCCAGGGCCTGAATCTCCAGGTCCTTCATGAAAGCCTGTACGCGGTCGGGAATGGTGCCGAAGTAGTGGTCGTCCATCTGCTGGTTCTTGGCACTCTCGTGACCCATCAGCGTGCGACCCGTCATCAGCAGGTCGGGACGGGCCGAGTAGAGTCCCTCGTCGACGAGGAAGTACTCCTGTTCCCAGCCGAGGTTGACCTGTACCTTCTGTACGTCGTCGTAGAAGTACTGGCAGACATCCCTGGCAGCCTTGCCTACGGCGTGCAGGGCACGCAACAGGGGAGCCTTGTAGTCGAGGGCTTCACCCGTATAGGCAATGAAGATGGTGGGGATGCACAATGTGTCGTCGATGATGAAGACGGGCGAGGTGGGGTCCCATGCTGAATAGCCGCGAGCCTCGAAGGTGTTGCGTATGCCTCCGTTGGGGAAACTGGAGGCATCGGGTTCCTGCTGGACGAGCAGCTTGCCAGAGAACATCTCTATCATGCCGCCCTTGCCATCGTGCTCCACAAAAGCATCGTGCTTCTCGGCAGTACCCTCGGTCAGAGGCTGGAACCAGTGTGTGTAGTGGGTCACGCCCATCTCCATAGCCCACTGCTTCATGCCTGCTGCCACGGCGTCGGCTATCGAGCGGTCCAGTCGTGCACCATTGTCCATCACGTCAATCATGGAGTCGTAGATTTCCTTCGGCAGGTACTTATACATCTTCTGACGTGTGAAGACGTACTTGCCGAAATACTCAGAGGGGCGCTCCGAGGGCACCTTCACGTCGAGGGCGCGCTTCTTGAACGCCTCTTCTACTACCTGGAATCTTAAGTTGTTTGACATTGTCTATAATTTACTGTTTGACTATTTACTATGTTGGCTATTATGGTTTAGTCGATGAAGCGACGGAGGATGTCGTTGTAGGCATCAATGCGACGGTCGCGCAGGAAGGGCCACCAGCGGCGCACCTGTTCTGAGCGCTGCATGTCAACGTCGACTGCCACAGCCACTTCCTGGTCGGCAGGTGCCTCGTAGAGCAGCTCGCCCTGAGGACCTGCCACAAAGGAGGTCCCCCAGAAGGGCACTCCGTCTTCGTCGCCCACACGGTTGACAGTCACGACGGGCAGTCCGTTGGCTACGGCATGGCCTCGCTGAACGGTCTGCCAGGCAGTACGCTGGCGCTGTTGCTCGTCGGAGGTGTCGTTGGGGTCCCAGCCGATGGCGGTGGGATAGATGAGCAGCTGTGCTCCCTGAAGAGCCATCAGACGGGCTGCTTCGGGATACCACTGGTCCCAGCAGACCAATACGCCCAACTTGCCCAGCGAAGTCTGGATGGGGTGGAAGCCCAAATCGCCGGGGGTGAAGTAGAACTTCTCGTAGTAGCCGGGATCGTCGGGGATGTGCATCTTGCGGTAGCAGCCTGCTATGGTACCGTCTTTCTCCATCACCACGGCGGTGTTGTGGTACAACCCCGGGGCGCGGCGTTCGAACAGCGAGGTGACGATGACGACGCCCAGTTGTTTGGCCAGATTGCCATAGAACTCGGTGGATGGACCGGGTATGGGCTCAGCCTGGTCGAACACGTTGACATCTTCTGTCTGGCAGAAGTACAGTCCGTTGTGCAACTCTTGCAGCACGATGAGCTCTGCGCCCTCGTGAGCCAGTTGCTGAATCTTCTCGCCCAGCCGCTGACGATTGTCAGACCTGTCGCTGGTGTTGTGCTGTTGTATCAGTCCTATCTTCATATATTTCTTATTTCTTACTTCAGGTTTCAAGTTTCAGGTTCTCCCTCTTACCTCATACTTCTTACCTCTTCCTTACCTTTTACCTCTTTAATAATATTGCATCGTGCAACAATGCAGGCTTCCGTGCTGACGGATGACCGGACGGCAGTCGATGCCCACGATTTCGCGGTCAGGGTAGGCCAGTTCTACCACGCGCATGGCCTCTTGGTCGAGGTCGGGCTGGTTGTAGGTAGGCACCAGCACGGCACCGTTGACGACCAAATAGTTGGCATAGGTGGCAGGCAGTCTGTCGCCGTCGTCGTAGATGGGGCGGGGCAGGGGTAGCTTCAGCAGACGGTAGGGCCGTCCGTCCAGCGTGCGGAGGGTCTGCAGCTCGCGTTCCATGGCGTCAAGGTCGGGATGGTCTTCGTCGCCACCCGTATATAGGATGGTGTCATCAGGGCAGATGCGTACCAGTGTGTCGATGTGACCGTCGGTGTCGTCGCCGATGAGACTTCCGTGCTCCAGCCAGACCACGCGCTCGGCACCCAGATACTGCTTCAGACGATCGTCTATCTGCTGCTGGGTTAACGGCTGGTTGCGGTGGGGTGCCATCAGACAACAACGGGTGGTGAAGATGGTGCCTCGTCCGTCGCTCTCAATGCTGCCGCCCTCGAGCACAAAGTCCAGGTGTGACTCGTAGCGGCCCTCGACCAACTCTTGCTCATATAGTTGTCTGTTAATCTGGTTGTCCAGCTTGGCGGCAAACTTCTGTCCCCAGCCGTTGAACTGGAAGTCGAGCAGGACCTTGGTCCCGTCAGACTCCTCGACGGTGATGAATCCGTGGTCGCGGGCCCAGGTGTCGTTGGAGGTGAAGGGTAAGAGGTGGGGGGTGAGGGGTGACAGGTCGGGGGTGAGTGACTTGGGGGCCACAATCATCAAAGCCTCGCGTTTGCTGATGGCGTGAGCCATTTCCTCATAGACTGCCGTGATGTCTGCAAGCATGGGAGCCCAATCGGTACCTGCGTGCGGCCACGTCAACTGCACACAACTCTGAGGTTCCCATTCTGCCAGCATTCTTCGACCTGAAGGTCGAAGTGTGGCATGGATTTGCCCTTTTTTTCCATTCATGGCTGCAAAGGTACAAATAAATTAAGAATTAAGAATTATGATTTAAGAAAAAATGTGTATCTTTGCACCCAAAATATGATGTTAGAACTGCACAATGTAACCATAGGGCAGCAGATTCACTCACTCTCGCTGACTGTAAACGACGGACAGGCCCTGTCGCTCAAGGGCGCACAGGGCTCTGGCAAAACCACGCTGCTGAGGGCTGTCGTGGGACTGATAGCCGTCAACGAAGGGCATATCAGCATTGACGGTGAACTGCTGACTCCTAAGTCGGCACCCTTCTTCCGTCGGCAGATGGCATATGTGCCCCAGCGCCTGCTGGTGCCTGAGGGCTATGACAAGGTGCCTACCGACTTTGTGTCGCTGCTTCGCAAGGCTGTGGAGTCGGGCAAACAGCTGCTCATCGTTGACGAACCCTCCAAGGAACTGACCATGGAAGAGCGCCAAGTAGTGAACAACCTGTTTCGTGAGGCCCAGGAGCGAGGCGCAACGGTGCTGGCAGTCAACATGGTTACAGCACAAAACCAAGTGACGCTATGAAGATATTCCTGTTGATTATCATATTGGCTCTGCTCTCATGGAAAGGCTATCACGCCTGGCGGCGCGGACGTAATGTCTATGTCAAGGAACGCCAGCAGTACGAGTCGCTGTGGGAATATCTGTTAGCCAACGGTGCCACGCCCGCGCAGGCCCGTCGTCCCTTCTTGGAGCGTGCACTCAAGCGTGCCATCGTTCCCCTCTTGCGCCAGTGGCGCTTCTGGCTCGTCATCGCAGTCCTCACACTACTTGCCATCGTCCTATAGGCACACTACAGCACACATGCAAATATGCAAATACATTTTGTGTTTAGCAAAGTTATTTGTACCTTTGCAGCCCAAAAACTGAAAGACGATGGCTGAACAATCCCTGAAAAGACAATTGAAAGTGCTCACTATACCAGTGTTTATCGAGATGGCGCTGGTGATGTTGCTGGGCGCCGTAGACACCGTGATGCTGAGTCGCTATAGCGACAACAGTGTGGCGGCAGTGGGACTGGACAACCAGTTGATATCGTTGGTGTTCCTGGTGTATCAGTTTTTCTCAATGGGTGCAGCCATCCTTTGTGCACAATATATTGGTGCGGGGCTGAGAAAGCGACTGGCACAGGTGGTGGGCATGGCACTGGTTGTGAACCTGCTGCTGGGATTGGTCGTGAGTGCTCTGCTCTACGTGAAGGCTGAGGCTCTGTTGCACTTGATGGGGCTGAGGCCGGAACTGATGAGCGACGGTGTGGTGTATCTGAAACTGACAGGTGCACTGTCGTTTTTCCAAGCCCTGTCGCTCACTTTCTCAGCCTCGCTGCGTAGTGCTGACAAGGTGGTATATCCCATGGTGGTGACGGGTATTGTGAATGTGCTTAACATCATAGGTAACTATGCCCTGATATTCGGACGTCTGGGCTGTCCGCAACTGGGCGTGGAGGGTGCCGCCATTGCTACTGCGGCGAGCAGGGCAGTGGCTATGGTGCTGCTCGCTGCCATCCATTTCAAGGTGCATATACCGAGTTTTCCACTGAGCTATTTCCGTCCGGTGCCCTGGAAGGAACTTGGCAACCTACTGAAGATAGGTGTGCCGGCTATGAGCGAAAATATATCCTATAGTCTATCGCAGGTAGTGATTACCTATTTCATTAATCAGATCAGCAATGAGGCACTGGCTGCCCGCACCTACTGCTTCAACATGATAATGTTTGTATTTCTGTTTTGTGTCAGTATCACTCAGGGAGGCGATATCTTGGTGGGGCACCTTGTTGGTCAGCAGCGCCATCAGGCGGCCTATGTGCTGGGCAACTATTTCTTCCGCTGGTCTATGATCATCACGCTCACGGGTTCGGCCCTGCTGGCATTGTCGGGCCCTGCGGTATTAAACGCCTTCACTGACAACAAGGAGATTATTGCGATGGGTGTATGGGTGTTTGTGGTGGATTTCTTCCTGGAGATAGGGCGCACATCGAATATCTTTGCCGTGGGCACCCTGCGAGCTACTGGCGATACCATCTATCCCGTGGTGATAGGCATCATCTTCCAGTGGAGCATAGCTGTGGGACTGAGTTACGTGATCGGTATCCCTCTGGGCTATGGACTGGTTGGTATGTGGATAGGCTTCGCCCTCGATGAGAATATCCGCGGCATCATCTTGATGCGCCGTTGGCGCTCAGGGAAATGGCGTGACAAAGGGTTCGTGAAATGATGGAGGGACAAAAAAAGAAGGTTTTTCTTTGTTTTGTTCTCGCTAAATCGTAACTTTGCAGGCGATTAACAATCGGACGATGGACAAGGCAATAGCAGCAGCATGGGATACGGTGAAGGCTCCGCTGAAGGAGAGCCTAAAGCCGGAGGAACGGATGGAGGTGACCACGCAATTGTCGGAATTGACAACAAGGGTGGCCACATACGTCATCTGTCATACCTTGGTGGACTATATGGGTCTTCTGAAGGACGAGCGGATATCCATAGCCCATGCCTTCCTGCAGCGGGTGACATCGACGCACATGTGCAACCACAAGCTGACGGCGGAAGGACTGGTGTTCCGCTATCAGGGTGAGGAGATTCCCTTGCAGGAGGCTTACAAGACCATGACGCTGACGCGAACGGTGTACGAGCATCTGGTTGTCTTCTTCTTCCTGTTCAAATATCCACTGACGGGAGAGGAGAGTGAGATGATATGGAAGCACTGGAAACGTACCGGCCAGATAGGACTGAAGACGAAGGATGGCAAGCGCGAGCGAGTGCCGTATGCCCAGGCGTGGAAGTACTTGTTTGCCAACGAGGAACTGTCGTCGTTGTATAGAAATATGTCATTGCATTGCCATCCGTTGTACAATGGGTTGAAAGAGTATCAGTACCAGTCTGCCGAGGAAGAAGAGAATGGGTGGGTGCCACTGTATTTGTCAAGTTGTTTCGTGGCATACCTGTGCCGGCTGTTCCTGAAGCTCATTCCCCATGGCGACGAGGTGGTGAAGGGTGGCTTCAGCATGCGCGAGCAGGCGGTGTTCTACGCCTTGTCGAACATCCTGCTTACAACCTCGGAGTCTTGACAACGAACAAGAAACATGAATGATTGAAGAAAAAAATCGGCAAAGACTGCAAGGTTTACCGATTTTTTTGTATCTTTGCAACCTCAAAAAAACAAATTAAGGTAAAAGATAACAGTATGGGTGGCTTTTTTGGCACAATCTCTAAAAAGGACTGCGTAAACGATTTGTTTTACGGAACAGACTACAACTCACACTTAGGTACGAAACGCGCCGGACTGGTGACGTTTGACGAGGAAAGTGGCTTTCACCGCTCTATCCACTCGCTGGAACGCCACTACTTCCGCTCTCGCTTTGAGGACGAGCTGGACGGTTTCAAGGGACATCAGGGACTGGGTGTCATCAGCGACACGGACCCTCAGCCTATCATCGTCAATTCGCACCTGGGGCGATATGCCGTGGTAACGGTGGCGAAAATCAACAACCTGCGCGAGATTGCCGACGAACTGCTGAAACAGCGCATGCACCTGAGCGAGATGTCGGCCAACAACATCAACCAGACGGAACTGGTGGCTCTGCTCATCAATATGGGTGACACGTTTGTGGAAGGTATTAATAAGGTGTACCAAAAGATAGAAGGCTCTTGCTCGATGCTCATCCTGACGGAGGACGGCATCATTGCTGCACGCGACTTCCTGGGACGTACGCCCATCGTCATCGGAAAGAAGGAGGGTGCCTATGCAGTGTCCAGCGAGACGACGAGCTTCCCCAATCTGGACTATGTGGTGGAGCGCGATCTGGGGCCGGGCGAGATTGTCAGGCTGAGAGCAGACGGGCTGGAAGTGATGCAGAAACCGTTGTCACGATGCCAGATTTGCTCGTTCCTCTGGGTGTACTACGGATTCCCAGCCAGTGACTATGAGGGCATCAATACTGAATATGTACGCGAGAAGAACGGACGTCTGATGGGCGAGAAAGATACGGAACTGGAAGCAGACTTGGTATGTGGCATTCCAGACTCGGGTGTAGGTATGGCGCTTGGCTATTCACACGGAAAGCAGATACCCTACAAGCGTGCCGTATTGAAGTACACGCCGACGTGGCCTCGCTCGTTTACCCCTGGTAATCAGGTGCGTCGCGACCTGGTGGCTAAGATGAAGCTGATTCCCAATCCGGCTGTCCTGAAGAACCAGCGCATTGTGTTCTGTGACGACTCCATCGTCCGTGGTACCCAGTTGCGCGACAATGTGCGTACGTTCTTTGAAAACGGTGCCAAGGAGGTGCATGTGCGCATATCATGTCCTCCGTTGGTGTACGGCTGTCCGTTCATTGGATTTACTTCGTCGAAGTCGGATATGGAGCTCATTACACGTCGTATCATCAAGGACTTCGAAGGTGACGACAAGAAGAACCTGGAGCAGTATGCCAAGACGGGAACACCAGAGTATAAGCGCATGGTGAACGAAATAGCACGCCGTCTGGGATTGGACAGTGTGAAGTTTGCCTCGCTGGAGGACTTGATAGAGTCGATAGGGCTTCCCAAGGAGCGCGTTTGTACGCACTGCTTTGACGGAACAAGCTACTGTCACGAGCACGACAACGACTGAGCAAAAACGGCAGAACGTTAGGAGCTAATAGTTAAGATTTGAGAAAAAATGTGGTCTGACACACATTTTCTTAATGCTTAATGCTTAATTCTTAATAGTTTTTCGTATCTTTGCAGCCTGAAATAAACATTTTGGAAGCGTGAAAATAAAGCAAGTGCTGAGCGCCCTTGAACAATTCGCGCCTCTGCCCTTACAGGAAAGCTGGGACAATGCTGGCCTGCAACTGGGACTGACGGAGGCGGAGGTTTCAGGGGCATTATTGTGTTTGGACGTCAACGAACAGACGGTTGACGAAGCCATCAGAAAGGGCTGCAATCTCATTGTCAGCCACCATCCGTTGTTGTTCCGCGGACTGAAGCAGATTACGGACGGCGACTACGTGCAGCGTTGCGTCATCAAGGCCATCAAGCACGACATCGTCGTAGTCTCCATGCACACCAATATGGACAACGCCAAGGACGGCGTGAACTGGAAGATAGCCGAGAAGCTGGGACTGGAAAACGGACGCTTCTTCGCCCGGAAACAGGTGGGCGACACAGAGGCTGGAAGCGGGGTGGTAGGTGACCTGGCACAGTCGATGAAGGCGGAGGACTTTGTCCGGCTGGTAAAAGAGCGTTTCCAGGTGGCATGTGCCCAGTGCAATGAACTGCTGACACGCCCGATACGTCGTGTCGCCATCTGTGGCGGAGCAGGTGACTTCCTGCTGGACGATGCCGTGGAGCAGGGCGCTGACGCCTTCATCACGGGCGAAATGCACTATCACGTCTTCTTCGGACGAGAACAGCAGATTCAGATATGTGTCATCGGACACTATCAGAGCGAACAGTACACGTCGGAGATATTCCGTGACATCATCCAGCGTGAATGCCCAGGGGTACGCACGGAAATAGCAGAGACGAACACGAACCCCATCGTCTATCTATGATGCAATAACAATCACACGTAATAACAACTAGTAAAAAGAGAACTATGGCAAAGAAAGATCCAATGGAAATGCCGGTTGAAGAGCGCCTGAAGACACTCTATCAGCTGCAGACCACGCTTTCGGGTATTGACGAAAAGCGTGCACTGAGGGGCGAACTGCCTCTGGAAGTACAGGACCTCGAGGACGAAATTGAAGGTCTGACCATTCGTATTGAGAAGATTCAGAACGAAATTGCCGAATTTGAGCAGGCTATCACCTTGAAAAAAGGAGAGATAGAGAATGCCAAGGCCAGCGTAGAGCGCTACAAGACCCAGCTCAACGACGTGAAGAACAATCGTGAGTACGATACGCTCTCGAAGGAAATCGAATTCCAGAGCCTGGAAATAGAACTTTGTAACAAGAAGATCAAGGAAGCTTCTTTCCGTATAGAGGAAAAGAAGTCGGAACTCGCACAGAGCCAAGAGGTTATCGATGACCGTCGTCAAGCTCTGGATGCCAAGAAGAGCGAGCTCGACGAGATTATGGAAGAGACACGTGCCGAGGAGGAGAAACTGAAAGCAAAGGTGAAGGACCTGGAGAGCAAGATTGATCCCCGTCTGCTGACCTCGTTCAAGCGCATCCGTAAGAATGCACGTAACGGACTGGGCATTGTCTATGTGCAGCGTGATGCCTGTGGTGGTTGCTTCAATAAGATTCCGCCCCAGCGTCAGTTGGACATCAAGATGCACAAGAAGGTGATAGTCTGCGAGTATTGCGGCCGTATCCTCATCGATCCGGAACTGGCTGGTGTCAAGATAGACAAGACTACTAGTACAGAGGATAAGAAGACACGCAAGCGTGCTATCCGCAAAACGGTGAAGAAGGAAGACGAAACTCCGGAAGTTCCTGAGGCAGAGGCATAAAGGACGTTACAAACTCTCCAACTCTGCATAGTCTGGTATATCACTCTGCATGTCGTAGCTCTGGCGGGCATAGTCCATCTTACAAAAGACGTGTTGGACACCATTCGAGACTACTAGAAAGTCTACATGGAGCAGGAGGTTGTACGCAGAAATCTGATCAAACACCCGCTGTGTCAGCGACACAGTGGGTGCTTTGTATTCTATAATCATTTGTGGCTGGGCTTCTTGATTGTAGAGAATGCTGTCGCAACGCAATGGTTTGTCGCCACATCTCAAGGCAATCTCGTTGCCAAGAAGTCCCTTAGGATACCCCTTGTGCTCGATAAGCCAGTGAGTGAAATGCTGGCGCACCCATTCCTCTGGAGTCAAGGATACGTAGCGCTTGCGCAGAAAATCGAAAATCTCAGGCTTTTCACGCGTCCCACGCACTTTAACCTCGTAGGCAGGAAGATTCAATTCGTTCATGTGGGCAAAATTACAAAAAAAACTTAATATGTGTACCAAATTGCAGTTTTTTTTGTATCTTTGTGGGGAGAATTTGTTCTATGAATCTACTATATTTAATATATATACTTCTGGGCGCCCTTTTTATCGTTCTGTCCGTACGGGCGGTATGCAAGGTTGTATGCCACGAAGTATCAGTCGAAATCCCCACTTTCACGGGCATTGTGCACTTTTTTTGTCCCGACGAAAAACAGGTCTGTCAGCAGCACAATCTGACCATCAGTGATATATTGCGGAATCCCCGCGTGAACGGGCCTCCCGCCCACTTAAAAGCCCTGTTATGGCACAGGTAGCAGTCACATACGACAGCGTCATGAACGACCTCAAAGCGCGTCAGTTCAAGCCCGTCTATTACCTGATGGGCGAGGAGTCGTATTATATTGACCAAATCAGCGAATGGCTGGCCAATAACGTGCTACAACCCGAAGAGCGGGATTTTAATCAGACCGTTCTCTTCGGCTCAGATGTTACGGCTTCGCAGATAGTCGATGCCGCCAAGCGCTATCCCATGATGGCAGAATACCAGGTTCTCATTGTCAAGGAAGCTCAGAATATCCGGAACACAGAGCCCCTGGAGAAGTATTTCAAGGCACCCATGCCTTCCACCATCCTCGTGATGTGTCACAAAAATGGGAAAGTCGATGGTCGCAAAAGGGAATATGTGAAGGCTATCCAGCAGGCTGGGGTGCTCTTCGAAAGTAAAAAACTGAGCGACCGGGAACTTTTGCCCTTCATAGAACATTATTTGCAGGCTCGTGGAGCCTCTATTGATCCCAAATCGGCACAATTGGTTGCCGAAGCCGTAGGAAGCGATTTAAGCCGACTTACGGGCGAATTGAATAAGGTTCTGCTGTCATTGCCGGCAGACAACAAACGTGTCACCCCAGAAGTGGTAGAGGACCAGATAGGGGTGAGCAAGGACTTTAACGGTTATGAGTTACGCGATGCCTTGGTTAACCGAAATATTTATAAGGCAAACCTGATAATCAAATATTTTGACGAAAATCCAAAGAGTGGGGGACTTTATGCTTTTCTCCCATTGCTCTTCAATTACTTCCAAAATTTGATGATCGCCTACTATTGTCCCCAAAAAGGCAGTCAGGAGGCATTGGCTCAATGGCTCGATTTTAAGTCTCCATGGTTTGCCCGGGAATATATCACTGGCATGCGAAATTATACAGGTATGAAAGTGATGCAGATTCTGGGTAAAATAAGAGAAATTGATGCCAAAAGTAAGGGGTTGGATAACCCAAATACACCCCCTGGAGAGCTCATGAAAGAACTAATTTTCTTTATACTTCATTAAGAAAAGAGCCTGTTTTGGGGCTCTTTTCTTCTAGAATTCCATTTTTTGCAGACAAAGAATTTTGCCCTCTAACGCTGATGTGCAAAGGGTTTTTGCCCCAAAATAAGCCCTCATATTTTGCGAATTTTCAGTTTTTCCTCCAGTGGTGCGGAATTCTTTGAAAACGCTCATTTTTTGCTGCTCTTGAGGTGAAATATTTAGAGTTAACTAATTTTTACATTTTGTTTTGTAGATTTAGATTTTAAAACCACACTATATGTAGTTGATGGTTTGGAATGTAAAATTGTAAATTGAATATACGTAAACCAAAATATGCACCATCGCTTTTGGTTTATAAACCTAATATTTTGACTTTACAATCTCATAAAAATAGATATTCATACAAGATTAATGACGCATATATTGGTAAAAATCAGTTAATTATGACTATTTGCTCTTCAAAATATGGCATAATATTAAGTTATCCCAGAATAGTTCTGCATACAAGGCCATCTTAAAGTACTTAGTGTAGGAAATAGCGCATTTATAACCAATATATTAGTAAAAATTCCTATAGAAACACTTTGTAAAGATTTAAGTCTGTGAATTTATATTTGTAAATGTAAATGCGATTTTAGGAATTCTTAAACATGAATTTTAAAATTTCAAATTTAAAAATCAAAATTCATAAAACAAAATATCCTTTAGATTTCTTGTGTATTCCAAAAAAAAACTTTACCTTTGTAAAATCTTAAAAAATCGGGCTATTTGCCCCTAATTTTGACTTAAATGGAGACAAAAGACAGAATTCGCCAGATTATGGAGGACAAGCACATGACCCAACAAGTGTTTGCAGATTTCCTCCAACAGTCACCTGCTACTTTGAGCAGTATCTTCAATGGACGTACTCGTCCAACAATAAATGTCATTGAAGCTATTAAAGCAAAAATTCCTGACATCAGTACAGAATGGTTGCTTTTTGGTTCTGGTGACATGTATATAACCCACCCTGCTGAATCTTCTGCTTCAGATATGGAGACTCATTCGAGGTCTTCGGAACCGATGTTAAATTTCGATACTTCTCTTCCTGAGACTTCCCAGATCCGACAGTCGGACTCTCAGGCACGTACTTATCAGCATGGTGTAATTAGTACACGTCCAGAAATAGTTCGTGAGGAAATCAAAATTGTTGACAAAGAACCACGAAAAGTCACAGAAATCCGTGTCTATTATGATGATCAAACGTACGAAACCTTTGTTCCGGCAAAGAAGTAAATCAATGTCGTAAATGAAAATTTAGCGCCAGATTTTGGCGTTTTTGCGAAAAACCGCTATCTTTGCACTTGTTATGAAAAAGTACGTTCTTGACCTACAGGTTCGGGCTGTGGAACAACTTAGCCCGAAACACATTTTACTGAGGCTGACAGACTCGAACCCCTTGCCGGAAATGCTTCCTGGACAGTTCGTTGAAGTCAGAGTTGATGGATCTCCATCCACATTCTTACGGCGCCCTATTTCTATTAATTTTGTCGATTGTGAGAAGAATGAATTATGGCTCATGGTGGCTATGGTGGGTGATGGAACACGACAGCTGGGACGCCTGAATGTGGGCGATGTTTTGAACTGTGTGTTACCATTGGGCAATAGTTTTACGTTGCCGTCAGATAACCCTGCATCTTCTGATTCTCTGCCATCCCTGCTTCCTTCTTATCTTCTGATAGGTGGTGGTGTGGGCGTTGCTCCTATGCTTTGTCTGGGCGCTAAACTCAGTGCTTTGGGATGCAAGCCAACCTTCTTGTTGGGCGGGCGTACAGCCAATGATCTTCTGGAGTTAGACTTGTTTAATAGGTTCGGGCGCGTGTGTGTAACAACAGAGGACGGCTCTATGGGTGAAAAGGGTTTTGTCACTGACCACTCCGTTTTGCAAGAGCATTTTGACCGTATCTGTACTTGTGGTCCTACGCCTATGATGAAGGCTGTAGCTCGCTATGCAGGGAAGCAAGGCATTGAGTGTGAGGTTTCTCTGGAGAATATGATGGCATGTGGACTGGGTGCTTGTCTCTGCTGTGTAGAAAAGACAACAGAGGGTAATCTATGTGTCTGTAAGGATGGTCCTGTATTTAACGTAAAAAGATTATTATGGCAGATTTAAGAGTAAATATAGGCGCTTTGTCGCTAAAGAATCCGGTAATGACTGCCAGTGGAACATTCGGATATGGATTGGAGTTCCAGGATTTTATTCCCCTGGAGGAATTAGGGGGTATTATAGTGAAGGGAACGACGTTGAAATCTCGTGAAGGCAACGACTATCCCCGTATGGCAGAAACTGCCCAGGGCATGTTGAATTGCGTAGGGCTGCAGAATAAAGGAGTAGACTACTTTTGTGAGCATATCTATCCTCAAATTAAGGATATTGGTACCAACATGATAGTCAATGTCAGTGGGTCTTCTCCTGAAGACTATGCAGAGTGCGCAGCACGCATTGATGCTTTGGAGAATATTCCTGCTATAGAGCTGAACATATCCTGTCCTAATGTCAAAGATGGCGGCATGGCTTTTGGGGTTACTTGTGCCGGTGCGTCCAGCGTAGTGAAAGCGGTTCGCCAGCGATATCACAAGACACTGATAGTCAAGCTGTCTCCTAATGTGACAGATATTACAGAAATTGCCCGTGCTGTTGAGACAGAAGGGGCCGACAGCGTGTCTCTAATCAATACACTGATGGGTATGGCTATTGATGTGGAACGTCGTAAGCCACTACTCAGTATAGGAACCGGAGGTCTTAGTGGCCCTGCTGTTAAGCCTGTGGCTTTGCGCATGGTATGGCAGGTGGCAAAGGCTGTGAAGATACCTGTAATAGGTTTGGGAGGCATTTGTACGGCCCGTGATGCTATTGAGTTCTTGATGGCTGGAGCGACAGCTATAGAAATAGGTACTGCCAATTTCTTGGATCCGACAGTTACCATGAAGGTGAGAAACGGTATTAGTGAGTGGCTCGACGCTCATGGCTGTCAGAGCATACACGAGATTATCGGTTGTCTGGATTAGTTGTTGATAAATAATGAGAGCGACTCAACTGAGTCGCTCTCAACCAACACAAAAACTAAACTAGACTTAACTAAACTTATCGTCGGATTTTCACAAACCCTTCTATAAGTGTGTGCAAAGATAGTATAAAAGTTTTAAACTACCATGCTTTTTTCGTTTTTTTTTGTATTTCCATCCGAAAAAGTTAGATTTTCGTAGAAAAATTCAATAAAAAGTGGTCTAAAATGACACAAGCAGTCATTGCTTCAACCACAGGAACGGCTCTTGGCAATACACAGGGATCGTGCCGACCTTTTGCCTTAAGAATAACTTCTTTTCCATCCTTGTCAATGGTGTGTTGCTCACGAAGTAAGGTGGCGACAGGTTTGAATGCTACCCGAAAGTAGATGTCCTGTCCGTTAGAGATGCCTCCCTGAATGCCTCCGCTATGATTGGTGGTCGTAATGACCTTTCCATTCTCCGTTTTGAAGATGTCATTGAGCTCAGAGCCACGCTTGTTAGCACTAAGAAACCCTTCTCCGTATTCGAAGCCTTTGACGGCATTAATGCTTAGCATTGCGGCCCCTAATGTGGCATGCAATTTCCCAAATTCGGGTTCGCCGAGTCCTACAGGGCATCCTTTGACAACGGCAGTGATGACGCCCCCTATCGTGTCGCCATCAGCTTTCACGCTTTCAATGAGCTTGATCATTTCATTGGCTTTCTCGGCATCAGGGCAGCGAACGGCATTGTTTTCCGTCTGTGTTAAATCGTATTGGGTATAATCTCTGTCGAGTGCAATGTTTCCTACCTGTGAGGTGTAGGCGTGTATTTCAATGCCCAATTCCCTTAACGCCAGTTTAGCCAGTGCTCCCGCCACACAGCGACTGATGGTGATACGGGCAGAAGAGCGTCCTCCTCCACGATGATCCCGCAAACCATATTTCATATAATAGGTGTAATCAGCATGTGAGGGTCTGAACAAGTCCTTCATGTTGTCGTAGTCACTGGAGTGTTGATTCTGGTTCCTGACGATAAAACCAATAGGGCAACCCGTAGACTTCCCCTCGAAGACGCCGCTTAGCAATTCTACTTGGTCCTGCTCCTGTCTGCTGGTGGTGATATTGCTCTGTCCAGGACGTCTGCGATTCAGTTCTTCTTGGATAAATGCCAAATCGATAGCAACTCCTGCTGGCATCCCGTCTACAACACCTCCAATAGCTTCGCCATGACTTTCGCCAAACGTTGTCAGCCTGAATCTTTCGCCAAATGTATTCATTTAGTTATTCCTGGTTTTCAAAATTGAATAATCCGTTAAACAGTCTCAATTACCACCGCATTCTCCGCAGTTACAGCCTTCCCCACAACTTCCTCCGCAGCTTCCACAGTTTCCTCCACAGCCACCTGACATGTGGGCAATCAGTTTTTCAATCTCCTGGGTAGTGGCAGGGCGGTTGACTATTATGGAACCTTTAAAGTGCAAATCTTCGCCAGCGAGCGGATGGTTTAAATCGACCTTAACCTTTTCCGGGCCTATTTCCGCTACACGTCCATAGAATCGCTGCCCCTCTTCGTTTTGCAAGGGAATCACGGCGTCTTCGTAAATGTGCTCCTTGTCAAAGCGGCCGTCTACACAAAACATTTCACGATCCAAATCAAGCACATGTTCCTCATGGTATTCACCATAAGCCTGTTCCTTGGGGATTGTGAAATCAAAGGTTGCCCCCTTTTCCAGGTTTACCAATTGATTTTCAAAGGCATCAAGTGCATAGCCAAAACCTGTAATCCACTGAAAAGGTTGCTCCTTTGTTGTTTCCTCCATCAGTTCTTGTCCCTGTTCCCCATCGACAAACAGCTGATAGGAAACTTCCATGTATTGATTCTTTTTCTCCATCTCTTTTATGTTAAGTACTATATTGCGTGCAAAATTACGAAATAATACGAAAATGGCCAAATTTATGAGCTAAAAATGCCCTCGATTGATAAAAGTCAACCATTTTCGGGTTATGTTGACCTCAGTCAAGAAAAGGTGCTGTGTACGCAAACAATTCTCGAAAATGTTTGGTGGAGTACCCAAAACGTCATACCTTTGCATCGTCAATCAGCGAGAGTGCTGGTGACTGAGGACCCTAACACAGGTCTAAGTATTAATTAAAAAAAGAAAGGATAACAAAGATGAAAAGATTGTTTATGGTAGTCGTAGCCATGCTCAGCATGACAATGACATTTGCAGAGAACGAGAATGCAGCCAACCTCAACAATGCCGAGGCTTACAACATGACAGTCAATATGAAGAAGCTCGGACAGGCGTTGAATCTGTCAAAGGACCAGATGGAAAGTTTTAGCGAGGTTCATAAGACTTTTAGCGCAGAGATGCAGTTTGCTGCACAGGCCTCAGGTGAAGAGCGTCAGACAATGGTTAACAATGCCATCAAGAAGGACTTGGCCTGGATGGATTACATCCTGAATAACGAGCAGTATCGTCGTTATGTCATGCTCCTTAATGTCACGCTCACCAATCGTGGATTGAAGTAAATGTTTTTAGTTTAAGTTGTAATGAAAGAGCCATTGCCATACGGGTGATGGCTCTTTTTGTGCAAAAAATTTGGCTATGTCGTTAATACTTCGTACCTTTGCACACGTTTTAGGAGAATTATATTTTGAGTTGAAATTTTGAGAGAGAGTAGGTTATATATTATATTTTGGATTATAAACTTGCTATTATTTTGTCAGACAATTGAAGGAAAATCTCTATATGGGAATAATTCCAAGAGGCAGTTGTATGACAATAAACTTGACACCTTGTCGTTAGGTGAACGAATAAGTTTGAAGACCAATTTTGTAGATTGGATAGCCCTCATTCCAAATTTAGGGGCTGAGATAACTTTGGGAAATATGAATTGGAATCGGTGGACAATAGGCATTTATGGACGTTTGAATCCTTCCACTCATACATTACAGACTTCTTATCATGTCTATGACCTTAGTGACATACGTTTCGAAGTCCGTCGTTATCATCATGGAAGGGGAGTGCTCCGCTCGTTTTTCATGGGCGTTTATGGCGCTTATGGAAGCCATAATCTTAAATGGAGCACAACTGGTTACAAAGGCAACCACCTTGCTACAGGCCTCACTGTAGGTACGTTGGCACCTCTTTATAGTTTTGTTAATGGAGGAAGTCTGGATTTGGAGTTTTCTCTTAATGCAGGGGCTGTATTTACCAAGCATGAAGAATATGAAAAGGTAGATAATACCTATGTGGTAACAAAAAGTGCTTCCAATTATAAGTTAAATTGGTCTCCACTTCCGTATCTATTGATTAATGATGTCTTGAAAGTCAGTTTAGTGTATCACTTTGGCCCCTCAGTGGCTAATCGTTATAAGAAACGTATCACTATTGACGAGCGATATCGTTACCATTTGGGTGAGCTGAAGATGCAGCGTGATTCTGCCAATCTGGCGCGTCAGCATGATAAGGAGATGCGTCGCGACTCATTAGAGAAACTTGATTATGAGCGCCGTTTTGAAAAGCAGCGACTGGAATTAGAGCGGAAATACTTGAATGATTCCATTTCACAGATCAAGAAACAAAAAGCAGCCGAGACAAAAAGGAGGGGGAAGGAAAAATGATGAGGTGGAAGTTGATATTGTTCCTGTTACTCGTGTTTCTGAGCCCTTCCAGGTCCAATGCCCAACTGTTGGCTGTATCTTCGGATGTAGCCTTGCTGGCGGTGCAGACTTATAATGTGGGTGCAGAAATGACTGTTGGCAACAGAAGCACATTGGGTTTGAATGTGATGGGCAATTATCATCCCTGGATACTTCATGATATGCGGGCGTTGGCGGTGATGCCAGAGTGGCGTTATTATTTCAGCGGACGTCCTATGATGTATCACTTTGTCGGGCTGACAGGTGTTTTTTGCAACTATGATTTTGATTGGAAGGGCGAAAACTATCATGGTGATGCGGCTGGACTGGGGCTGTCTTTTGGTTATGTACTGCCTTTGTCTGAGCGCGTGAACCTGGATTTTCATACTGGTGTCGGCTTTTTTTTCTATCATGAGAAAGGCCGGGGGGTGGGCAATATGATACTCCCTACCAAACTGGGTATATCACTATCATATATTTTAAAATGACAATAGCGCGTGGATAGCATTAGAAAAATAGGAGTTCTGTTTGTCCTGGCATGGTGCATGGCTTTGTGCTCTCACGCTCAGGTGGTGCATATCACGGGCAGTGTTACTCGTGCGATGAAGACCATGGACGGTGGAAAGCAGAACACCCCGGTCAGTATTCCTGTGTATATTTTTGATAATTACACAGAGGCGGAACGTCAGGCACGGGAATACCGCACACAGTCCATGCGGCAAGGGGGCTATGCAACTGTCAAAAGTAACGATATTGCCACTCCGGATTACGAAGGGCATTTTGAGGCTGATATTGCTTCGGGAGGAGCGTTGCTCGTCATTGACGAAGGAACTCCGCGCGTCATCAAGATAACCTCTGCACTGAAATACGACATACAGTTGAAAAGTGACTCTGCTGATGGTATCTTGCTGAAAAATACAGATATTTATGGTGAGCGTCGAGGTATGCAGATGCGTGAACTGCCCCCGATAGATGACGGCCCGAACCTTCATTGGAATGTGTCTGTGTCTATTCCGGCCTATTATGGTAACAAACATGCCAGACTTATCTTCCAGCCGGCTGTCATTGATTGCCAGACGGAGGATACGATACAGTACTTGGAACCAATGGTGTTTGATGGTAAACAATATCATTTAGCGCAGATACGTCGGAAGAGTTTTGATTTTCAGCGTAATGATTCCTTGGCAAAGTACACGCAATTGCAGAAACTTACTGAAAAACCATTTGCTTTCCAGTGGGAAACGACTTATCCCAAGCCCAATCCTGAGCATAGCTATAAATGGGTTTCAGACATGCTCCTCGAAGACTATACGCATGTTTATTATGATGATGACACCAAAGAGGGTACATGCAACAGCCGTAAACCATGGAAAATGTTGGATATAGGTTTTGCCCGCAAAGATATTGTACTTGATGAGCGATATTACGAACAGGCCAAAGCCCAGTTTCGTGAGACAGACCGCGATCTTCAGCTGACTTTTGAGATAGGAAAGGCCATTCTGACTGATGACTCTGTGAATATGCAGACCATTAATCGTTTGGTTCGTGAGTTACGCTCTTATGGGCGACAGCTGATGAATGTGAAAATCCAGGGTACTGCTTCACCTGACGGTAATCCTGAACGGAATGCAGAACTGGCCAACAAGCGTGCCCAGCACGCTTTGACTATGATTAGTCAGTATGTGGGGAGTGCAAGTATGCAAGTCGCTCCTCCTAAAGTCTATTCATGGATGGACGTCGCAGACTCTTTGGATGGTCGTGGGTTGAACTCTGTGGCTACAGAACTTCGTGAGATGGTACAGCGCAATGCCGTGAATGGCATTCGGCAGCTGATGGTCGAAACACCGGAAATGAACCAGATTTTGCAGAATCTGCGTCTGATGAAGTGCTCCTATACCATTCGTCAGAACAAGGTCATGGATCCGGATGAGGCATTATGGGCCTACTATCATGACAAATCTTATGGGGAAGGAGGAGACAATAGATTCTCCAATGGTGATTATTACCATCTCTTTCGCCAAATAACCGATAGTGCGGAATTGCGGAAACTGACTGATAGGGCATATCGTGAGCTGAGAGATCGAATGACTTCTAAATACAGCCCTTTTGCCGCCTATATTGCCAATCGCGTAGCCAGTTATGCAATCGCAGATGACGAGGTCAATACCGACATCTTGGCCCCCTATATAGACATGAAGTCGTCTTTAGAGGCACAAAGGCAGATCTCGTTTGATAATGAGTACAAATACACCATCAACCGGCGTGAGTTGGTGGCAAACCAGGCCATCATGTATTTCCGCGCCATGAAGCTTGGTGCAGCATCACATTTGGCAGACAAGTTGCCCGATACGGAAGATTTCCGTGATATTAAAATGTTTACCGATTTGGAAACATTGTTTTTTAAGCAGAATAAAACTGCTTCCGAGCAGCAACGTGCCATGCAGGCCCTAAACTATGCCATGCAGACCAGCGATGTGAATCGAGCAGTGTTGAGTTTTGAGTTGGCTCCAGAGTTAGGGAAAACCTACCAGGAAGTAGAGCCTTTAATCAATGCACTTCCGGATGATAACCCCAAGAAGTGGTATATGAAAGGTGTCATCGCTGCCAATAGTTCTGAAACAAATGATGACGATTTCATGGAACTGGTTGCAAAGTATGGAGCTGAGAAGGCTATCTTGATGAAAGAGAATCAGACACCTTCATTTATAGCCTTTATGCAGCATTGTTTTGATTTGGACTCCACCTATTATACTAAATATTATCTCTCAGATGCCAATATCAGCGACGAAATTAAGAAGAAGTACCCTTATAAGCCGGAGCATGCTCAGGAATATCGTGAGAAGTTCGAGACGCTGATGCAGCAGGGACAAAGGAATCATGATGAAAAACAGGAAATACAGGAAGGAAAGGAAGAGCATGAAGATCATTAGAATATTGCGATATGGCTTATTGCCCATTCTGTGCTGGGGTACCCAGCGCAGTTATGGCGATTCTGTTTCGGTTTCACAACCAGTTGATACTGCGTCTTATGAACTTCCTGCCCCTCGCAATTTCAATGCCCTTCGCTTCGCCTTGGACCGACAGCATCGATACATGGGAGATGTGATGCCCAAAAAGCATTCTTATCTCGATTTTGGTGCTGGCATCATCATGTTGAAGCATAGTAATATGGATAAGTATGAACCAGTCACCAACATACACCTGCGTTTGGGACGCCAGTTGAGTCCGTTGCATTCAGTCCGCTTAGGACTGTCTGGTGGAGTGGGGTATATCCCAAGTGGGGAAACCGGTGACGGACCAAGGACGTTGATGGGAATGTATGGTGCCGAGGCTGACTATCTGTTCAATTTCTCATCCTATCTTTTGGGATATCGTCCGGAAAGAACCGTTGAGTTCTCTGGCCTTCTTGGTCTTGGATTCAATCATCTGCTGATTGGTGCAGGCAATAACCGCAAGACGGCATATGATTTGAAAGAGAATAGTTCCTCTTTCAATTTTCACGCTGGCTTTCAGATGAAGCTTTTTGCCGGCCCTCGGGCGGCCATTACGGTCGAGCCTTATGTGATGGTGAGTAATAACGGGATGGACTTGTCTATGCAAGGCAATAATTGGCATAAGTATCATGTGTCTTATGGTTTTAACCTCTCTTATCTTTACTATTTCGACAATCTGTTGTCGTCTCCGTCTGATGCGGGATCTTTTAAGAAAAGGTTCAAGGATGGCGAACGCTGGTTCCTCAGCGATGCCGATGCCCAGTCTCAACGGCGTCCTTTGTTCTTTGATTACGGAATGGGAATGTCTGCCTTTACGACCTTCGACCAAATGACCATGGGCAGTACTATAGGTCCTTCTTTCTCCATGGCTTTTGGCGGATGGCTTTCATCGGCAATAGGCTTGCGGGCAGGCCTGAATGCTACCAATGCTGATTGGTCAAAAGCAGAAGACAAGGTGAATATGATGGGCTATGCTGCCTTTTCCATTGATGCCTTAATCAATCCTCTCGGCTTTACCCGACGTTATGACTGGCAGGCGCCTGCTGGCGTTAATTTGATAGGAGGCTACGAATTTGGCCTGTTCAAGTTCATCAATGCCGGTGACAATAGCCGTAGCATGTCTATGGGCTACAGGCTTGGCATTCAGCCCTGGTTGCGACTGGGGCACAACACCCGTCTCTTTGTGGAACCTGTTTACGCTTTCTTGCTTCATCGGCTGGGAAACGAGAATCGCAAGCGTGATGATCAACTGTCTGTTCGTCTGGGTGTTGAACTCTTGATGGGAGGTCAACAGCCGCTCGATGTCGATGGAAAGCCTGTATTCTTGCCTGCTGGCTATTTCGTAGGTGTTGGCGGTGGTTGGAACACGACGATTAAGAAATGGCGTTTTGCTAACACGCACTCCAATCTGTTGAAAAATGGCTTGCTAATGGCAGGTTACCATTTTGACGGTTATAATGGGGTGATGCTGAGTGGAGAGTATCTTACAGAAAAAGTAGGATTGGAAAACGACCAGGAGCAGCGTTGGAAATATTGGATGTTGTCTGCGGACTACAAACTGAATCTGTCCAATTTCTTGGCTGGCATGAATCATCAGCGGACTTGGAACTTCAGTGCTTTGGCTGGCCCCACCTTGGCTGTTGGCGAAGGTAAGCCTTATCTGGGGGCGAATGTAGGCTTCCAATTGGATTATAGGCTGAGTCGCTACTTCTCTCTGTTCTACCAGCAGCGTTTCTATTGGATGAGCAAGCATTTATATGAAACCAATCAATACTTCAATCAGGCAGGAAATCTTATCAGCAGTTCAAATGTCGGTTTAATGTGGCATTTCGATGACTGGATCAGACCTACAGTTCGAGTTGCCAAAGGGGTCGCACAGGGCGTAAGTCATGTTGCCAGTTCGTTTGGGCATGGTGTGGGTAAGTTGTTCCAACAGGAGCGTAGCCCGTTTTTTGTGGATTACGGCTATGGCATCTCCTGGCAGCCGGGTATGCAGGCTGGTTTAGGCGATTCATTTGGCGCGTCTCTTCAAGCCTCTATGGGATGGTGGATGTTACCTGCCGTGGGAGTCCGTGGAGGGGTTAATATGTCCCGAAGGGGTGCTTTCAGCCTTGAAACAAGTTCAGGTGAGGCTGACCGCATCTCTATGTCCACTACCGCCTCTCTCTTTGCTGACTTGTTGGTGAATCCATTGGGTTTTGTGAGCAACTATGATTGGAGTCAACGATGGGGACTCAGTTTGATAGCGGGTGTTCACAAAGGGTTCTTTATGATCAAGGGAAGTCAGGGTATTGCTCGTGGCAAGAATGTATTGGCAGGTGGCTGGCGGGCAGGTATGCAGGTCTGGTTCAAGTTGCAAGACGACTTGAGACTGCATGTAGAGCCCATGTACACTCATCTGAATAGTGGCGATGTGTTCGTCGATAATGCTACAAAAACTCATGTCAGCCAGACACATCGCAAAGATTATTCTCAATTAGGCATGAAGGATGCCGTGAGTATTAGAATTGGCTTGACGGCTCTTCTCAGGAATCCCCGCAAACGGCATACTGCCACTTTTGACGACAGCGGATTACATCTGTTGCAGGTTGCTGCAGGCGGTGGCTGGAACTTTAATCTGAATACTTGGAAGGAGTCGGGTGAGGGCGTGAATCTGAATGCCCTTCTGATGGCAAGTTATGCATTCAGCCCTTTGCATACTGTCCGTGCCCAGTTCGAATATGTGACAGCCAAGGAGGGACAGAACACGAGTACGAACCTCCAGTTGGCATCATTGGACTATCAGATCAGCATGACAAGTTTGTTGGCAGGGTATCAACCGGCAAACAGGTGGGATGTTGGCTTGTCTGCCGGGCCTTCAATGAATATGAACAAGAAGCGTTTAGGTGTGAACTTCGGATTGAATGCTCATTACCGGTTGGATAGCCACTGGGGATTGTTCTATCTTCACAATGTCTATCTCTTTGGACGCCAACAGTTCCAAAGGGAGCAGTTCACTTCTTCCCTGTCATTGTTCAACACCTTCAACGTGGGACTTTCCTATCGCTTCTGAGGTTACAGTGCACTGCTGAGACGTTGGGCATAGTTGTCCATGGGGTCTATTTCCATGATTTTGTCTACATATATCAGGCAACTGTCTTTGTCGTGCTTGCGATAATAATAGTAGGCCAGGTATTTGTAGCTTTCCATGAGTTGCGCAGTACTTTCGCCGTTGGAACCTAACAAATTGATGACCTTCAGATAGTAGGGCTTTGCCAGGCCTTTTTCCGTTTCAGGGTCAAGAGCCACATGGGTTCGGGCTCGCCAATATGTTCCTAAATAGCTGTCGGGACGCATCTGCTCAACCTTCTGGAAACAGATATCGGCTTGGTGGAGGGCTTCTTCTTTTTCGGCATTGAGTTCCTTGCCGTTCTTCTTGTCTGTACCCTTGGCATAGTATAGTTTCCCTAAATGATATACCTTGAAGGCTGTCCTGTCTGCTTCGTCGATTTTTTCTAAGTATTGCTGGTAATAAGTGATGGCATTGCTGTAATCGTCAATTTTTTCATAAGCTTCCGAAATGGCTTTGAGGGCGTCGTTACGGTTTTCGTTGAGTTCCAGCACCTTGACGAATTGCTGGATGGCAAGATCGTAGTTACCCTTCCCGTTTAGTGCATATCCGTAATAGATGTAGTCAAGGTATTGGAATGTTGGATGGTCGCTGTGATGAAACAACTTGTCGGCAGCTGCGAGAGCAGTGTCATAATTTTTGAGTTCCGTATTGTTGTATAGCAGCATACGGTTAAAAGCCGGATGGCGTGGAAAACGTTCTATGGCTTTTTCTGTAACGGCCAGCGCACTGTCAAATTTCTGCTGGAAATAGTAGGAGAGGGCATAGTTGGTCAACTCGTCCTTGGCCATGCTGTCCATGGGGAGCGTCGCATAGACTTCGGCTGCTTGGGCGTACTTGCTGTTCTCATGATAGATGTCAGCAATCTTCAGGTCTACTCTGACAGGGTTGTAATACCATCTTAGTATCTTTAGCTTTTGTACAGCTTTTTCAACGTCTTTCCCTGAGTACAGCCTGGCATATTTGAAGTATCCCTCTGGGTCACGCTTGTCAAAATACATGGCACGAGAGTAGTAGTACTCTGCGGTCTTAAAATCGTTCTTGGCATAGGCGATGTCGCCTGCCAAGTTGATGATAGAGGGCGAAATACGATACATGTGGTAGCCTTTGTCGTAGAAGTGTTCTGCGTCTGAGATCCTGCCTACGCGGAGAAATAGTTTCCCGATTGCAGCAGCAAGGTCAGGATTCTTTTTGTCCTTCTTAAGCAGAGACTCTGCATAGTGGAGGGCGTGAACGGAATCGTGTTCAATGCTGTTCCGTAAAGATTCGAGTTCCTTGACATAGGAATTACCGCACACAGTCCCACACATACATGTCATCAAACATATGATAAAGATCTTTTTCATTCTCTTTTTACCTCATTTTTCGGTTGCAAAGGTAATCCAAATTCGGTAAAATACCAAATTATTTGTCTATAATAAGAAAAAATAGCGGAAAAATGGTCTATATTTTTAAAAAAAGTAGTACTTTTGCACCCAAATTGGTGATAGTTTTTATACAATACCGGAATCTTTAAACGAAATAAATAGGAATTTGTATATGTCTGATGAGAAGAAAATTAGTCCGGATGAATTGGAAGGACTGATAGAAGAACAAGAAGGACAATCGGTTTTTAGTCTTCAGAATCTATTTACCATGTTCGTCCTGAATTGGCAGTGGTTTTTACTGTCGCTCTTTATATTTATATGTGGCGCATTGTTATATCTGCGCTATGCCACTCCTACCTATCAGGTGTCGGCAAAAGTGCTGATTAAGGACGAGCCCAACAAGCGCCGTAATTCAGGGCAGATGTTGGCCAACATGCAGGAGTTTGGCTTCCTTTCTACCTCAGAAGGTATTATGAACGAGATTGAAATTCTGCAGTCTGGCATTTTGGCACGTGATGCAGTCCTCAATCTGAAACTCTATACCGAATACAAACTGGGTGGACGAATTAAGAACGTATTGGTTTATAAATACCAGCCCGTTAATGTGGACCTCGACGCGACACATTTGCAGGAGTTTGATACGGAACTCCTGAATGGCACTCGGCAGATTAAGATGGAAATCACTAAGGGCGATTCTGGCTATAGGGTTGAAGGCGAAACTTGGTTGAATGACCATGCCGTTGCTTCTTTCGAGAAAACGGTATCTGCCCTGCCTGACACCATCTCTACCTCGTATGGAACACTGACACTCACTGCCAATCAGTTGGTAGCGAATAAGAAAAACGACAGTTTTGAGAATGGAGCGCCTCTTTATGTGACCATCTTGCCACCTATGGCTGTGGCTCGCTCTTACGTAAAGTCTCTGACCATTGAACCTTCCAGTAAGCAGACTACTATTGCACAGTTGACAGTCGTCAATACCAGTTCGCTGCGTGCAATGGATTTCGTCAAGGAACTGGTGCATTGTTATAATGCACAGGCCAACGCTGATAAAAATGAAATAGCCTTGAAGACTGAAGAGTTCATCAATGAGCGTCTGGAGAAAATTGACAAGGAACTGGGAAGTACGGAGGATCAACTGGAGAAGTACAAGCGCAACAATGCTGTCACTGAGTTGAATCTTGATGCTGCCCAGACTTTACAGTTGTCAAGCGAGTATTCTCGCAGATTGGCCGAAGTCAATTCTCAGATCCAGTTGTTGGATTATCTGCGTAAATTTGTTGACAATCCTTATAATAAATATAAGATTATTCCTTCGAATGTTGGTATGACAGATCATGCGTCTACCACACTGATTGCCAGTTTCAACCAGGTTGTACAGGATCGTAATCGCTTGTTGAAGGCTTCCAGCGAACAGGCGCCCCAGGTGCTTGCGCTTACCTCTACGCTGGATGAACTACAGTCGGCCATCCATGCCGCACTGCTTCAGGCTCGTCGGTCTGTTGACATTCAGCGTCAGGGACTGACCAAAGAGTATTCAAAGTATCAGGGACAGATTAGCAATACGCCAGAAAAGGAACGTGTACTCAATCAGATTGGTCGCCAGCAGGAGGTGAAGTCTGGCTTGTATCTGCTATTGTTGCAGAAGCGTGAAGAGAACTCTATCTCGCTGGCTGCTACGGCAGATAAGGGCAAGATGATTGATGAGCCTCAGATGGGTGGAAAGGTGAGCCCGAAGAACATGATTATCCTTTTGGCTGCTTTCATCTTGGGATTGGCGATTCCCTTCATGGTATTATATGTCATTCAGTTGCTGAGTTATCGCATCGAGGGACATGATGACGTGGCCCGTATGACGAAGTTACCTATCGTGGCAGACGTGCCTGTCGCAAGTGAGAGTGCAAAGGATTCGGCTGGTATTGTGGTCCAAGCCAACAAGAATAACCAGATTGACGAGATATTCCGCTCCATGCGTACCAATATCCAGTTCATGATGAAAGAAAGCGAAAAAGTGATTCTCTTCACATCGTCAACATCGGGTGAGGGCAAGACCTTCCTCGCAGCAAACTTGGCTGTATCTTTTGCTTTGTTAGGCAAGAAGGTCATCCTTTGTGGTCTTGACATTCGTAAACCGGCTTTAGGGCGTCTTTTCGGAGTGAAAGACCGTACACGGGGTATTACCCAACTGCTTGTCAAGGATAAGGTCAGCCCGCAGGAACTTGCTGCCACCGTTTGCCCGTCTGGTGTAAACACCAATCTTGACTTGCTGCTTGCAGGGCCTGTACCTCCCAATCCCACCGAATTGCTCGCTCGTGAGAACCTTTCTAATATATTGGACATGCTCAAGACACAGTATGACTATGTGATTCTTGATACTGCACCTGTTGGATTGGTAACCGATACGTTGCAGATTAGTCGCTATGCCAATGTTTGCTGCTACGTATGTCGTGCTGACTATACGCCTAAGGCGAACGTGGGATTGGTTAATTCGCTGGCTGAGGAGGGTAAGTTGGTCAATTGCTGCGTCATCCTCAATGGTGTCGACATGTCCAAGAAGAAGTATGGCTATTACTATGGCTATGGCAAATACGGCAAGTACGGACGCTATGGCTATGGTAGGTATGGCTATGGTAGGTATGGCTATGGTAGGTATGGCTATGGTAAGTATGGTTATGGGAACTATGGAAACTATGGCAGTTACATGGAGTCCCACTACGGTAATAAGGACGATAATAGTATCAAGAAGTAAATTCGGTATTAATAGTAGATAGAGATGTTAATTGCAGTGGATTTTGACGGAACCATTGTTGAGCATAGATATCCGGAGATTGGACCGGAAATTCCCTTTGCCATTGACACGTTGAAGATGCTTCGTCAGGACGGGCACCGCTTGGTGCTGTGGTCCGTACGCGAGGGACAACTCTTGGACGACGCTGTCAATTGGTGCAAGGAGAGAGGACTGGAATTCTATGCCGTCAATCGGGACTATCCGGAAGAAACGGTGGACAACAATCCGCATTTTTCACGCAAATTGAAGGTCGATGTCTTTATCGATGACCGCAATATAGGTGGTTTGCCTGACTGGGGCACAATCTATCGCATGATAAAACAGCACCAGAAGTGGTATCACATCATAGACGAGGCTGCAAGAAACAGCCTTGAACGGCATGAAGCACCTAAGAAAAAACATTGGTGGCAATTTAAGTGACAATTATATATATAATGAATATGAAGAAGATTAGTTCTATTCTTGTTTTAGCCCTGATGGCATTGATGCTGGCTTCCTGTGGCAGTACCAAGAACATTGCCTACTTCCAGAACAGTGACAGTATTTACTATGAGAAGTCCCGTATGCTTTATGATGCGCATATAATGCCTAAGGATCAGTTGACTATCACGGTGAGCACTACCAATCAGGAAGCTGCAGTACCCTTCAACCTGACCGTCCCGACTCCTTATACCATGGGACAGCGCACTTCGACTAGCCAGCCTGCTTTGCAGAGTTATCTGGTTGACAATCAAGGTTACATCACCTTTCCCATCATTGGCAGCATCAAAGTTGGTGGCCTGACCAAGTCGGAAGCAGAGCGGATGATCTTGGAGAAGATTCGCCCATACATGGCCGAATCGGAAAATCCCATTGTGACGGTTCGTATGTCAAGCTATTCCGTTTCTGTGATTGGAGAAGTCAATCGCCCGGGTAGTTTCCAAGTTTCTCGTGAGAAGATTACGATCCTCGAGGCTTTGGCACAGGCTGGAGACCTCACAATCTATGGTGTTCGTAACAAGGTCAAACTGATTCGCGAGGATGCTACAGGCAAGAAGGAGATTCATACGCTCAATCTGAATGATGCTAATATTGTTAACTCACCTTATTATTATCTTCAGCAGAACGATGTGGTTTATGTGGAGCCCAATAAGGTGAAGGCTCAAAACTCCAGCGTGGGCTCTATGACTACGCTTTGGTTCTCGGCAACAAGTATTGTGATTTCACTTGCATCATTATTGTATAATATCTTGAAATAATGGGAGAACATCATCATACTCATCATCACCACAAGGAAGACGGAGCCTCTCGCTTCAAACATAAAAGTTTGGCTGCAATCAGGAAGCGCAAGCAGATGGCAAAGATCTTGAAGATGGCACTTCTGGTAATTGCTGTCTTGATGGGAATTGTCGTGTTGCTGGCCTATACGGTTGGGTGATATTATTTTTTTTGAAAGACTGACTAATTATTTTTACTCATGAAAATTGCAATTGTTGGTACCGGATATGTAGGTTTGGTTAGTGGCACTTGTTTTGCTGAAATGGGTTCCCATGTTACTTGTGTCGATGTCGATGCACAGAAGATAGAACGTCTGAAGAATGGCGAGATGCCTATCTATGAGCCCGGGCTCGAGGAGTTGGTTCGTCGCAATGTCAGTTATGGGCGTTTGCAGTTTACAACCGACCTCACCGAGGTTCTCGACGATGTTGAGGTGGTGTTTTCTGCTGTGGGTACTCCTCCTGACGAGGACGGCAGTGCTGATTTGAAATACGTTTTGGCTGTTGCTCGCCAGTTTGGTCAGCACATCAACAAATACACCATTTTGGTGACAAAGTCTACTGTGCCTGTAGGTACGGCCAAGAAGGTAAAGGCTGCTATTCAGGAAGAACTCGACAAACGAGGCGTGCAAGTGCCTTTCGATGTAGCCAGCAATCCGGAGTTTTTGAAGGAAGGCGCTGCAATCAAGGACTTTATGTCACCTGACCGTGTGGTGGTGGGTACGGAGTCCGATCAGGCACGTGAGGTCATGACGCGTCTCTATCAACCTTTCCTCATCCAGAATTTCCGTGTTATCTTCATGGATATTCCTTCTGCCGAGATGACTAAGTATGCTGCCAACGCCATGCTGGCAACGCGTATTTCGTTTATGAACGATATTGCTAATCTCTGCGAGCGGGTAGGGGCCAACGTAGACAGTGTCCGTCAAGGCATTGGGCGCGACTCCCGAATCGGCCCTAAATTTCTATATGCCGGCTGTGGCTACGGTGGCTCCTGCTTCCCCAAGGATGTCAAAGCGCTACTTCATACAGGCATTGACAACGGCTACCACATGGAAGTCATCGAGGCTGTTGAGCGTGTCAACGAACGCCAGAAAGCCATTGTCTATGACAAGATTGTTTGCACTGCAGGACCCATTAAGGGAAAGACTGTTGCCGTGTTGGGACTGGCCTTCAAACCAGATACGGATGATATGCGTGAATCGCCAGCCTTGGTTGTTATCCAGAAACTATTGGACGATGGAGCTATCGTTCGTGTATTCGACCCCATCGCAATGAATGAGTGTCGTCGGCGACTGGGCGATGCTGTGATCTATTGTAAGGATATTTACGATTGTGCTAACGATGCAGATGTCTTTGCCCTGATGACTGAGTGGCGCCAGTTCCGTATGCCTTCGTGGGATGTCATCTACAAGGTTATGCGAGGTCATGTCGTTGTCGACGGACGTAACATCTACAGCAGACAGGAACTTGAGTCTTTGGGCTTTACCTATACACGCATTGGTGAAAAATAGTTATTTTGGAAATATGAGAAAAGTAAGACTAATTCTATTGTCGTTGGTGGCTGTTGTGCTTGTTGGCTGTGGCACCACCAAGACTGTGCCTATCACAGGGCGCAAGCAAAATCTGGTGGTGAGTGACGGCGAAATGCTGAGTCTCTCCAGCCAGCAGTATAGTGACTATATGAAGACGGCTAAGCCTTCCACCAATGCTGCCAATACCGCTATGGTAAAACGGGTAGGTCAACGATTGGCGACAGCTGTCGAAACCTATCTTCGCAGCAATGGCATGGCTGAGGACGTTCAGTATTATAAGTGGCAGTTCAATCTGGTACAAGACCAAAATGTCAATGCTTGGTGTATGCCTGGTGGACTTATCTGCGTTTTCGAGGGCCTGTTGCCTGTTACCAAGGACGAGCCCTCGCTGGCTATCGTGCTGGGGCATGAGATTGCTCACGCCGTGGCACGTCACTCTGCTGAACAATACAGCACCCAGTATCGCCAGCAATATGGTATGCAGATTGGTTCCGCCGTGGCCAGTGCCGTGGGTGTAGGCAGTAACACCATTGCCCTGGGACAGGCTATGGCCTCGCGGGGGCTGGGACTGGCTAACCTAAAGTACTCACGCAATCACGAGAGCGAGGCCGATCATTTGGGACTTATCTTCGCTGCTATGGCAGGCTACGACCCGCAAGTGGCCGTTGGCTTCTGGCAGCGCATGGCCGCCCAGAGCAGCAATACGACTGCTGAGTTCCTGAGTAGTCACCCCAGTGATGCTACGCGTATCAGGCAGATTCAGGGGTGGATGCCTGAGGCGCTGAAGTACTATAAGGCAGCAACGGGCACGTCTGGTAAAACTAGTTTTACCGTCCCAGGCACCTCAAGTAAAACCAGCAAGTCAGGTGTTCCCCAAACCACTAAAACAATTCATATTTCAAGCAAAAAGAAGTAACGCTCATGAAGCATGCCTTATTTACTTTAGGGCTTTTGGTGGTCAACAGTGCCATGGGGCAGACCCGGAATGGCGGTATTTCGGCAGAGATGCTGCAACAAATAGAGAAGCAGAACCCACCTACGGTCTCTGACCGCGCACTGCGCAACGCCCTGGCAGCTAATGCCATCGACCTGCTGGCCAAGAATCAGCAGCATGCAGGAGTCTTGGATACCTATTTCAGTGTAGAGACCAAGTCGCAGTCCATCACTGACCAGAAGTCCAGTGGGCGTTGCTGGATGTTCAGCGGACTCAACGTGCTGCGCTCCAATTTTGCCAAGCGCACCGATTCGCTAACAGTCACCTTCTCTCAGGACTACCTCTTCTTCTGGGATCAGTTGGAGAAGGCCAACCTCATGTTGCAGGGCGTCATCGATACAGGTTCCAAACCCATTGATGATTCCCGTGTCCAGTTCTTCTTCCATCATCCGCTCAGCGATGGCGGCACCTTCTGCGGTGTAGCAGATCTCGCAGAGAAGTACGGATTGGTGCCTGCTGAAGTTCAACCTGAGACCTATTCGGCTGATAACACCTCTAAGATGTCCAGCATCATCAAGTCCAAGCTTCGCGAGCAGGGACTTGAGTTACGCAAAATGCTGACTGACGGCAAGAAACAGAAGGATATCCAGCAGCGCAAGACCCAGATGCTTAGCGAGATATATCATATGTTAGTGATTACTCTTGGCGAGCCCGTCAAGGAGTTTACTTATGCCTTCCGCGACAAGAAGGGCAAGGCTGTCACCGCTGCTCGCAAATACACCCCCAAAGAGTTCTATCAAGAGACCGTAGGTAGTCCTCTGAATGGCACTTTCATCATGGTGATGAACGATCCCCGTCACGAATACTACAAAACTTACGAGGTGGAGTATGACCGCCATACCTACGACGGCCACAACTGGAAATATCTTAACCTGCCGATGGAGGACATCGAGACCCTGGCTATTGCCGCCCTTAAGGATGGTCGTAAGATGTACTCCTCCTATGATGTTGGCAAACAGCTTGATCGCAAGCGTGGCTATGCTGACCTCGATAACTTTGACTATGCCTCACTCTTCGGCACTACTTTCACCATGGACAAGGCTCAGCGCATAGCCACCTTCGACAGTGGATCCACCCATGCTATGACCCTTACTGCCGTCGACCTTGACAAAGATGGTTGTCCCTTGAAGTGGAAGGTAGAGAACTCATGGGGTAGCGACTGGGGACAGAAGGGCTGTCTCATCATGACTGCCCGCTGGTTCCGCGAGTACATGTTCCGTCTGGTTGTAGACAAGCAATATGTTTCTGAGAAGTTGCTGAAAGACTATGCCCAGAAACCAGTAATGTTATTGCCAGAAGATCCCCTTTTCCAGATGGACGAATAGATAAGTATTATCCTCATAAGAAAGGGATGAGAACTCGTTCTAAGGGTAGTCATCCCTTTTTTATGTCAGTTGGCCAAACTCAAAGGGCAGTGTTGGATTCTTTCGACTTGTTTTGGGAGTGCTTGAAGACAAAGCGTACCAGCAGGAAGTTGACGGGAATGGAGACGGCATAGACACCTACTGGTGCCATTTCGGGACTCAAATCCATCCAAAGGAAGAAGTTCAATAGTCCCATCTGGAGGAAGTAGTTGACCAAGTGGGCTCCACCAAAGCCGGCTCCGTTTTTGGCATTTGTCTTCTCATGGAAGATGAAGTAGGCAGACAAGTAGTAGTTGACGATAAATCCGGCGATGTATCCGGCCGTCCATGCTATGTTGACATTGATGACAAGTTGCAGGAGCCAGTAGACGGCATAGTGGATGACAGTGACAAGGGTTCCGGCAAGGCTGAAACGTATCATTTCACCGATAACTTCTTTTTTCATGTGAGTTAAGTCTATTTGATTATTGTTTAATGAATTTCAGACGCAGTGAGTTCAAGACGACACTGACACTGGAGAAAGCCATGAGCGCAGAGGCCCACATGGGGGTAATCTGCCAGTGGAGGCCGAAGAGGTAGGGTAGACCAGCGGCCAGAGGGATGCAGACCACATTATAGATGAAAGCCCAGAAGAGGTTCTGGTGAATCATGCCAACAGTGCATCGTGAAAGGCTGATGGCTTCGGGAATGCGGCGCAGATCGTCGCCCATGAGTGTGACCTGGGCTACGTCCATTGCTACATCGGTACCACGGCCCATGGCGATGCTGACATCTGCACGAGCCAGTGCCTGAGAGTCATTGATGCCGTCACCAACCATTGCCACCTGATGACCTTCGGCCTGCAACTGTTTGACAAGGTCTTCCTTGTCCTGTGGCAGCACTTCGGAACGATAGTGGCTGATGCCAGCCTCGTGAGCCACCTGCCGGGCTCGGGCATCCTTGTCGCCCGAGCACATATAGACCTCAACGCCTTGTTGTTGCAGGATTTCCATGGCCTCGCGGGTATGAGGCTTCAATGCCTCAGTGTTTACTGGTTTGTGTTCTGAGTTCATCGTCTTGGAGTCAGGTTCCAGAACAGTCAGCGTCCCAGTCTTGTCGATGACGAGTGCACTGACTCTGTGCATGCCTTCAAGAGCGGTTGCATCTTTGATGAGGATATTCTTTTGAGCAGCCTTGCCGATGCCCACCATGAGAGCCGTAGGCGTGGCAAGCCCCATGGCACAGGGACAGGCAATGACGAGTACACTGACAGCAGAGAGCAGGGCTTGTGGCAGACAGTTGGTTCCCCCAATAAGAAACCAGACGAGGAATGTCGCCAGACTGATGAGGACCACGACGGGTACAAAGATGAGAGCTACGCGATCTACGACGCGCTGCACGGGAGCCTTGGAACCTTGTGCCTCTTGAACCATTCGGATGATGTTTGCAAGCATGGTCTTCTGTCCCACTTCCTGAGCGCGGAAACGGAATGTTCCCTGTTTGACGATGGTACCTGCCAGCACCTTGTCGCCTGCCTTTTTCTCAACGGGAACGGGTTCACCGGTTATCATCGATTCATCGATGTAAACAGATATAGCACTTATCACAAAACCGTCAACAGGTATTTTCTCGCCTGGGCGTACCTCGATGGTATCGCCAGGTTGGAGGGTGGAGATGGGAACTTCAGTAATGGTTCCGTTGTCTACCAGATGAGCCTTCTTGGGCTGCAGCCCCATCAGGGCACGGATGGCTGAGGCTGTGCCGTTCTTGGCGCGTTCTTCCAGCAGTCTTCCTGTCAGCACAAAGGTGATAATCATCACGGAGGCATCAAACCATGTGTGCCACTCAATGCCTTGGCTGCCCCATACTTGGTCACCCCAAAACGTGTTGAAGGCTGAGAAGAGGAACGAGATGCCCGTAGAGAGTGCCACTAGTGTGTCCATGTTGGCCGAAGCGTGAATGAGTTGCTGCCAAGCCGTCATGTAGAACTGGCGTCCGCAGTAGATTATGTTGAGCAGCGATAGGATGAGCATGGTCTGATTAGCCACTTCGCGCGTACCTATATTAATCCATCCCATGGAGATTGCCATCACTAGCAGAGCGAAGAGCCACGAGGCGCAGACCTTGTTGCGCAGGGTGGTATATGCCCTGTGCTCAATGGCCTCCACATTGCGGTCTTCTTCTATTACCATGTCGTAGCCTATCTTGCCCAACTCGTCTTTCATCTGCTGAAGCGTGATGCGCTGCGGGTCGTACTCTACCAGAGCCGTCCGTGCTGGCAGGTTGACCGCAGCACTCTGGATACCATCCAGAGCATTGAGCTTTTGCTCTACGCGTGCCGAGCATCCGGCGCACATCATGCCTAGTATAGCAATCGTTTTCTTCTCCATGTCAGCTGCAAAGGTACAAAGAAATTAAGAATTAAAAATGGAGAATTAAGAAAAAATGTGTATCTTTGCAACCGTATTGCAAAAAACTATAGTATGAAGAAACCCCGTTGGCTTGAGAAAGAGAGATTATATAAGATTATGTTCGAGTCGGAACATCCGGTAGGACGCATCTTTGATTTGACGCTGATTATAGCCATCTCGCTGAGCATTATCATTTCGTTTATTGAGACCATTCCTTCCTTGGCTCATACTTTTAAGTTCGCATTGGAGATTCTGGAGTATCTGCTGACCTTCTTCTTTACGATTGAGTACATTGCCCGTGTCTACTGCTCGCCACGTCCGCGTGATTATGTGCTTAGCTTCTTTGGCATCATCGACCTGTTGTCCACGCTGCCTCCCTACCTGTCTTATTTCCTGCCCAATGCACGCTACATGATCCTGTTGCGTTCGTTCCGTTTTATCCGTATCTTCCGTATCTTCAAGTTGTTCAGCTTCATCAACGAGGGCTATCTGCTGATGCGCTCCCTCCAGAAAAGCCTGACAAAGATAGCTGTCTACTTCCTGTTCGTACTGATACTCGTCACCTGTTTGGGAACACTGATGTTCATGGTAGAGAACGGTCAGCCCAATACAGCCTTTACCGATCTGGCTACCTCGGTCTATTGGGCCATTGTCACGATGACAACGGTGGGCTATGGTGACATCACTCCTGTTACGCCTATAGGTCGTTTGCTTTCGGCTTTCGTCATGTTGCTGGGTTACACCATCATTGCCGTACCCACGGGAATTGTGACAGCAACCATCATCGACGAAACAAAAGAAAAACCCAAAGACGGGCATTGCCCGCGTTGTGATGCAGAGGTCCGTGACAATGACCGATATTGCTCACAATGTGGGGAAAAATTATAAAATGTCAGCAAAAGCTCAAAATTTCTTGCATTTTATTTGCGAGAGTCGAAGAAATATGTTACTTTTGCAGCGAAAAAACAAAAAAGAAAGAAAAATGTTACATCAGAGTGCATACTTTTACGGCTATTACTTTTACTTTGCAAGCAATTGTGAAGCGGTAAGTTGTATGTAAAATCTGAAAAGAAAAATAGGAAACAAGACTCCGCTTCACTCAACCAAGTGAAAGCGGATTTTTTTTAAATAGTAAGCAAGGAATAGAATATGAAAAGGATTGCAATACAAGGACTGGTAGGTTCGTTCCACGATATCGCAGCACACCTGTACTTCGAGGGAGAGCAGATACAGTTGGAATGTTGCTCTACGTTTGAACAGGTGTTTGACAGCATCCGCAAGGACCCTACGATGATTGGTATGACTGCTATTGAGAATACCATTGCAGGTTCTCTGCTTCATAACTACGAGCTGTTGCGCGAGAGCGGTACAACCATTGTGGGTGAGCACAAACTGCACATCACTCACTGCATCTGTTGTCTGCCTGACGACGACTGGGACACTATTGTGGAGATACATTCCCATCCCGTGGCTCTGATGCAGTGTCGTCAGTTCCTGGCCCAGCATCCGCAGATGAAACATGTAGAGGCTGAGGATACGGCAGGCTCTGCCAAGATGATTGCTGAGGGGCAGAAACGAGGGTGGGCTGCCATCTGCCACGCTGAGGCTGCCAAACTGTATGGCCTGAAGGTGCTCGAAGACCATATCGAAGACAATAAGCACAACTACACACGTTTCCTCGTGGTCTCAAATCCCAACAAGGCAGACATGTTGCGTCCATTGACCGAGGCCAACAAGGCCAGCATTGTCTTCTCCCTGCCTCACGAAGAAGGTTCGCTGAGCCATGTGTTGGCTATCCTGTCGTTCTATAAGATCAACCTGACGAAGATTCAGTCTCTGCCCATCGTCGGACGTGAGTGGGAATACTTGTTCTATGTCGATGTGATGTACGACGACCTGACACGCTATCGCCAGAGCATTGATGCGATTATCCCACTGACCAAGGACTTTAAAATCTTGGGAGAGTATAAAGATGGAAAACAAACCATGTAAGAGTTTAGATAGTATGATACAACCAGCAGAAAGATTAAATTTAGTAAGCGAGTATTACTTCAGTCGCAAGCTGAAGGAGGTCGCCCAGTTGAATGCCGAGGGTAAGGACATCATCAGTCTGGCTATAGGCAGCCCTGACATGCCTCCTTCTGAGGCTACCATTGAGAAATTGTGTGAGGTGGCGCGTCAGCCTAATGCCCATGGCTATCAGCCCACACAGGGTACTCCCGAGTTGCGCGAGGCTATGGCAGGCTTCTACAAGCGTTGGTACAATGTAGACCTTGATGCCAAAACAGAGTTGTTGCCTCTGATTGGTTCTAAAGAGGGCATTCTGCATGTGACGCTGGCTTTCGTCAATCCTGGTGACGAGGTGCTGGTGCCCAATCCCGGATATCCTACCTACACGTCACTCTCTAAAATCTTGGGTGCCAAGATTGTCAACTACAACCTGCGCGAGGACAATGGCTGGCAGCCTGACTTCGATGAGTTGGAGAACATGGATTTGTCGAAGGTGAAACTCATGTGGACCAACTATCCCAATATGCCGACAGGTGGCCGTGCTCGCTGCGAGACCTATGAGCGTCTGGTACGTTTTGCCCAAGACCACCAAATCGTCGTCGTCAACGACAATCCCTACAGCTTTATCCTTAGCGAGGAACATCTGTCTCTGTTGCAGGTGCCTGGAGCCAAGGAGTGCTGCATCGAGTTCAATTCCATGTCCAAGTCACACAACATGCCAGGCTGGCGTGTGGGCATGTGTGCCTCGAATGCTACGTTCATCTCGTGGATTCTGAAGGTGCAGTCGAATATAGAGAGCGGCACCTTCCGTGGCATACAGTTGGCTGCTGCAGAGGCTTACAACAACAGCGACGAGTGGCATCGTATAGCCAATATCGAGCGCTATGCAGCCCGTCGCAAGTATGCCGAGCAGATTATGGATGTGCTGGGATGTACGTACGATCCCAACCAGGTGGGTATGTTCCTGTGGGGAAAGATTCCCGATAGCATTCAGCATGTAGAGGACCTGACGGAGCGTGTGCTTCACGAGGCTCGCGTCTTCATCACTCCCGGATTCATTTTCGGATCAAATGGTGAGCGCTATATCCGCATTTCCCTCTGCGCCAAGGAAGAGAAAATACAACAGGCACTAGAAAGAATTAAAAACGCAATATAGAATATGGAATTAGAATTAGACTTACAACCACTGAATTTGCCGAGTGACAACGAACGCCCCTTCGTCATTGCAGGTCCCTGCAGTGCCGAGACAGAGGAGCAAGTGATGACAACAGCCCGCCAGTTGGCCATGAAGGGTTGCCACAACTTCCGTGCCGGTGTATGGAAACCACGTACCAAGCCAGGCGGATTCGAGGGTAATGGCGAGAAGGCCCTGCCCTGGATGAAGCAGGTGAAGGATGAAACCCACATGCTGATATCCACTGAGGTGGCTACTCCTGAGCACGTGGAGTTGGCACTGAAGTACGACATGGATATTCTATGGATAGGTGCCCGAACCACTGCAAACCCCTTTGCCATGCAGGCTTTGGCTGACTCGCTGAGGGGAATCGACATCCCAGTCTTCGTCAAGAACCCTGTCAACCCTGACCTGGAATTGTGGATTGGTGCCATGGAGCGTTTGAACCAGGCTGGCATCAAGCGTCTGGGAGCCATCCATCGTGGCTTCTCGAGTTTTGAGCAGAAAATTTATCGCAATGCCCCCATGTGGCAGATTCCCATCGAGTTGCATCGTCGCATTCCTGATCTTCCCATCATCTGCGACCCCTCGCACATTGGTGGCAAGCGTGAGCTGATAGCTCCCCTGTGCCAGCAAGCTATGGACTTGGGCTTCGACGGACTCATCGTCGAGAGCCACTGCGATCCCGACAAGGCATGGAGCGATGCCAAGCAGCAGGTGACACCTGAGGTGCTTGACTACATCCTCTCGTTGCTCATCATCCGCGATGAAAACATCACCACTGAGAACATCCAGCAGTTGCGTAAGCAGATTGACGAGTTGGATAACCAATTGATGGAACTGTTGGCCAAGCGTATGGACGTCTGCCGCGAGATCGGACGCTACAAAAAGGAGCACAACATGACCGTCTTGCAGACTTCGCGTTACAACGAAATTCTGGAGAAGCGTGGTGTGCAGGGCTCGTTGACGGGTATGGCTCCAGAGTTTGTGGCCAAGGTCTTCGAGAGTATCCATGAAGAGAGTGTCCGTCAGCAAATAGAGATTGTCAATCAATAAAAGATGAAGATATTAATATTAGGAGCAGGCAAGATGGGCTCGTTCTTCATTGACCTGCTGAGTTTTGAGCATGAGGTGGCTGTTTATGAACGCGACCCTCAGCGCATGAGGTTTACCTACAACTGCCAGCGCTTCACACAGCTGGAGGAAATTCGCGGATTCAAGCCCGAACTGCTGATCAATGCGGTGACGCTGAAGTATACCATCCCCGTCTTTGAAGAGGTGATGCCCTATCTGCCTCAGGACTGCATCATCAGCGATATTTCCTCCGTGAAGACCGACTTGAAGGAGTTCTATGAGAAGAGTGGATGCCGCTACGTCTCTACACACCCCATGTTCGGACCTACCTTTGCCAATCTGCATCAATTGAGCGAAGAGAATGCCATCATCATCAGCGAGGGTGACTACATGGGGCGCATCTTCTTCAAGGACCTCTACCAGAAGCTGGGCTTGAATATCTACGAGTACACCTTCGAGGAACACGACAAGACGGTGGCTTACTCGCTTAGCATTCCCTTCGTATCGACCTTCGTCTTTGCTGCTGTCATGAAGCATCAAGACGCACCTGGTACCACTTTCAAGCGTCACATGAAGATTGCCAAGGGTGTACTCAACGAGGACGACTACCTGTTGCAGGAAATTCTCTTCAACCCCTATACCCACGATCAGGTGGCGCAGATTCGTACGGAACTGAAGGAGTTGCTGGAGATTATCGACAACAAAGATGCCCAGGGCATGAAAGGCTATCTGACCAAGATACGCGAAAATGTCAAGCGCGATATAGAAATCAAGAAATAGGCTTATGCCCCTTCTATACGAAAAACGCCCCACATGAGGTTGTGAGGCGTTTTTCTTATGCTAGTTGGCGTAGCAATTCTTGCAGCACGCGCCAGATGTCGTCAATGGTAGAGAGTTCGATGCGCTCGCTGGTAGAGTGGGGCTCCACGATGCGTGGGCCGATGCAGGCTATCTGGATGCCAGGATAGTGTTGCACAAAGTAGCCTGCCTCCAGTACGAAGTGCATGGCGACTAACCTTGGGCGCCAGCCCAGCACATCGTTGAACGTATCGCTGGTCAGACGCAGGAAATCCGACTGCTGGTCTTCCTGCCAGGCTGGAGCCGACATGATCATCTCCGAAGATGCACCACGTCCCTTGAAGACGTTGGCAATGTCGCGACTCAGGGCTTCCATCTCACTGTCCACAAAACTGCGTGTATGGGTGGATACGAAAATGTGGTCTTCCTCTGTCGAGATACGCCCAACGTTGTTAGAAGTCTCTACAGTGTCCTTCATCGTCTCGCTCATCTTGACCACTCCTTGTGGAATCTGTTCCAAGCAGCTCATGAGTGTTTCGAAGGCCTTGGTGTCGATGACGGTGTCCGTAGGTGTGCACTTGGTGATGGTGCAGTGGATGTTGGGGTCGCCATTGCCATACTCCTCGCGTAGCCACTGGTTCATCTGATCTTCCTGCTGTTTGACAAACTCGGCACCTTCTCCAGAGGGAATGGTGAGTATGATGTCAGCAGACGAGGCTATCGAGGCATTAGCTTCTCCGATGTGGAGCGAAGCCAGCTCAAAGTCGTATTCGTTGTAGATGGCAGCCAGGATAGCCCATGCCGGAATGACAGCCGAGCAACGGCCCTTGTTGATGTCAACGCCTGAGTGTCCGCCCAGGCCACCTGCAATCTGGATGTGGTACCAGCGTCGTTTGCCTCCCGGGGCAGGCTTGCGCTGCAGGGGGATGCGGTGGAACTGCAGACAGGCACCGGCAGCTCCAGTGGTGATGGTGTCGTAGTCCTCAGAGTCCAGGTTGATGACCTTGCGTCCCTTGATGAAGTCACTTGACAGGTTGGAGGCTCCCGACATGCCGTCCTCTTCGTTGGTGGTGGTCATCACCTCCAGCGGACCATGAACGATGGTGTCGTCTTCCAGCACTGCCAGCGCCATAGACAGTCCGATGCCGTTGTCTGCACCCAGCGAGGTGCCACGGGCTTTCATCCAGCCATTCTCGGTGTAAGCATCTATGGGGTCGTTCAGGGGGTCTTTCATGCCCACACAGACCATGTCCATGTGATTCAGCAGCACGATGGGTTCTGCACTTTCGTGCCCTTTGGTGGCCGGCTTACGGATGACGACGCAGTTCTGGGCGTCGCGCTCATACTCCAAATGCAGTCGCTGGGCAAACTGGCATAGGTAGTCGGCTACGCGCTCCTCGTGATGCGAGGGACGAGGTATCTGATTCAGTTCCTTGAATATTTGGAAAACACGCTCTGTTGTCATATCTTTCTTCATGATTTTTTGATATTTTGCTGCAAAGATACTAATTATTTCTTATTTTTTCGTAACTTTGTCCGCAAATTATTGACAATGGAACGACAAGAGTTTGAAAAATACATGCAGAAATATGCCGACAAGATAGAGCAGATCCGTCAGTCGGCACATGAGTTGCATCAGAGTGTAAACCAGACTTATGGTGACTCGTTGCCCTATGGCTATCATCTGGACATGGTGGTAAATGGTATTCGTGATTTTGGCCACTTGGTGTGTGCTTGTGAGGACGATGTGCTGCCGCTGTTCTTTGGCGGCTACTATCACGACAGCATCGAGGATGCCCGTCTGACATATAACGATGTGATGAAGACGGCCCGTCACTTCTTGAAAGAGGAGCAGGCATTTCTGGCTACGGAGATAGCCTATGCGCTGACCAATGACAAGGGGCGCACGCGTACTGAAAGGGCAGGGGACAAGTACTATCAGGGCATTCGTCAGACTCCCTATGCTCCCTTCGTCAAGTTGTGCGACCGTTTGGCTAACATTACATATTCGTGTGCAGGTGTCGATGGCAGTGATCCACGTATGAAAGAGGTTTATAAGAGCGAGATGCCCCATTTCCTTGCTGCCATCACTACCAATAGCGACGATCCGCGTTTCCAAGTGCCTCACGAGACTGTGGTCAGGTTGGCAGAGTGTCTGATTGACGACATGGAGCGCGAAGAGCGCGAAGGCAAAGTATGGTGGCATGAATATTAGTTCATAATTTATAGTTCATAGTAATATGGCATTAGGTAAGTGGATAGGAGGATTCTTAGGTTTCATGAGCGCAGGGCCTTTAGGTGCTCTGGCTGGCATTGTGCTGGGCGGATTGTTCGACTCTATGCTCGATGCAGTGAATACTCCTGAGACCCAAGGAACTTTCGACGGACAGAGCGGTTTTGAGTCGCAGACATACGGACGGCAACAGGCCTATGAGGGACAGCGCAACAGTTTCCTGTTCTCCATGCTGGTGCTGGCTTCCTACATCATCAAGGCCGACGGCAAGGTGATGCACTCTGAGATGGAACTGGTTCGCAACGTGCTACGTCAGAACTTTGGCGATGTAGCCCGTCAGCAGGGCGACGAAATACTGAGAAAACTTTTTGACGAGCAGAAGCGTGTAGGTGCCTATCAGTTCAAGCAGACGGTCATGCAGTGCTGTGGGCAGATAGCCCATAATATGGACTATTCGCAACGTCTGCAGTTGCTCAACTTCCTTGTTATGATTTCGCAGGCTGACGGTCGTGTAGACCCTGCTGAAGTGACGGCTATGAAGGAGTGCGCCCAGTGGATGCAGATGTCTGTCGACGAAGTGGACTCGATGCTGGGACTGGGCAAGGACGACCTCGAGTCTGCCTATCAGGTGCTGGGTGTCAGCCCCTCGGCAACAGATGACGAGTTGAAGAAGGCTTATCGTAAACTGGCATTGGAGCACCATCCTGACAAGGTGGCTACCCTGGGCGAGGACATTCGCAAGGCTGCTGAGAAGAAGTTCCAGGAAATCAATGCCGCCAAGGATAAAATCTGGAAGGCCCGAGGCTTGTGAAGCAACCATCTGTCATCGTTCCCGAAGGTTGCACTGAGGTGTTGTTGCATGCCTGCTGTGCTCCTTGTTCATCGGCTATCGTCGAGTGGCTGGTGCAGCATGGTGTACGTCCCACCATCTTCTATTATAATCCCAACATCTATCCTCGCGAAGAATACGAAATCCGCAAGAACGAGAGCAAACGCCATGCGGAGTCGCTGGGTTTGCAGTGGATAGATGGCGACTACAACCACGAAGCGTGGCGTCAGGGCATTTGTGGACTGGAGGGAGAACCTGAGCGTGGACGTCGCTGTGAGCAATGCTTCACGCTGCGACTTGTCAAGACAGCCCAAAAAGCACAAGAGCTGGGCATCACCTATTTCGCCACCACGCTGGCCTCCAGCCGTTGGAAAAGTCTGGAGCAGATAGAGCGTGCAGGTCACAAGGCAGAGCAAATTGCCGGAGGTGTAGTCTTTTGGGCTCAGAACTGGCGCAAGGGTGGTCTTCAGGAACGTCGCAACCAGCTATTGAAAGAATACGACTTCTACAATCAACAGTATTGTGGGTGTGAGTTCTCCATGCGCAATACATGAAAAGAACGACACTTTTTGCTTGGGGTGGCTTGAGGGCTATCGCAGCTTGCGCAGCAGGCATTGGCATCCCTGCAGCACGTCCTGCCAGGTAGCCTCGAAATCGCCTGTGTACCAAGGGTCTGCCACGTCGTGAACTTCAGGGGTGAAGTCCATCAACAGGTGTATCTTGCCTTCTGGGTCGCCTCCGCAAATGCGCTCCATGTTGCGGAGGTTATAGCTGTCCATACCGATGAGCAGGTCGAAGCGCTGATAGTCGCTGCGTGTCATCTGGCGGGCTGTCTTTCCGTTGCATGCGATACCATGCTCAGCCAGTTTCCTTCGTGCAGGGGGGTAGACGCTGTTTCCAATCTCCTCCGTCGAGGTGGCGGCAGACTCTATGTAGAAGTCGTCTGAGAGTCCAGCCTCTTCCACCAGGCTTTTCATGACCAATTCTGCCATCGGACTGCGACAGATATTACCGTGACAGACAAAAAGTATTCTTTTCATGCTCATTTCTGTTTCTTGGGCTGCAAAGTTAGCAATTTATTTAGAGAAAGTGAGGGTTTCTCAAATAAAATTTGTACCTTTGCACCTCGATAATTGCAATTAAGATATGTTTGAAAACTTAAGTGATAGACTTGAACGGTCGTTCAAGATACTGAAAGGTGAGGGAAAAATCACCGAGATTAACGTTGCCGAAACCCTGAAGGATGTGCGTAAGGCATTGTTGGATGCCGATGTCAACTACAAGGTGGCCAAACAGTTTACGGATACAGTCAAGCAGAAGGCGTTGGGTATGAACGTGCTGACGGCTATCAAGCCCAGTCAGCTGATGGTCAAGATAGTCCACGACGAACTGGCAGAACTGATGGGTGGCAAGGCTGTTGAGTTGAAGCTCGAAGGCCGTCCTGCCATTGTGCTGATGTCTGGTCTGCAGGGTTCTGGTAAGACCACGTTCAGTGGCAAGTTGGCCAATATGCTGAAGACGCGTCAGCACAAGAGTCCGCTATTGGTGGCCTGTGACGTCTATCGTCCTGCTGCTATCCAGCAGCTCCACGTGGTGGGCGAGAGTGTAGGCGTACCCGTCTACTCAGAACCAGACAACAAGAATGTGGTCGAGATTGCTAACAACGCTATTCGCGAGGCAAAGGCCAAGAACTATAACGTGGTCATCATCGATACGGCTGGTCGTCTGGCTGTTGACGAGGAGATGATGAACGAGATAGCAACCCTGAAGGAGGCTGTCCATCCTGACGAGACACTGTTCGTGGTTGACTCCATGACGGGTCAGGATGCTGTCAACACAGCCAAGGAGTTCAACGATCGTCTGGACTTCGACGGCGTGGTGCTGACCAAGCTCGACGGCGATACACGTGGCGGTGCAGCCCTCTCCATCCGCACTGTGGTCACCAAGCCCATCAAGTTTGTGGGTACGGGCGAGAAGATGGAGGCCATCGACGTGTTCCATCCAGAACGTATGGCAGACCGCATTCTGGGCATGGGTGATGTGGTTTCGTTGGTAGAGCGTGCACAGATGCAGTTTGACGAGGAGGAAGCCAAGCGCCTGGAGAAGAAAATCCGCAAGAACAAGTTCGACTTCGACGACTTCATGGCCCAGATTCAGCAGATCAAGAAGATGGGTAATATCAAGGACCTGGCCTCGATGATTCCTGGCGTGGGTAAGGCTATCAAGGATATCGACATTGACGACAATGCTTTCAAGGGTATTGAGGCCATCATCAACTCGATGACTCCCAAGGAGCGTCAGAACCCAGACATCATCAACCAGAGTCGCCGTCTGCGCATTGCCAAAGGCTCAGGCACCAAGATTGAGGAGGTCAACCGTCTGATGAAGCAGTTCGACCAGACGCGCAAGATGATGAAGATGGTCAGTGGTATGGGTTCTAGCCGTATGGCTCAGATGGCTGCCGCTATGAAGATGAAGGGTGGAATGCCGAAGTTTTAGTTCGACAGAGTAATTGTTGTTGTGTTTAAAAAGGAAAGTTGATATGTATCAGTTGATTGACGGAAAAGCAACGGCTACGGCTATTAAGGCCGAGATTGCAGAGGAGGTGAAGGATATTGTGGCACGTGGTGGCAAACGGCCCCACCTGGCAGCAGTGTTGGTAGGCCACGATGGTGGCTCTGAAACCTATGTGAAGAACAAGGTGCTGGCCTGCGAGGCCTGTGGCTTCAAGTCCACCCTCATCCGCTATGAGGCCGACGTAACAGAAGAGGAACTGCTGGCTTGTGTGGACAAGCTGAATCGCGATGACGATGTTGACGGATTTATTGTCCAGCTACCTCTGCCCAAGCATATTGACGAGCAGAAAATCATCGAGGCAATTGACTATCGCAAGGATGTCGATGGTTTCCATCCCATCAATGTGGGCCGCATGGCCATCGGATTGCCCTGTTTCATCTCGGCAACCCCACTGGGTATCATCACCCTGCTGAAGCGCTACAACATCGAGACCTCTGGCAAGAAGTGCGTCATTCTTGGACGCTCAAACATCGTTGGAAAGCCCATGGCCCAGCTCATGATGCAGAAACAGTATGGCGATGCCACTGTCACCGTCTGCCACTCGCGCTCGAAGACGCTGAAGGAAGAATGCCGCGAGGCCGACATCATTATTGCTGCCATTGGTCAGCCCGACTTCGTGACGGCCGATATGGTAAAGCCTGGAGCTGTCATCATCGACGTAGGCACCACTCGTGTGCCCGATGCAACGCGTAAGAGCGGCTTCCGTCTGAATGGTGATGTGAAGTTTGACGAGGTGGCTGACAAGTGCTCATACATCACCCCTGTTCCCGGTGGAGTAGGACCCATGACCATCTGCTCGCTGATGAAGAATACCCTCGCTGCAGGCAAGAAGGAATACTACAAGTAAAGGAACATGGACGGTCAGCAACCTCTACAGGGCAGTCAACAAACCCAAAGCTCAAAGCTTCAGGCTCAAAGACTTTACGAAGAGGGCAACGCCTATCGCAAGGAGTCCAAGTGGCACGAAGCCATCAACTGCTACATCCGTGCCATTGAACTCGATCCCGACAGTCCCGCTGTTGAGGCTAAGCGTATGCTTGATGACATCATGGCTTTCTATTGTAAGGATATGTACAATCCCTGAGCCTGTTTCATAATATTCAGGTTCAGGGATTATCCAATAGCTTACTGAACTAATTTTTTATCAACCTGCGGATTTTATGTTTCCAACTTAGAAACATATGTACCCAAGTTAGAGACATGTGTTTCCAAGTTGGAAACATAAGTACCCAACTTGGAGATATAACTTTTCTGGCTAACCAATTTCTTTTTCACAGTGCATACGGAAGAAAGTAGCGATGAATCCCGTTCACGTAAATGTAGAAAGGGATGGGTGAGTGGCAGGTGATATGCCACAAAAGCCCTTGGTTCTTGTTTTGGTGTGGCGAAGGAGCGTGGTGGTAGCTTTTGTGACAGAGGATACGTTAAAATTGTTTAAGAAAAGTAGGAATATGTGGGGTAAGAGGGCTTTATGTGCCAGCCGTTTTCATTTTGACTCCCGTTTTGTCTGATGAACAGATGAAGGAAACGGTCGCTAAATTCAAGAAGGTTCTGACCGATAAGGGTGCAGAGATTCTGAACGAAGAGACCTGGGGACTGAAGAAGATGGCTTATGCTATTCAGAAGAAATCTACAGGTTTCTACTGCCTGGTAGAGTTCAAGGCTGAGCCGTCAGTGATTAAGACTTTGGAAACTTCTTTCCGTCGTGACGAGAAGGTAATCCGTTTCCAGACTGTAAAGCTTGACAAGTATGCTATTGAGTATGCTGAGAAGCGTCGTAACAAACTTGGTAAAAAAGAGGAGGCTTAAACTATGGCACAAGAATCAGAAATCCGCTATTTGAACGCTCCTTCTATCGACACAAAGAAGAAGAAGTACTGCCGCTTCAAGAAGAGTGGTATCAAGTACATTGACTACAAGGATCCCGAGTTCCTGAAGAAGTTCCTGAACGAGCAGGGTAAG
>ONLU01000012.1 GCA_900318795.1 uncultured Prevotellaceae bacterium | reverse complement strand
GGAGACATGGAAGACGCTGATTCAGATTCTGGTTTCGATTCTGACGGCGATTGGTACCACGCTGGGCGTGACATCGTGCATGGGCTACGGACCAATAGCAATGCTGTAGGTCCCGACGGAGAAAGAAAGGGAGGCACCCGGTGGGGATGCCTCTCTTTTCTGTCGCCAAGTGCAGAAACAGGCTTGCACCTGCTTTTTTATGCAGAGACAACTACATATCTTGGTGCAAACACTCCTGTCAATTGTAAACGTTTGCGGATGAAAATGGGCCGAAATGGGCTTGTTTCTCTATATTTTGTCGTATCTTTGCAGCCGTAGAACTAAAACGCATTTTCATTTAGCTTAGAATATGAAGAAACTATTCTTGTTAGGAATGTTTTGTCTGTCGGTGGCTGCAATGGCTGACGACGTGCAGAAGATTGATGTGTCGAAGGTGTCGAAGATTACCTTCGAGGGAGACAATGTGGTAATCACCTATAATAATGGAACGGCGACTACCACAGCAGATATGGCTACGGTGGTGCTGGACTTCTCGAGTGCAACGGGAATAGAAGAGCGTGTAGTCCTCTTGGAGAAGGAGGGGCTTGAGGGCAAGGCCGTCTACAATCTGAACGGTCAGCAGGTAGGCAACAGCGCTGCCCGTCTGGCTAAAGGAGTGTATATCATTAACGGCAAAAAGGTCATTGTGAAATAAAGGTAAAAGATGAAAAGACTGATATCTGTATATACGCTGATGGCGCTGATGATGGGTGTGGGACAGCACGTTCAGGCTCAGGGCTCAGACTATTCGACAGCTGCCAACACGTCAAAGAACCAGGCTGTGCTGACCATGAAGGACGGCTCGCAGAAGTACTACGATACGGAGAGTGTCACCAGCATTGACTTTGCCAACGGTGGTGCTGATGTCACCGTCAACCATACGGCAGGCAGCTATACGTTCAAAAGCCAGGTGCAGGGCGTCAGCTTCAACAAGGTCGTCAAGGGAACCATCCAGGTGACAGAGGCCAAAGGCTGGCTGGAGTCGGCCTATGTGAAGTTCGGGAAACTGGATGGAGCCAAAGGCTATCATGTCTACGTGAAAGGCGGACCCTATAGCGACTATACAAAGATAGACCATCAACTGGTGCGCAACTATGGAACCTACGGACGTGCCGATGTGGTAGGACTGAAAGCCGGTTCCTACCAGTTGAAGGTTGTGGCAGTCAATGGCAGCGGACAGGAAGTGCCCGCCACGGCCTCCGAAACCGGAGCCTTGGAGGTGAAGAACTACAACCGCGACGGCTTTGCACACTACAACGCAACTGAGGGTATCGGTGCCTATAACAACGACGGAACGCTGAAAACGGGCGCCCGTGTCATCTATGTGACCAAGAACAATGCCAAGACCGTTCAGCTGAGCATGAATGCCGGCAAGGGCGAGGAGACGCGCACTGGTATCCAGGATATTATCCAAGCATACGAGAAAGGTCTGGAGACACGACCTTTGGCCGTCCGTATTATCGGACAGTTGAAGGCAAGCGACCTCGACTATCTGGGAAGTTCTGCTATCGGTCTGCAGGTGAAAGGTAAGGGTCAGCATATGAACCTGACCATCGAGGGTATTGGCAGCGATGCTACACTGCATGGTTTAGGCGTGCTCTGTCGCAACTGCCAATATGTAGAGTTGCGCAACTTTGCCGTCATGATGCATCCTGAGGATGGTATCAGTTTTGACACCAACAATGAGCACCTATGGGGACATCATCTTGACATCTTCTACGGACAAAACAAGGGTGGCGACAAGTCGAAGGGTGACGGTTCGTTCGATGTGAAAGGCACGTTCTACTGCACCGTCAGCGATAACCACTTCTGGGATGCCGGCAAGTGCAACCTCAACTCAAACGGCGACGAGGTAGACTACGTGACCTATCGCCACAATTGGTACGACCACTCTGACTCACGTCATCCCCGTGTACGCATGTCCAAGCATCTGCATGTTTACAACAACTACTACGACGGCAACTCGAAGTATGGCGTAGGCTCTACCACCGGCTCGTGCATCTTCGTCGAGAAAAACTACTTCCGCAATTGTAAGTATCCCATGCTCATCTCTCGACAGGGCTCAGACGTCCACAATGGCGTAGGCTCATCAGAGGCTACCAAGGGAACATTCTCGAATGAAGACGGAGGCATTATCAAGGCTTTCGACAACTATATGACAGGTCAGAACAGTTTCGAACCCTACGTAGCAGGCGATGCGCTCTACAGCAAGCACTTCGATGCATACGTCGTTACTAACCGCAATGATCAGGTGCCTGCCGAGGTCGTTACACTGCAGGGTGGTACCAACTACAACAACTTCGATACGGCCAGCGACTTCTACAGCTACACACCCCATGCCGCTGCTGACGTTCCGGCCATCGTCACTGGTTTCTATGGTGCCGGACGTTGTGAGCATGGTGACTTCCAGTGGACATTCAATAATAGTACAGAAGACAAAAACGCTGAAGTGATTACAACCCTATCAAACAGTCTGAAGGACTATAACACCTCGCTGGTGGGCATTTTCGGGGACGACAATGCCGAAAGCGGTAACCAGGGTGGCAACGAGCAAGGTGGAACGACTCCTGCTCCTGAGGGAATCATCACTGCAACCTTTAATGCTTCTCCTTCAAGTCCAATGTTCAGTGTTGGTGGCAGCTATGGTGATGGCAATATAACCTATAACGGCACTTCATTAAAGAAGGGTGTCAAGCTTGACAGCAAGGGCTCTATTACGTTCACTCCTGCCAAGAACTACAATATGACAATTGTAATGGGTACTGCCAAGAATGGTCGTGATGTGAAAATCAATAATGTTCTTACTACGGTCAGTGGTACGGAGAATGCTGAGGGTAAGTATTACCAGTTGCAACCCATTGCTATAACCAAAGATACCCAGTATGTGATTACGAAAGGCTCTGCTGAAGGTCTTGTAATGGTCATCATACTTGAACCCATAGAATGATATACACTACACAAACTAACTACTAAACAAATAGGAGGCGGGCTGAACGCGATGTTCAGCCCGCTTTATTAGTTTAAGATGGGGGAGAGAGTACCTTGTTTATTTGAGCAGGTATTTTCGTCCGTTGCGGATGTAGAGACCTTTGGTTGGATGGGTGACCCGCTGACCGGCAAGGTTGAAGACGGGCTCCGTCTCACCATTGCTCTGTCGCTCCATCGTTCCGTCTCCCGATAGCTCAATCTCCTCAATTCCTGTCGGAGTATCTACCAGGAAACTGATTCCGCTCTCGCTTTCAGTGATATTGTTCAGCGAGAAGCCAACGGACTTGGTGCTGACAGCAGCTCTGTTTGCAAGGCTGGGAGCCGAGGCAGAGCCACCGTAGAAATAGTAGTTGGGCAGACCCATGCCGTCGTTGAGCGTAGTGACATTGTTGGCGCCCGGGAAGGTGGAGGCTTCCATGCTGGCTTTCCATTCAGCTGCGGTGTAGGGATTGTTGGGCTTGTTGTTGGTCTTTTGCAGGCTCTTATTGATGAGCGTACCGCCAGCAGGAACCACGGCTACGGCAGGTTTGCCAGGGGTGTTGTTGGGGTGATCGACCATGTTGACGGTAGTGTAGGGATAGGCAACATGGTAGACCAGCAGGCCGTGTCCGCGGGCATACTGGTTGAGGCCACGTTGCTGGATGTTCTCCAGCACGATGTATTCGCGGTCGTTGTCGGGATTGGCAATCTTGTAGCTCTTGCCGCCTTCCTCCAGCGGAGTGATGTTGCTCAAAAGTCCGTTGCCGGTGATGGGCTCAATAGTCGTCCATCCCATGACCTCCTGTTCCCAGGCCGTATAGAGGCTGGGGGCAAAGCCGTTGTAGCCGTACAGTCCGTAGTCCATGATGTCCCACGACTCCATGCCCTGGTTGTTGACGTAGCCGGAAGACGTGGTGGCATAGAGGTCGGGCAGTCCCATGCAGTGTGACATCTCGTGGATGAAGACACCTGTGCCGTTAATGTAAGTGGAATAGTTACCATTAGGATTGAACAGTTCGCTGCTGCAGTTGAAGAAGGCGGCCTTGTACTCATCGTTTATTTTGATGTTTGGGTTGGATGCCTTAGCCCATAGCGTGCTGTTGTCACCTCCCTGGTTCTGACCATAGCCGGCAAAGATGATGCATACCAACTCAACATACTTGTCGCCGTTATTGTCGTAGATGCTCCAGTCGGTGACCAGGTTTTCTTCTTTGACCTTCGCCATAGCGTCGCTACAGAAGTTTTTAAACTGATCGTCACTGCCATCGCTTTTGGTTCCGCCATAGTCCTTCATGTTCTTAGGCAGTGTGACGGGACCTACTACGTCAAACTGGGGAGAGAACTGGTCGTGGCTGCTTGCCTTGAAGTACTGGCGGACACTGGCTACGTTGTATTGGTTCTGGTTGCCCAGGTCTTCCTGTGTGTCACCATTCATCAATTGCTCAAAGGCTGTTTTGGGATTGTTGACTGTAAACTGGACGTCCTGATACTGAGCCAGGATGCACAGGATGCGGACATTCCCCTGGTGGGGCAGGTAACGAAGGGTGGAGCCTATATTCATAGCCCGACGGAGTGCCTGTTGTCCTTTTTCATGGAACAGCTCACGGTGGGAAGTCTGGCTGGCGATGAGTTCTTGTTCCCGACTGTTGCGCTGGTGGGCTTCATGTGCCAGCATGTCGGTGGCTTCCAGCTCTCCTTGGTCATTGATGAGGGCTACATAATAGCCGTGACCGGTGTTGATGACCATCGTACCGTCAGTGGTGGCTGTCCAGTGGTGGTGCTCGTCGCCAAACTGTTCAACGGTAAGTGTGGTACCGTCAGGTTGTGTGACGGTCATGGGCATACGCAACGCAGGAGCAGCCTTGACAAGGATGGCTACCATACCTATTGCTATCAGTGTAATCAGTTTTTTCATCTTGTTCTCTTTTTTCGGCTACAAAGTTACGGAAAACCGAGAGCAATACAAAACAAATTCATTTGTTTTTATTGCCGAGATGGAGTAACTTCACCATCTTGATGGTAGAGTTACGGAAAAAAAAGTTCTTTTCCAAAGAAAAGTGTGGCATTGCAATCATAGTTCAATCTTTTTTCTTACCTTTGTGCACATGAAGACAAAATGGATGCTTCCCTTGGCATTGTTGGTGCTGTTTGTAGCCTGTGGTCGCAAGCGGCCCCAGCATACGTTTATCCATGAGGTGCTGTTACCTATGACACCCGTCAAGGACCAGGGCAAGACAGAACTGTGCTGGGCCTATGCCATGCTGGCTACCATTGAGACGGAACACATCCTGCGAGGCGACTCGGTAAACCTGTCGCCCGTCTACATAGGGCGCATGCTGGCAGATTATCCCTCGCCTAACAAGGAACATCCACAGCGTGCCATGGGACAGACGTTGCTCAACATGATAGGGCGTTATGGCATCGTGGGCTATGACGTGATGCCCGACGATGCAACACCCGACTTGCCGACTCCGCAATGGGTCTTTATGCTGGGCGCCCGCTATACACCACAGGAGTTTGCCCATTCGGTGTGTGAACCTGATGAATACCTGTCGCTGACCTGCTGGCCGGACTCTCCTTATTATCAAAAGGTGGAGGTGCAGGTGCCCGACAACTGGGAGCACAACCGTTTGTTGAATGTTCCATTAGACACGCTGAAGGCACATGTAGACTGGGCACTGCGCCATCGCCATCCAGTCTGCTGGGAGAGCCGCGGGCACGCCATGGAGGTGGTCGGACTGGCTCGGGATGAGGCTCAGAGACCCTACTATGTGATGAAGAACTCGTGGGGTACAGACCGTCCATACGGAGGCTTGGTGTATGTGTCGGCCCGTAAGATGTGGAAGGACATGATTGCCATTTATATGACTAAAACTGCATACGAACAATGAAGACAGAAGGCTATAAGGTTCAGGAGTACCATGGTCCTGTGAAGCGCTACTGCCAGACCATGGACTTGCGCGACAACGCGGAGTTAATCAGGAAATACAAGGAGGCTCACGACCGTGACCACTTTTGGGACGAGATTAAGCAGGGCATCCGCTCGGTGGGTATTCTGGAAATGGAAATCTATATCCTCGGAACACGGTTGTTCATGATTGTCGAGACTCCGCTTGACTTTGACTGGGACTCGGCGATGGCTCGTCTGGCTACCCTGCCAAGACAAGAGGAGTGGGAGACGTATGTGGCTCAGTTCCAGCAATGTAACGAAAACGCCACTTCCGATGAGAAGTGGCGCATGATGGAACGAATGTTCTATTTGTATTAGCGGTTCAGTTTCCAAGTGACACCGTCCTTGGTGTCCTTGACTTCGAAACCGGCAGCAGCCAGCTCGTCGCGAATCTTGTCTGACGTAGCCCAGTCTTTGTCGGCCTTGGCTTTGGCACGCAGTTCCAGCACCATGTCCATGACTTTGCCGAAGGCGGCTTCACGCTCGTCGTTGGTGCCGCTCTTCTCGGCCTTGAGTCCCAGGATGTCCTCGGTGAAAAGGTGCATGGTGTCTTTCAGTTCTTTCAGACAGTCGGCACAGATGGTTGCCTTGTGGTCAACCAGCTTGTTGATGACGGTACAAGCCTCAAACAGATGGCTGATGACCTGTGGAGTAGCCAAGTCGTCGTTCATGGCGTCATAGCACTGCTGGCGTAATGACTTGACAACTTTCTCCGTCTCAGCATCACACTTGTCAGCCGGCTGGATGCGGTCCATATCAGCAATGGCATTCATCAGTTTCTCCAGTCCGCGCTCAGCTGCCACCAGTGCCTCGTTCGAGAAGTCTACCGTGCCACGATAGTGTGCCGACAGGATAAAGAAGCGGATGGTCATCGGTGAATAGGCCTTCTCCAGCAACGGATGATTGCCGGTAAAGAACTGCTCCAGCGTGATGAAGTTGTTGTACGACTTACCCATCTTCTTGCCGTTGATGGTCAGCATGTTGTTGTGCATCCAGTACTTCACGGCAGGATGACCCATCGAGGCCTGGGCCTGGGCTATCTCACACTCGTGGTGGGGGAACACCAAGTCCATGCCACCTCCGTGGATATCGAACTCCTCACCCAGATACTTGCGACCCATCGCAGTACACTCGCAGTGCCAGCCAGGGAAACCATCACTCCAAGGTGACGGCCAGCGCATGATATGCTCGGGCTGTGCCTTCTTCCACAGGGCAAAGTCAGCCTGATTCTTCTTCTCGCCGACACCGGCCAGTTCACGACTCTCGTCCTTGATATTCTCCAGCGAACGACCACTCAGGATGCCGTACTTAAACTTCTTGTTGTAGGCCTCGATATCGAAATAGACGGAGCCATTCGATTCGTAGGCAAAACCATTGTCCAAAATCTGCTGTACCAGTTGCTGCTGCTCGATAATATGACCTGTAGCATGAGGTTCGATAGAAGGGCGCAGCACGTTCAGCGCATCCATATACTGATGGTAGCGGTTGGTATAGTACTGGGCAATCTCCATCGGCTCCAACTGTTCCAGACGAGCCTTCTTGGCTATCTTGTCCTCACCCTCGTCAGCATCGTGTTCCAGATGACCTACGTCGGTGATGTTACGGACGTAGCGCACCTTATAGCCTAAGTGCTTCAGGTAGCGGAACAGCAAATCGAAGGTAATGGCAGGACGTGCATGTCCCAGATGGGGGTCGCCATAGACGGTAGGTCCGCAAACATACATGCCCACATTGGGTGCATGCAAGGGTTCGAAGCGTTCCATCTGGCGCGTCAACGTATTGTAAATAACTAATTTTGATTCCATATTTTCTTAATTTTGGATGCAAAGGTACGATTAAGCGAGTTAAAAACCAAATTTTATTTGAGATTTTTCGAGCGTGAGTACTTTCGAACAAAGTTCAAAGGTACGATTAAGCGAGTTAAAAACCAAATTTTTTGGCCTAAATGTTGATACCATAAGTTTGTTTGACCTCGCTCATCACGAAGGTACTCTCAATAGAGGCTAGCATCTCAATCTCACCCAACTTGTTGAGTACGAACTCCTGATACTGCTTCATGTCTCTCGCTCGTACCTTCAACAGATAGTCGTACGCGCCCGAGGTATTATAGCACTCCGTCACCTCCGGGATGCGTTGGATGCGGCGCACGAAGGCATCGGCAATCTCGTGGTTGATCTGCTTCAGCTTCACCTTGCAGAACACCTGCAGGCCCAGATTGAGCTTCTCTGGGTCAAGTACGGCAATATACTTCTTGATGTACCCCTGACGTTCAAGCCGCTTCTGACGTTCGAACACGGGCGTGGGAGTCAGATGAACGGCATCTGCCAGTTCCTTTGTGGTCAGTTTCGCATTCTTCTGCAGCGTCTTAAGTATTTGTAAATCAGTATCGTCGAGTCTTTCTGCCATAGGTGTTGAGAATTATAATCTGATTGAGTGGCTTCGAATGTTCTGCTTGGGGAAGATTTTCTTCCTGCGCTGCAAATTTAGCAAAATTTTCCGTACCCTGCAAGAAATGTGGAGGATTTCTCCAAACTAAGCATTATGGAAGAATCTGCTGGGCATGTTCTTTGGTTTTAATCTGCTTTCCAGCCATGATTTGTTCAATGATGCCCTCTTCGTTGATGACGAAGGTGGTGCGGATGGTGCCCATGACCTTCTTGCCGTACATGGACTTCTCTCCCCAGGCTCCCATGGCCTCCAGCAGGGTGTGGTCTACATCGGCAATCAGGGGAAAGGGCAACTGATATTTCTCTTTGAATTTCTGATGCGACTGGGCAGAGTCTTTGCTCACTCCCACCACTTCATAGCCCTTGGCCTGCAACTCGCCATAGTGGTCGCGTAAGCTGCAAGCTTCGGCAGTACAGCCGCTGGTGTTGTCCTTCGGATAGAAGTAGAGCACCAGTTTTCTGCCTTTATAGTCACTCAGACGGATGTCCCGTCCCTGTTCGTCTTTGCCCAGAATCTCGGGCGCCTTGTCTCCAATGTTCATAGGTCGTCGAATGTTAGTTGATACTGATGAGTGAAACGGCAAAGCCGCCACCGGGAGCCTCCTTCAACTTCAGCACATCGCCCTTCTTGACGGTGCGCTTGGTGATGGTATAGGCCTTGGGATTAGTGTCGTAGTGGGCATCCTTGGCATCGGCATAGATGGTGCAGGCATATTTGCGTCCCTTGTCTAGGAAGTCGAGCTTGATGACGCTTTGATGACCGTTCTCGTCGCACTTTCCACCGACGAACCAGTTGTTGGTGCCCTTGGCCTTGCGCGCTACGGTGATGTAGTCGGCAGGCTCTGCCTCGAGATAGATGCTCTCGTCCCAGTCGCAAGCTACGTCGCGGATGAACTGGAAGGCATCGTCGTACTGTTCGTAGTGTTCGGGCAGGTCGGCTGCCATCTGCAGAGGCGAGTACATGGTGAGGTAGAGTGCCAGTGAGCCGGCAATGGTGATTCGGGCCCACGAAGTGTTGTCGCTCCATGTGTTGAGCTTGGTCTCGAAGATGCCCGGGGTATAGTCCATGGGTCCGCCCTGTAGTCGGGTGAAGGGCAGGATGCAGGTATGGTCGGGGCGAGAACCGCCAAAGGCTTCATACTCCGTACCACGTGCAGACTCGCCACCCACCAGGTTGGGATAGGTGCGGCAGAGTCCTGTAGGACGGGTAGCCTCGTGTGAGTTGACCATGATGTGGTGCTTGGCTGCCTCCTTGATGACGTAAAGGTAGTGGTTGTTCATCGACTGTGAGTAGTGATGGTCTCCACGGGGGATGATGTCACCCACATAGCCTGTCTTGACAGCATCGTAGCCGTACTTGTTCATCAGTGCGTAAGCCTCCTTGATATGGCGCTCGTAGTTCTGGGTTGACGAACTGGTCTCGTGGTGCATCAGGAGTTTCACACCTTTGGAGTGGGCATAGTCGTTGAGCATCTTGAGGTCGAAGTCTGGATAGGGTGTCTGGAAGTCGAACACATCGCGTTTCCACATGTTTGCCCAGTCTTCCCAGCCGACATTCCAACCCTCTACCAGTACCTCGTCGAGTCCGTTCTTGGCAGCGAAGTCAATGTATCGCTTGACCTTCTCGTTGTTGGCAGCATGACGGCCGTTAGGCTTTACCTTGTGCCAGTCGATGTTGTTGAGCTGGATGGATGGGAAGTCGTTGGTATAGTTCCAAGTGGACTTGCCGACAATCATCTCCCACCATACACCACAGTACTTGGTAGGATGAATCCATGAGGTATCCTCCAGTTTGCAAGGCTCATTGAGGTTGAGAATGAGGTTGGAGGACAGCATGTCGCGAGCATCGTCTGATACGATGATGGTGCGCCACGGAGTCTCACAGGGTGTCTGCATGGCTCCTTTCAGTCCAGTAGCATCGGGTGTCAGATGGCTGACGAAGGTGAAAGGCTGGGGCAACGGATAGCGGGAAGGCTGGGGGTTGGGTGTATAGGCATTGCTGTTGCCCATCAACTTGGTTGACAGTGCCTTTGTTTGGGCATCAACAAGTTCCAGATGCATGGTGGCATAGTCCAGACAGGCTGCCTCATGGATGTTAATGTAGAGTCCGTCTTGCGACTTCATCTGCAGAGCTGTCTGTACACCAGTCTCAGAGAATACAGCCACCGAGGAGTTGCCCCAGTTGACAGCCTTGTTGAAGCGTCCGCGAATCTCAGACAACTTGCTCTGCTGCGTCTCCTGCTCCTGAGTGTCATAGTCGCCAGGCAACCACCAGGCCGTATGGTCTCCAGCCATCGCAAACTCCGTGCGCTCATCCTGGATGAGGAAGTAGTTCAGTTCGGGTTGTTGGGGAAACTCATAACGGAAGCCTACGCCGTCGTCATAGACTCGGAAGCGCAGCACGATCTGGCGCTGCTCTGTTTGCTGTTGAAGTACGGCAGCATACTCGTTGTAGTGGTTGCGGATGTCACGCGTCTCGCCCCAGACGGGTTTCCACGTCTCGTCAAAGGTTGATGTCTGCTCGCTTTTCAGCGTGAAGCCGTCCATGAGGTCAGTTTCCTTCAGCCCCTTGGAGGCATGCTTGTCGCGGGCCAGTTCAAGCCCCAGATGTGAGGGACGGATGACGTCACGTCCTTTAAAGGTGACACTGTAAACGGGCCGTCCCTGTTCTACGTTGAAGTTCAGCACCACAAGGCCGTTGGGCGACTTGGTCTCTGTAGCTGTAGCCTGTGAAGGTAAAAGGGTGAGAAGGCAGAAAGGCAAAGCTCCCATGACCAATCTCCGAACCTTTGAAACTATATTGTTTGCCATCATTTTTACGGTTTTAAATTGATTTTATTTTCTTCCACTATGTGAGATTAAAGTCTTCACCTCTTCGTTGAACTCGTCAGCTGCCAAGAGTTGCTCGATGGTCAGGTGCATGCGGTAGCGCCAATAGTGACGCGGATTGGCAGGGATGTTGATGCGCTCGGCATTCTGGTCGGGCAGTCGCAGGCGCTCGTCGATGGAGAGCCAGTCTTGTAGCGAAAGCAGACAAAGCATGGAGGGCGAGGTGAGCTGACGACTCACGATGTCCTTGGCCAGCCAACCGGGCAGAGGATGGGGAGCCTCTCCGCTACGGCGCAGAGGACCATTGAAGTAGGCCTGAGTCTGTTCTTCGTCCTCGTCCCACCACTGACGCAGGGTTGGCATGTCATGGGTAGAGAAGGTGCATACACTGCGATAGGGGTTGTGCGACAGTTTGCCAAAGCGGATGTTGGGGTCCTTAGGCATGGTCTGGATTTCGAGCGACAGGATGCGCAACTCGTTCATCACCCAGGGTACGCAGTCGGGTACCATGCCTAAGTCCTCGGCACATACCAGCATGCGGGTGGCCTGTGTCAGGCGAGGCAACTTCTTCATGGCTTCCTGATACCAGAACTGATTGTTGCGACGGTAGAAATAGTCGTTATATAGCCGGTTGAAGTTATACTTCTGTCCCTCGTCCAGCTGTTCGTAGGCTTGCTGATACTGTACGGCAATGCGTGGGTGCCAGCGGTCATTGCGCTTGTGGTCAACCAGGAACAGACCTTCGTTGAAGGCTACTCCGTAGGCTTCGATCTCTTCCTTGCTCAGTCCGAGAGCCGGTGCAAACTGGCCCATCAGTCCCGACTTCTCAGGTACGGGAATCTCCCAAATGCGGAAGAAACCCAAGACGTGGTCAATGCGATAGGCATCGAAGTACTGAGCCATCTTGCGGAAGCGACGTACCCACCATGAGCAGCCGTCCTTCAGCATTTCGTCCCAGTTGTAGGTAGGGAAGCCCCAGTTCTGTCCGTCTGCAGAGAACGGATCGGGTGGGGCACCAGCCTGACCGTTCAGGTTGAAATACTTTGGCTCGACCCAGGCCTCGACACCATCACGGCTGATGCCGATAGGGATGTCACCCTTCAGGATGACACGATTCTTGCGGGCATAGTCGTGGGCAGCACGCATCTGTCGGTCAAGATTGTATTGTACGAAATACCAGAAGTCCTGTTGACTGTCAGCCTTTGCTTTAGTACTTTTTGCCTCCTTGGGCCATTGGGAGAAGTCTGCCGTGCCGTACTTGTCGCGGTTGACGCAGAACAGGGCATAGGGCTCCAGCCACGCTTTGTTCTCTTCAAAGAACTCTTTATAAGCCTTGGTAGCCTTTATCTTTTTCCACTCTTGTGCAAACAGTTCGTGCAGATAGTCCATCTTGGCTGTGAACATGCGCTCGTAGTCAATCTGCTGTAAGGCATTCAACTCCTGGCGCAACTGCTCGAACTGCATTCTCTTCTCCTGATTCTTGAGTTCGGGCAACTGACGGAAGTCCGTATACTGTGGATGAAGAGCATAGATGCTGATGGAGTTATAAGGATAGGAGTCCTGCCAGGTGTGTGTGATGTTCGTGTCGTTAATGGGTAGTACCTGCAGGATGCGCTGATTGGTCTTGGCTGCCCAGTCTATCATCAGTTTCAAGTCTCCGAAATCGCCTACGCCGAACGACCCCTCACTGCGCAGCGAGAAGATGGGGATGACGGTACCTGCTCCCTTCCACGGATAGATGGGGAAATAAGCCTGAGGAAGTTCGTATACCACTACCTTGTTGTCTTTGATAATTGGTAAGTCGATGCTACGGTTGGCACCCTCTTCCCATAGTGGGGTGTAGTCTGGTTCCGTGTCGAGGATTGCGAACTTGAATTCGAACCGTCCCACAGGCAGATTGACGGCATCAAGGCTGACAACCCACTCGTGACACTCATGCTCTGTCATGGGCAGGGCCTTCTTGATGTCCCAGGCTCCGAGTTGCTGGGGCTCGCCCACAATGGCCAGGCGCTCACCCAGTCGCAATTGCGGGGCACGAACCTTCAGACGTACCGTTCGCTGGTATTCCGTAGGGGTGCTCAGTGCCCGTTTGCGAGCCATCACACAGTCTGTGAATGCCGAGCTATACATGTAGGCATCCTCCGGAATGTCCAGCCAGTGGTCATAGACCGTATAGTGTGCCCCCTTGACGGCAGCAAACTCCAACCGGTGAGGCTCCATGAGCCACTCGTGGCGTACCTCAGTTTCACCGCGGAAGAGGCTGTAATAGTAGTCAATATACGTACCTGTCTTAGGGTTCTTGGTCAGTTCGCAGAACCAGTGCAACCCGTCAAGTGTTGTCATCTTGTGAATAGTAGTCTTGGAGGCTTCTTCGCCAGAAAGGATGTTCAGTACCAACTCCTCACCGAAAGTGGTATGATATTCCACATTGAATAGTATTTTCATAAGTAATTATGTTTTAGTTGTTTATTACTTTTGTGCAATCGTTTGCATCTTTATTTTCTCTCTCCGATGATGGATACGCAGCAAGCGCCAATCACCATGCTGACACCAGCCACTATCATCATGGTGGACTGATGTCCGCCAACCAACGAGAAGATAGTGCCTCCACAAAGGGCTGCAATGATCTGGGGCAGGCAGATGGTGCCGTTGAACAGCCCCAGGTATGCTCCCATGTGACCATAGCCCTCCAGCGCATTGGTGACGAAGGTAAACGGCATGGCCAGCATGGCAGCCCAGCCACAACCGATGAGAAGGAAGGGCAGGATCTGTCCGTATTGGCTAGGCATGAATGGTATCAGGGCAAATCCGATGCCACCAAGTATCAGACTGACGGCATAGGCCATCTTCATGTTGCTGAATCGTGGAAGGATGGTTGCCCATACAACGGAACTCATGGCTTGAACGGCATATAGCACACCTGTCCAGTTGCCTGCTACCTGATAATCCTCTGATGTGGGGTCAGTAGTGTTCCATACCGTCTCAGACACGGCATCCACCACATAGGTCCACATATAGAGAAAGGCTGCCCAGCAGAAGAACTGCACCAAACCAACCTTCCAGAAGGTAGAGGGAGCATTCTTCAGCAACACAAACCAGTTGGCAGAGTCTTTCTGGCCTTCTTTGTCCTTTAGCCCGTGGTATTGGGCATACTCCTCGGGCGGCATCTCCTTGACCTTTGCTGTGGTATAGAGTACGCACAGAATCAAGATAGCAGCACCGATGTAGAATGACCAAATGACAGAGTCAGGAACTACGCCCTCCTGGGCTACGTTCTTCACGCCAATCCATGTCAAGATGAAGGGGAAGATGTATCCGGCTACTGAACCGGCATTACACAAGAACGACTGGATGCTGTAAGCCTTGGCCTTCTGCTCTTCATTGACCATGTCACCCACCAGCATCTTGAACGGCTGCATGGCCATATTGATGCTGGTATCGAGCAGCATCAGTGCGATGAGGCCGAAGATGAGTGCTGCTGATACAGCCAGATGGAGCGAGCCGGAATTAGGCAACAGGCACATGACGGCAACAGCAACGGCAGCACCAATAAATAAATAAGGTATGCGTCGTCCATAACGGCACCAGGTCTTGTCTGACAGTGTGCCGACAATGGGTTGGACGAGAATGCCCATCAGCGGAGGCAGAATCCAGAAGAAGCTCAGGTCGTGAGGGTCGGCACCCAGCGTGCGGAAGATGCGTGAAATGTTAGCACTCTGCAGGGCATAGGCAATCTGTACACCGAAGAATCCGAAACTCAGATTCCACAGACTCCAAAACGGTAAATTAGGTTTTTGTTTCATATATTATAACTTTGAACTTAAACTTTGAACTCACCTCGTCGTACCTCTAATAATCAGGCGTGTGCGGACAATGCGCCGTTCGGCCTTGTCCAAGGGAATGACACCTTCTACGTGCCCTATCAGTATGTCGGCAGCTTCTTCACCCACCTTGACGCCACGCTGTTCCACGGTGGTTAGCATGGGGTCGCAGGCTACAGCACGCTGGCCGTTGGTAAAGCCACAGACGGAAATGTCCTGAGGAACCTTGAATCCCATGCGCTTAGCCGTGTACAGGATTCCGATAGCTGTATCGTCATTGACGGCAAAGAAACCATCGGGAACGAGAGTGCCCTTCAGCAATTCTGGAGTAATGGCTTCTGCGTCTGTGCGGTTGTCGCAGATGCGTGTCAGAGACTCGTCGTAGGTCAGGCCGTATTTCAGCAAAGCATCCTTGTAGCCGTTGAAACGGTTCTTCGATATCTCCAGGTTCAAAGCAGCCCCATAGAAGGCAATGCGCTTACAGCCAGTCTCTATCAGGTGTGTCACAGCATTGAAGGCCCCCATGTAGTCATCGACTACCACACGGCTGGCATTCACACCTGTACATATTCTATCATAGAAGACCAGAGGAACACCGGCATCCATCAGTCGTTGGAAGTGGTCATACTTCTGTGTGTCCTTGGCCTGTGACACAATGATGCCACAAACCTTGTTCTCGTAGAACGACTGACAGATGCGCACCTCGCGCTCATACTTCTCGCTGCTCTGAGCCACCATGATGCGGTAGCCTCTGGCAGACGCTTCCTCCTCAATGCCTGCCAGCACCGACGAGAAATAGAAATGGGTGAACTCGGGAATGATGACACCTATGACTTTCATAGGTTGCAACTTCGAGAAACGCAGCGATTCGGCAATAACGTTGGGTGTGAAGTTATGCTCGCGGGCATATTGCTGGATGACCGCACGGCGTTCTGCCGAGATGCGTGGGGAGTCCTTCAAGGCCCGTGAGACGGTAGCCACCGAGATTCCGAACTCGCGGGCTATGTCCTTCATTGTCAATGGCGTCTTCTCTTTCATCTGGTTTTTAGTTTGTGTTTGCAAAGTTAGGGAAAAGTTTTGTACGATGGAACAATACCTTATTTATTTATTGATAAACGTTGATGCAAACGTTTGCATTGCTTCGGTTATGAATTTTTATGAAAAAAAGTATGAACGAATCAAAACTATTCCTATCTTTGCACTTGATTTAAATCAATATGCCGAAATTTTTGAGAACTTACTATCTTATACTAACTTTAAAATTTAAATGATGAAGCAGGTAAACATTAAGACTCCGCTAAGGATGCTGGCCCTTTTCCTGGTCCTATTCCTTTCGGTAGGTGCCTTTGCTCAAATTGACGTCAAAGGCCATGTGAAAGATGCTCAGGGTGAACCTATCATCGGTGCTACAGTGCGTGTTGCCAACACACAGAACGCAACTGTCACAGATTTTGATGGTAACTTTGCCTTGAAAGCCAATCAAGGAGCCGACATCAGCATCAGCTATATCGGCTATCAGACTCAGACTGTCAAAGCTGCTCCCTCGTTGGAGATTACTCTCCTGGAAGACGCTACCATGCTGAACGACGTTGTCGTCATTGGTTATGGTGCTGTCAAGAAGAGTGACCTGACAGGCTCTGTTACAGCATTGAAGCCCGACTCTAAGAACAAGGGTCTGGTGGTGAATCCGCAGGACATGTTGGCAGGTAAGGTTGCCGGTGTCAATATTACGAGCAACGACGGTGCTCCTGGTGCTGGAGCTCAGATTCGTATTCGTGGCGGTTCTTCGCTGAATGCCTCTAACGACCCGTTGATTGTGATTGACGGACTGGCTATGGATAACGAGGGTGTGAAAGGTCTTACCAACCCGTTGTCTATGATTAACCCACAGGATATCGAGTCGTTCAACGTGCTGAAGGATGCTTCGGCAACTGCTATCTATGGTAGCCGTGGTTCGAATGGTGTCATCATCATCACCACCAAGAAGGGCCGTAAGAACCTGAAGCCTACCATCTCTTATTCAGGTAGTGTGACAGCCAGTGTGCGCCAAAAGTCCCTCAAGGTAATGAATGGCGATGAGTATCGTGATTTTATCAAGAATATGTATGGTACGGAAAGTATTCCCTATCAGGCTTTAGGTACAGCCAACACCAATTGGCAGGATGAGATTTACCAACCAGGTGTCAGCGTTGACCACAACTTGACCGTATCGGGTGCTTTCAAAAACCTGCCTTATCGTGTTTCGGTGGGCTATACCAACCAGGAAGGTATCCTCAGGAGTTCAGGCTTCGAGCGTGTGACCGCCTCGCTGAACCTAAGTCCTTCACTGCTGAACGACCACTTGAACATCAACCTGAATGCCAAGGGTATGTTTGCCAAGACCAAGTTTGCTGATACAGGTGCTGTAAATAATGCAGTCTATTTTGATCCCACTCAGAACCCTTATAACTTCACTTCGAAATATCATCAGGAGTTGTTGGGTGACAACCTGAAGCAAACTCTCCAGAACTTCGGACATTATTTCCAGTGGCCAGTCATTGGTGAGTTCGATGGTGACCCAACTTGGCCTGCTTCTTACAACGGTACAGCCGGCATGGCCAACCCACTTTCTCTGCTGACAGGCCGTGACGAACATGCCATCAGCCGTTCGTTCGTGGGAAGTGCCGATATCGACTATAAGGTACATGGTTTCGAAGACCTGCGTCTGCACGCTACAGCTGGTGCCGATGTTTCGGAAGGTAAGCAGTATACATCCAACGAGACTTGGTATACAGGCTCTTGGTATTATGGCAGTTCTGGTATGGACAAGATCTTGAAGCGCAATCTTCAGATTTCTGCCTATGCACAGTATTATAAGGATTTTGCCAAGGTTCATCATTTCGATATCATGGCTGGTTACGAGTGGCAGCACTTCTGGCGTGACCAAAAGAATGATTATGTTGGCTACTATCCCGAAACGAACCCCAACTATAATTCGACACCTGACCACTCACGTCCTCATACTCCTTATCACTTCACAACCGATAGCTATCTGGTATCATTCTTCGGACGTGCCAACTACACACTGCTTGACCGCTATATGCTGACTGCTACGGTTCGTCGTGACGGTACTTCTCGTTTCAAGGATCACTGGGCTACATTCCCCTCGTTTGCTTTTGCATGGAAGATTAACGAGGAGCCGTTCCTGAAGAGTGCAAAGGCTCTCTCTGACCTGAAACTCCGTCTGAGCTATGGTGAGACTGGTCAGCAGGCTGGTGCGGTGCCCGACTACAGTTGGATAGCCACTTACTCTAAGAACACAGGTACAGACAGCTACTATCCTGTGACAGGCAATGGTACCCTCTATCGTCCTGACAACTATACGCCGTCATTGAAGTGGGAGACTACAACGACCTATAACATCGGACTTGACTGGGGTATCTTTAACCAGCGCCTCTCCGGTTCTATTGATGTCTACAAGCGTAAGACTACCGATCTGTTGAACTATGCTCCTACCAAGGCCCTGTCGGCTTATCGTAACCAGGCTTGGCAGAACATTGGTTCGCTGGAGAACAAGGGTATTGAGGCCAGCATCAGTTGGAAGGCTGTTCAGAGCAAGAATTTCTACTGGGTACTGGATTACAATGTAACCTACAACAAGAATGAGATTACCGACCTGAGTGGCGTTTCTGAAGACGGCTCGCCTGTTCCTAATACTAATGTTAAGATTGGTATCGACCGTTATCTTCAGTATCAGCAGGTAGGTCAGCCCATTAACTCGTTCTACGTGTTCCAGCAGGCTTACGACCAGAACGGGAAACCCATTGAGAACGCTGTTGTAGACCGTAATGGTGACGGACAGATTACCCAGGCTGACAAGTACTTCTACAAGAGCCCTGCAGCTCCTGTCACTATGGGTCTGAGCTCTCGCATGGAGTGGAAGAACTGGGACCTCGGTTTCTCATTGCGTGCCAGCCTTGGCAACTATGTCTATAACAACAACGAGCAGGGTATGGCAAACGTCAGTCCGACCGAGGTATGGAAAAGCTCGCTTCTCTATATGAACAACTACACTTACGAGGCTGTCGCCCGCAACTGGCAGACTTACCAGATTACGTCTCAGCTCTCTGACTTCTATGTTCACAATGCATCGTTCCTGAAGTGTGATAACATTACCATTGGCTATTCGTTCAAGACACTGGATGACTACCTCAACGGTCGTGTATACCTCACCTGCTCTAACGTGTTCACCATTACGAAGTATGATGGTCTTGATCCTGAGGTCGCAAGCGGTTTCGACAGCAACATGTATCCGCGTCCTATGTCGTTCATCCTTGGTGTCAACCTGAGCTTCTAATCAAGTTACATTACAATTTAAATAAAGGAATAAAGTCATGAAAAGAATGATTAAGAATATAATTCCCGTTGCAGCACTTACACTGCTGTTTGGAATGACTTCCTGCACAAAAGACCTGGACGTGACACCGCTGGATCCTAATATGGATACGCAGGTCAACTATGAAGGCCTTTTCAACAAGTGCTATGCCACCATCGCCATGGCTGGCAATGGCGGTGCCAACGGTGACTGTGATATTGACGGTATTGACGGTGGAACGTCAGGCTATATCCGCCAGATGTGGAACTCTAACGAGTTGCCTACTGATGAGGCTATCAATGGCTGGGGTGACGATGGTATTGAGCAGTCTTGCTTCAATACTTACGATGAGTCGCACCCGATGCTTAACGGCTACTTTGCCCGTCTGACCACCAGCATCACTTACTGCAACCAGTATCTGGCTGTTGCTTCAGACCATGATGCTACGATGACGGCTGAGGTACGTTTCCTGCGTGCCCTGCACTACTATCTGCTGATGGACGCCTTCGGACGTGTTCCCTTTGCTGAGTCATTGGGTGCACCTGTAATCTACAGCCGTCAGGAGATTTACGATTGGCTGATCAAGGAGTTGACTGAGAATGTTGAGCCCAACCTCTCAGAGGCTAAGGCTAAAAAGTCTACCGATGCAGGCTACGGCCGCGTTGACAAGGCTGCTGCCTGGCTGTTGTTGTCGCGTATTTATCTGAATGCAGAGGTTTACACTGGTCAGGCTGAGTGGGCCAAGGCTGCTGAGTATGCCAAGAGGGTAATGGATTCCAGCTACCGTCTGAACACCACTTCCGTCAATGGATGGAGTGCTTACCAGATGCTCTTCATGGGTGATAATGGTGAGACTGATGCAGCATACGAGGCTATTTTCCCCATTCTGCAGGATGGTAAGTTGACGACTTCTTGGGGTACTTCACTGTTCCTCAGTGCGGGCTGTTTTGACAGTGATATGCATGCTAATCCCAACAATCCGGAAGCAACCAATGGTGTGTCTTCACAGGTATGGGGTGGTAACCGCACTCGTCCTCAGCTGATTCAGAAGTTCTTCCCCAGCTTGGATGCTCCTCAGGTGGCTTCTTACCTGATGCCTATTGCCGCAGGTGATGACCGTGCCATCTTTGATGGTGCTGGACGCGAGTTGAATAATCTGGACCGCGCTACGTTCAAGAATGGTTATGCTGTAGCTAAGTTCATCAACTTCAAAACTGACGGCTCTGCCGGTCACGATGCTATTTTCATGGACACCGACTTCTTCCTCTTCCGTGTGGCAGAAGCCTACCTGACCTATGCTGAGGCTACAGCTCGCCAGAATGGCGGTGCTGCTACAGCAGATGGTATTCAAGCCATCAATGCAATACGTGGTCGTGCCCATGCTGCTCAGCGTACAGGTTACTCGCTGAACGACATCCTTGACGAGTGGGCACGTGAGTTCTACTTCGAGGGTCGTCGTCGTGTAGACCTTATCCGCTTCAACCAGTTTGGCGGTAATACTGAATATACCTGGCAGTGGAAGGGTGGTACCTATGCAGGACGTAACTTCGAAGCCTATCGTAATATCTATGCTATTCCGGCTGCTCAGCTGCCTGCCTACAACAACGAGCAGAATCCTGGTTACTAAACTATCAATAACAAATAAGGACTATTAGTTATGAAGAATATATTCAAGTCATCATTGCTGCTTTTAAGCAGTATATGCCTGTTCGCCGCTTGTGCCGACGACAATGACTCCAATCCGACGCTTGTCATGCCGACAACGTTCCAGCTGAATACACCGGCATACGCTCCCGAGAGCGTTGACCTGTTGACTACCAGCGGCCTGGCCTTCACTTGGTCACAACCCAACTACGGCGGTTTCCCTGTAGCTGCACAGTATCAGATGCAGTTCTCGCTCAACAACAGCTTTACGACCTCTGTGGCTGAAGCCTTGGCTGACGAGAGTGGTGCTACGGTGGCTGACTATGTGGCTCTTGATCAGGTTTATAATAGCTGTAAAGGTACTGTTGATGCAGCCCAGCTTGCCAAAGGCCTGATGCAGATTGCCAAGTGGGATAGTGACAAGGTTCCTGTCACCACTGCCGTCTATGCTCGTCTGGCAGCAGACTATGCTAACAGCATAGTTTACTCTAATGTCGTTACCATCAACGTTTCTCCCTACTATGTAGAGCTGAAGGATGCTGCACCTATCATGTGGTATTTGGTTGGTAATAATATCCTGGATGGTTCGTGGAGCAACGATCCGGGTGTAAGCAGCCTGCCGATGTTCATTCAGAGTGATTATGCTTACGACAAGGCTACGGGTGCAGGTGAGATTACCTACCTGAACTACTTCACCACTGATGGTTGGAAGATTCAGCCTCAGGACTTCAACTGGAACCTTGGCTTCATGAGCGATGGCAATCCCAATGGTGCCGTCTTCCGTAACAATGGTGATGACAACGGCAACATTTGGTGCGATCCTGAAGGCTACTATCTGGTAACTGTTAATACGGCAAACAATACCTGCACGATTGCTCCTCAGGACATTACTCCCAAGGTGTATGATCAGATTTGTATGTCAGGAAGCTTCAACGGCTGGAGCGACACCGATATGACACCTGCCAACAAGGAAGGCGAGAACCATGTCTGGGTTTATATCATGACGGTTGAGGAAGGTGTTGTAGAGCAGGTGAAGTTCAAGATTGCCGGTTCTTGGGACACCAACTGGGGCTATGGCACTGAGGATGGTGAGGTGAACACCTGTGGCAAGGGTACCAATGGTGGTAAGAACATTGGTGTGCCCGAGGGAACATGGATTATCCTCTTCAACGACATCACTGGTGAGTTTAGCATCACAGCCAAAGAGTAAGAGTCATTAACCATATAATTGAGATTACATTATGAAGAAGATTATATTATTAGGTATTACCTTGGTGGCAGGACTTGTTTCCTGCACCAAGGACTACACCGACTGGGCAGCTCCACAGAGCAATGCCGCCAACGATCCTGTCCAGAAGCTGGAGATGATGGTACAGCCTACCGTCAACAGCATTCTCTTTGCTAATGATAATGGTGAAAACATTCAGTTGTTCACTACCAATCTTACAGCAGAGCAGGCTAGTGAGTATTTGCTGGCTGTAAGTGGCACCGACGGCAATACTGTGGTTGACATGGTTGCCGATGCAGACGGAAAGGTCAGTGTGGAAGAACTGGAAGATGCAGTAACCCTTATCTATGGTAAGAGTCCTATTGAACGCACACTGAACATCACCGTATCTGCTAATGTAAAAGTCACTACCGCCGATGGTGTTATCAATGTCAATCGTGTGGCTAGCCCCTTTGCCTTGAAGGCTACGCCTGATGCTCCGTTTATTGATTCTGGGTACTATCTGACTGGCGACTTTGCCGGTTGGAACAAGGATGGTGCCCTGCCTTTCACCCATTTAGGAAACGGCAGCGTCTATGATGATCCGGAATTCCAGATTATGTTTACTGTCACTCAAGCAAATCAGTACTGGAAGATTATCTCTGCCACAAACTACAATAATGAATTCTGGGCAGAGGGCGAGACAGGTGTTGTAGGTACCGTCATTGATGGTGATACCAGCTTTGAAGGTAATCTTACCACCACAAGCCCGCAGGCAGGCAAGATAGAGCAACCAGGCATGTACTTGATGACTATCAATATGATGGACTATACCTATACCATTAAGAGCGTAGCTCCACAATACTTCATGGTGGGTGCTGTGCCTGGATGGAATGCTGAGGGAGCGGCTAAGGCCCTGCTTTATCCGAAGTCAGGAACTGTCATGTCCTACACTACGAAGTACACTGGCGCTTGGGACCTCAAGCTTTGGAACAAGAACGATCTGGGTAACTGGGATGCTTGTTACGGTTGTGCAGTAGATGGTGACAACTCGCCCAGCGGCGCACTGATCAACGCTAACGCACAGGCTATCTCTGCTCCAAGTGCAGAGTATTACACCTTTACCATTGATCTGGCTGCAATGACTTACAGTTGGACTAAGCTTGACAACCAGTCGCCCACGGAGTATAACGCTATGGGTGTCATTGGCGACTTCAATGGTTGGGGAGGCGACTTGGCCATGACTCAGGTGACACCGCATAACTGGTATGCTGTCGGCACTGTTACTGACGGAGGTCTGAAGTTCCGTGCAAACAATGGTTGGGACATCAACTGGGGTGCATCGCTCTCTGTCTCTGACTCTCAGTTCTATGGACAGGGAGTACAGGGTGGCGATAACATCTGGGTACCTGCTGGAACCTATGCTTTCTTCATGAACGATATCACAGGAGAATTCGCAATAGTGAAGCAGTAGTCCCCATACCTTATTATTATACATTCAGGCGGACACCCTCACCGGTGCCCGCCTGATTGATTTTGTTATTGTCGCCATCATGCCGTCGCATTTGATATGTTTACTATATTCAGCCTACACAAAATCTACCCAAGGCCGTTGAAAAAGAAATTGGTTAGTTAGGAAAGTTTTGTCTCCAAGTTGGGTACTTATGTTTCCAACTTGGAGACGTAAATCTCTAACTTGGGTACATATGTTTCCAAGTTGGAAACATAAAATCCTTAGGGATGAAACAACAAATCTTTCTTCTTCGTTTTACTTAGTATACCAGCGTTGCGTCAGTAACTGTCTTGTACCAGTCGTGGTTGGTGTCGCAGTCTTTAATCCATTTGGCAAAGCCCTCATAGGGACCATAATACTCGTCAATATCTTCGCTGTAAATGCAAAGCGGTGTGCCTTCAATCGGATAGCGGAAGTCGCCCTTGGGTATGACTACCGCCCAACTGACGTTGTTGCCGTAGTCCAGCATGTTGGTGTTAATCGGAGAGATGCAAAGGTCGAACTTGTGGTCATAGGTGTGTACCTCGAAGAATCCTGTATTGTATTCGTGGATGAGGAAGGGGTCAACATTTTCCAAAGTGAAACCATCGGCAGTGTCGCTATTCTTGAACGTGATGCGATAGGTAGTAGTCACAGGGCTTACCTTAGCACTGTAGTTTTCCTTGTTGGTAGGTTCTGTGTTATAGCGAATGACGGCAATGTCGCCGACATTGTCCTGCTGCTTGCTGATAGCCCACTGGGCACACTCGAACAGTCGGATGACGGCATAGCCATTGCGCCCTGACTGTAGTACGCTGTTATCTGTGATATAGGTAGGACTGGTAGGGTATCCGTCGTCCATAGGTTTGCCTCCTACAATTTCAACACTCTCAATGTCATCCTTTCTGATACCGTCCAGCTGGATGGCTCCAGCATAGAGTTCACCGGCACCACAGGCTTCCAACGTTACCGTCAGGTCTATCACGTAGCTGTTGCCTATCTCAGGTTTCTTTTTGCTGATGCGCAGCACCATGTCATTGTAGTCAAAGTCGTCTGGCATGGGGAAGTTACTCTCATATAAATAGGTATATGTCTGATAGCTGGGCTTGTTGATGGTACCAGGCTTCGTCAGACTGTTCAGCGACAGTTCCAGTGTGAAGGCATTATAAGCAAACTTGGTGTATCCCAGATCGTTGCCATAGACATCGTAGGCCACGGCATACAGCTCATTGGTTAAGACAGATACCGTATAGGACAGTTCCTTCTCAAAGCCGAAAATAATACTCTCGGCAACTATTTCGGCATTGGTAGAGGTGTAGGGGTTCTCTGTCAGTATCTGTATGCTGCGTATACTCTCGTCCTGCGAGTTGACGATAACGCTGCTGTGCTTGGTCAGACGCCAGTTGTGGTAAGGGTCGGCATTGTCTATCATGAACTGACTGGCCACTAAACCGTTGTACAGATCTTTGTCATACAAGTCTTTGTTACACGAAGCCATGGCGAGCACTGCCAGAGCAAAGATGAATGTGGTCTTACTTATCTTCATATTTGTATATGGTTTGGTTTTTGGCTGTAAAATTACAAAAACCCAGTGAAAGTAGGCAGTTTCTGTAGTCGATTCCTTTACTTTTTTTAAAAAAATTAACGGCAGACTCCCTTTTTTGTCTACCAAAGAGTTGATGTGCGATAACGTTTACGCCAGTTTTTGCACTTTTTAACACGCCTTGGTAGAATGTTATTCAATTTTTGTGTATCTTTGCAACCGAATTAATTCGGAATTTTATCTAACCAATAGTAACAATTAAAAACGAAAAGTATGAAAAAGTATTTGATGATGGCTGTTGCAGGACTTGCGATTGCAAGCTGTAGCAAGATGGACGACTACGCCACGTCGCCCGCAGAGATTGCACAAGCAAAGTACAATCAGGCCTTTTTAAAGTATGTAGGTGGCTACATAGATCCCAACCAGACTTGGGGCTTCAGCGATGATGCGTATTCGAATGCGCCTGCTTTTGAATTCACCCGTGCTGCTATGCCTGCTACTCCGAACTTCCGTGATACAAATCCTATCACCAAGCCTACCATGCCAAGTTATAGCAATACGGTGCCTACTGGTGCAAAGTATGCTAGGGACCATCAGAATTACAATAATGGTGATATTATTTATATTAACACTGATTATCAGCAGTTAAACAATCCGCAGAATTATTCTGATTTGACAATTTACGTTGATGGTAACGTGACCTATAATGGTCAAACAAACCAGAATGGCAATGGAACAACCATTTGCGTAACTGAAGGTTCAACCTTGAAGTTAGGAAGCGTTAGCGAAAGACTTACCGTTTACTTGGCTCCCAATGCTACATTGGATGTTACTCAGGCTCTTAATTGGGATGGTACTCCTGCTATTGATTGGCAGGGCAATCCCTATCCGCTTACATTCACTAAAGAAAATGCTGCTCTCTATATGAGTGAAGGTAGTAAGGTTAAAGGTACTAATATTTATTTCAAGGACGGCTATACTGTACTGAATGACGGCGGAAGCATTGAAGCAAATAACCTGACATTGGACCAGAAGGCTACCCTTTGGAACGAAGGTTCCATCAAGGTTGCCAATGCCCTGACACTGATGAACACGTCTCCTGCACTTTATAATAAGGAAGGCAAGACGATTGAGACTGTGAACCTCGACCTGATTAACAACGACGCACTGCTCTTCAACGAAGGTACCGTCAAGGCTACGGGTAACATTGTGCTCCACAACACCACTGCCGAGATTGTCAACTACGGCACTCTGAGCGGCGCATCATTCTCGTCGGCAGCTGGCGGTAAGATGCACAACGAAGGTACTGGTACCGTTAACATCACAGGCAAGACAGACCTGACCAATAGCAACAGCTCATGGATGAACGACGGTCATTGGACTTGCGGCAGTTTCGATGTTGACAACTATTCTAATACCAACATCAACAACTGCTATCTGACCGTCAATGGTCAGTTCCACCTGAATCGTGGTACTTTCGTGTTGGGTGCCGAGTCTGGTGTTGTTTGTAACTCTTTTGCATGGGAGGATACCTCTGACTTCTATCTGGGCAGCAAATCAGTACTGAAGATTAATGGTGATTTGGTGACTAACAATGCCAACAGCGGCTATGGCTTCCGCGGCAACGGTAATGATTACGCTGTTATCGAGGCTGCAAGCATCAAACACAATGGTAACGAGCAGTTCCGTATGTCGTACTATGGCAAGCTCTATATTGCTACTGACAACCACTTCGAGCAGTGGTATAAGGATGCTCCTAATACTAATCAGCCTGCTTACTGGTATCAGTCTACTGTGAAGTTTAAGTTCAATGGTGACACCACCAATCCCATCCCCAGCACCAATTGCAATCCTGGCTATACTCCTAGCAATCCTCCCAGCACACCTCAGACCGATAATAATTCAATCCGCATTGTTGCAGAGGACTTGAGTGCAGCTGGTGATACAGACTTTGACTTCAACGATGTGGTGCTTGACGTAACCTTTGGTAATCCCGCAACGGTTATCTTGACGCATGCCGGTGGTACACTGCCTCTGCGTATCAATGGTAATGATGCCAATGAGGTTCACAAACTGTTCGGTGTATGGCAGGGTGATGATGCTATCAACGAAAATACTCCGTTGCAGCAGATGGTGAACACAGGCAAGGGACCTAATAAACCCTCTGTAAACCTGACTAATGTGCTGAATGTAAGTATCAGTAGCCGCTCTGAGGCAGACTCTAGACTGAAATTGGAGGTGTACAAAAATGGCTCTTGGATTGAGATGACATCTCCTAAGGGTGAGCCTGCTTGTAAGTTGGCTGTTGGTCAAGATTTTAAAGTCTTGGGCGAGCGTCAGAGCATCAAGGGTACATATCCTAACTTCCTTGAGTGGGTTAAGAATTCTACGTTCAGCTCTCAGTGGTGGAAATAATCTGACATCAAATACTTAAACACTATATTGGAAAGGGTGGTTGCGCGAGGCAACCGCTCTTTTTTTTGGTAGTCTCGGAATAATGTTGTACTTTTGCACCTTGTTATGGTACTGAATTATATTTGGGTAGCTTTTTTCTTGGTTGCCTTTGTGGTGGCAGCCGTAAAACTGGTGTTTCTGGGAGACTATGATGTGTTCCCGGCTATGATGGACTCTACGTTCTCCTCGTCAAAGACGGCCTTCGAGATTTCGCTGGGCTTGACGGGCGTGCTGGCATTGTGGCTGGGTGTGATGAAAGTCGGCGAAAAGGGTGGGGTGGTCAATGTGCTGGCCCGCTTGCTGTCGCCTGTGTTTACGAAACTGTTTCCTGACATTCCCAAGGGACATCCCGTGACGGGCAGCATCTTCATGAACATTGCTGCCAACATGCTGGGGCTGGACAATGCCGCCACACCGTTGGGCCTGAAGGCCATGGAGCAGATGCAGGAGCTGAACGCGAAGAAGGATACGGCATCGAACTCGATGATCATGTTTCTGGTGCTCAATACCTCCGGACTGACGCTGATACCCGTCAGCATCATGGTATATCGTGCCCAGATGGGTGCAGCACAGCCTACGGACATCTTTATCCCCATCCTGCTGGCTACGTTCTTCTCGACTCTGGCAGGCATTGTGGTGACCAGCCTGTATCAGCGCATCAACCTGCTGAACCGTACCATGTTGTTGACCTTGGGCGGAGCATGTTTGGTAGTGGCAGGTATCATTTGGGGCTTCTCGCAGATGGCTCCGGACACCATGAACAAGGTGAGTACCACAGTGGCTAATATCCTGCTGATGACCATTATCTGTGGTTTCATATTAGCTGGTGTGCGTAAGAAGGTCAATGTCTATGATGCCTTCATTGAGGGTGCCAAGGACGGCTTTACTACGGCAGTACGCATCATTCCCTATCTGGTGGCTATTCTGGTGGGCATCGGTGTGTTCCGTGCCTCAGGGGCTATGGACATGCTTATCGGCGGCATGCGCTGGTGTGTGGAACTGACAGGTGTGAACGCCCAGTGGGTGGACGCCATGCCTACGGCGCTGATGAAGCCCCTGTCAGGCTCAGGAGCCCGTGGCATGATGGTAGATGCCATGACAACCTATGGTGCCGACTCGTTTGTAGGTCGCCTGTCGTGTGTCTTCCAGGGTTCGACGGATACTACCTTTTATATATTAGCGGTCTACTTTGGCTCTGTCGGCATTCGCTATACCCGCCACGCAGTATCCTGCGGCCTTCTGGCAGACTTGGCTGGAGTCATCTCGGCCATTGCTATCTGTTATTTATTCTTTGGCTAGTAAGATTAAAAATCTATGGGAAAACTAAAGACCATCTTCAAGGATACAGCCATCTATGGTTTGTCGAGCATTGTCGGGCGTTTCTTGAACTACCTGCTGGTACCACTCTATACGGCCAAGTTCTCTGCTGCCAGCGGAGGCTACGGCATCATCACAAATATCTATGCCTATGTGGCGCTGATATTGGTATTGCTGACGTTTGGCATGGAGACCACTTATTTCCGCTTTACCAACAAGACTCATACGGACTCGCAGACCGTCTATTCTACGACCTTGATCAGTGTGGGGACGGTGTCGCTGCTGTTTGCCGTCTTGGTTCTGCTGTTGCTGTCGCCCATCAGCCAACTGATGGGCTATGGGGAGCATCCGGACTATGTGGGAGTGATGGCAGTTACTGTTGCCATTGATGCTTTCTTGTGCATACCTTTTGCCCACCTGCGTCAGCAGAAGAAGGCAATGAAGTTTGCAGCCTTGAAGCTGCTGAACATTGTGATGAGCATCCTCTTGAATGTCTTTTACTTCGTCTGGATGAACGGCAACGATGTGGGCTATGTGTTCTATATCAACCTGTTCTGCACGGCTATGCTGGCAGTCTGCTTGATTACCGAGTATACGGGTTTCCGTTGGAAGCTCGACACCCAGTTGTTGCGCACCATGCTCAGCTATTCGTGGCCTATTTTGGTTTTAGGCATTGCCGGCATTCTGAACCAGACTGCTGACAAGATGTTGTTCCCCTATATCTATCAGGGCGCAGATATGCGTGAGCAGCTAGGCATCTATGGTGCTTGTTCAAAGATTGCCATGATTATGGCTATGATTACGCAGGCATTCCGTTTTGCCTATGAGCCTATAGTCTTTGCAGGCGTCAAGGACAAGGGTCAGCACGAGATGTACACACAGGCTATGAAGTATTTTATCATCTTCACCCTGTTGGCATTCCTCATGGTAGTGGGCTATATGGACATCCTGAAGTACATTGTCAGGAATCAGGACTACTGGGTGGGACTGAAGGTAGTGCCCATCGTCATGGCGGCAGAAATCATGATGGGCATCTACTTTAATCTGTCGTTCTGGTATAAGCTGATAGACAAGACTATCTGGGGAGCTGTCTTCTCGGGTATTGGCTGTCTGGTGCTGCTGGTTGTCAACATTGTCTTCGTTCCCCAGTACGGCTATATGGCTTGTGCCTGGGGAGGATTTGCCGGATATGGTGTCGCCATGCTCGCCAGCTATTTTGTGGGACAAAAATACTATCCTTTGGCTTATCCGCTTAAGGAGATAGGTATGTATGTTGTCATTGCAGTAGTACTGACCATGGCTATGTACAAGGTTCACGAAGACCAGCCCATGTGGTTGTCGCTGACGGTCAATACCCTGCTTATCCTCATCTTTGTGGCATATATCGTCCAGCGAGATTTCCCCTTAAGCAATCTTCCTGTAGTAGGTAAATATTTTAGAAAGAAATAAGAAATGAGAAAACTATTATTATCATTGTTGGGCCTGTGTGTACTCAGTGCGCACGCCGATGAGGGCATGTGGACACTCTACAACCTGCCCGATGCCGTCTATAACCAGATGAAGCAATATGGTTTCCAATTGTCCAAGGAGCAGCTTTATCAGAGTGACAATGCTGTAAAGAATGCGGTGGTTAACTTTGGCGGTTTTTGCTCGGGTGTTGTGGTAAGTCCCGACGGCTTGGTATTCACCAACCATCACTGTGGCTTTGATGCCATCCGCCAGCACTCCACGGTGGAACACGACTACATGCTGAACGGATTTTATGCCAAGAGCTTCGAGGAGGAACTGCCTAACGAAGACCTGTTTGTCAGCTTCATGATAGAACAGAAGGACGTGACAGACCAGATTGCACCAGCCCTGAAAGGCATCAAGCGAAACAAGCAGGGGGCTATTGTCGACAGCATCGAGAATGCCTGGCAAAAGGATATACGCCAGAAAGACTCTACGCTGCGTGTGGAAATAAAGCCTTTCTACGAGGGTAACAAGTACTATTGCACCACCTACCGCGACTTCAACGATGTGCGCCTGGTGTTCACCGTTCCCAAGTCGATGGGTAAGTTCGGTGGTGAAACGGACAACTGGATGTGGCCTCGCCAGACCTGCGACTACTCTGTGTTCCGCATCTATGCAAACCCCAAGACGAACGGTCCTGCCGAGTATTCCAAGGACAATGTCCCCTATCATCCCAAATCGTGGGCTCCTGTCTCTATGCAGGGTTACAAGCCTGGCGATTTCTGTATGATTATGGGCTATCCGGGCTCTACCAGCCGCTACCTGTCCAGCTATGGTATTCAGGAACGTCGTGACGCCATCAATACGCCTCGTGTCCAGGTTCGTGAGGTGAAGCAGGAGGTGATGCTTCGCCACATGCGTGCTTCGGAGGCAGTTCGTATCATGTATGAGTCGAAGTATGCCAGCTCTTCCAACTACTGGAAGAACTCCATCGGTATGAATAAGTGTATTGACAGCATCGCGCTCATCCAACAGAAACAGCAGTTCGAGGCCAAGATACGTCAATGGCAGGATACCACAGGCTATCTGAAAGGCGAGCTGGACTTTGACAAGCTGGCCAAACTCTATCAGCAGCGCATGAAGCTGACACGCGTACGCACCCTGTTCAGAGAGACCTTCTTCTCTTTCGACGACCAGCTGACTACCCGTGCCTGGCGCAGCAACTGGGGCATGAAGGTCCAGGGACCTGAGAACAAACCACAGAAGCAGTTCTTCACCTTCGACGACAATAGTAAGGAGTGGGATTTGGCTACCGACTGCGAGCTTCTCTCCACGCTCATACGCAACTATCGCCAGCAGGTAGGCAGCGAGTATCTGCCCGACTTCTACCAGATCATTGACAAGAAATTCCATGGTGACTATGTGGCCTATGTCAACGCATTGTACAAGAAATCGGTGCTGATGAAGAGCGGCAAGCCCGTCTACTTCAACAAGAAGAGCTACAAGAAAGATCTTGGTGTGCAATATGGCCTCGCCATCAGCGAACTCTGGGCTAAGATCAATGACGACCTGGGGCAGTTCAGCAACGACATTGCCGAGCAGGAGAAACTGCTGTGTGCTGCCGTGTTGCGCATGGAGATGGACATGCCCAACTACTCAGATGCTAACTTCACCCTGCGCATGACCTATGGCCAGATTGGTGAGTATACCTTGGGCGGACGGCCTTCAGGCTACTACACCACGGCTCGTAGTCTGTGGGAGAAGATGCAGAAGGCAGACCAGAACTTTGAGTACTTTGCCGAGCCTGTCATGCATGAGCTGATGGCTCAGAAAGACTTTGGCGAGTATGCCGACAAACTGACCGGCACCATGCAGCTCTGCTTCCTGTCCAACAACGACATCACTGGTGGCAACTCGGGTTCTCCTATCTTCAATGGCAAGGGCGAACTGTTGGGCTTGGCGTTCGATGGCAACTGGGACAGCCTGGCAAGTGATATCTTCTTCGACCGCCAATTGGCACGTACTATCAATGTTGACGTGCGTTATATGCTCTACATGATGGACCGTTGGGGACACGCAGACAGGCTACTGAAAGAAATTAATGCAAAATAATGTATAAAAAGTTTGCGATATACAAAAAATAGAGTATCTTTGCAGCCGATTAGCATAATTTACAATAAAACAAACAACAAAAATGAAAAAAATTCAAACATTGATACTCATGCTGCTGGTTGCAGTAATGGGTATGACCGTACAGTCATGTTCAAAAGAGGAAACTAAAACTATTAGCGGCGAAACAGATTATTTTCGGAAACCATTGACTGACCTGAACTATAAGGGGAAGAAAGTTACCGATTATACAGCCCAGGAAGTTGCAGGCGATGAGGTGCTGGGTGCTTTTGCCGTGGCATTGAGCAGTGCTGATGCTTCTATGGGTAGTTTATCGTATGGGTCTGACGCTACTGTTATGAAGATTTACCAGAATGCTATGGCTGATTTCACATACGGTAAGGGTTTTGAGGGTTATATCTTAATAACCAAGAGGGATTCAGGAGGCTCAGAGACGGAAGTCGGGCGCGTCAGCTTTACCAAGTAGTCCAACCTGAAAGGAAACGAAAAAGAGGTGGAAAAAATACCACCTCTTTTCTTATTTCTTCTTTCTGGGTTTCCGGATGGCCCAGCCTTCTTCCGAGAAGTCGGGAATCTCGCCTTTCAGTTTCTTGGAATTATCGGGGCGCATACCCTTGGGATTCAGAAACTGCATCCATTCGTCTTTCTGGTAGGTACGGGCCTCCTTGGACTTCCTGGCTTCGCTAGTTTCTCTGGTTCGACTCGTTTTACTATTCCTGTTAGTCCTATTAGTGCCTCCCGGTACTTTGGCAGTCTTGCCGTGGCCCCCCTCAGAAGCATCGTTACACCGTACCTCACGCCCCTTATAGCGCTCGCCATTGATGTACTTCATGACACGCTGGGCATCTTCCTCAGGAACCTCAAAGTACGACATAGTCTGCAGCAGGTCTATATGGCCTACCTCCACATGGCCATGTACATTCTTATTGAGGAACTGCATCAGTTCACCCGGATAGAAGCCATCCTTCTTACCTAAGTTGATGAATAGTTTGGTATAGCCCTCAGAGGTCTGAACCTTGCGATTTGCCTTGCCGTCTCTATGCTCGTTCCTCTTGCCTCGTTCGTCCTTCCTCGAAGTTACAGTCTCTATCTCCGGTGCATCAGCATAGTAAGCCAGGAACTTGCCAAACTCCAACGATACAATCTTTTTGATGAGGTCCTCCTTGTCGATGTACTCAAAGTAGCGGCTGATATCCTGCATGAAGGGGGCTATCTGCTCCTCGTCCACGTCAGCCTTGACAATCTGGTCCATGACCTTATAGAGCTGTTTCTTGCAGATTTCCCCAGCCGAGGGGATGGTGCCTTGTTCAAACTGCTTGCCTATCTCCTTCTCGATGTTGCGAATCTTATTCTTCTCACGGCTGTGGACAATGCTGATGGAAGTGCCTTTCTTGCCGGCACGACCAGTACGTCCAGAACGGTGGGTGTAGTTCTCAATATCGTCAGGCAGTCCGTAATTGATGACGTGTGTCAGGTCGTCCACATCCAGTCCGCGGGCTGCGACGTCAGTAGCCACCAACAGTTGTACGGTATGTTGGCGGAACTTCTGCATGGTCAGGTCGCGTTGCTGCTGCGAGAGGTCGCCGTGCAGTGCTTCGGCATTATAGCCGTCGCGAATCAGTTTGTCAGCCACTTCTTGGGTCTCTATCTTGGTACGGCAGAAGATGATGGCGAAGATACGTGGATTGTAGTCCACCAGTCGCTTCAGTGCCAGGTATTTGTCCTTGGCATTTACCATATAGTAGATGTGATTGACGTGCTCGGCACCCTCGTTGCGCGAGCCCACCACAATCTCCTGGTAGTCGTGCAGATAACCTTTGGCTATGCGCTCTATCTCCCGGCTCATGGTAGCCGAGAAGAGCAGTGTGTTGTGTTCCTCGGGAATGCCCTCCAAGATGGCGTCAATACTCTCCGAGAAACCCATGTTCAGCATTTCGTCCGCCTCGTCCAGCACGACATTGTATACATCGTCCAACTTGGCCACACCACGTTTCATCAGGTCGATGAGTCGGCCAGGTGTAGCGACGATAATCTGAACACCCTTCCTAAGGGCACGGATCTGCTGTTCGATACTGGCGCCGCCATAGACGGCCTCGATGTGGATGCCGTCCAGGTATTTGGCAAAGTCGCGCAAGTCGTCTGCTATCTGCAGGCACAGTTCACGGGTAGGAGCCAGGATAAGGGCCAGGGGGAGTCCCCTGCCGATTTCGCCCAGCTGAGGGCGGGGCTTTGAGGCAATCCTTTGCAAAACGGGAATGCCAAATGCTGCCGTCTTGCCTGTGCCCGTCTGGGCCAGTGCTATGACGTCATTCTGTGAACCTAACAAATAAGGTATTACTTCCTCCTGTACGGGCATGGGCTGTACAAACCCCATCTCCTCAATGGCGCGGCGAATCTCTTCGCAGACACCAAGTTCTTCAAATGTCTTCAAAATCAATTTTTCTATTATTCGCTTGCAAAGGTACGAAAAATATTTTGTATCTTTGCAAAAGTTATGAAGATATGTGTATTTTGTTCCGCAAATCAGCAGATTGACCCAGACTTCTTTACGTTGACTAAAGAGTTGGGGCTGTGGATGGCAGAAGCTGGCCATACATTGGTGTATGGTGGTGTGAATTGTGGTTTGATGGAGTGCGTGGCCAAGGCTGTCCATGAGACAGGCGGTCGTACCATAGGGGTCATCCCTCAGATCGTAGAGCAGGGCGGGCGCATCTCCCAGTATGTGGATGTTGAGATACTATGCGACAACCTGAGCGACCGCAAGCAGCTGATGCAAGACAAGAGCGATGTGTTTATAGCACTGCCTGGTGGCATCGGTACGCTGGACGAGATTTTCTCCATGGCCGCCTCCGCCACTATCGGCTATCATCAGAAGCCCGTGATACTCTATAACATGAAAGGCTTCTGGGACGGGCTGACAACCATGCTCGACGGTCTGCATGCGCATGGTGTCACCCGCAAGCAATGGCGGACCTACATCCAGGTTGCCAGCAGTCTTGACGACATCAAGACACTGCTTGAGGGTGTACCTCAGGTCGCCGACTAGCGCAGGGCCAAAGCCTTATCCTCGGCAGCTTCCATCTGTTCGCGCTCCCCGGGCCCCTTGTCGTTGATGCCACAAAGGTGTAGAATGCCGTGTATGATGACACGGTGCAATTCCTCGTCGTATTCCTTATGGAAGAGTTCCGCATTGGACCGGACAGTGTCCAGCGAAATCACCAAGTCGCCATTCAGCGTGTTGCCTTCGTCGTAGTCGAAGGTGATGATGTCCGTATAGTAGTCATGTCCCAAATATTCGCGGTTGACCTCAAGGATGTGCTCGTCGTCGCAGAACAGATAGCCGATCTCGCCGACCTTCTTGCCATAGGTGGCAGCCACGCGCCGAATCCACGCCGTGGTCTCGCGGCGTTTGATGTTGGGGAACCTGACGTTTTCAGCAGAATATGTAATCATATTGGTTTCGTATCGTTATGTCGTTTTGTGGTTCAAAGTTCTCTGACTAAGGTCAGAGCGACCTAAAGGTCGATGACAAAGTTCAAAGTTCAAGGTTAGGCTTGGGTAAATAGGTTGAAACATCCACGCCGAAGTGCTGAAGTTCGCGCACCATGGTAGACGAGATGGATGCATATTGTGGCTCGCTATAGAGCAGGATGGTTTCCACACCGCTCAACTGGCGGTTGATGTCTGCCTGTTCGCGCTCATACTCAAAATCCTTCACCGAGCGGACACCCTTCACAATGAAATGGGCATTTTCCGCTTTGGCAAAGTCTACCGCTAAGCCATAGTAAGCCTTCACCTCTATGCGCGGCTCGTCAGCATATAGATTAGCGATGGCCTTGACACGCTCCTGCGCTGATGGCAGATCAGGTTTGTGTACCTGTTCGCCAACCACTCCAATAACCAGTCGGTCGAACAGCGGCAGCGCCCGAGTCACAATGCTATTATGACCTATTGTAAACGGGTTGAAACTTCCTACAAATATTCCTGTCTTCATATCTTCACTCTTCAGTCAAACAGATTCGGCTCCATGATGTTGCCAGCATACGGATTGCGTCCGAAGTGCTTGTAGGCCAGCTCCGTCACCATTCGGCCACGTGGGGTGCGCTTGATGAAACCCTCCATGATGAGGAAAGGTTCATAGACCTCTTCCACCGTACCGGCATCCTCGCCAATGGCTGTGGCAATGGTAGTGATGCCTACAGGACCGCCTCGGAACTTGTCGATGATGGTCAGTAGGATGCGGTTGTCTATCTCGTCCAATCCGTACTGGTCGATGTTCAGTGCCTTCAGGGCTATCTTCGTGATGCTGGAGTCAATACGCCCCGAACCTTTCACCTGGGCAAAGTCACGCACGCGGCGCAACAGTGCATTGGCAATACGGGGCGTACCACGTGAACGGCGGGCTATCTCCAGCGACGCATCCGTCGTAATGGGTACGCGTAGGATGCTGGCAGAACGCTCTATAATCCGCTGCAGCGTTTCTGGGTCATAGTACTGCAGGTGCATGTTGATGCCAAAGCGGGCACGGAGCGGAGCCGTCAGCAGACCACTGCGTGTGGTGGCACCCACCAGCGTAAACGGGTTCAGGTCTATCTGGATGCTACGCGCTGACGGTCCTTTGTCTATCATGATGTCTATGCGGTAGTCCTCCATGGCCGAGTAGAGGTACTCTTCCACCACAGGCGACAAACGGTGAATCTCATCGATAAACAGCACATCGTTCTTCTCCAGCGATGTCAGGATGCCTGCCAGATCTCCTGGCTTGTCCAATACGGGGCCGCTGGTAATCTTGAATCCTACTCCCAATTCGTTGGCAATAATATTCGACAGCGTCGTCTTGCCCAGTCCTGGAGGACCGTGCAGCAAGACGTGATCCAACGGTTCACCACGGTATTTGGCAGCCTCGACGAACACCTCCAGGTTCTCCACCACCTGCTGCTGACCGCTGAAGTCATTGAACGCCAGCGGTCGCAAGGCGTTTTCAAACTCCTTCTCGCCAGAACTCAGCTGTTCCTGCCGGATGTCAAAATCTTCGTCCATCATACATTTTTAGGAATTTGCTTGCAAAGATAATTATTTTTTTTGTATATTTGCACTCAAAACAGCAAAAACCTACTTATGAAACGTACTATCCTTGCATTATTCATGGCAGTCGCCCATTTGGCAACACCTGCCAGCACGACACTCCCCATGAAGGGAACCATCGTAAAACCTACAGACAAGAACATCCAGTACATCGGGCGCATCTGCTTTCAGAACCCCGAGCGTCCACGCTTTACCTTTCCTGGCACCCAGATCAATGCCTGCTTTACGGGAACCAGTCTGAAACTCTGGGCCAAGCCCAAGAGCGGCTATTTCATGGCACAGATAGACCAGTCAGAACCTTTCAAGGTGGCCTTGATGGGCGAGCGTGACTCGGTGGTTACCATCGCTGCCGCCCTGCCGCAAGGTTGTCATACCGTCCGACTGATGTACGTCATCGAAGGCTATGAACTGAAACCCGATTTCCGAGGGTTTATTCTGGACACGGGCAGCACACTGCTCCCTCCACCAGCCTTGCCAGAACGTACCATTGAGTTCATTGGCAACAGCATCACCTGCGGCTATGGCAACGAAGCCATAGTGGCTAGCGATCCATTTGAGTATGAGACGGAGAATCACTATCTGACCTATGCTCAGATTTGCTGTCGCGAGTTGGATGCAATGGCTCATGTGGTGGCCCGCAGTGGCATCGGAGTCTATCGCAGCTACGGCGGCCCCAAGGCAGGAACACCTGAGAACGTGATGACTACCGAATACGAGTACACCAACCTCTACGACCGCAGCGAGAAGTGGGATTTCAGCCGTTACCAGCCCCAGTTGGTGTGCATCAACCTTGGCACCAACGATCTCTCCACCAACAACTACGACGTGAAACTGCTCAAGGCAGCCTATAAGAAGTTTTTGAAACAGGTGCGCAGCCACAATCCCCAAGCTAAGATAGTCTACCTTTGTGGCTCCATGCTCAACGGAAAAGAATTGGAAATAGCTAAAAACACGCTGAACGAGGTGGTAGACGAAGCCCATAAGGCTGGCGACAACCAGGTGTACCGCTTTGACTTCACCCCCCAGACCGGCGACATCCACTTTGGAGCATCTTGGCATCCCAGCGTATGGCAGCATCAGAAGATGGCTAGCGAACTGACAGCCTATCTTCGTTCGCTCATGCAGTGGTACTGACGCTATGAAGCAGTTTGCTTTATTCATCCTTACCTATACCATGTGGCTGACCGCTATGGCACAGCCATTATGTCACGTCACCTATTACGATGAAGAGGATGGGTTGCCTCATAGTCACGTCACCCAATTGCTGCAAGACCAGCAAGGGCTGATGTGGTTCTCTACGTGGAACGGACTATGTCGATACGATGGCTACGAGTTCCGGACATTCAAACCACAGGCAGGTGACGGCTGTAATATGGCGACAGACCGCATCCGAATGTTTGTCCAAAGACCAGATGGTAACTTTATTTGTCGCATTGACGATGACTATTTTTTGTTCAATACACATACCAACCGGTTCTACAATCTGCCTCAAGAGGGTGCTGAGGATGACATGAACCGCTACCGTACCAGCATGTCCCTCAAGGAAGATAAACCCATTGTGTGGAAAGACGCTTTTAGAACCCGATGGAAACTCTATGCTGACGGGCACCTAACCTATCAGAGCCAAGACGGACAGACGGGCACTTGTCAGTTGGATATTACGCTGGGAAAATCTTCCTTTGCATGCACTGATCGACAGGGTAACCTTTGGCTGCTGGGTAAATACAATGGTATCTACAAGCTTTCTCCCGACTTTCAGCGTACACAGCGTTTGGCTATAGAGCCGAAGGCGCAGGTGAAGTGCCTTTTTAAGGATAGCAGTCAACGGCTTTGGGTGACAACGAAAGAGGACGAGGCTGTACGCCTTTACGATGTCAACAGTCTTAGGCTGTTAGGTTATCTGGGCAACGATGGACGACTGCATCAGCAGTACACCAGTTTCAAAGCCGCCGTATACTGCATCTTTGAGGCAAAAGATCACACACTATGGTTAGGCACCAAGCCACAAGGCATCTTCAGACTGAAAGAGACAACAGCAGGCACGTTCCAAATAGGCCACTTGACGCAATTGCCAAACCCTAACATTTACAACATCGAGGAAGACCGGTACGGACGCCTGTGGGTCGCCACGTTGGGCGGAGGACTCTGCTACACTCCCGAACCCCAGGCAGCCAATCCCCGGTTCATGGTACCCAACGGCTATCCCAAGCAGGTTGCCCAGCGCGTGCGCTACCTCCATCTTGCACAAGACGGACAAGTGCTGATGGCAGCAACCACAGAGGGACTGATTGTAGCCAAGCTGGAGCAACAAGCAGACCAGATGCACTTTCTGTTGCATCAGCGTGAGGCCAGTCGTGCCCAAAGCCTAAGCAGCAGTGCTGTGATGGACATCATGAGGGCACCTGACGGGCGGATGTACGTCAGCACAGAAAGCGGTGGCGTAAACCGTATAGAGGACAATGACCTGTTGAAACAGCAGTTGACATTCCGTCACTATTCCGCCAAAAACAAAAAGCTGCCCATTGACGTTGTGCAGTCAATGGTTCCTTTGCAGAATGGGATGTGTGCTATTGTAAGCAGCCATTTGGTCAGCATTGTTGATAGCACGGAGCAATATAGACAGTTAGATGCCCGCTCATTTAATGCAGATTACCGCTTCAGCGACGCTCGTCCGCAGATGCTTGGTGGAGCACGCTGGATATTCGGGTTGAACGATGGAGCTTTTTTGACCACAGCCCAGCAGATGGAAGGTTCTGCATATAGACCACAAATTGTGCTGACGGGTGTTTCCATACAGGGTGGTGAAGACATTTGGGCTGTCACTCATGCTGATACGTTAACCCTGCAGTCTCAGGAACGTAGCATCACTGTGCACTTTGCTGCCATTGACTATCAGGCTGCAGATCGTATTAGCTATGCCTTCCGATTGCAGAAGGATGGCCAACGAGACACGACGCAGTGGAACAATATCGGCAGCAACCGTTCTGTGACATTGCTGGATCTGGAACCAGGAACCTATCGGCTGGAGATGCGTTCCACTAATGCCGACGGCAAGTGGATAGACAACAGTCGCGTGCTGACTCTCATCGTGCAGCCCACCTTCTGGGAGGCGTGGTACGGACAATTGTTTCTAGCGCTCATTGTCATAGCCATCGTGGTAGCGATTATATATACTTTATTATATATACGCAGCATCAAGCGTCAGCAGCGCGAGACGCTGGAGAAGTATCTTAGTCTGATAGAGGTGAGAGGTGAGAAGCAAGAAGTGAGAAGTGAGAGGTCTGGGGTAAGTGCTGAGATGGCGGCTCCCCAGACCTCGGTTCAGGAACCTCGGTCCTCAGAACTGGACCCACTGCTGCAGCGGGTCATGCAATTTGTTGAGGAGAACATTTCGAACAGCGAGGCAGGCGTGGGCGATATGGCATTGGCTGCTGCCGTCAGTCGGAGCGGTTTACAGAGAAAACTGAAACAGGCTATGGGCATTACACCACAGGATTTGCTGCGTGAGGCTCGTATTAAGCGTGCCTGCCAATTGCTGAGGGAAACCAATAAAACTGTTGCAGAGGTGGCATATAGTTGTGGCTTTACTGATCCGAAATATTTCAGTCGCAGCTTCAAGCAGAGTACGGGTCAGTCACCAACTGAATACAAGAACTCCTGATGGGGTGTATATGCATCATAAGGGGGTAAGAAATGCGGATTGATGCATTTTTTACCCTTTTTTGATGCAAATTTTACCCCATTCCATCGACATTCATGGATAATTTTGCAGTCAGAAATCATAAAAATCTCTTTAAAAGCTAACTGTAAAATGAAGACAAAATTACTTTTCTTAATGACATTGGCCGTGATGCTTTGTACAGTATCGCAGGCCAAAAAGGTACATACCCTGGGCGACTCTACGATGGCCCCTTATGATGAGTCTGCCACCGTCACCCGTGGTTGGGGTATGTATTTTGGCAACTTCCTGACCAATGGATGGACATCAGTAAACTATGCCAAGGGCGGGCGCGATTCGCGCGGAGGCTACACCGAACTTTGGCAGACAGCCAAGAAGCAGGTAGAGGCTGGCGACTACGTCATCATCACCTTTGGCCACAACGACGAGAAGAACTCTGGCATGGACGGCTATGAGCTGAAAGCCTACTATGAGAGCATCGGCGAAACAGCCAAGGCTGCTGCCGTCGACCTGCGCGGCACAGTACCCTCTACGACCTACAAGGGGTGGCTGGGCAAGATAGTCGATGAGGTCAAGGAACTGGATGCCATACCTATTATATGCTCGCCCGTGTGCCGCTCTTACTTCACTGGTTCGAAGATCCGCCGCAATGGTCGCCACGACCTGGGAGACTCGTTCTCCGTACTGACTGCCGATGGCATTAAGGAGAAACAGAGTATACCTGCCGATGACCACACCATGGACTATGCCTACCACTCACGGAAATTGGCAGAAGAGAAGGGCGTGTCCTTCATTGATCTGACAGCAGCAACTGCTGAGCTCTATGAGTACTATGGCGACGCCAAGTGTCATGAGTATCTTTTCGATGGCGAGGGCTCAACCCATTTTAACACTACTGGCGCTGTCTTGGTGGCACGCGAATGTGCACGCCTCATGAAGGCACAAGGTATTCTGTCCGATGCCATAACGCTGCCCACCGACCTTACTGTAGTACCTTCCACGGGCGATTTGGGCGAAGCATACAAAGGTCAGACATTGCAAAAAGAATTCACGCTCAACGGCTTTGGCCTGTCACCCGAGACAGGTACGGTAAGTATTGTTGCCACAGAAGGTGTTGAACTGTCGTTTGACAAGAAGGAGTGGAATACGACACTCACTGCCGACTATAGCGGTTCTACTTTGGTAAAGACCTTCTATACCCAGATGACCCTTACATCAGACGGCGAGACCACCGGCACCATCACAATTCGTCAGGGCGACAAGACCATCGAGATTCCTGTCAAGGCTACTGCCGTTACGCTGGAGGGAGGTACGGAAGTAAAGGCCTACTGGCGCTTGGAGAAAGACGATGCCTGCGAGCTGATCGGTCCTGCCACTCCCATAGCCCAGACATTCCAAGGCATGTACGTGCAGCGTTACTCTAACCCTAACGCCAATACGGTGTGGCCCGACTGGACGGGCTATGATGCCAGCCGTAAGATGCAGCGAGACCTGCTGACTGGTGACAACTGGCCTGCCGATGAGATTGATGACAACCCCGACCGCTACATCCAGTGGGGTATCAAGCCTGCCGCCGGAACAGATTTGAAGATTGACCAGATTTCGCTCTATGCATCGGGTTGTGGCGGTAACGGCATGTGTTGCCACATATATTATTCTACTGACAACTTTGCTACGCGCACCACCATCTTTGAGATGATGAAGATGCCAGCCAACAATCCGCAGTACGTAGAGACGAAGCCCGTTCTTACCGTCAAGGATGGTCAGGAACTTCTCGTTCGTGTCTATCCCTGGTACAACGGTGCTGCCAGTGGCAAGACCATCTGCCTGTCTGACCTCACCATCCATGGTATGGCGGTATCTGCTACAGGCATCAGTCAGGTCAGCACTAACAGCAGCCAGACTGTCGCTTTTTTTACCGTTGACGGTCGTCAGCATGCTCAGATGCACCGCGGCCTGAACATTGTTCGCATGAATGATGGTAGCATCAAGAAAATTATCTACTAATTAATAATAAAACAAACCGATTCTTATGCAAACAAAAAACAATTTACTAAGACTACTAGTTGCTCTTCTCACCTTGCTACCATTGTCGGTAGCAGCCCAGGAGAGCGTGAAACTGGCTGAGTGGAACATGGAGAATAGCACAGATGTCGCTGCCACATGGTTCGCACAAGGCGGAGCACCTCAGATTGCTCCTGATGATGCCGTTGGTGACAAATCCGCTTATCTGTTGACAGGATGGAGCGAGGGCCGCTATTGGCAGCTCTGTACGGGTTATCAGAACAAGGTGCTACGCATTGAGAATGCCACGGAGAATGCCATTACGGACTACACCGATGCCTCCAAACACAATGTGTACTATGAGGTGCAGTTTCCTACCACGGGTTACAAGAATATCTCTGTAGATTTTGCCTGTGCCTACGGTGCCAATGCCGAAGCGACCTTGGAGGCTGTCGTCTCCACCGACGGTGGTGCTACCTGGTTTGATGCCGGTGCCTATACCACGATGCCTAATTGGTGGCTCTATAAGAACAACACTGTACAGCTCTCAGCCAACAACAAAGACAAGGTCATTCTGCGACTCATCGCCGGCAATGGCTTCAAGTCCAATTGGAATTTGGACTATGTGGTAGTCAATGGCGAAAAGATGGAAGAGGCTAAACCTGTTGACGAGAAGGATTTCACCCTCTCCTGGCCTCTCGGCATGGGTACGGACGATGCTACTGCGGCAGCAGTAAAGATTCCTGGACTGTTCAGCGTGGCAGAATTTGACTATGGTAAGCTGATGGTCTCTACGCAGCGTGCTGCCGGTACTTCGCAGCAGACACTGTATAAACCATCAAATAACAACGCAGGTTCTGCCAACGATGACGATGTGCTGACCTTCACCATCAAACCCAAGAAGGGAATCACCTTTACACCCAAGTCATTTTCGTTTGAGTCATCAAAGTGGGGTACAGGCGGCGGTAAGTTTGATGTAGTAGCCATTACGGGTGGCACAGAGACCGTTCTGGCAACAGCCTTCAGTCCTGAACGCAACAACGAGTTCTCTACTTGCAACTACGATTTGTCTGCACTGACACTTGACAACAATGGTCTGGTACTGAAGGTTAAGATATATGGACTGGCGTCTAACAAGGAGTATGGCTTTGGCAGCGTCGTGCTGACAGGAGATGTATCGGGTACGCCAGAGGCTGTGCCTGCATATACCATGAACGTAAAATTGGGTACTGAGGGTGCTGGTTCGGTATCGTGTAACCCTGCTGGGGCAGAGTTTGACGAAGGAACCTCACTGACGGTTACTGCCACCGAGAACTTCGGCTACCATTTTGCAGGATGGGTTGATGGTGAAGGAAAAACCGTATCTCAGGAGAACCCCTACAGCTTTGAGATTGCACAGCATACCACATTGGTGGCTACCTATACGAAGAATAACGTCTATGCCCTGCACATGACGTGGACAGGCGGAGCGAATGAGAACCTCGTACAGTTCCTGCCCGCCGGCAACTATGTGGATGGTGTACACTACTATGAGGAAGGTACCGATGTCAAACTGACAGCAGTAAACAACCGCATCCTGACCTTTACCGGTTGGGAAGGTGATGCTCAGGGCACCAGTGCCGAGTATGACATCAAGATGGATGCGGAGAAGCATGTCACAGCCAATTTCTCGGCAACAGATTTCATTGTGGGTTGGGATCTTTACTACGATGCACCCAAAACCGAACGTGCTGCCGACTATAAGGCTGACACAGAGAATGCTGGACTGCTGTCTCTGCGCAATGCTGCCGGCGAGACCACCAGTTGGCTTGCCAATGGTGTTGCTGCTGGCAAGATGAACGACAAGTATGGTGCCCGCGTATGGCGTCCGCTCACAGGCAATTATTACTTTGAGATTTCCTTCTCCTCCAAGGGCTATGAAAATCTGAAGTTGTCTGCCTCTGTCGGCGATGACTACAATGCACATAGCATCATCTTTGCCCAATACAGCACAGATGGCGGTCAGACATTCAAGACCTTCGGTACCTACAACCTGCCTAACCGTGGTTGGGACTCACAGGAGTTTGACCTGCCTGCCGATGCAGCCGGCGTTGACCGTCTCTTTATCCGCTTCATGCCTGACTACGACTCTCCTATGACGGGTGTGGCAAGTGACAACGATGGTACGGCTATCGCAGATATCTTTGTGCTGGCCGATGCTACGGGGGCTGCCAGCGAGGTCGCTACCCTTGTCTCAACCACGCCAACTGACAACGCTGCAGGAACATCGCGCAATGGCTCTGTGATACTCAACTTCGACAACAAGGTCAAGGCTGGTACGGGTACGGCTACGCTGAATGGTGAGCAGATAGCACCTATCATCAGCGGCAAGTCTGCTGTCTTCAAGTATGCAGGTCTGAAATATGCTACTCAGTACACCTTCTCTATGCCTGAGGGCGTGCTTGTAAGCCGTAGCGGAAAGGCTGTAGCCGCCACCTCCATCACCTTTACCACCATGGAGCGTCAGCAGCCCGAGGCAAAGTTGTATGATGCCGTAGTGGCTCAGGATGGCACCGGTGACTACGCGAAACTGCAGGATGCCATAGACCATGCACCGGCTGGACGCGCAAAGCCTTGGCTCATCTTCGTCAAGAATGGACGTTACCATGAGCACATCGACATCCCTGCTGCCAAGGCCCATCTGCACATTATCGGTCAGGACCGCGACAAGACCGTTGTCTATGACAACCGTCTCAGCGGTGGTGACAACGCCTACCCCGTTGACCCAGGTGCTACCGTGGTGGTAAAGGGCACAGACACCTTCTTTGAGAATATCACCCTTGAGAACAGCTACGGCTACGAGAAGCTGGACGGTCCGCAGGCTCTGGCGCTGAACACGGTTGCCGACCGTGTCTGCATGAACAATGTGGCGCTGCTCTCCTATCAGGACACCTGGATTACCTCCAGCAGTTCTACGGCTCGCCACTACATCAAGAACTCGCTCATCGAGGGTGCCGTTGACTTCATCTACAACAATGGTGATGTCTATCTCGACGGTGACACCCTGCAAATCAACCGTCCCTCCGGTGGCTACATCGTAGCACCTCGCCATACTGCCGACACCAAGTGGGGCTATGTATTCCAGAATAATATCATCCGTCCGCGCAAGGGCATCAACGTCACTGACGTATGGCTGGGACGCCCCTGGCATGACCAGCCTAAGACCGTCTATATCAACACGCAGACTTTCATCAACATCCCTGCCAAGGGTTGGTACAACACGATGGGTGGTCTGCCTGCACTGTGGGCAGAGTACAATACTGTTGACAAGGACGGCAACCCCGTTGACTTGAGCCAGCGCGAGACGTACTACTACTATTGGATAGACAAGGATGCCGGCACGAAGGCCGAAGTGTTCAACGTCAAGAACACGCTGACTGCCGAGGAGGCTGCTCAGTATACGCTGAAGAACGTGATGGGCGGCGCCGACAACTGGCAGCCCGACCTGCTGTGCGAGGCTTGTGACGCTCCTGTCGTGAAGGGTGCTGACGGTCGGCTGACCTGGGAGGCTGTGCCATACGCCATCTGCTATGTAGTGACCAGGAATGGCGAGGTGGCCGGATTCACGAAGGAGAGCTCCTTCGAAGGCTATACCGAGAGCGACACCTGGCAGGTGCAGGCCGTCAACGAGAATGGCGGACTGAGCAAGAAGGCCCGCGCTAATGCTGCCACTGGCATAGTTCAAAGTTCAAAGTTTAAAGTTCAAGGTTCAAAGTTCTACACCCTTGATGGTTGTCAGGTTAGTGGCCCCCGGCACGGGTTGAACATTGTCCGCATGAGCGACGGCAGCATGCGCAAGGTAATGGTTAAATAATGGTGAAAGATTGTTGATAAGAGAAAGGCTTGCCTCCGTTTGGCAAGCCTTCTTTTATTTCAGTGTCTCGCGGCAGTGCTCTAGGATGGCCAGCAGCTCGTCGGCCTTTTCGGCACGGAGCATCCGGATGCGGGTCTCGCGGAAGTTGGGAATGCCCTTGAAGACGGGTGTGGCTGCCAGGTGGCGGCGGGTGTGCAGGATGCCGCAGAGCTCAGCCGACTTCTTGCTGCTGCGCATTTCCTCCGTATCGCACCGTTCGATGTTGATGCGCAACTGTTCCTCCAGCACGTCTATCTTCTCGTCCAGCGAGAGCTCCTGACGGCTGAAGATCCACGGACATCCGAAGGTGGCACGGCCTATCATGACGGCATCCACCCCATAAGTGTCAAAAGCCCTCTCGGCATCGCTGAGCGACTTGATGTCACCATTGCCGATGATGGGGATATGGATGCGGGGGTTCCGCTTCACCTCACCGATGAGCGTCCAGTCGGCCTCGCCAGTGTACATTTGGCTACGAGTGCGCCCGTGGATGGTCAGTGCCTGAATGCCGCAGTCCTGCAACTGTTCGGCCAGCGAGGTGATGCAGAGCTGTTCGTGATTCCAGCCCAGACGCGTCTTGGCCGTGACGGGCACGCGGACGGCGTCGACCACCCTGCGGGTAATCTCCAGTAGCTTGGCATCGGGGTCGATGTTGCCGTCGGGCAGCATGATGTTCTGCAGCATGCCGGCTCCGGCCCCCTTGCCTGCCACCTTCTTGACCGGGCAGCCAAAGTTCAGGTCTATCACGTCAGGACCAGCCTGCTCGACTATCTTGGCTGCTTCTACCATGGCATCCACATCGCGGCCATATATCTGGATGCCCACGGGCCGCTCTTCGTCACTGATGACGAGCTTCCTGATGGTCGACTTCACATCGCGTACCAGAGCCTCGGCACTGACGAACTCGGTGTACACCATGGCTGCACCAAACCGCTTGCAGAGCATGCGGAAGCCTATGTCCGTGACATCCTCCATCGGAGCCAGAAAAACCGGGCGGTTGCCCATATCAATATTTCCAATGTTCATTTTGTGTGCAAAAATACAAAAAAATAAGGAGTTGACGAAACAATTTCAAAAATTTATTTGTACCTTTGTGCTCTGTAGCAATGAGTACCAATCCGATGAAACGAAAACTACTGACTATATGGTACGTGCTTGTACTACTGATAGCAGGTATAAGCTGTACACCCGAGAAGCCCCGCTATGTCATAGGCGTTTCCCAGTGTTCTGACGACATCTGGCGTGAGAAGCAGAACGCCGAGTTGCGCATGGGCACCTACTTCCAGGACGGCGTGGAGCTGCGCTTTGCCGCTGCCTACGATAGTGATGAGCGTCAGATAGAGCAGATAGACAGTCTGTTGCATACAGGCATCGACCTGCTGATTGTGGCACCCAACCAGGTGCAGACCATCTCTCCCGCCATCGACCGTGCCTTCGACAGCGGCATACCCGTCATCGTATTCGAGCGTAAGACCAACTCGCAGAAGTTCTCCGCCTTTATCAGTGCCGACAACTATGAAATGGGCCGCCAGATGGGTCAGTATGTGGCAGGCCGGCTGAAGCACCATGGACGTATCATGGTGGTCAAGGGTCTGGAAGGTTCGTCGCCGGCCATCGAGCGTCATAAGGGTTTTATAGATATCATCAGTCAGTACCCCGACCTCCATGTGGTGGCAACCCTGCAGGGCGACTGGACCGAGCAGACCGCCTATCGCACAGTCCGTGAGTGGCGGGCCCAGCATCCCGACGAGCCCATCGACCTGGTCTTCGGTCTTAACGACCGTACTGCCATGGGTGCCCGCAAGGCCTTGCAGGAGGCTGATGAGCGCCGGGTATCCTTGGGCGAGGGTGGGGGGAGAGACCTTCCTCTCTTCTGTGGTATCGACGGTCTGCCGGGCAAGGGTGGGGGCATCGAACTGGTGCGCGACTCTATTCTCGAGGCATCCTATATCTATCCCACCCATGGCGACAAACTGCTTCAGCTGGCTGTTGACATTTTGGAGGGCAAGCCCTATCAGAAGGAGTCTCGCCTGCAGAGTGCCCTCGTCACCCGCGACAATGCCAACGTGCTGCTCATGCAGACCGAGGAACTGAAGGAGCAGGGTGAATATCTGGACCGGTTGCACCAGAAGGCAGATGCCTATTTGCACCAGTTGGACACCCAGCGCACCATCACCCTGTTGTCCCTGGTGGTGATAGGGTTGCTGGTGATAGCCATCGTACTCTTCTACCTCTATCATATCGGCAAGATGACACTGCGTCAGGAGCGCGTGGTAAATACCTTGTGGAACATGAAGCCCGAAACAGTGGAAGTGCCCGATAGCGTGGCAGGCAATGAGGTCAGAGATATTCCCAAGAAGACCCCGCAGTCAGACACAGACGGGCAAGTGCCTCCCCAGTCTGCAGAGTCGGGAGGCGATGACGATAGCCCTACATCCGCCAGCACCCCCTCGTCCAGCGTTAGCGCAGACAGCCAAAACCTGCCTACATCACTCTTCATGACTCGTTTCAGAGAGTCCGTTGAGGCTCGTCTGGAGGATAGTGAACTCAGTGTCGAAGACCTTGCTGCCGAGATGAACCTCAGTCGTGTGCAGCTTTATCGCAAGGTGAAGTCCCTTACCGGCTCCACACCTGTCGAGTTGTTGCGCACTGCTCGTCTGAAGCGTGCCTACCAGCTACTGCTCACTACGGACAAGAGTGTCAGCGAGGTAGCCTACCAAGTAGGTTTCACCGCCCCCAGTTACTTCACCAAGTGCTTTAAGGACGAGTACGGCAAGCTACCAGGAGAGTTGAGGAATTGAGAGTTGCAACTCCCCCCAACCAAGATAGATTTATAATAGAAACCAACTTACCTTTAACCTATAAGCCTTACGCGGCGTCTGTTTCCCGAGGGACGGACGGCAAAATGAATCCAGATGACGCTACGCTTCTGCTCTATCAGCAGTTCGTCGAAGTCCTCTCGGCTCATATCGCTGATGTCCAGCAAGATGGCAGCATAGCGCAAAGCCTGTTCCATCCCGATGCAACGGATGTCCACTGCACAGCCCGTCAGGTGGTTCGACGAAGGCACGCCGCCTACCGCCTTGTTCACCGCTGCCGTCCGGAACCCCGAGTTGATGATAATCGGGTCGTCACCATCGCCGTACTTGTCGTTCCACCGCCTGCGCAGGCGTTCCAGCCACCGGCAAAGCCGCTTTAAGTTCTCTACTTGTGCCTCTGATGGCACGTTCTCAATATTCACGCTTGTTTTGGTTAACTCAGCGAGACTGAAATGCTCGCTGAGTTTCATTAATTTTTCACTATCCACTTTTACTTTTACCTTAGTTTTGTAAACACCCTTTGTAAGAATGTAAGAATGTAAGATTGTAAGGTTTCATCTTTTCTTAGTCCATTGACTCTTACCAGTCTTCTCAACCCAGCCCTCGC
>ONLU01000004.1 GCA_900318795.1 uncultured Prevotellaceae bacterium | reverse complement strand
GTTACTCATTTTCAGTGAGTTGAGCAAACTTCGAAGCCTTTTTTATTCCTATTTTATGTTAAATTATGCAGGTGCGCCATCACTTGCGAAACTTTAGTATATTCTTTTAATTGTGCAACTTTTAAGTTGCGCTTTTGTATTCTTATATGTCATTTTTGTCGAATAGGACAGTCCATCGGTCAATTATTGCCTTTGCCTGTTGCCACTTCTTTCCCTTTGATCCTAACAGCTTTGGATCTGCCAGCAGTTCATGATAGCGTCTTTGGGGAACATCCGGGCCACCAAGTGGTTTGTTGGAAATCGCTTGTAATGCCCGATGGAAGGTGATATAGTTGCAAGACACAATATGACCTGATTGGCGGAGAGCATAGAGCAGGTAGGCCAAACGGGAGACTCCAGGATTCTCATATAAGTAGCTAAAGTTTCCCACCTTTTGAAAAAGCTCATAAAATAACAGTTTTTCAAAATAAAGTTGTATCTTTGTATTCGCTAAAGTACATAGAATCAACAAATTGAAAAACTGTTATGATTGCAAAATTAGACAATTTCAGCGAGATCACCAAACTTCCAAGTGTTAAAAGTCGCATTGGCGATGACATTTTCTCTCTCTTCAGCAAATTCAGGCTGTCCCAGACGCTTTCCCGCCTGTGCATGGAGAAGCAATGTGGCTATTCGGCCTCCGAGTTAATACAGGCTTTATGCCTGTTCAAGGTTCTGGGTGAGACCATCAGCTCGATGTGGTATCACAAGTTCTATGACCTGCTGCAGGTGGGCAAGAACTGCTTCTACCGCATGCTGACCCGCTCTTCGATGGACTGGCGCCGTCTGCTTGCCGTGATGGCCGTTCATTTCATCGGCATTCTGCGCAGTCGCAAGGTGGACTTCTACAAGGGGACTTCCTGTTTCATCCTTGATGACACCACGGCAGAAAAGACTACGAAGAGGGGCGAGCGTGGCAGGACAGGAATCGCCGTGAGGATATTCCTCGTGAAGTACGGGCACAACACGACTTGGAACATCATTGTCACCACGGATATGACAATGAGTTTCACGAGGGCATTCGAGACATACCAGGTACGCTGGGGCATAGAGGTGCTGATAAAGGACTGCCGCCGGAACTGGGATTCGGCAAATGCCAGTCAAATGACTTCGATGCGCAGGTGGCAGACATAACGATTACGCTCATGACGTACATCGTGGCAGCGCTTGACCTGAGGTTCTCCGAATACGAGACCATGGGACAACTGTTCGACTCCATGGCCGGGGAACTCACAAAGCTGACACAGTGGAGTACCATACTCTTTTTTCTAAAAATAGCACGAAATCCAACTTTTTTGTTTTATTTCTACTGTTATTTCTCGCAGAGCCAGTATTCCGAGCAGCCGTTCAGCATGCGACGTTTGAAGTTGAAGCGGTAGTTGTTCATTGCCTTGCCCAGGACGGTAGGTGTCGCCCTTTTCGCATCGAAGTAGGCATAGCGGCTGGCGAAGGTGGACAGGATTTCCGTGGTACCCCACCAGCGGCCCTCGCCGTCCTTTGGCTTGCGGAAGGTCTCGTTGATCATCTCCACCAGATCGACTGCACGCTGGTAAGGCACATTCTCCTCTATCAGGGTCTGTATCTCGTCATCGTCCAGCCAGAAGCGCTCACCTTGGTTGAAGAGGTACAGGGCCTGAGCATAGAGCTGGCGATGGTCCAGATTGTCCGTGAAGTCTATGTTCTTGCCTGCCGGGATGCCCACGCAGACAAATCGGCGCGAACCCGTTGGGTCCACCAGCGGCTGCAGCTGGTTGGTGGTGCCTATGAACGAGGTGTAGCGCCTGTACTGCTTGATGGTCTTGCCGTAAGGCGGACGGAACTTCACGTCGCTCGACGACAGCAGGTATTTCAGTACAATCTGCTGCGAGTTAGTCGTCTTGTCAAACTCGTCGATGTTGATGAGTGCAAACGAGGTCAGCGCGATGTTCAGGTCAAACTCGTTCTTGAAGTTCAGCTTGTCGTTGTAATAGTCGCGCAGTTCTGGAGGCAGCAGAATCTTGCAGAAGCGCGTCTTTCCACACCCCTGGCGACCTATCAGCAGCGGCGTCAACGCATTGCCAGTCAGCTGCTTGTCGCTCTCACGCCATTGTGCCACCATACCCACCAGCCAGTATCTGAGATACTTCTCCCAGTGCGGCTGGTCAGTAGGCACTCTGGCAGCCAGCGGCCCGATGCGGTCTACCCCATCCCACACCGGCAACTTGTCGAGCCAGGTGTTCACCGGGTCATACTGTTCGATGCGGGTGGAGTCGATAAATCGGTTCACATCCTGATCCCACGACTTCAGTCCCTGTTCGCGGGCCTCGATGGTCATATCGTTCCTCACCTCTGCGGTCAGCGGCTTAAACGTCTGGTCCTCAGCGTATTTCATGCGATACTCAGCCACGCCCGTCATCAGATTCTTACGCAAGTCGTAGTTGGCAGTGAGGAAAATCTCCGTCCGCATGGTCTGAAGCGTCTCCTGGGGCACACTCTTCAGCGGTTTCATCTTGTACTTCTTGCGATAGTCCTCCATCAGCGTAATCTCGTAGGTGGTAGCAAAGACGCTCTTCACCAAGTCCGGGTCGTTATGGAACAGCGGATGCTCCAGCGTCATGCCTTGCGCATGAGCCAACGGGATGCCCTGTTCCAGCGACTTGCAGGCTATCTGCTGCAACAGCTGCATCTGGCGGTCCTCGTCGGGCAAGTCAAAATACTCGCCCAGCACCTCGCGCAGGATAAACAGCCAGTTGAAATGATAGGTTCGCGTAATGGTGCGCCCGGGCATCAGCATGTCACTCTCCCACGAGATGGGTGTCGGCTCCGGCTGGTCGTGCTTCTCGCAGTCGGCCTTGAAGGGACGGGCATCCGGGTTGAAGTACATCTCCGGGTCGGCACTCAAATAGACCGTCCGCTCCAATGTCGGCTCCAGATATTCTATGTCCAGTCCGAACTGGTTCTGATAGGCCCTGCGCGCCGTCTCGTACAGGTTCTTGTGGAACTGCCGTATCTCATCCTCTTTCTTAGGCAGCCTGTCGTCAGCCACCTGCCCTCTTGCATCCTGCTTCTTACCTCTTGCATCTTCCGTCAGCCTTCTTCCATCAGCCTTCTGATATAGTTCTCCCCGACAGACTATCTTCACACTCTTTCCCGATGCCCCCAGGAAAGTCATCAGCGTCTCGTCCATTCGCGCAGCCTGGTTTCTGACGCCGACAGCTTCCTCGTACGTCTTCAGCCCGTTCACCTCAACCACCGCCAGTCCGTTGTACTTCAGACCTTTCTGCATCTCCTTGTAGTTCATGCTGTCTGCCGCAAAGAGAATACGCGGCAGGTTCACCACATGCTTCTCGTCGTCAAGGGTAATCTGTCCGCTTGGCAGTCGCTGGGGTTTATAGAACTGATAATTCAACCGCAAGTCGAACACCTTCTCCTCCTCCGGGTTTTTACGAATCATCTCTGCCAGATCCGACAGTTCCACACGCTTGATGACCTCTTTTTTTCGCGATAATTTCAATAAACTGACCTTCATATTCTCAATTTTTAGTTCTACCTCTACTAAATTCATCTGACTTTTTCTGCAAAGATACTGATTTTATTTGTATTACGCAACTATTTAGCAAACTTTTTACCTCTATTTAAGTTCTACTAAACCTCTACTAACCCTCTACCTACCCTCTACTAAACATGTATTATATCTATGACATCTCTCCAAACCGAACAAGCGTTCCTTATCGTGCAATAAGAGCATGTTATTTTGCAATAAGGGCATGTTATTCCGCAATAAGGGCATGTTATTGGACTGCAGGTGTATCGTTTGCCTGAACCCAAGCCCAGTATTTGTTCCCAGGGCGGGAACTGTCTGTTCCCTGCCTGGGAACGAGCCGTTTCCTGGCTGGGAACAATTGCCACCTGCTATTCTACATGACAGACAACGCAGTAGAGGGTTAGTAGAAGGTAGGTAGAGGGTTAGTAGAGGATAAGTAGATGGTTAGTAGATGTAGGATTTTACGCAAACTACTGATACACTTCTATTTACGCAGTGTTAGTAGAGGCAAATCGCATTTTGGCCATCAATCAAAGCAAAAAAACCAGCCAAATAACGAAAAAACCTGATGCCATCGCGCCTAAAGAGAACGTTCTTTTTGATTTAGTAATCATTTCATCTCGGAACAAAGGCACAAAGGAGTCTGTCACCTATGTGCCCTTTTGTGTCCAACGGACAAAGAAAAGGGAGGCAACCGGTGGGGATGCCTCTCTTTTTAATTTGTGTTGAGAATCATGACATGAAATGCATGATATGACGGGGTGATGTTACTTTTGCATCGTAGAAGACAGTCAGTTCGCGAGTGCGGGGATTCCACTTCGTCTCCATAACGCCTCTCATGCGCTCAGCCTTCGCTACAACCTTTTGGGGAGAGTCATGGCGGCTCACTTTGAAGGTGCAGGCTTTCACGTCAGGACGATAGGCTTGTCTGTGGTTGTCAAAGTGAGAAAGCTTCTTGTCAACCTGATCAAAGTGCGATGCCTTCTTGTCGTTCGTCACTACAACAACTGTGGTGTTCCTGTTGTTGGCATACTTCTTATTACCTGCCATTGCCGGCATTGCTAATGTGATAGCCATCATCGTAGCTGCAATCACCTTATTCATTGTCTTCTCCATATTCAAATCTCCTATCTTTTAATTGTTAGACATTTGTTTCTTAATCACACTGCAAAGGTAGGTTGATTTCATAAGGTTTCAAAAAGATTATTCCTATTTGGAAGGAGCTTTTCCCTAAAGTTATATGGGGAAATCCCCCAATCACCTGCATGTCGGAAATAAAAAAAAGAAAAGATTCTTTTGTTTTGCTCTCGACTTTTCGTACCTTTGCATTCAAATTCTCAAATAGGACATATGAAAAAGTATATTCTGGGAGGCATTGCAGCTGTTCTTATCGTCATTGGCTGCATGTGGGTAGCCAAAGGACACAACTGCAAAAAGGAGAACACTGCTGTTGCCGTCAGCGCGAATGACGACAACAGCCAGTTTGTGACGCTGACGGACGTGGTGCCTGACGTCATTCTCGAAATACGCTATTTCAGCACCTACAACTTCGCAGGTCAGCGCATTGACGGTTACGAACAGCCCATTGCGCTTTTGACCAAGGCGGCTGCCGACTCTCTGAAGGCAGTCAGCGACGACATGAAGGCACATGGCTACCGACTAAAGATATATGATGCCTACCGCCCGCAGAAAGCCGTAGACCACTTTGTACGATGGGCCTCTGACCTGTCAGCGACAGAGATGAAGTCCTACTTCTATCCCGACCTCGACAAGAGCATCCTCTTCAAGCAGGAATACATTGCGAAAAAGAGCTGTCACACACGCGGTTCCACGATAGACCTGACCCTATTCGACATGAATACGGAGAAGGAACTCGACATGGGTGGCATCTTCGACTGGTTCGGGCCGGAGAGCCATCCCGATTTCTGCGGCAATCCCGACACAGGAGAGTATACAGGCGACAACCAGGTGTCGCCCAAAGGGCGTAGCATTACTGCCGAGCAGTTTGCCCACCGGATGATACTGCGCAAAGCCATGCTGGCCCATGGTTTCAAACCTTTCCCGACAGAATGGTGGCACTTCACCCTGAAGGACGAACCCTTCCCAGACACCTATTTTAATTTTCCTGTCAAACAGAAATAAAGAAATTACCAAGCATATATGAATATCAAGGAACTATACCAGTTATACCAGCAGCACCCTGTCATCACGACAGACTCGCGCAACTGTCCTGAGGGCAGCATCTTCCTCGCTCTGAAAGGAGCGTCATTCAACGGCAACCAGTTTGCCCAGCAAGCACTGGAGAAAGGCTGTGCCTACGCCATCGTTGACGAAGAAGAACACAAGACGGACGAACGCATCATCCTCGTGGATGACTGCCTGCAGACATTCAAGGACCTGGCTCGTGAGCATCGCCGCCAGTTCCTACTGCCCGTCATAGGCATCACAGGTACCAACGGCAAGACAACCACTAAGGAGCTGATACGCTCCGTGCTGGCTGAAGAATACGACGTGATGGCTACGGAGGGCAACTTCAACAACGATGTGGGAGTGCCCAAGACGCTGTTCCGTCTGAACGACAGCTACGACATCGCTGTGGTGGAGATGGGAGCCTCGCATCCTGGCGACATCAAGACCCTGGTAGAGACCTGCGAGCCTACGTGCGGACTGATCACCAATGTAGGCCGCGCCCACCTGCAGGGCTTTGGATCGTTTGAGGGGGTATGCAAGACCAAAGGCGAGTTGTACGACTTTCTGCTTGAGCACGAGTGTCCCGTCTTCGTCAATCGCGACAACGAACACCTGATGCAGATGATCAGCGAAAGGAGTGCTGCCAACAATCAAGAACCTGACGTCTACTACTATGGTCAGGGCGACTCTGAGGACATCCTGATACGTGGCGAGGTGGTCAGATGCGACCCATTCCTGACCTTCCGCTGGCGCGAACAGGACCATGAAGCCCACTACCAGAGCGACTGGATGGAGGTGAAGACGCACCTCATTGGTGCCTACAACCTAGACAACCTGCTGGCAGCCATTATCGTAGGCTATGTCAATAATGTCCCCTTCGAGCATATCAACCATGCGTTGGAAAACTATGTGCCCACCAACAACCGCTCACAGCTGACGAAAACAACAAAGAACAGCCTCATCGTAGATGCCTACAATGCCAATCCGTCGAGCATGAAAGCCGCCATTGACAATTTCCGTCTGGTTGAGGCACCCCGCAAGATGGCTATTCTGGGCATGATGGGCGAGTTGGGCGACGTCTCACAAGAGGAACACCGGAAAGTAGTCCAGATGCTGGAAGAGTCGCACTTTGACGAGGTGTGGCTGGTAGGTGCCGAATTTCAGAAAGCCAACGCTCCGTTCCGCACCTTTGCCGACGTAGAAGAAGTCAAGCAGGAGCTGACCCGGCATCAGCCCGAGGGTTTGACCATCCTCATCAAGGGCAGCAACTCGACCCACCTGTACGAATTGCCTCCCCTGCTGTAGCCACACACGGAAGAGCATATCATCGAACTAAAGAGATGCTGTCTCACGACAACATCTCTTCCTACTATATAATAATACACGTATGTTAACCGTAACCAAAAAAGGGTTACGCATTTCCATTAAAACAGTCTTCAGTGGTCCGCTGCATCCTTACATCGAGGTTGCAGGGTGTTTACCAATCAAAGGCTGGTCTTCTGACTTTGCTCTACTCCGAGGCGCCTTCTCGTCAATACGACAATGGCTAGCGTGCTTCAGAGCCATAACAGAGCTCACAGCTGCGGGACAGTCGGGGATTCACACCCCATTCCCAATTAATCGCGGCTAAGCGAACCTTCATGGGCATACTTCCGTATGCGGATGCAAAGGTAGTGACTTTCCATGAAACGACCAAATTTTTCGGTAAAAACCTTACGACTTTCTTCATAAATAATAGGTCAATCGTTCCACAATTCTTGCAAGACCTGAAGACTCTTAAGTTCAGGGAATTGGGGAATATGCAGGCGATAAAAGGCCAGCAGCACCGTGACGATGCGGTTGCGGTCATGACGCGACAGCCGATAGAGATGCATCGTAGGAAAGTTCATACGCATGAGCAACTGAATGCGCTGTGCCTCCCCGGCAGACAGGAAATCATGGTGCAGGGGTGCCGTTCCCATAAAACTACCAGCCCGCAAATCGAAGACATAACCCGGTCGGTAGTCGTCCAAGTTAGGGTAGAAACCCAAGAACCTGGAGAGTCGCATCAGGAACACCAGGTGGAAATTGGCATACCCCTGTGATGCAGCATCGAGCCACAGCATGGAGTCACTGATAAACTGGAACAGCAATTCGTCCCGCTGCTCAGAGCGTAAGGCATAATACAGAAACTCGGCAGAGAACAACGCCAGTGCCAACTTGTCAGCCTGGAAAGGTATGGTCGACCAAGCCGTCAGCAGACGGGCATCTTTCAGCTTTTGCAACTGTACCCGCTGGTGTTCCTCGTAAGTGATTTCAAGAAGCGTCATGGGCTGGAAATACTGTTTCTTCAGACGAGCCTTCTGCGTTTTGGGCAAAGAAGCAATCAGCGACACACGACCGGCAGTCTTCGTGAACACATCAACGATGACCCTGGTCTCACCATACTTCAGCGCATGGAGCACAATAGCTTCTGTAGTTACCAACATGAGGGCAAAGGTACTAAAATCTCTGCACAAAGAGCTGGAATCATAGAACTTTTCGAGGTTAATAGTGTTAAATATACTTAAATACCCTCATAAAGTTCACAGATTGAAGTCCAAAGTCAAAAAAAACACGTACCTTTGCACCCGCTTTAAGAAGGCTGGTCCCTTCGTCTATCGGTTAGGACGAGAGATTTTCATTCTCTAAAGAGGAGTTCGACTCTCCTAGGGACTACATTAAATCCGTCATCTGCACAGCCAAGTGCTACCATTTGATTGGAAAAGGTGGCGGAGGGCTCTTCGGAGTCCGCCCAGGGCAGCCAGACAAGGCGCAAGACCCATAAGCTTTAAGTACAATTAAAAATTTAAATTCAAAATTAAAATGGCAAACCACAAATCATCCCTGAAGAGAATTCGTCAGGACAAGAAAAAGGCAGAGCACAATCACTACTATGCAAAGACGATGCGCAATGCCGTTCGCAAGCTTCGTGCTATGACCAACAAGGAAGAGGCAACAGCCCTGTACCCCAAAGTACAGAAGATGCTGGACAAGTTGGCTAAGACCAACATCATCCACAAGAACAAGGCTGCTAACCTGAAGTCAAGCCTTGCTCAGCACATCAGCAAACTGGGATAAGAGTATTTACCCAATGCATAAGAAGCCGTACTCGATGACAGAGTGCGGCTTTATTTTTTATAAAAAATAAACACTTTTCTTTTGTGTAAGTCATTTTTTTTGTGTAATTTTGCATCCTATTAAGACCTACTATTAAACAATGGCAGAAGAACAAAACAAAGTAAGTAATTATTCCGCGAGCAATATTCAGGTGCTCGAGGGTTTGGAAGCAGTGCGTAAGCGCCCTGCTATGTACATTGGCGACATTAGCGAAAAAGGATTGCACCACCTCGTCAACGAAACTGTCGACAACTCTATCGACGAAGCTATGGCGGGCTACTGCACCCATATTGAAGTAACCATCAACGAAGACAACTCCATCACCGTACAAGACAACGGACGCGGTATTCCCGTTGACGAGCACGAGAAGATGCACAAGTCTGCCCTGGAAGTCGTCATGACTGTCCTGCATGCAGGTGGTAAGTTCGACAAGGGCTCATACAAGGTTTCCGGAGGTCTGCATGGTGTGGGTGTAAGTTGTGTGAACGCACTGTCTACACACATGCTGTCACAGGTGTTCCGCAACGGGCACATCTACCAGCAGGAATATGAGAAAGGCAAGCCCCTGTACGACGTCAAGATTGTGGGCGACACCGACAAGACTGGCACACGTCAGCAGTTCTGGCCCGACGCCACCATCTTTACGACTACAGAATACAAATACGACATCATTGCGCGCCGCATGCGCGAATTGGCCTACCTAAACGCCGGCATCACCATTACGCTGACCGACCTGCGTCCTGACGAGGAAGGCAACCTGAAGGAGCCCGAGGTGTTCCATGCCAAGGAGGGACTGAAGGAATTTGTGCGCTATGTGGACCGTCACCGTCAGTCAATCATCGGTGACCCTATCTGCCTCAAGACCGAGAAGGACGGTGTACCCATTGAGGTGGCCTTGCTGTACAACAGCGACTATTCTGAGAACATCCACTCATACGTCAACAACATCAACACCATAGAAGGCGGTACCCATCTGACAGGTTTCCGCATTGCCCTGGCCCGTACGCTGAAGAAGTATGCCGACGAGGACGACCAGCTGCGCAAGCAGATTGAGAAAGCCAAGATTGAGGTTGCTCAGGACGACTTCCGCGAGGGACTGACAGCCATCATCTCCGTAAAGGTGGCAGAGCCCCAGTTCGAAGGTCAGACCAAGACCAAGCTGGGCAACTCGGAGGTCAACGGTGCCGTACAGAAGGCTGTTGGTGAAGCCATGACCAACTTCCTGGAGGAGCACCCGAAGGAGGCTCATACCATTTGCGAGAAGGTCATCCTTGCTGCTACAGCACGTATCGCTGCCCGCAAGGCCCGCGAGAGTGTACAGCGCAAGAACCCCATGACGGGTGGCGGACTGCCCGGCAAGTTGGCAGACTGCTCCAACAAAGACCCGAAGGAATGCGAAATCTTCCTCGTCGAGGGTGACTCGGCAGGTGGTTCTGCCAAGCAGGGTCGTGACCGTCACTTCCAAGCCATCCTGCCCTTGCGCGGTAAGATTCTGAACGTAGAAAAGGTACAGTGGCACCGTGTGTTTGAAGCCGAGTCCGTCATGAACATCATCCAGTCTATCGGTGTTCGCTTCGGTGTGGACGGTGAGGACTCCAAGGAAGCCAATGTCGACAAGCTGCGCTACGACAAGATTATCATCATGACCGATGCCGACGTCGATGGTTCACACATCGACACGCTCATCATGACGCTCTTCTACCGCTTCATGCCGAAGGTCATTCAGGAGGGACACCTCTACATCGCCACCCCACCTCTTTATAAATGTACATACAAGAAGTTCTCGGAATACTGCTACACCGACCAGCAGCGCCAAGCCTTCATAGACAAGTACGTAGACGGTGACGAAAATGCCTCAGCCCTGCACACCCAACGCTACAAAGGTCTTGGTGAGATGAATCCCGAGCAACTGTGGGAGACGACCATGAATCCGGAGAACCGCCTACTGAAACAGGTCACCATCGAGAATGCCGCAGAGGCAGACGAGATATTCTCCATGCTAATGGGTGACGACGTAGAACCGCGAAGACAATTCATCGAAAAGAATGCAACCTACGCAAATATCGATGCATAACATACCATAAGGAGAACCAAAACGGTTCTCCTTATTTGCCTATGATCCGAATCATCCTACTGTGGCTTTTAGCCACCCCTTGTCTGGCACAAGCCGTTGTCCCCAGAGAGGAACAGGGTTTTACGCTACGCCACGAACACGACAGTCTGTACTGGCTTTGTGACTGGCGACTGCCCTACCCTGTATATCAGTTCCAGACAGGCGATGTCGACGGTGACGGTCAGGCAGACGCCATGGTCGGCGTAATCAAGGCTACACGCTTCTATCCGGAAAAGGCCCGTCGGCTCTTTATCTTCAAGCGAGTGAAAGACAAGGCACGCCCCTTGTGGCTCGGTTCAAAGCTCGGCGGCATCCTGGAGGACTTCCGCTTCAAGGACGGGAAAGTCCGGGCATTGGAGACTACCACCGACAGCCTCTATGTGGTATCAGACTATCAATGGAACGGCTTCGGTCTGACACTCGACCACTTTATCATAAAAGGTACAGATAAAGAAACAGCAATCAAATACTTAAGCCAATGAAAACAAGACTCTTCATCGCAGCCTGCCTTGCCGGTCTCCTGACAGCCTGTAGTCAGAAACAGAGTGCGATAACCATGCCCTCATCAAAGATAGACCTCGAAAAGGTGCGTGACGGTATTGACTACAACATGGACGTGTCGGACCTAAGCATCAGCGACCTCAGGCTGCTACGCAATGCCCCTGCCGCCCGACAGGGTTTCCCCTTCAAGGACTCGTATATTCGCGGCATGTACCTGACCACCACCTGGTATGACTCGCTGACACTGGTCTTCGACGAAAAACTGGAGGACCACCCCATTCAGGCCAAGGAGCACGAGGGATGGCGCGATGCCTACTACCGCACCAGCGAGGAACTGCATCTGCTGAAATACACCCCCGAGGAAGAAGCTTTCATGAAGCGGCTGAAAGACCGTGAGGACGAACTGTTAAAACAGAACTTCAACGCCGGCGAAGGGCTACGGGTGAACGTACAGAACCTAATCAATCCACGACAACTGAAAGACTTTGACCCGCAAATCAGCCAACAGTTAGCCAAAGACGGTTTCGGAATCGTCGCTTCGAGCTATCCACAACTGTTTAACGTATATGAGGAAAACGACTACTCCGACTTCCCCAACTTCGTGACTACCGACCTTTACCTACAGTTGTTCCACCTCTATTTCGACTGTATGCTGCGCGAACTGGAAGAACACACGCTGCTGAAATTGATGACCGACTTCTCAAGCGACATGGTCAACACCACCCACCAGTTGTACACGAACAGTGACCTCAGCGAGGAGGACAAGCAGCTGGCCCTTCACAATGCAACGTTCTTCACGATAGCCTACCAGTTGTTCACCGGCGAGTACATCGGCAACGACGAGGAGCAGTCCCTGGCAAAACCTGAGATAGAGCGCGTGATGAAAGCCACCAATGCCACTACACCCTTCTTCATGGACTACAGAAAGGTGGAATTTCCCTACAGTCTGTTCCGGCCTCGTGGACACTACACCCGCAGTGAGGCTCTACAACGCTACTTCCGTGGCATGATGTGGCTCCAGACAGCTCCCTACGGTCTCGACAACAGGGAAGAGTTGAAGGAAGCCGTCATGATGGCCCTCGCCCTGAAGCAAAGTGACGATGCCCGACAGAAATACGACAAACTGAACCGGCTTATCACCCTTCTCATGGGCAAACCTGACAACTTAAGTATCTTGCAGGTCATCGACGAGGTAAACAAAACCGGCAAGGGCCTGGAATTGCTGAGCGACCAGCAAGCTCTCGACAAAGTAGGAAAGAACTTGGCAGAAACGGCTAAGAAACAGACTCGCATAGCACCCAAGCACGAGAAGACAAGCCACACGAAAGTGTGCATCATGCCCCAACGCTACCAGCCCGATGCCGAGGTGCTGCTGGAGATGGTCGATTACGACAGCCAGACCACAAAACGTGCTACTCCGAAGGGGCTCGACGTATTTGCGGCTTTAGGTGTAACAGCTGCAGAGCAGATTCTGCTGGCTGAGAAACAGGAGTGGAGTGCCTATAAACCTACCCTCCGCGAGATGAAGAAACGCATGAATGAGATAGACTGGCAGGAGACCATTGCCACACAATGGGTCAACAGCCTGAAGACCATTGCCGGTGCCGACAAGGACAAAAGGTGTCCCTACTTCATGGGCACCCCCGAGTGGGACCTGAAGAACTTGAATGCTATACTCGCCTCATGGGCAGAGCTGAAACACGATGCCATCCTCTATGCCAAACAGCCAATGGGTGCCGAATGTGGTGGCGGAGGCATCCCCGACCCCGTCGTAAGAGGCTATGTGGAACCCAACGTTCCCTTCTGGCAGAAATCCATCGCCCTGCTCGACCATATCCAGCAAGTAATGGAGCAGGAACAGATGCTGACAGAGAAAGTGAAGGAGAGTACCATCCGTATCCGCGAAGAGGCAGAATTCCTGCTTCATGCCAGCGAAAAGGAGCTGTCAGGGAAGATGCTCACCGACGAGGAATATGACCATATCGAGTATATCGGTGCCCAGTTTGAGAACATTTCCCTCGATATGGTACGAGAGCCCGACCAGAGCCTGATGGGTTGGAGCGACGTTCAGGGAGCAGACAAGAACGTGGCTGTTGTAGCTGACGTCTATACTGCCAATGCAGACAACAACCCAGATAAGACCATTCTCTATGAGGCCGTCGGCAATGCGGACGTCATCTACGTGATTGTCGAGATCAATGGATACCTCTATCTGACACGAGGGGGCGTACTGAGCTATCGTGAGTTCACAGAACCTATTGACCAGCAACGGCTCACCGACGAAGAGTGGCAGAAACAACTGGAGAAAGACCCACGCAAGGGTGTGCCCACATGGATGCAACGCATCACCATCCCCCTTGAGCAACAACCTAAACCCGATGAGGAAACGTTCTATAGTTCTGGTTGTTAGTGTGATATCCTGCGTGACGGCATTGGCTGCTGACACGTTAGACATCGTGCTGACAGGTGACATCCTGCTCGACCGAGGGGTGCGCAAAGTCATCGAACGACACGGTGCCGACCATCTTTTCTCTGCCGGCATTGACAGTGTGTTCCGCTCTGCACAGGTGGTCGTGGGCAATCTTGAATGTCCAGCGACAAAAATCAAGGCCCCTGTCTTCAAACGTTTCATCTTCCGTGGAGAGCCAGAATGGCTGACTACGCTGAAGGCACATGGCATCACCCACCTGAACATGGCTAACAACCATGCGATAGACCAAGGTCGCCAAGGGCTGATGGACACCCGCCAGAACATTCTGTCAGCAGGGATGACACCTATTGGGGCCGGTGAGAACATGAGCCAAGCCGCTACTCCCGTGCTGCTGGTAGAGACACCTCGCCCGGTATGGCTGGTACCATCACTTCGACTATCCCTCGAAAACTATGCCTATCTGCCTGACAAGCCCTGCGTCAGCCAAGAACCGATGGACTCGCTGCTCTGCCGGGTAGCCCAACTGCGGCAGGCAGACTCCAGTGCAGTCATCATCGTCTCACTCCACTGGGGTGGTGAACACACCATGAAGCCCGTGCCTCGACAACGGCTGGAGGCCCGCCAGCTCATCAATGCGGGTGCCGATGTGCTGGTATGCCACCATACCCACACCCTGCAGTCCATTGAGACCTACGAGGGTAAATACATCTACTACAGCATCGGCAACTTCATCTTTGACCAGCAGAAACCCATCAACAGCCAAGCTTGTATGGTTAAGCTACACATAGAAAAGGATCACCTGAAAGTAGAAACACTCCCTATAGAGATACACCAGTGCGTACCTTATTTATCTCATTAAAACTTCTATGGCTTTTGTAATCGTTTTTCAATATTATTTTGTATCTTTGCAACCGAAATGCTATATGCAGGACAAAACAAGAAAAAGGGAATTATGAAAAATAGACTACTAACACTACTTTTAATATACTACTTCGGGATACTACTGCCTTTAGCGCTTTCTGCACAAGGGCAGCAGCCCATGCGACTATGGTATGAACAACCCGCCCAGTATTTTGAAGAGTCGCTGCCCATTGGCAACGGCAAGTTGGGTGCATTGGTCTATGGTGGTACTGACACCTGTCTGATTCACCTGAACGACATCACGCTGTGGACAGGCAAGCCTGTTGACAGGAATGAAGGTGCCGGAGCAGCCAGGTGGATACCAGAAATCCGCAAGGCACTCTTTGCCGAGGACTATGCCCGTGCTGACTCTCTGCAACTGCACGTAGAAGGACACAACTCGCAGTTCTACCAGCCCCTGGGTTCGCTTTACATCATAGATCATAACAAAGGCGTTGTGAGCCAGTACCGGCGAGAGCTCAACCTGGACAGTGCACTGGTGACTGATGGCTATATGCGTGGAGGCAGTGCCTTCACCAGAGAGTATATCGCCTCCCAGCCCGACCAGTTCATCGCCATCCGACTGCGAGGCAACATCAACTGCCAACTGGCCTTGACCTCGCAAGTTCCACACCAGGTGAAAGGCGGCAACAACCAGCTCACCATGACTGGCCACGCCACAGGCGACCCCATGGAAAGCATCCACTTCTGCACCATGCTGCGAGTGAAGACAGACGGAACAGTGACCGCTGCCGACTCCACACTGACCATCAGGAATGCCAAAGAAGCCATCATCTATTTGGTCAACGAAACCAGCTTCAACGGATATGACAAGCACCCTGTGCGTCAGGGAGCCCCCTACCTGGAAAAAGCCACAGATGCCATCTGGCATACCCAGAATGTCACCTATAACGAAGTGCGACAGCGCCATATAGCCGACTACCAGCACTTCTACGACCGGGTCAAGTTGCGGTTAGGCACATCGTCGCTGTCCGACAACAAACAACAGGTGCCCACCAAGCGTCTGCTCAAGGACGGAAGTGACGACCGATACCTGGAGACACTCTATTTCCAGTATGGTCGCTATCTGCTCATCTCGTGCTCACGCACCAAGGGCGTACCTGCCAATCTGCAGGGCCTGTGGACACCCTACCTATGGTCTCCTTGGCGTGGCAACTATACCATGAACATCAACCTGGAAGAGAACTACTGGCCTGCCTTTACTGCTAACTTGGCAGAGATGGCAGAGCCGCTGGACGACTTCATCCGTGCCTTGGCAGAGAACGGCCAGCATACCGCCCGCAACTTTTACGGCATACAGCAAGGATGGTGCGCCAGCCACAACAGCGACCTCTGGGCTATGACCAACCCCGTGGGAGAGAACAAGGAAAGCCCCATGTGGAGTTGCTGGAACATGGGTGGTGCCTGGCTGGTAAGCACCCTGTGGGAACGCTATCTGTTCACTCAGGACAAACAATACCTGAAGAGCGTGGCATACCCCTTGATGAAAGGTGCTGCTGACTTCTGTCTCGCCTGGCTGATTGATAATCCCAAGCAGGCCGGTGAACTCATCACTGCCCCATCAACATCACCCGAGAACGAGTACATCACAGATAAGGGTTATCAGGGTGTTACCTGTTATGGTGGCACTGCTGACTTGGCCATCATCCGTGAGCTATTGCTGAACGTTTGCGCAGCAGGCCCTGTATGTGGCTATGACATAGCCACTTACAAGGAAACACTGAGACGGCTGCGTCCCTACGTCATCGGCAAGGATGGAGACCTGAATGAGTGGTACTACGACTGGCAGGACAAAGACCCCAAGCACCGCCACCAAAGTCACCTTATCGGTCTTTATCCCGGACACCACCTGACACAGCCCGACCTGCAAAAAGCAGCCGAACAAACACTCGTCCAGAAAGGTGACGAGACCACTGGATGGTCTACGGGCTGGCGCATCAATCTATGGGCCCGCCTGCACAACGGCGAGAAAGCCTACCAGACATACCGCAAACTGCTGACGTTTACCGATGCCCAAGACGACCAACGTCCAGGCACCCGACATGCCGGAGGCACCTATGCCAACCTGTTCGATGCCCACCCACCCTTCCAGATTGACGGCAACTTCGGAGGCACGGCAGGTGTCTGCGAAATGCTGATACAGTCGGACGGAGAAACCATTGAACTGCTTCCCGCACTGCCAAAGGCCTGGAGCGAGGGCAGCGTCAGCGGACTCTGTGCCCGTGGCGGTTACGAAGTCAGCTTCGACTGGAAGGACGGCAAGGTATGCACGGCAACTATCAAAGCCCGCAAATCGGGTACTATCACCCTATCCTATCAGCAACAATCCAAGAAAATAAAAATAAAGGCAGGCAAGCCGCTGACTGTTAAGCTATGAAGAAAGATCACACTAAAAGCATTATTGACACCAGCCTGGAACAGGCCAAGATGTGGGGCAACGCGGAATACATGGAAGACGGTCTGGTACTGACGGACCGTATTGCAGACGCTCCCATTCCCAGCGATCCTACACGACTGAACTTCATCTTGATGGCACTCTGCAAGAGAGGACGTGCCCAGTATAGTATTGACACACGCGAACAAACGGTCAATCCCGGCGATCTGCTATTCATCTCTGAACGGCACATCATCGACAACTACATGGCCTCGCCCGACTTCGAGTGTATGTGTATCATGCTCTCCACCAATTTCTACCACGGATTCATCCAAAACGTCAAGAACGTCTCGTCTCTGCTCATTTTCTCGACCAACAATCCGGTCGTTCCTCTCACGCCCATGGAGATACAGACCTTCTCTAACTACTTCCAAACCATTCGGGAGAAGATGACAGACAAGTACCATCATTTCCGCAAGGAACTGGTGAACGCCCTGCTCTTAGCGATGTTTTACGACATGAGTAATGTCATCTGGCGAGTAGAGCAGAAGGATACGCAGTCATACACCCGTGCAGAGGTCTTTTTTGCCCAATTCATCCGGCTCCTGGAAGAACATTTCCGTACGGAACGACGTGTGAAATGGTATGCCGAGCAGCTGTGCATCACGCCCAAATACCTCGCAGAGGTGGTCAAGGTGGTCAGCCAGCGCACCCCCAACGAATGGATAGACAAATACGTCATACTGGAAGCTCGCGTGCTGCTGAAAAACTCCACCAAAAGCATCAAGGAGATTACAGACGAGTTGTGTTTCCCCAACCAGTCATTCTTTGGCAAATACTTCAAGGAACATGTAGGTGTCAGTCCTTCTGACTATCGAAAAGTTTAGCCACCTCGCAAAGTTCCTCGTACCACTCTTGACCAAAGCGACGAATCAGCGGTTCCTTCAGGAACTGATAGACGGGAAGGCCCAGTGCCTTCCCTTTTTCTACGGCATCCTTACAAACCGCCCACCGGTTATAGTTAAGCCCTACCACCCCGTCGCCAAAACTTTTCTCACGAATGGGATAGAGCGCACAGCTGATGGGTTTGCAGAATTTGGTCTTTCCCTTGCGATAGGCCCGTTCCAGGGCGCACAGACAGTTGTCACCCTCGTAACAGGTAAAGACACAGTCCTTACCCCGTACGATGCTTGTCACCAAATCGCCGTCCTTGTCGGTATAGGCTACGCCCTGATGGTCAATGACGCTCTGTGCACTTGCACTGAGGTCTGCCCACACCGTGTCCAGCGCATCTTCTATGCCAGCAATCTCGTCCATCGTCACTGGAGCACCGGCATCACCCTCTACACAGCAGATGCCCTTGCACTTCTCATAGTCACAACAAAAACACTCCGTCAGTATGTCTGACGATATCAGCACGCCGCCGACTTCCATGATGGGAGGAACTTTATTCATTGTATTTTTACCTTTGAACATAGTCTCCGGCCTTTGGTCGCTCTGACCTTGGCCAAAGAACTTGACGATTACCACTGAATGGGGGAAATACCATTCTCTTGCAAATAAGCATTACAGCGCGAGAACTGATGTTGACCGAACCAGCCGCCACGGTTGGCTGAGAGCGGAGACGGATGAACCGACTCCAGCACAAGGTTCTTCGTCTTGTCTATCATGTATGCCTTGCCTCGTGCATAGCCTCCCCACAGCATATAGACCAGATGCTCGCGCTGTGTAGCCAAGGCCCGGATGGCCGCGTCGGTAAACTGCTGCCAGCCGAGTGTCGAATGGCTGTTGGCCTGATGGGCACGGACGGTCAGCGTGGCGTTGAGCAACAACACACCTTGCTCAGCCCAGCGCGTCAGGTTGCCTGTTGATGGAACAGGAGTTCCCAAATCGGCCTGAATCTCCTTGAAGATGTTTTGCAGAGATGGCGGAAACTGTACCCCGTCCTGCACGGAGAAACTCAGTCCATGTGCCTGTCCAGGCTCATGATAAGGATCTTGTCCGATGATGACCACCTTCACCTGGTCAAAGGGACACAAGTTGAAAGCATTGAAGATGAGTTTCCCCGGTGGGAAACAAATGCCTGCAGCATACTCCTGCCTAACGGCACCTGTCAACTGCTGGAAGTACGGTTTCTCGAACTCCCCTTGCAGATGTTCCTTCCACGAGGTCTCTATTTGTACATTTGACATAACTTTTCTGGTTTTGCTTGCAAAAGTACAAAAAAAATAGTATCTTTGCAAGCAAAATGTTTTAAATCGTACATCTATGAGGTTATTCAAGAGCAAAGACAAGGGCCCCTATCCCAAATCTTTTGCCAAACGACTCACCAGACGCATCATGGTGACGCTGTTCATCACCATGAGTGTCGTCTCACTCATCATCTACGGCATTGCCTGGATTATAGTCATGGGCAATGCCGTCGTGCTGAGCGATTCCATACTAACCAACAAGTTGCAGCCCACCGAGAAGAAACTGACGGAGGTTTACACCGCTGCGGTCAACACCGTGCCCGACATTGAGAACAGTCTGAACCGCCCGGACCGTCTGCGCAGCATCATGAAGCACATCGTGGAGCTCAATCCCAGCGTGCGTAGCTGCGGCCTGAGCTTCCGCGAGAACTACTACGCCGACAAGGGCCGCTGGTTCTGCCCGTATGCCATCCGGAGCGACAGCAACAGCACCGTGGTCAACACGCAGACGCTGGACGGCAAGACCAACGACTACCTCAGGGCCGAATGGTTCCAGAAGGCACTGAAGTCGAAGGAGGGGCACTGGTCGAAACCCTTCTTCACGGGCCAGCACAAGGACACTGCCTTGGTGGCCTACCTCATTCCTATCCGCGACGGGCGCGACAGCACGGTTGCGGTGCTGGGTGTCGACGTGCTGATGAGCCAGTTGTTCCCGTCCGCCAGCATTGAGAACTACTCAGACTCTGCCGGCAAGTGGGCTGCCGAGAAGGAAATCTACTTCTTCGCCATTGACTCGACTGGAACCTATCTGCGCCACCCCGACCGGACGCGTGTGGTCCGGAAAAACATCTTCGACTACGCCACAGACAGCACGACGGCCTACGGCAGGCTGGCAAATGCCATGACAGCCAGCGGCAAGAAGGGTAAATACATCAGTACGGACGACGACGAGCTGATGGTGGAGGGCGAAGAGGTGTATGTCAGCTACGAGCCCGTAGAGCACACCCCGTGGACGATGGCGCTGGTCATCCCGCGCTTCTTCATCAACGTCTTCACCTGGATGTTGGGCGGCTTCCTCCTGTTCTTCATCCTCTTGGGTCTCATCGTCGTCTACTTTGCCGGCCGGCGGGGCATCAAAAAAGTGTCGAAGCCCCTCAATCAGCTGGCTGCGTCGGCTGACGAGGTGGCCAAGGGACACTTCGACACGCCGCTGCCCCTGATGAAGCACCGCGACGAGATTCACCAACTGCGCGACTCATTTGAAAATATGCAACATTCGCTCACCAAGTACATCGAGGAGCTGAAAACCACCACGGCACAGAAAGCGTCCATCGAGAGCGAACTCAACATTGCCCACGACATCCAGATGTCCATGCTGCCCAAGACATTTCCACCCTATCCGGAGCGCACCGACATCGACATCTACGGTTCACTGACCCCTGCCAAGGGTGTCGGTGGCGACCTCTTCGACTTCCACATCCGCGACGAGAAGCTGTACTTCTGCATCGGCGACGTGTCGGGCAAGGGTGTTCCAGCCTCCCTCTTTATGGCGGTGACGCGTTCGTTGTTCCGCAACGTGTCCACCTATGCCTCCAATCCTGCGGACATTGTGACAGCCCTCAACAATGCACAGGCTGAAGGCAACGACACCAACATGTTTGTCACCCTCTTTGTCGGTGCGCTGAACCTCCATACCGGACTACTCACCTACTGCAATGCCGGTCACGATGCTCCGTTGCTCGTAGGCCGTGACGTAGGTCAGTTGCCGTGCGATGCCAACCTGCCTATTGGGCTCTTTCCCGATTTCAAGTTCACGCAGCAGGAAATCAGCATTGACCCCGGCACTACGATTTTCCTCTTTACCGACGGTCTTAACGAGGCCGAGAACATGGAGCATGCCCAGTTTGGCGACATGCGCATCTGGAACACGGCCAAGGCGCTGCTGGCTGAAGGCAAGCACCAGCCCCGGAGCATCATCGAGGTCATGACGAATCAGGTACACCGGTTTGTGGGCGATGCCGAACAGAGTGACGACCTGACCATGTTAGCCATACAATATAAAGATAATAATAAGGTAAAAAAGTAAAAGACAAGAAATAATGGAAACCATCAACGATTTTTTCCAACTGGTCAGCTCCTTCCTTTGGGGCTGGCCGATGATTATACTGCTGTTGGGAACTCATGTGTTTCTTACCTTCCGTCTGCGCATCCCCCAGCGCAAGCTTTTGACCGGCATCAAGCTCTCTGTCAAGAGAGACAACCAGGCAGAAGGCGATGTCAGCCAGTTTGGTGCGCTGGCAACAGCACTGGCTGCCACCATCGGCACCGGCAATATCGTCGGTGTTGCCACCGCTGTGGCACTGGGTGGTCCCGGAGCCGTTCTGTGGTGCTGGCTGACGGGTATCTTCGGTATGTCGACAAAATATGCAGAAGGACTGCTGGCTGTGAAATATCGTGTCAAGGCAGACAACGGACAGATGTATGGCGGTCCCATGTATGCCTTGGAGCGCGGACTGAACATGCACTGGCTGGCCATTTTGTTTGCCGTCTTTACGGCACTGGCATCGTTCGGCATCGGCTGTACGGTGCAGGCCAACAGTATCGCCCTGCTGGCCAGCGAGACTTTCGGCATTCCCACATGGGGTGTGGGCATCTTTATCTGCATACTCACCGCATCCGTCATCCTGGGAGGTGTCAGGGCCATCGCCCGTGTCTGCACTGTGCTGGTACCTTTCATGGCCGTTCTCTATGTCTTGGGCTGTATTGTCATCCTCTGTATGAATAGCGCCTATGTGTGGCCGGCCTTAGAGTTGATTGTGCGCTCTGCCTTCAACCCCTCGGCAGCCGGTGGAGGTTTCGTAGGAGCTACCGTCATGATGGCAGCCCGCTATGGTATTGCCCGCGGATTGTTCTCCAACGAGAGTGGCATGGGTTCGGCACCTATTGTCGCTGCAGCGGCCAAGACACGCAACCCAGTCCGTCAGGCACTGGTCAGTAGCACGGGAACCTTTTGGGACACTGTCATCATCTGTGCCCTGACAGGTATGGTACTCGTGTCAAGCATCCTCGCCTACCCTGACATCACCTATGAAGACGGAGCAGCCCTAACCAAGGTGGCTTTCTCGAAGATTCCATACGTGGGCGCTCCCCTGTTGACTTTTGGCATCCTGACTTTTGCTTTCAGCACCATCCTCGGATGGAGCTACTACGGCGAGTCTGCCATCAATTACATCGACGGACGCCATATCAACCATTTCTATCGCATACTTTTTATTGTCGCTGTGTTTTTCGGTAGCATTGTCAATCTGGACATCATCTGGAACATTGCCGACTGCATGAACGCCTTGATGGCCATTCCCAATCTGGTATGTCTGTTGCTACTAAGCAAAGTGGTTGCCCAAGAGACTCAAAAATATCTCTGGAGCAACCGCTTAGATGATGATATGGAAGAGCTTTAGTCCTGTATCAGGCACTCACCCGTCATGTCGGCGGGCTGTTCCAGTCCCATGATATGCAATATGGAGGGAGCCACGTCAGCCAGACGACCGTCCTTCACCGTAGCCGAGTTATTGTTGGTCACATAGATGAAGGGAACGGGGTTCAGCGAGTGAGCCGTGTTCGGTGTACCATCGGGGTTGATAGCATTGTCTGCATTGCCATGGTCGGCAATGATGATAGCCTCGTAATCATTAGCCTTGGCAGCCTCAATCACCTCCTTCACGCAGTTGTCGACAGCCCATACGGCTTTGGCAATGGCATTATATACACCTGTGTGGCCCACCATGTCGCCGTTAGCGAAGTTGACCACGATGAAGTCGTATTTGTTCTCGTTGATGGCAGCCACCAGTTTGTCCTTCACCTCGTAAGCCGACATCTCAGGCTTCAGGTCGTAGGTAGCCACCTTTGGCGAGGGCACCAGGATGCGGTCCTCACCCTCAAAGGGAGCCTCGCGACCACCATTGAAGAAGAAAGTCACGTGTGCATACTTCTCCGTCTCGGCAGTGTGCAGCTGCTTCTTGCCCTGACGGCTCAGATACTCGCCCAGCGTGTCCTCTACGTTCTCCTTGGGGAACAGGATGTGTACGCCCTGGAACGATGCGTCGTACGGCGTCATACAATAGTACTGCAGATTGGGAATGGTCTTCATGCCCTCGGCCTCCATGTCCTGCTGTGTCAGCACGATGGTCAGCTCCTTGGCACGGTCGTTACGGAAGTTGATGAAGATGATGACATCGCCCTCCTCTATCAGACCGTTCACCTGTGTATTGTGAATGGGCTTGATGAACTCGTCCGTCACGCCCTCGTCATACGACTCCTGCATGGCCTGAACCATGTCGACGCTCTGCTTGCCCTCACCTTTGACCAGCAGGTCGTAGGCTTCCTTGACACGCTCCCACCGCTTGTCGCGGTCCATGGCATAGAAGCGACCTACGATGGAGGCAATAGCGGCATCGTTCTTCTGACACTCCTGCTGCACCTGCTCAATGAATCCCTTACCGCTCTTGGGATCGGTGTCACGACCATCCATGAAACAGTGTACGAAAGTCTGGTTCTTCAGTCCGTAGTGCTTGCCTACCTCAATCAACTTAAACAGATGGTCCAGACTTGAGTGTACACCACCGTCCGAGCAGAGGCCCATCAGGTGCAGTTTCTTATTGTTCTCCTTGGCGTAGGTGTAGGCAGCCTTCACCTGTGGATTCTCTACGATTGAGTTGTCCTTGCAGGCACGGTTGATTTTCACCAGGTCCTGATATACGATGCGACCGGCACCGATGTTGAGGTGACCAACCTCCGAGTTACCCATCTGTCCATCGGGCAGACCTACGTCCTCGCCGCTGGCCTGCAGCTGCGAGTGAGCCGATGTTGCTGTCAACAAATCCAGGTAAGGCGTCGGCGTATTGTAGATGACGTCACCCTTGCCGTGCTTTCCGATTCCCCATCCGTCGAGAATCATGAGTAATGCTTTTTTTGCCATAATCTTAATTACTTATTAACCTTTTCCAAATTTGGCTGCAAAGGTAGTGTAAATCACGCGGAATACAAAATAAAAATGAAAAAAGTGTGTTAAAACCATAAACCTTTTGTTTTTTTTTCGTACCTTCGCACGCAAAATAATAACAAACTCAAATTTTATGGGAAAAGAGAAAAGAAACTCCTTTATTGTTTCGAAAGCACTCAAGACCTTTGTCATGGCAGCTGTGCTGACAGCAGCCGCATCGCAGGTGGCTCACACTGCCGACTCAATGATTATCGGTCACGTCGTCGGCCAGGATGCCGTTTCAGCCATCAACCTTGTATTGCCATTGGTTGAAGTCCTCAACTGCATGGCCTTCCTCATCTGCTTCGGTGCCAACGCCATGTGCGCCCAGGCTATCGGCAGCAACGACTTGGACAAGGTAGCGCGTACGTTTACGTCCACCCTGCTGACCGTCATGACGTTAGGACTCGCTGTCTCGCTGGGCATCGCCCTGTTCAGTGACAGGATTGTGACAGCCATTTCTGAAGAGCCCCGCCTGAACGGTATGGCCTACGACTATATCCACACCTATGCGTTAGGTGGTTGGTTGCAGATGCTGTCCTACGGCATGTGCCTCTTTGTAGCCACTGACGGTCGTCCCCGCATGGTAACCCTCGCTGTGGTGGGTGGAGCCATTGTCAACGCCCTGACCGATGTGGTGTGCATCGTTATTTTAGGCATGGGTGTTGAGGGTGCTGCCCTCGGCTCACTGTCTATGTTTATTGTCAACATCCTGATACTCGCCTACTATCTGCACCAGCCCAGCAGTTCCTATCGGCTGAAGTGGCCTGGCAAGGACGTCTTCAAGATCTTCTTCACTCAAATCAAGGAGGGTGCTCCTGTCACGGTGAGCAACTCGCTGATGGCAGTGACCATTCTGCTCATCAATGACATTGTACTGAAATACATCGGTGCCGACGGACTCTTCATCTGGTCGGTATGTCTTCAGATGCTGCTTATCTCCTATGTGTTTGTCGATGGCGTTCTCGAGTCGATGTTTGCCATTGGCGGTGTGCTGATGGGCGAACGCGACCTGCGCGGACTGGGCATTCTGGTGCGACAGGCGCTGATTGTCATCTCCACACTGGTGGCATTCGTCATAGTTCTGATGTACCTGCCTAACGTGGTGGGATTCCTCTTCGGCGTACAGGCAGGCACGCCGATGGCCATCGAACTGAACCGTGTGCTGCGCATCTTTGCCCTGATGCTGATACCTTTCTCCGTCTCGCAGGTATTGCTGAGTGCCTATCAGATATTGGGCCATGAAAAGACCAGTGTCTTCACCGCCACAGCCCAGACATGCTTGCTCGTGCTGGGTGTCTGGTTTGTGGCCGAACTGGAGGGTGTTGAACTCTGGTGGGGCTTTGCAGCCTCCTGCGCCTTGGTGCTTCTCTTCCAGTTAAGCTACACCTCACTGCGTAGTCGCTTTTCACACGAGCCCATCTCCCCGTTGACGATGATTCCCCAACAGCCCAAGGGCTACACCTTCGACCACTCCGTCAAGTACAAGCTTGACGATGTCTATGCGGCACTCAACGACATTGATGCCTTCCTCAAAGGTGCCCAGGTGTCGAATGCCACACGCTTCGATGTGAATGTCTGCTGCGAGGAGTTGATGACGAATATCGCCCAGCATTCTAATGGAAGGATTCTCAAACAGACCTTCGACCTGCACATCCACGTCAACGATGAGGGTGTGTTTGTCACCATGAAGGATGCCGGCCGTCCTTTTGACCCTATCAAGACAGGTAAGATGGCAGACAGCCATATCGGCACCGAGGGTCACGAGCACCTGGGCCTGCGACTAGTGACCAACATCATTCCAGACATCAGCTACAAGTACATGTACGGACAGAACACCGTATTCATTTGGAAAAAAGCTAAGGAAAAAGAAGATGGTGTGTCAAGATAATTTTGACACACCTCTTTGCACTTATTTATGAATACCAGACTATTAATGATGACTGTCATGCTGTCAATAGGCAGCATGAGTTGTGTGCAAGCGCAAAGTGAGGAGACAACGGACACTACTGTGCAGAGTGAAAAAAAGCAGAGTGAAATCGAAGCCCACCTCAAAGCCGATATGGTGAACAAGTATATCTGGCGTGGTCTCGATCTGGGTTATGTGTCGCTGCAACCTGAGATGTCCATAGGCTGGAAAGGCCTGAACCTGACAGCATGGGGCAGTGTAGGACTGAGCAACAAGGACGATGCGAGTGAAATCGATCTGACGCTGTCCTACGAGACAGGAGGTTTGTCATTCGGTATCGTTGACTATTGGAACACCGATCACGACAAACGTTACTTCTACTACAAGAAGGACGGCACAGGCCATTCGTTCGAAGGTTTTATCGGCTACGACTTCGGCTTCCTGAGGGCCTCGTGGCAGACCTTCTTTGCCGGCAACGACTATCAGGAAGACGACAAGCGCACCTACAGTTCCTACTTCGAGTTGTCAGCACCTTTCACCCTCGCCACCTGCGACTGGGATGCCACCTTTGGCCTGGTGCCCTGGAGGTCCGACTATTACGACACGAACGGTTTCAGCGTCACCAACCTGTCACTGCGTGCCACGAAGGACATCCAAATCACCAAGTCTTTCGCCCTGCCTCTGTTCGGACAGCTCATAGCCAATCCTGCCAGCCAGCAATTCTATTTTGTCTTTGGTTTCACACTCAAAGCATTATAAACTATTACACTAATCTGGACACCCACTCCTACGTTCCAGCAGCATTTGTCTGTCTTGCAGCCAGCCGACGGCGAATAAACATAAGGAACAGGAACAGCACCACTATGCCGAATAGCAGTGATATCAACGCGCTCTTGGTAAATCCAGCAACAAGGAATGTGAAGAACGACACAGCGGCTACCGTCATCACATACGGCAGCTGGGTGGTGACATGGTTCAGGTGATTACACTGTGCTCCTGCCGACGACATGATGGTGGTATCGGAGATGGGTGAGCAATGGTCACCACACACCGCACCAGCCATGCAGGCAGAGATGGAGATAATCATGAGTTGCGGGTCAACCTCCTGGAAACAGGACACCACGATGGGGATGAGTATGCCAAACGTGGCCCACGACGTCCCCGAGGCAAAAGCCAGACCAACAGCCACGACAAAGATGATGGCAGGCAGGAGCCCCATGAATTCCGTAGCAGAGTGTTCCACCAGACTGGCCACATAGGTTGCCGCTCCCAGACTGTCAGTCATGCTCTTGAGCGTCCATGCAAAAATCAGGATGAGCATGGCAGGAACCATCTGCTTAAAGCCTTCCGGCAGACAGTCCATACAGCTGTCAAACGACAGTGACTGGCGTGCCAGATATGCGGCAATGGTGATGACGAGCGCAACGGAAGAGCCCAACACCAGTCCCACTGGGGCATTGCTGACGGCAAAAGCGTCAATGAAATCCTTGCCATCAAAGAAGCCACCTGTGTATATCATGCCGATCACACACCCCACCACAAGCAGTACGACAGGGATGATCAAGTCTGACACCCGACCTATTTTCTCCTTCTGACTTCCTTCGTCGCCCTTGTTGTTCTTACCAGTGGTGAACAGGTCACCCTTGCGGGCATTGTTCTCGTGCAACAGCATGGAGCTATAGTCTATCTTCATGCAGATAATGAAAACCATCATCAGCAAGGTCAGCAGGGCATAGAAATTAAAGGGGATGGACTGAACGAAGATGCTGATGCCGTTCGCTCCTTTGACAAATCCCGATACTGCTGCGGCCCACGACGACAGGGGGGCAATGATGCAGATGGGTGCAGCCGTTGAATCTATCAGGTATGCCAGCTTGGCACGGCTGATCTTATGCTTGTCGGTAACCGGTCGCATGACGGAACCTACAGTCAGGCAGTTGAAGTAGTCGTCGATGAATATCAGGCATCCCAGCAGCATCGTTGACAACTGCGCACCAACACGACTCTTGATGCGTTTGGACGCCCACATGCCGAAAGCCGCCGAACCGCCCGTTCGGTTCATCAGTTGCACCATGGTGCCCAGGATGACCAGAAAGACGAGTATACCAATATTATTCTTGTTGGTCATCACGTCCATGATACCGTCCGGAAACAGCTGGTTAAGTCCTTCCACCATATTGAATTCGGCATTAAGCAGAGCACCCGTCACCATTCCTAAGAACAGCGAGCTGTACACCTCCTTGGAGATGAGTGCCAGCGAGATGGCAACCAGTGACGGCACCAGCGCCCATGCCGTATTCTTCACGGTCATGTGGTTGACACCTACAGCATAATATAACCATCCCAGAAACACGGCGACGACTATCAGCGACAGATAGGTCAACCGCTTGGAGCTTCCAGGTTTCATAGAATCCAGTTTGTTCATCTTGCTATGCATTGTTTACAAGTACCTCATTAATGGAAAGGATAGATGGTGGCACCTACACTGACAGCCCGATTCTGGTATTGACCAGTGAGTTGTGACCAGTTACCGGTAGTATAGCCTGCCATATCGTGGAATTCTGCGAAGACGTTACAGTGCCTGCCCAATTGCTTGTTGGCCTTGACGCTGGCAAAGAGATGGGCATGGCGGTCGTCCATCGAGCGTCGGCTACTGTAGAGAAGCGTCGACGACAGGCGGATGCCGAGAGGGAGATGGACTACTGGCGCCACCTTGAGCGTGACATAGTTGTCACGGTCTGAAGGAGTGTCAGCACCAGCGCTCAAGTACTGATGGTAGTAGTTGGCACCTAAAGTGAATTCCCAGGCCCCTGTCTTCCAATAGACGGAGTTCCTGAAACCCAGCTCCATGTAGTTGGGACCGGGAAGATGGCTATACCAGTCGCCCTCCACACTGGTGTGCAAGAAGAAGTTCTTCTGCTGGTACGAGTAGCGCAACACGCCTTGGTGTACCAGTTTGGTGTTAAAGTTGCCTGCATCATATTTCAGGAAATTCGTCGCTTCCTTCTCATCCGTCAGGAAGTCGCTCACCTCGGGAATATAGAAACGACGGGCAAACAGCGTCTGGAAGAAGTGGTGTCCGGCCTTGTAGCCCACACTGGCCAGGCAGGAGTGGTTATTGCGGTGATGGTTCCAGAGGCTCTGGTCTTCAACGTTGTACTGTCGTGACCAGAAGCTCATCATGCGGAAGCGGTCGCCGATGGTCAGCACCCAAGGACCATGGGTGTAGTCAAACTGTGCATAGACATCCGCCACCATGTGCTGATCGCGTTTCTGACCGATATACCAGCTGTTCTCGTAGTCCAACTCTGTCCCGAGCATCAGCCAGAGATCGGGAGTAAACAGCGGGGTATTGATTTCGCAAAAGGCGTAGGGATATTCATCGCTCAACTTGATAGGATTGTGGGAGTATCTGGTATAGATGTTACCTGCCTCGGCAAAGAAGATGGCTTTGTTCTCGAAGATGTGCGAGTATGAAAACACTGTTGTTAGAAAACGGTTATACTGAGAATGCGCCTCGGTAAGGTCCGGGTTGTACAACTTCTGTTTGGTGTTGCTAAACAATTGGAAGACTTTGATGACGAGCCTGTCGTTCTTGCTCATCTGCCAGTCCACGTTCAGATGCAGATTTTCCGTCACACCCCTTTCGGTCATACGATACACATCGGTGGGATAAGCCTTGCCATAGGAGGTACGTGCCATGGCATAGCCCTGCACCGTGAGCTTTTCGCTCCTGTTGGTGATGTCTGCATAGACCGTTCCACTGCCATAAGTACTGCCGGTCACTGCCACTTTGCCGTCGGTCTTGACGTCATTACGATAATAGACATCTATCACGCCTTTCGTTCCACCCACAGCCTTGGCCACCGAGGTGTTGCTGCATATATGGATACGTTCTACCTCGCAAGCCTTCACATGGGCCAGGAATGTCTCGAGATCCATGACCAAGTCGATATTGCCCACACGCAACGTGTAGTTCAGGTCTATCATCTTTCCGTTGAGAGAGAGATATTCGGGACAGGTGTTCAACACGTCCAGCAGAGTCATCTCGCTGTCGGGATTCATTCTGTCCACATGAATCACGTAGCGGTCTCCCTGAAACTCTATGATTTCAGCATCTTCAGCAGCATAAGTAACCATGCTGCCCATGGTCAGTACTAATAGAAAGATGCAACCTTGAAGGCATTTCAAATAGTTTCCAATTATCATCAGTATATCAAATCATGATAAATCCAACGTTAGCACTTTCGCACGCTTGCGTGCAAAGTTACAATATTTTTCTAATATTCAATTGCTTTCTGCGAGAAAATATACTAAAAATGAAGTGGCGACACTCACGAGCCACCACTTCTGCGAGTCAAAAAAACTTTAACTCTTCACAAACAATTACGTGAAGTTTTGTCTTGTTTAGTCTTTGTCAACGTGTTTAAAACATGAGTTTACTTAAGAACAACCTAAAGCTTTTTTCTCACTTCATCAAAATCTTTTTACCATTCACTATATTTCGAGTGCTATAATTATAATAAGGATAGATGAATTTATTGCTTGCAAAACTAACAAAAAAAGTCTGCACTGGAAATAGTACAGACAAGGTTTAAACGCTTTTCGGACAAGGTTTAAACCATTTTCAGATAATATTGAAAGACCTAAGACCGTTCAACTGCCGTCACTGATTCAGCGTCTTGGCCCAGAACTCGTTGAATCAGCCCCATCCATATTTCGAGACATCATTACCACATGCTCCCCCGTCCCACTGGTTATTAGCCGAGACACCAGACGGTCTCCTCATTGAATTAGACGAAATTTTCCAAATCTTACACTTTTCGTTATAACTGATTTAGTATCAGCCTATAAGATAGAGTGTAAGATTTTATCAATCTTACACTACCTACACTCAGGTAAAACAAGTTGTTTTACTTGCTTAGAAGGCATGTTTGCCCTACACGAAAGGCATCTTATCGACAGTAAAACAAGTTGTTTTACATGAAGGGATTAATACCCCTAATGCAAAATGTTACTTCTCGTCACGAGCGAGCTCAGTCTGTGCTGATGGCGACAATGGTACTGCCGTCGTCGAAGGCAGTCTTGATGTCCTTGCCTCCACGCTGGACCTTGCACAGCGAGATGTCGGTGCCCATGCTCTCACGCACACGGATGCGGCCTATCTTCTTGCGTGTCTCACGACCTGCCACCTGCCCCAGGATGAAGACATCGAAATGGACGTCCTCACGTACGAAGCGGTCGCCGACATCGATGTACAGTTCCTTGGTCTTGTCCTTCTTCTCAGTGCCCCGCTCGATGATGTTGGCACGGATGGGATAGACCTCATTGTAGTACTCGTAGATGTTATTGGCCAGTTCTGCCAGGGCGTTGCGGATAGCCTCGTCGACGGAGGTGGTCATGGAATACTCGGAGCAACGACCGGAGATGGTGCTGGTGGTCAGCTCGCCCGTCTGCAGGTCCTTGAAGGTGATGGCGACACTGGTAATGGCACTATAATAGGTCTTGGTATCGGTGTACTCGCGGCCTTTGGAGTCCTTGCGGTCGTAGGTCTTCACCTTGCGAGTGGCAGAGATGTCGGACAGCTGGGCCGTCACCAGGTACTTGGCAGAGGCTTCCTCGTCGCTTTCGACAACCTGCAGGCGACGGGCATGGGTAAGCCCCGACCTGACACTGTTCTTGGCCAGCGGGATGTAGTCTTCGTTGTTCAAATCGGTGATACGTCCGTCGACGGCATCAGCAATGGCGCCAAGCACCTTGCCTACGGTCACTTTCTTACTACTCTCCTGCTTCTGGTAGGTGATGTCGCCCAACGCGACCTTATAAATGGGGTTCAGTCCATTGTCCTGTGCCCACACGGCAGTGGTCATAAGCCATGCCGTCAGCACCATGCATAGTATTCTTGCCATCATCGTCTAATTTTAATAATGTATTAAGTTAATCTGACTTTATCTGGCGACAAAGATAATAAAAAAAAGGGAATACCAAAAGAAAAACTTCTTTTCATTTTGTTTTTTGCTTTATTTACAGTACCTTTGCCATCAGAAGATGGCGAAACTGCTTACGATTGGCCATCGATGTGAGCATCAAGGACACTCGCTTAAACGCAGTTTTGCATACGATTTCCTAAAACACAAGAATAAAATGCAAGTTATCAATTTCGCTGAACAGAACAGCATCATCAACCACTACATGGCTGAGTTGCGCGACAAGAACTATCAGAAAAACCGCCTCACCTTCCGCCACAACGTGGAACGCATCGGTGAGATGATGGCCTTCGAACTGTCGAAGACCTTGGAGTACAAACCCAAGACCGTCAAGACCCCGCTGGGTCAGTTGGACATCCCCCTGACGAAACAGGAGGACATAGTCGTTGCCACCGTACTGCGTGCCGGACTGCCCTTCCACCAGGGGTTCCTCAACGTCTTTGACGGTGCCGACAATGCCTTTGTGTCGGCTTATCGTATGTACATCAACCGCGAACATACGGAAGTGGGCGTCCATGCAGAGTACATTGCCACACCTAGCGTGAAAGGCAAGACGCTGCTCATCGTAGACCCCATGCTGGCCACGGGCGGCAGTCTGGCTGCTGCCATCGAGGCGCTGATGGAGGCTGGCAAGCCGAAGAAGATTCACGTCTGCTGTGTCATTGCGGCTCCCGAGGGTATCGAGGTGGTCAAGGAGGCGCTGCCTGAGGACAGTACCATCTGGTGTGCAGCCATCGACGAGGGCATGAACGAGCAAAAGTACATCATACCCGGCTTCGGCGACTGTGGCGACCTGTGCTTCGGCGAGAAGCTACAAAGCTTCCGCAAAATCGCCGACAAAGAAACAAAAAAGAAGGGCCTCTGACAAGACCCTTCTTTTTTACCTTTTTATTACTTCACCTCCCAAATGTCGTTGGTCTCAAGCAGCTCGGCGAAGTTGTGGTACTTCTTCTGTGCAGACACTTCCTGAATCTGCTGGCTGACAGCATCGTCGTAGGTGGGAGCATCGACGTCACGGATAACACCAAGCGCTACGGGGAATCCATCGCCATTGCCCATCAGGGCCAGCTTGGTCTGCAGGGTGTTGTCCTCGCAGTGAGCATCGTGTACTAGCACGTCGTCAAGTGTATAGCCATCCTTGCCCATCTCGACCACCTTCAGGCCAAATCCCTCCTGGACCAGTCCGAACTCATTGTTCTCGCCGAAGACGAGCTTCTCGCCATGACGTACGTAGATGGCATTCTTCTTGCGGCCCTCCTTATTATATACGGCCTCGTGGGTACCGTCGTTGAAGATGACGCAGTTCTGCAGGATCTCGCAGACAGCAGCACCCTTGTGGGCGTAGGCAGCCTTCAGAATCTCGACCGTGCCGGGAGCGTCGGTAGCCACGGCACGGGCAAAGAAATGACCACGTGCACCGAAGCACAGCTCAGCGGGGCGGAAAGGATCCTCGACGGTGCCATAGGGGCTCGACTTGGAAACGAAGCCGCGGGGACTGGTGGGCGAGTACTGGCCCTTGGTCAGGCCGTAGATACGGTTGTTGAGCAGAATCATGTTCAGGTTGATGTTACGGCGATTGGCGTGGATAAAGTGATTACCGCCAATAGCCAGTCCGTCACCGTCACCCGACACCTGCCATATGGTGAGGTTGGGGTTGGCAACCTTGGCACCCGTGGCAATAGCGGCAGCACGGCCGTGGATGGTGTTCATGCCGATGCCAGGAAGAAGTGGTCACCGCATCCAGGACACCAACGTGGCTGTCCTTTCTTAAAATCGTTTGCAGTATAACTCATTGTTTTACCTTTTTACTTTTTTACCTTTTTACTTCTTCAAGATATCCTCGAAGGCATTCACTAACTCTTCAACGACGAAGGGCTGGCCCTTGACCTGGTTGAACTGGAAGGGAACGAAGTTGTCGACCTTCATGCGCAGGTAGGCAGCGAGCTGACCCATGTTCTGCTCAGCCACGACCACCTTCTTGTACTTCTTCAGCACGCCGCTGGTGTTCTTGGGCAGCGGGTTCAGGTACTTGAACTGAGCCTGAGCCACCTTGTAGCCCTTGGCACGGAGCTCGTCCATAGCCGAGTGCAGGTGACCGTATGTAGAGCCAAAGCCCACAACGAGCAGGTCGGCATCGTCCTTGTCGCCGATGACCTCCAGGTCGGGAACCTGGATATTGGCAATCTTCTGCTGACGCAGGCGAGTCATCAGATCGTGGTTCTCGGGATTGGTAGAGATGGCACCCGTCTCAGAGTCCTTCTCCAGACCGCCCAGAATGTGGGTGAAGCCCTCACGACCAGGAACAGCCCAGTAGCGGGTACCATTCTCGGCACGCATATAGGGAGTCCACTTGCCTTTCAGTTCCTCGGGAACGTAGGGAGGATTGATGGCATCGAGCTTAGCGACCTCAGGCAGACGGAAGGCACCCGAGCCGTTGGCAATATAGGCATCGGTGAGCAGCACGACAGGAGTCATGTGCTCGAGGGCTATCTTACAAGCCTGGTAGGCAGCATCGAAGCAGTCGGCAGGACTGGTAGCAGCCAGCACCGGCATGGGGCTCTCGCCGTTACGGCCGAAGAGTGCCTGGAGCAGGTCGGTCTGTTCCGACTTGGTGGGCAGACCCGTGGCAGGACCGCCACGCTGCACGTCGAGCACCACGAGGGGCAGTTCCATGATGACAGCGAGGTTCATGGCCTCCGACTTCAGGCAGATGCCAGGGCCAGAGGTAGAGGTGACGGCCAGGGCACCGGCGAACGAAGCTCCGAGGGCTGAAGCACATCCCGAGATCTCATCCTCGCACTGGACTGTGGTCACACCGAGTGACTTGTGCTTCGACAGCTCATGCAGCACGTCGGTAGCAGGAGTGATGGGGTAAGAACCGAGGTAGAGCTTCAGGCCAGCCTTCTCGGCAGCAGCAATGAAGCCATAGGCTGTAGCCTTGTTACCCGTGATGTCCATATAGCGTCCGGGCACCTTGTGCTTGGTCTCAATGCGACGCACGTTGACAGCACTCGAGTGGGTGTTGTGTCCGTAGTCGTAGCCTGCCTGCACCACCTTGATATTGTTCTCGGCAACGGCGGGCTTCTTGGCAAACTTCTCCTTCAGGAAGTTGGCTACCAGCGACAGGTCGCGGTCGAAGAGCCAGCACACCAGACCTAGGGCAAACATGTTACGTGACTTCAGAATGGCCTTGTTGTCCATGCCTGTGTCAGCCAGACAGTCCTTTACCATCTGTGTCAGCGGACACTGGATGACGCGATCGGGGTCGATACCCATCTCGCCCAGATAATCCTCCGACTGGAACTGTGCCTTCTCCAGGTCCTTGGGACCGAAGGAGTCAGTGTCAATGATGATGGTGGCATCGGGCTTGGCGTAGCGATACTGCGTCTTCAGGGCGGCAGCGTTCATGGCCACCAGCACGTCGCACTTGTCGCCAGGAGTATAGACCTGACCAGCACCGATGTGTACCTGGAATCCGGAGACACCCGTCAGCGAGCCTTGCGGGGCGCGGATGTCGGCAGGATAGTCGGGGAATGTTGAGATACCATTACCTACGGTAGCTGATACCGTAGAAAAGATGTTTCCGGCCAGCTGCATACCGTCGCCGGAATCACCAGAGAACCGGACAACTACCTGTTCGAGTTCTTGAATGTCTAATTGTTCAGCCATAATATATTTATCTATATACCTTAATATATCTTATCGTTACGGCGTGCAAAATTAAGGAATTACGAGCAAAAAGCCAAAGGAATTACGATAAAAAATGCAGTTATGCGCCTAATTCCGGCTCATAGCTGCATTTTTATTCACAATCCCCAACGGAACTGGTACGTCAGGTGTGGTTAGTAGTCGAACGACGAACCGCCGAGGAACTCGCGCAACAGCGACGTGGGCGGAATCTGTGCCTCGGGAATAGGCTTGATGTACTTAAGGAACTTCCTAAGGCGGTAAGCCTCAGCATGTTCCACACAGTTCTCGGGTACCTGTTCCAGCAGGGGCTCGGCCTGTTGCTTGATGACCGCCAGCTCGAAGAGCATGGCCGAGTTGAACATGGCATCAGCATTCTCCTGATAGGGGAATATCCAGCGGTTCTCACCCTTGCGCACGCTGGGCCAACGGCGTATGGTCTCCTGAGCCGACACACCACGATACTTGTAGTCGCGGATGATGCGACGCAGCAGGCGGTTGTCGGTGGTTGGGATGTAGTTGTGGTTGTCCAACAGAATGGTAGTGAGGGCCGACGCGTAGATGCGGAACTTCTGGCTGTCGGGAATCTCGGCGGTCAACTCAGGGTTCAGGGCATGGATGCCCTCCACCACCAGGATCTCATTGCCCTTCAGCTGCAGATGCTTGCCGCTCCACTCGCTCTTGCCCTGCTGGAAATTGTAGCGGGGCAACTCTACCTCCTCCCCACGGAACAGGGCGTTCAGCTGCTGGTTGAGCAGGGGAATGTTCAAGGCATGGAGATGCTCAAAGTCGTAGTCACCACTCTCGTCTCTGGGTGTCTGGTCACGGTCCAGGAAATAGTCGTCCAACGAGATGCCTATCGGCTGTAGTCCATTGACAGCCAGTTGGACGCTGATGCGCTTGCAAGTGGTCGTCTTGCCACTGGACGAAGGACCTGCTATGAGCACCATCTTGATGCCAGGCCTGTGAGCTATCTCGTCAGCAATCTGGGCAATCTTCTTCTCCTGCAGGGCCTCGCTGATCTGTATCAGTGTGTTGGTGTGGCCCTCCTGGATGGCTCTATTGAGGTCGCCCACCGTACGCATGCCCAAGATGTCCTGCCAACGGTGATGCTCCTTGAAGATTTCGAACATCTTGTCCTGTCTCATGAAGGCTCCCAGCTTGGAGGGGTCCTGCTGCGAGGGTATGCGCAACAACAGACCGTCGAAGTAGTATTCCACGCCGAACAAATAGAGCTGGCCTGTCGAGGTGAGCAAAGAACCGTAATAGTAGTCCAGATAGCCGTCGATGTCGTAGTAGGTTGTATAGAGTGAGCCAACCCCCTGGAGCAGCTTCACCTTGGAGAAGGAGCGGGACTCCGTAAACATGCGGATGGCCTCCTCCGTGGTGGTCTCGTGACGGTGGATGGGCACATTGGCATCGATAATCTCCTGCATCCGCTGGCGCACAGCATTGACGTCGTCGGGTGTCACAGGACGATCCAGACGCAGGTCTACGTAGTAGCCGTTGCTGACGGGAATGTCAATAACCACCGTGCAGTCGGGCCACAAGTCGTGGGCTGCCTTGTTCAGCACGAAGAACAAGGTGCGCGTATAGGATCGCAAGGCAGAAGAGTCGTAGAGGCTGAGGAACTCGACCTCCTTCTGTTTGTACACACGGTAATGCATACCCTCAACCTTGTTGTTCACACGTGCAGAAACAGGTCCGTACTCCATCTGGAGTCCTATCTGCGCGTAAACATCCTCAAGCGTCGAGCCGGTAGGCACGTCATACATCTCGCCATTGTTGCGGCAACGTATCTTAACTGTCTGTTCCATAATAAGAATGTCTTTAGATTGTTGATAGTTATGCAAAAGTACAAAGAAAAGCTGAAAGCACAAAGAGAAAAGTGAAAGAAAAATGATTTTTCCTTTTGCTTTTCACATGTTTTTTATTATCTTTGCCACCGAATTCGTTTAAAAGATATCTTTTATGCTGGTAATATTTAAACTTCTTGGCTCGCTGGCGCTTCTGATGTTCGGTATGAAAACCATGAGTGAAGCACTGCAGAAAATGGCGGGTCCCCAGTTGCGACATGTATTAGGAGCTATGACTACCAACCGTTTTACTGGCATGCTGACAGGTACGTTGGTAACAGCTTCAGTGCAATCATCTACAGCCACGACAGTCATGACGGTCTCGTTTGTCAATGCGGGACTGCTGACACTGGCCCAGGCCATCTCAGTCATCATGGGTGCCAACATCGGCACCACGCTGACGGCATGGATCATGTCAGCAGGTATGTCGTTCGACGTCAGCAGCCTGTCGTATCCAGCCTTCTTCATTGGCATCATCCTCATCTACCAGAAGCGCTACCGCTACATCGGCGACTTCCTGTTCGGTATTGCCTTCCTGATTTTCGCGCTTGCCGTCCTGCGCCAGACAGGACAGGACATGCACCTGGGAGAGAACCAGACGGTGCTGCACTTCTTCGCCTCGTTTGACCCCAACTCGTTCCTGACCACGCTCATCTTCCTGCTGTTAGGAGGCATCCTGACCTTCTGCGTGCAGTCATCGGCAGCCGTCATGGCCATCACCATGATACTCTGTTCGAGTGGTGCACTGCCCATCTATCAGGGTATTGCGCTTGTGATGGGTGAGAACATTGGAACCACCGTCACTTCCAATCTGGCGGCGATGTCGGCCAACACCCAGGCCCGCCGTGCCGCTCTGGCCCACATGTTCTTCAACGTCTTCGGTGTCTTCTGGATACTGTTTATCTTCCGTCCGTTCATCGACATGGTTTGCGGATGGGTAGGCTATGACGTAGACATGACCAAAGAGGCCGCAGGCGCCACAGCCTTCCTGGCCAATGCCGCCAAGTTGAGCTTCGTGCTGGCTGCCTTCCACACGACATTCAACGTGGCTAACACGTTCATCCTGATATGGTTTATCCCCCAGATTGAAAAGTTCGTCTGCTGGGTCATCAAGCCCAAGAAGGTGGACGAAGAAGAGGACTTCCGCCTGCACTTCATTACGGCTGGCTTCATGAAGACCCCGGAGCTCTCGGTGCTGGAGGCACAAAAGGAGATCCAGTCGTTCTCGGAACGTATGCAACGCATGTTCGGTATGGTACGCGAACTGCTGACCCTCTCGTCCAGTTCGAGCAACAAGAACGACAACAAGGCCGGTGACTTCAACAAACTGTTTACCCGCATTGAGAAATACGAGGGTATCTCGGACAACATGGAGCTGGAAATTGCCAAGTATCTGGACTCCGTCAGCGATGCCCACCTGTCTGATGACACCAAGGCCAAAATTCGTGCCATGCTTCGCGAGATTTCGGAGTTGGAGAGTATTGGCGATGCCTGCTACAACATGGCACGCACCATCTCTCGCAAATATAACGGCAAGGAAGACCACTTCACCGACAAACAATACGACCATCTGCACCAGATGATGGAGCTGACCGACCAGTCGCTGTCGCAGATGAACCGGCTGATGGGCGGCCGCAAGGAGTCTTTTGACGTCAACCGTACGTTCAACATCGAACACGAAATCAACAACTATCGCAACCAGCTGAAGTCGCAGAACATCAACGACATCAACAACCACCAGTACACCTACGCCGTGGGTACCATCTACATGGACCTCATCAACGAGTGCGAAAAGCTGGGTGACTACGTGGTCAACGTCGTTGAGGCCCGTATGGGCATGCGCCAGAAAGAAGCCTAAGAGCGAGAAATATCCCTTATCACTAAAAATATTAAGGTAAGTATAACGTCAGTTAGGAAATTTTTAAGTAATTTTGCGCCGAGAAACAAATTTATATTAATCAATATGAGTAAAAGACTATTATTCATGGCCATGATGTTAACCTCGGTGTTGACACTTATGGCTCAGGTTACCACCTCTGCCCTCAGCGGAAAGGTAACGATGGCAGACACCAAGGAAGAGGTGATTGGCGCCACCATTCAGGCAATCCATGAACCTTCAGGTACGAAGTATGCTGCCGTAACCAACTCAAACGGACGTTTCACAATCCAAGGTATGCGTAATGGCGGACCTTACAGTGTCGCCATCAGCTACATCGGCTATGAAACGAAGACTTTCCGTAACATCGTACTCGAACTGGGTGAGACCTATAATCTCAATGCATTGCTCTCTGAGGATGCGAACGAACTTACCGAGGTCGTTGTCAGCGGAAAAGCCTCGAAGTTTGCTGCTGAAAAGACAGGTGCTTCTACCAATATCAACCAGCGTACCATCCAAGAACTGCCTACCATCAACCGCTCCATCGGCGACCTGGCTAAGCTGTCGCCATACTACGGAGGCTCGAACAGCTTCGGCGGTATGAACGGAAAGATGTCGAACTTCACGCTTGACGGTGCCAACCTGAACAACAACTTCGGACTGAACTCCAGCCTGCCCGGCGGTGGCAACCCCATCTCGATGGATGCCATTGACGAGGTACAGATGGTGGTTGCTCCCTTCGATGTTCGCCAGTCCAACTTCATTGGCGGTGGTATCAACGCTGTGACCAAGTCGGGTACAAACACCTTCAAAGGTACGGCCTACTTCTACTACACCAACGAGGACATGCACGGTAACCGCGTAGACGGTGTCCAGAACTCGGAGCCCAACCCGGGTGAGGAAAAGGTGTATGGCTTCACACTCGGCGGTCCCATCATCAAGGACAAGCTCTTCTTCTTCGCCAACTACGAGCGCACGAACACGGAGAACATTCCGACCTACTGGCACCCGGACCTGACGGGTGGAGGTGCTGACAACAAGACCTATACCTCGCGTACGACACTCGAGGACATGCAGATGATCTCCCAGTTCGTCAAGAACAAATACGGCTACGACACCGGTTCACCGACAGACTATCCCGGCGACATCGTCAACAACAAATATCTGGCACGTCTGGACTGGAACATCAACCAGAACCACCACCTTGCCGTACGCTTCAATCATACCAACAACTCAAGGTGGACTCCCCCCAGTGCTACTTCGCGCGACGTCGGCGGACTGTCTGCTTCCTGCGTAGGTATCAGTTCTATGGCCTTTGCCAACTCGTTCTACAACCAGGAGAATAAGGTTACCACCTTCTCGGGCGACCTGAACAGCCGCTTCGGACAGAATATCAGCAACCAGCTGTTGGTGACTTATTCAAATATTGACGACCCGCGCAGCTCCGACTCGCAGATATTCCCCATGGTAGATATCATGAAGGACGGAGACCCCTACATGACGTTAGGCTATGAGATCTTCACCTATAACAACCGCGTACAGAACAAGATCCTGACCATCAACGACAACTTTACCTACTATATGGGTAACCATAAACTGACGGCAGGTTTCAGCTTTGAGCACCAGAAGGCCCTGAACAACTACATGCGTCAGGGAACAGGCTACTACCGTTATGCCTCCATGGAGGACTTCATGGATGGTGCTGCTCCCATTGGCGTAGCTCTGACAACGGGTAACAACGGTGAAGAGAACCCGTCCTCACAGGTTGTATTCAACCAGATTGGACTCTACGTGCAAGACGACTGGAACATCACTGAGAAATTCAAGATCAACTATGGTATCCGCTTCGACAATCTGATCTTCCAGAATGAAGGAGCAGTCCGTAACGACGAACTCTATGCTGTTGACTTCGGTGGTCGCCACGTTGATACAGGCCTATGGCCGAAGAGCAATTGGCAGATTTCACCCCGTGTAGGATTCGTCTGGGATGCCTTAGGCGACAAGTCGCTGAAGGTCCGTGGAGGTACGGGACTCTTTGCTGGTCGTATGCCCCTCGTATTCTTCACCAACATGCCCGGACAATCAGGCATGATGCAGACGACCTATGTCACCAAGGATGCCACAGCACTCTCACAGTTCACTGGCGGCATGAAGACCAACGTACGTGACATGGAGACCATCCTGAAGAACTACGCTCAAGGAATGGCCTACTATGCCGGCGTTGATCCCGACTTCAAGATGCCACAGGTATGGAAGACTTCCATTGGCATCGACTATCAGGTGCCCGTATCTTTCCCCCTGACACTGACGGGTGAGTTTACCTACACCAAGAACATCAATGCCGTTCACCTTGACAACTACAACATGAAGTCGCCCGATGACACATGGAGACATATCACTGGTGCTGACAACCGTCTCATCTACCCCGCAGCCAGCGAATACCAGTACACCAGCAAGGGTACCTACGTGCTGACCAACAACCACAAGGGTCACGGATGGACTGCCAGCCTGCAGTTGCAGGCAGAGCCCATCAAGAACCTCTTCGTCTCTGCTGCATATACGCACACAGTCAACAGGGAAGTTACCGCACTCCCTGGCTCCAATGCGCAGTCTGCATGGCAATACATGCACACCGTCAACGGACCTAATGCCGTTGAAGTACGTAACTCAGGGTTTGTTACTCCAGACCGCGTGATTGCCAACATCAGCTACAAATACGGCAAAGACCACTTCTCGCTGTTCTATAGCGGCTATTCTCCCTCGGGCTACAGCTATACCTACAGCAACGACATCAACGGCGACGGACTGTCCTATGACCTGATGTACATTCCACGCGACGACTCTGAAATCAAATTCGTCAGCGATGACGACCGCATTGCTTTCTGGAACTTTGTCGAGCAGGATGACTATCTGAAGAACCACAAGGGCGAGTATGCTGACCTTTATGGTGCACGTGCTCCCTGGGTACACACCTTCGATTTCAAGTGGGCTCACGACTTCGACCTGAAGATTGGCAATACCAGCCACAAATTGCAGCTGATTGCCAACATCGAGAATATCGGTAACCTGCTCAAATCATCGTGGGGCGTTGCCAAGATTATTCCTGGCCAGAGCAACAACATGTTCAAGATTCTGAGCGTCACCAATGCCAAGGAGGTGAAAGAAGGTGCACAGCCTATCTTCCGCATGAATACCGACCTGAAAACGGCATGGGACTACAACCATAGCTACGGCCAGTGCTGGCGACTGCAGCTCGGTGTGAAGTACTACTTCAACTAACAGTTATTTGAGATTATGAAGAAAGCAACACTGATTATCATTATGGCCTTGGTTGGTCTGGCAGTTTCTGCCCAGACCAACGAGGCTACTTTCAAATACGGCTATCTGAGTTACGAGGCAGCACTGGAGACCATGCCGGAATATGGACAGATGCAGGCCGACATGGCTCTACTGAGATCTCAGTACGAGGATGAGCAAAAACGCGTAGAGGACGACTTTAACAAGAAGTACGAAGAATTCCTCGACGGTCAGGCATCATACCCAAGGACCATTCTCCAGAAGCGCCAAAGCGAACTTCAGGAGATACTTGACAAGAACATTGCCTTCAAGAAGGAGAGCGAGAAACTGCTTAGCCGCGCTCAGTATGACGCCATAGCGCCTTTGAAGCAGAAACTGGACGAAATACTGAGAAAGATTGGCGAGGAGCGTGGCTTTGCCTTTATCCTGAATACGGATAACAACAATGCCCCCTGGTTGAACCCTGCCATGGGTGTAGACATCACTGAGGCTGTCAAGGCCTTACTGAAATAATGACAGATAAAAGTATGCTACCCAGCGCTCCTGGTCCCATAGGCATCTTCGACAGCGGATATGGCGGACTGACCATTCTGCACGGTATACGGCACCTGTTGCCACAGTACGATTATCTATACCTTGGCGATAATGCACGTACGCCTTATGGAACACGTTCATTTGAGGTAGTGTACGAATTTACCCGCCAGGCGGTCATCCGATTATTTGAATTGGGTTGCCACTTGGTGGTTTTAGGTTGTAACACAGCTTCTGCCAAAGCCCTGCGCTCCATCCAGCAGAACGACCTGCCACAATTGGATCCCAATCGGCGCGTTTTGGGCGTGATACGTCCTACGGCAGAAGTGATAGGCTCGCTGACGCACAGCCGTCACATAGGAATCTTCGCAACCGAAGGAACCATCAAGAGCGAGTCGTACAATCTGGAAATTCATAAGCTTTTTCCAGACATACAGGTGTCCGGTGTGGCCTGCCCTTTCTGGGTTCCGCTGGTAGAATATAACGAGGCTGACTCCCCTGGCGCTGACTACTTTGTAAAGAAGCGTGTAGACCAGCTGATGCGGATGGACCCTGAAATTGACACCATCATCTTAGGCTGCACCCACTACCCCATCCTACTGCCTAAGATTCATAAATACATTCCTCGCGGTGTCCGCATCGTCTCGCAGGGAGAATACGTGGCAGACAGCCTGAAAAGCTACTTTGAACGCCACCCGGAGATAGAGCAGCACTGCACAAAGAACGGACAGGTGCATTACCTGACCACGGAAAACCCGGAAAAGTTCAAGGAGTCGGCTCAGCTGTTCTTGCATGAGCCGGTAGAGGTAGAGAATATCACTTTAGGATAAAAGTCGGCGTGAGAAGTACCGAACAGGGTACCACACGGCCAGAAAGCCTACGAGCAGCACCGTCACAAAGATGATGACGATGTCCATAGGGTGTACGCTGACAGGATAAGCATCGACAATGAAAGACCCCTCACTGCTACCCAGGCGTACCAGGCCGTATTGCTGCTGTATCCAGCAAAGCAACAACCCGATGGCTATGCCTATGACAGCCCCAATGGCACTAATCATACGCCCTTCGAAAAGGAAAATGCGCGTGATCTGATGATCGGAAGCACCTAGATTACGCAAGGTCACTACGTCGTCTTTCTTGTCAATAATGAGCATGGAGAGGGAGCCGATGATGTTGAAACAGGCAATCACCAGAATAAACGTCAGGAAGATATAGGCAATGAGCTTTTCTATCTTCATGATACGGAAGGTGTCGTCCTGTTGCTCGTAGCGGTCACTAATCAGGAACTTTCCTTGTGCCAACTCCTGCATCTGAGACTTTACTGCATCAAAGTCACTGCCCGGCTTCAGGCGTATCTCAAGCGATGACACCATGCCATCTTGCCCAAAAAGGCGACGGGTGAAATGAATGGAGGTCAGTATATAGTTCTTGTCGTACTTACCTTGTTTCAACAAAAACACGACACCTGGCGAGAACAATTCATCCTCCACGAATCCGTCTGCAGGATTAGCCATGTCAAGCTGACCTTCACGCTTGGGTGCATATATCTTCAAAGGTTGGTCGTAAGTATAACCCATTCCCAGCAGATAGGCAACTCCCAATCCAGGGATGCCATAGTTCATGTCAGCAGCATGCAACTCAAACTTGCCATCGCCCTCCAAGATCTCACGGATATGGGTCAGACTGTCGAAATTGTCTTCCACACCTTTCACCTTGACCATCAACTGACGGTCCTGATAGACAGCCAACGCCTGATCTTCCAAGCACTCTGTTGCCACTTCCACCTGAGGAAGCCGGCGTATCTTAGTCAGCACAGGGTCGTCAGCTGGGAAGGTCTTACCTTTCAGGGAAGTGATCTTCAATTGGGGGTCCATCTGGGTGAACAGCGAAGCCACCATATCATGAAATCCGTTGAACACGCTCAGCGTCACCACCAGTGCCATCGAGGCTACTGCAACACCTACTACGGAGATGCCGCTAATCACATTGATGGCATGGGTCGACTTCTTCGAAAAGAGGTAGCGCCGGGCTATGTAAAACGGGAAATTCATTTATTTCTTCAACAATTCATCAATACGCTCCATATAGTCGAGAGAATCGTCTATGAAGAAGCGCAATTCAGGAATGATACGCAACTGATAGCGGACACGAGTACCCAACTCATAACGTATCTGCTTCTCATTCTTTGTAATGTTCTTAATCAGCTCTTCACCTTTCTCTGAGGGGAAGATGCTGAGATAGGCCGTGCAAATACTGAGGTCAGGACTAATCTTGACCCTGGTAACGCTGACCATTACTCCGTGTAAGGAGCGCGTCTGCTCCTGAAAGATAACACTCAGTTCCTTCTGAAGCAGACGCGCTATTTTGTTTTGTCTTGTTTCTTGCATTACTTATTTCTTGCCGTCTACTTCGAGAAGTTCAATTTTGAAGATCAGCATAGAGAAAGGCTTGATGTCAGCACCCTGCTGGCGCTCACCATAAGCAAGTTCCTGAGGAATGTAAACCTCCCAAATTGATCCAGCGGGCATGTGCAACAGTGCATCAGTCCAACCCTTGATAACCTGATTGGCACGGAATTCTGTAGGCTCATTACGCTTGTAAGAGCTGTCGAATACCTTGCCGTCCAGAGTCTTACCCTCGTAGTGAACCTTCACCAGAGAGGTATCCTTAGGCAGAGCACCAGTTCCCTCCTTGATAACCTTGTACTGAACACCGCTCTTCAAGGTCTTCACATCCTGCTTCTTGGCATTCTCCTTCAGGAAGTCCTCACCGGCCTTCTTGTTAGGACCAAACTCTTTCTCCATATTCTTGGCCTTGATGGCGCGCATAAGCTGCTGAGCCACCTGAGCGGCAGAGTCGGGAGTCATCAGACCACCCTTGCCGGTAGTACCACTGATGAAACCTGCCATGAAGTTCTTCAGAGAGATGGTCTTGGTAGAGTCATCACCAAAGAGTTCGTGGTTGATACCCTTTACCATCTGATTGCTGATCTGCTGACCAATCTGGATACCAGCATAGTAAGCAGCCTTTTTCTTGTCGTCACCGGCATTAGCACCTTCGTTCAGACCTTTGATAAACTCGTCCATATAGGTGGTATCAACACCCAGACGACCTACCAGATAATCCTTCAGACCCTGGGTCTGAGCCATACCGATAGCATAGCTAACGGTATCTACATCGCTCTTCAGGCTGGCCTTAGGAGCGCCATTGTCGCATGATGCATACATCATGACGGCAGCAACTGCTGCAAGAGCAGTAACAGTAAACTTTTTCATTGTTGTTTAAATTATCGTTATTACGTTTATGTCGTTATTCTGAAATTACATGACCTGTATCAGTTCCACATCGAAGATCAGAGCTGCATAGGGAGGAATAGAAGCACCTGCACCACCCTCGCCATAAGCCAAGCGATAAGGAATGAAGAAACGGTATTTAGCGCCTTCCTGCATCAACTGCAAACCTTCAGTCCAACCAGCTATTACCTGTTGTAAACCAAACACGGCAGGCTCGCCACGCTGAACGCTGCTGTCAAACACCGTACCATCAATAAGGAATCCCTCATAATGGCATTTCACAGAATCCTTGGCAGTAGGTTTTTTGCCATTGCCTTCTTTCAGCACCTGATATTGCAAGCCGCTGGGCAGTGTTACCACACCATCCTTTTTGGCATTCTCTGCCAAATAATGCTCACCTGCCTCTTTATGTGCCTTGCCCTGCTCGGCACGCTGCTTGTTGATTTTCTCTTCCTGTGCAGCAAAGAACTCCTGCACAATACGCTGAGCATCACTGCTCTTGACCTTTAACTCGTTGCCAGACAGAACGTCTTTGACTGCCTGGGCAAAATCATCGATATTAAGCTCTGAGCCGCCCATATTGGCCAACTGATGACCAATACCGATACCCAATGCATAACTTACTTTATCCATCATTTATACCTTATTTATTATAAAATCGGGCGCAAAGGTACAAATAATCTGCGATTTACGTGCGATATTTCAAAAAAAAATGCTAATTTTGTGCATTCTTAATACTTTGCTTATGAAAAAGATAGTTGTTTTGACTGGTGCCGGCATGTCTGTCGAGAGTGGACTGAAAACTTTCCGCGATGCCGATGGATTATGGGAAGAATATCCCGTACAGCAGGTGGCTACCCATGAAGGATGGCTAAACGATCCTACCTTAGTGACCAACTTCTACAACATGCTGCGCAAGAAGTGCTGGAATGTGAAGCCCAATGAAGGACACAAACTGGTAGCTGCCTTGGAGGAGAACTTCGATGTGACGGTGGTTACCCAAAATGTGGACAACCTGCATGAGCAGGCTGGTTCCAAGAAGGTTATCCACTTGCACGGAGAACTGATGAAGGTATGCTCCAGCAACGATCCGGACGACCCACGCTACCAGCAACTGCTGACACCGGACAACTGCGAGATTGTTCCTGGCACAAAGGCTGGTGACGGCTCTCTGCTACGCCCGTTCATTGTTTTCTTTGGTGAGGCGGTCCCCATGATTACTGCAGCTGCTGCCGAATGCCAGGAAGCGGACATCTTTATCATCATCGGCACGTCGCTCAATGTTTATCCTGCAGCAGGCCTCATCCAATACACACGTCCGGGCATCCCTATCTATCTGATAGACCCCAAGCCCGTATCAACAGGCAATAGCAAGGTTATACAGATTCAAAAAGGTGCCTCAGAAGGAATGAAAGAACTCACGAAACTATTGGTTCCCTGATTCTTGCTTTGGCTGATAGCCACTCTTCAGAATCCGCTCATACTCTCCTGACGTATTCAAGATACGCTCAGCCTCCTGCAAGGTTTTGTCGTTGCGCAATCCTATCTGCAACTGACCACCTTGATAATAGTAGGCTGAAACAATGTCTTGTTCCAACATCTGCTGTATCTCATTGCGATGACGGTCCAAGTCACTGCTCAGGTTATGATGGTCTATCTTGGCCTTCAAGGCTTCCAGTTCTGCCTGGGCTTCCTCATAGTAGCCCTCAAACTTCATGGCTTTCTCCAGTTCACCAAACTGTTTCTTACTCAGCTGGTCATAGGTAAAGCCTGCCTTCATTACACGCTGTTTAAATTCCTCATAGTCTGCATCAGTCAAGTGGAAATTTGTAGCTGAAGCTATGGTCGGATGCTTAGCGATATAGTCCACGACATAGCCGAATGCCACCTCCGTAGAATCCAAGCGGTCCAGATAGAGGGTTACATTAGCCATTGTATCTGGTTTAACCTCCACGTCTGGCTTGATACCTTCTTCCATGGTAATGCCTCGCCCGCTGGGTAAGAAGTAGCGAGAGGTTGTCAGTTTCAAATTAGCATTATAAGGCAGTTCAACATTGGGCACTTGTACCAATCCCTTACCATAGGTACGCGTACCTATAATGATACCGCGCTTCAAGTCTTGTAAGGCTCCACTGGTAATCTCTGAGGCGGAAGCCGTTTCACGGTTTACCAGCACCACGATGGGCATGATGGTGTCTATTGGCTCTAAACGGGTCTTGTACTCTGAATTGGCTCTCTTCAGCTTGCCTTTCGTTTCCACGATTTTCTGGTCTTTCGGCAACCACATGCTTAGGATATCAACACACTCTGACAGGGAGCCGCCTCCGTTGCCACGCAGGTCCAGTATCAACTTTTTAGCACCCTGCTTCTTGAGGGCAATATAAGCCAGACGCATCTGTTTGGAAGGCTCGCCTGTAAACGTACTCAGATTGATATAGCCCACCTCTTGGGGAAGCATTCCGTACCAGATAATCTCAGGCATGTTTATACTCTCACGTGTAATCTTGAATTTCAGCGTCTTACCCGTCGTAGGACGAAGCACCTTCAACACAAAACTCGTGCCTGCTTCACCACGCAGGTGGCTGCTGACATAGCTGGTGTTCTTATCGGTCATCACCGTATCGTCAATTTGCATCACGATGTCTCCCTTTTTCAGACCCGCACGAGCTGCAGGTGTACCTTCGTAGGGTTCGTCTATCACAACTTGCTTGCGCTTCTGATGATAGCGTATCAACGCTCCGATGCCTGCATACTTACCTGTCAGCATCTGCTTCAACTCCTTCTGGCGTTCCTCAGGATAATACTCCGTATAGCGGTCCAACGAGTTCAGCATCGCATCTATACCCGTGGTAATCACCTTATTGGCATCGAGAGTATCCACATACATCATGTCCAGGTTCTTATACAGGGCATTGAAAATCTCCAGGTTCTTGGCCACCTCTAATAGATGGTTTTTACTATTTTGGGCCTGAACGCTTGTCAGCGAAAACAGCATGATAAGGGCGAGAAATAAACGTCTTTTCATTTCTTTATTCATTGATTTGCCTGCAAAGGTACGATTAAGTGAGCAAAAAGCCAAAAGAATTTTGGGCTTTTTCGATTTCTAGAGTACCTTCGACGTATGTCACAGGTACGATTAAGTGAGCAAAAAGCCCAGTATATTTAGGATTTTCCGAGAGTAAAGAGAAAAACTTTTTCAAGTGCACTCCAATTTACAACACTGCACGAATGACAAACCAGACATGCAGGAAGAATGTCTGAACAAGACCATAATGATGAGACATCACTTGATAGCGCTCCATGAGCGAGGCCCTGTGGTTCTGAGTGGTATTACCCCCTTCTTCAAAGTCCGCCAATACAGTACCGGTATTCACAAGAGCGAGTCCCTGACGGTCTGCTTCTTTCATGATGCGGATACACCAGTCCACATCAGCTGAATGACGATACTGTAGATTATAAGGTGTCTGTCGGGCAATGTCCAAACGGGCATAGAAGGCCTGATGACACACCAGCATGCCCTGACGGAACGAACGCCATGACAACTCCTTGGGAGGGCGCAGACGGCGCAGATGAAGGAAATGTCCCTCTGCATCGGTAATGGCAGTATCGCCATAGACAACGGCTGGGAGGCGCTGAGAACTGACGGATGAGGGCTGAGAGCTGGCGGCATTGACCACCGTCTGTATCGTATCTTTGCTATGAAAGGCATCACCAGCATTCAGAAAAACGACATAGTCGCCGGTAGCACGCTTCAACCCCTTGTTCATGGCATCATAGAGTCCCTTATCGGGCTCCGAACTAACAACGACTTCGTAAGGGCTGGCCTCCTGATAGTGCCGTGCCATCTGCAATGTGTCATCTTTCGATGCACCATCCACGATCAAGTGTTCCAAATGTGGATAGGTCTGACAGCTCACACTATCCAGCGTGCGCTGCAGGCTGCGCGCTGCATTATAGGTAATGGTAACTATGGAGATGAGTATCATGGCTTGATAAAAATTTTCTTTCCGTTGACAATGTATATTCCACTCTTGGTCACCCGTCCAATCTTTTGTCCTTGCAGGTTGTATATCGTGCTGGAAGAGGGATGAGCTTCCTGAATATTTATAGATGCTACTGGCGAGATGTAGCCCAATTCTTTCAGTTTATCGAACACCAATTGTGCCTTGATGGCATAACCAAAGTGGTTCTCATGGTGCTCGTCAAGAAACAGTGAGCGCGGTGGACGACGCGCTGCAATGTCGGCCAAATCGCCAGCTGTAGGCTCTATACCTGCTTTTTGTAGACCTTCGTCGATGTAGTATTTACACAGATTGATGTATCGATTCTCAAAAGCTCGTGCGAACTTCGGTTCCAGATTAGATGATTCGGTATAATAATGGCTGGCTCGGCCTATAACAATATAGTCCTTGCATTCAGAGTAGGCTATCATCTGGAAAAGCTGCTCAATCCAATTGTCTATACCAGCAAAACCACCATTATATCCAATATCAAGTACCATCAGGTCGTTGCGATGGTTGCGCATAGCATCGGTATCTATCTGTGTAGGCTCCGAGACGAAGACCTCTAAGCCGTCTCGTTTTCGCTGGAAATAGAATGTCGTCTGACTTGGGTCGCTCCAGTCATGTCTGATGCTGCCTTCCACACCTGCTATATAACAAGGATTGCATCCTGCCTCGGGCACCCGCAGCCTGCTATTGATAGCGATTTTTACCTCCTTGGCAGCCGATGCAGGTATGGTGAAAGGCTGAACCATGAAAGGATAAGAGCCTTGACGCTGCATAATTTCAGTGGTTCTCTCACCATTGGCACCGAAGTTAAAGACTTCTATCTGGTAACCTTCCTGCTGCAATAACTCCTGGAGAATGCCGGGATAGGATATACCTGATTCCTGGCCGCCTTCTGTCTTGCTATCGCCCCAACAGGCAATGCCATCGAAATGAGGCTGGGCCTGGCAGTACAGTAAGGCAAAAAGTACGAAAAACGAAACTGTCCACCAGCGGGGGAAAAGAAATGTAGTAATCATCATAACGGTTCATTTACTCTTTGCCCGTTACGTCGCACGATGAAAGCAGGATTACCCACAACAGTGCATCCGTCAGGCACGCTTCGGTGCACTACGCAGCCAGCACCAATGGTGACATTGTTGCCAATGGTAATGCCGCCAAACACAGTAGCTCCAGTAAAAATGCTCACATTGTCGCCGATGACGGGACGTCGCTGCTGAGAATCGTTACCTAAAGTAACAAGCTGTAGACAGTAGAAATTGCAGCCTATGCGCTCAGCATTAAGATAGGTGGCATAGTTGTGCTCAAAATGGCAGCCGGCTCCTATCTCAGGGCACCAGATGTGGAGCGTAGGTTCAGGGGGCAACAGCCAACGTATAGGAGCTGACAAATATTCACCAATCCGATAGTAAAACAAGTTTCTGAACGTACGCTCACGCGTGCAGGCCTTGATAAAGTTGAGCACAGTAGGTTTTCCATCCTGCACCTTTAACAGGTCTGTTGCAAACAACTTCCTATTAGCCAGGAAAATGGCAATATGGGGCAGCATGCGCAGTGTTGATGCAGAGAGAAGTAGGGCTTGCGTCTGTGGATTCATGACTTTTGCGTTTTAGGAGCCATTATGTTTTGGTATTCTTCAATATATTGTCTGGCAACACTTTGTTGAGAGTAGTTCTTAGCCACATGATGCAGACATGTACGGCTCAGTGCATCATGGTCAGCATCAGCCAGTACAAAATGGATGCCCTTTGCCAAGTCGGCAGCATCACGTTCATGAGCCACATAACCGTTTTCCTGATGGCGAATCATTTCTGGTATGCCGCCTACGCGAAATCCCACACATGGCACACCACAGGCCATGGCCTCCATAATGGTATTGGGCAGATTGTCCTCCAACGATGGTATGACGAATACATCAGCCGCATTGTAAGCACTTATGATACTTGACAACTCACTGACATATCCCAATGGGTAAGAAGGCAAGGCCAGTTGCGATGCCACTTCTTCGGCATGGCCCCCAAGAATTGCCACACCTGTATTTTCTTTCATCTCTGGATGTTGATTGACCAACAAGTTGACTGCCTCTACAAAATAGCCGATGCCCTTGCGAGGATCGGTAACTCGTTGGGAGACAAAGAGGATAATGCGACGGTCGGTGGGCAGTGCCATCGATTGCCGGGCTTGTTGCTTGTCCTTTGGACAAAACAGTCGCGTATCAATGGTGTTAGGAATACTGACAACACGTTGCCCCTTCAGCAGAGCACCCTTCCGGGCTTCGTTAGCCAGCCATTCGCTACAGCACACGTAGGTGACACGATGCCCATCGAGCATTTGTTTTTTGCGGTTCCATATCTTTTGAACCAAGCGACCACTTGGCAACAATGGACACTTCTTGCATTGCGACTGGTACTGCTCACAGCCACGATTATAGTGACAAATAGCTGTTGCAGGCCAGATGTCATGCATGGTCCACACAACAGGTTTTCCTGTGTCTAATATCTTTCGGATGTCTTTCAGCGACAACATTCCCTGATTGATCCAATGCAAGTGAATGACATCAGCCTCTTTAAACTCAGGCAAACTGGTTATATCTGTGCCGCTATTGGCAATGTCCACCTCAAATAAATGCTTGCGCTTGAGCCAAAGATGCACCCAAATGACCAATCGCTCCCACAAAAAGTGCCACTTCTGACGCCATGACGGGGGCAACGAACAAACCGTCAACTGATCTGTTTCCTTGTCGCGAACCAGCATCTTGGCTTTCACACCATTGTTTTTCAGCGCCTCCATCAACCTATTGGCAGCCACAGCAGCGCCACCAGTCTTTTCACTCGTATTTACAATCAGTACTCGCATACATGTTCTTTGAACAGTTGACAAAGGTACGAAATTATTTAAAAGTAAAGAAGCAAAAAGATAAAAAAGGTGAGATTTTGAGGTGTTTTCGCACACAATTGGTTGATTTAGGTCAAGAACGAGGCACTTTTTAGAGAAAAAAGATGGGAAAACATTGCAGGAATGAAAATAGTTCGTACCTTTGCATCGTCAAACGAAAGTTATGACACTTGACTAAGTGAAGTCAAGAATGGTTAATAGATTGTTTTAGGTTAGTAGTAATATTTATAGTTTTAGGTTTTTAGTTATTGGTAAGAAGAAAGTTTTAAATGTGTTAGGATAACAGTGATCGCCGTGAGGCGCTCATAACTTTCTTTTCTAAATGAATGTTAGTATGAAAATAGAATATGCTGCCTAACGGCAGACCTCCAGTTGAAAGACTGGAATTTGTTTTGAAAAGGATTTTTAGTTAAACATAGGCTTTTTGAACACTACTGCTCGTTGATGAGTAGTGGTGTTTTTTTTATGTTATTTCTCTATTAGGGCTACCGCATAGGCGGAAATGCCTTCCTGGCGTCCCGTAAAGCCCAGCTTCTCTGTTGTAGTAGCCTTGATAGACACAGCATCGGTCTCACACCCTATCACCTGAGCCATCACTTCCTGCATTTGGGGAATGTGAGGATTCATTTTAGGCCGCTCAGCACAAATGGTTGCATCTATATTTACAAGGTGATAACCCTTGGTGGCTATCAGCTCTATTGTCTTGCGCAGTATTATCTTGCTGTCCATTCCTTCAGTTTCTGCCGATGTATCCGGGAAGTGATAGCCTATATCACGCATATTGGCAGCCCCCAGAATGGCATCACAAATGGCATGAATCAACACATCAGCATCGCTATGTCCCAGCAAACCTTTCTCATGCTCCAAGCGAATGCCTCCTATCCACAAGTCCCTACCAGAAACCAACTGGTGGACATCGTATCCCATTCCTACTCTGATCATAGCACTTTTTTACCTCTTAAATAAGTCCTTGATGCCGTCCAGATCGAAGGCAAGGCTGAAACGCAACGTCTGGTCAAGCGGGTTGGTCTTGGCAGTTGAAATGACATAGCCCACATCCAGCGAGAAAACACTCATGCGGAAACCGCCACCAACAGTGAAGTACTTACGGTTACCCTTATTCTCCGACTCATGATGATAACCAGCACGTAACGAGAACTGGTCGTGGTAGACATACTCAGCACCCAAGCTCCACTGGATTTCCTCCAGTTCCTCCTTAAAGCCACCAGGAGCATCATGAAAACTCTTGAATATACCGGAAATAGAACTCACATCATTATACTCCTGAATGACGCGTTGTTCGTAGTCTTCTTTCGACTCACCATCTTCTTGTTTGGGAATCGTTGGCACCAACAGTTTATTGGCGTCAGCAGCAATGGAGAACCTGTTATATTCGTCCACAGGGACCATGAGCGAGGCACCAATACGTAAGTTGGCAGGCAGGAAATGTGAGCGATCATCACCGAAATAGGTAATCTTCGAACCTACGTTCGAGATATTCAAACCCAATCCTAGCTGACACTCACGCTGACCTATATTGATATAGTTATTATAATAGCATGCTATGTCTGCAGCAAAGGCCGATGCGGGAGAAGCATTCTCCGTATAGTCGTAGCGCAGGTCGCTATACAACCAGCGAATAGCAGCAGCGATAGAAAACTTTTCACTCAGCATTAGAGAAGCACCCACATCCAACGACATTTCATAGGGTTTTACCGTCATGGCATTCTCCTCAAACGACGTCATTACCTCGCCCAATGAAAAATAGCGCAACGAACCACTGACTGCAGCATAGTCACCAATGCGATAGTAACCTGCCACATAAGCCAAATCAATATCATTCACCAGTTTACGCAACCATGGTGTATAGTTCAATGCTATGCCGGCACGGCTGATACAAAAAGGATACTTGGCCGGATTCCAATATTGCGAGTTCACATCCGGATCGGTTGCCACACCAACATCACCCATACCCGCAGCACGGGCATCGGGGGCTATTGTCTGCGAGACAACAGCGTGTTCAATGGGATTGAACTGGCTCTTGGTATCCTGACCATTTGCGGCCAGTCCAAAAAGCAGACCCACTGTCAAAAGAATTATGCTTAGTCTTTTCTTCATAGTCCAAATACATTATTTATATGTGAGTACAATTAGTTTCTTGGCTTTTGAGGCATAGCTGCTGCCGTCACTACTGATACGGACCCGATAGAGATATACCCCCGTTTGAAGATGACGTCCGCCATCAACAGTAAGATCCCAATCTATGGTATAGGTATTGTCGGTTGACACTCCTCCTTCTGCATACGACCACAGATGACGACCTGAAATATCAAACACATCCAGCACGACATCCATATTACAGCCCACCCTGTCATGTATGACTCTGAATGACGTAGTGGTACTGGCGGGATTCTTTGTACATTCCACGTCAAAGAATCTGGGCTCCAGCCCCTTCTCGACACGGAAATTCAGCTCTGCTACGGAAGAATTATTCAAGATATCCCAGGCACGGAACAACAACTTGTGGTCTCCGTATGGCAATTCAGGAATGGAAAAGCCCACACTACCACTGGTGTAACTACCGAAATCATACTGGAAGTAATCGTTCAGCGAGTAGGTCTTGGACATTTCACCATCAATGATCAACTGTAAGTCATGACCTATTCCGTTACCTGTAGCATTGATACCATCCTCATCATTCAACTGTGCCACAAAATAAGGTGTAGGGTTCACGCTGCCACCATTGACAAACGACGAACTATTCAGATAGCAATAGATGGTAGGACCTGTCTCGTTAAGAGGCCGTTCCTCTGCGCTAACCATCATCAGTTGGTCGCTGACGCCACTGGCCACTATCGTCTTTTCATCATTAACAGCATACAGGTTGATCAGTCCTGTCTGGTCTAAGTAACTGATATCCTTGGGCACGGCGAAGGTGAACGTGAAGCGCCCTTGCTGAACCTGGTCACTACCACTGAATATGACATTCTGCCTATCGTAATATTCGAAAGGCTTACTGGCCTCAGACGGATCATTCTGCTTACAGGTTACCAACTCACGTGCGTCTCGGACCGTAGCAGTCAGCATTCCGTCGAACTCCGCATCCACCTGTCCGTCCTGGTTCAGCACACTACCGCTGACTGTTGCTGTAGAACCAGCACTCAATTTCAGCACCTCACCAGTCGACAGGGAAACATCATTAATCTTTTCTACCTGAATAGTGCGCGTGGGAGCTGCCAGCCGGAGTGCCGGGTCACCCAATAGTGTATACTGCAGTTTGTTCTGCGTACGATCCGTACCAGCATCTACCAGTTCGTTTTTGGCCTTTCTAACAGCCTCTCCTATAGGTAACATTTTGCCTTCTTCATCGCGACTCAGTACATAGCGGGTAAATGCCTGATTCATACAGCGATTATAACTCTGATAGACCGTTCGCGTTGTACCGAAGAAAGCTACGGAACCACCTTTTCTATAGAATAATGACGTTTCACCAATATTCTCTTCCTGGCCGTCAAAGGGCATGATGTCGCAAGAGGCCGTCAGCCAAAGAGGCAATCTTGAGGATGTGTTGGCAAAATCATTCAGCCGCATTACATACTCATGAGAAATGGCATCCGCACGTCCATGTCCTGAATAGTTCATGATGAGTGCACCCTGTTGCATCTGTTGCTTGATAAGCCTGGTGACGTCAGGGTAACTATTACCCGTCGAGGAAGACTCACGGGTATAGGCATCCCACATAATTCGCTTTACCAGGAAGGTCGGATAGCGTTGCTCCACCTCTTCTGCCACAGTATTTGCATCGGCCATGTGAGCATTCTCGTTACCATCATCACCCATGAAGCATACCAAATTCTGCCAAGCTCCAGCATTACTATTGTTGACATAGGCTTCTATCTTGTCTACCACCACTGCTGCCTCGTCTGCTGTTCGTGCCGAAATACGGCCCACGGCAATATCACCCTTGGCTAACAGCATATTGCCACCCTCGTTATCGTCCAGCAGACCAAAATAATCATCGCTGACAAAACAGTCGGTAGCACTATAGGAATTCTCACTCTCGTAACAAAGCAGGAAGTCATCCGGTGAATAACCTTTCCAATCGCTGCTCAGCATTCTGTTATCCCATGCACCATCACCAAGCAACAACAGGTATCGCGGCATATCCGCTTCTGTCTCTGCACGATCGTAAAGCATCTTCAGGTACCGACGATAGGCATTGGCATCGGGAGTACCACTGGAGAACTCGTTGAAGAGCTCATCGGCAGGCACAATGCGCACCCGTAGGTTATCCTTCTGCTCATGCAGTTTTTTCAGCCGCTCCGCCTGTTTCAGAAGTTGTTGGGTGGTGGGAATGATAATGACCATGTCCACTGCTTCATCAGCATGATGGTCTTGATTGACGATACCGTACACCACTTCTGGTACAGGGAATGTGGCCGCACTCAGGTCAGGAGCCTCTTTAGGCTGATTGGCATGGATGGACAAATAGTCCAGTCTGACTGTTCCTGAACCAGACTGAACACGAATGGTCACCTGATTGCTCTTCTGCAGGCAATCCAGTCCACTGAAAGTACGCTCCGCAGTACGCATACGCTCGTATTCACCATTGGATGGTATAACCATCGTTCCCAACTCGGTATCATTGATGCTGACAAGCACTGTAGAAGCACCAGCCCCTGACAAGGCCACAGTCAGCGAGCCCTCGCCTGTTGTACCTGTTGACTCCAACGTAAACGTCTTGCTGCCACCAGCCTTCAGTTCAGTGGCATCATACAGGTTTCGTCCACCATGATACCAGGCGTAGTTATCCACTTCATAAAGCGTATTATAATCATCGGCTAGCGGATATATCTGAGACTGAAACGTCTTTTCATCTATCGTATAAGGTTCTTCTTCATCCTCTGTAAGGAAGTAGTATCCATAGTTTGAATAGGGATTACGCACACGATGGTGATTGCTGTCCCAGGTAACGGGACCGATGCCATAGAACAACCTTCGGCCATTGACAGTACATGTCGGCACCTCTTGCAGGTCGTCAGTTTCTTGCAGATAGTCTGCCGTCAACTGTTCAGGTTGCAATGCTCCACCATAGCCATATATTCTCACCTTACTAGCACTTGTGAAGCCTGCCTGTTTAGCCACTTCGTCCGTCAGTTGATAGATGCCCGTCTGGGGAATACTGATTTTCACCCATCGTCCTGTGCGGAATACCGAATGGTCGGCATATCGGCTTTCTATTGCCGAAGCCCTCCTGACGACAGTCTTTTCTTTGGGTTTGGCTGTCACCTGCAACATAAAGCTCACCAATTTCTGGTAATGGCCGTCACGATAGACCAGCGGAACAAACGATGCCACCAGTTCTCCTTGTCTACGATCGACAGCGATACCTTGTGCAATGTCGGGGTCTGCAGTCAACGGGGCATCCGTAACGGACTGGTAGCGCAGAATGTCTGCCTCACTCATCGGAATATACTCAGGATAGGCAATTGAGACATCATAGACAGAGTCTGCATAGTGATAACCTAATGCTTGCCTATAGGTAAAGACAGGCAACAACGAGTCAATCCTGACTTGCTCTGCAGTCAGGTTGAAAAACTTCTGTGCACTCGTCGTCAGACATACCAGCAACAGTCCTATACCTATTATATATGTCCTAATCACTTACAGTTAAATTCCAATACTTTTCGTTCTTCGATCCACCCTTCCAGATGGTCATTGATGTGAACGGGGCCTACACCCACCGGTGTTCCTGTGTATAACAGGTCTCCTGTCTTCAGGGTAAAGAACTGTGAAATGTAGGCTATCAGTTCATCCACCTTATAGAGCATATCGCTCGAACAGCCCTCCTGCACCGTCTTCCCGTTGATATCCAGATGGAAGTGCAGAGCCTGTATATCCAGGAATTTCTCCTTGTCAACCCACTCACCGATGACTGCCGAGCCGTCGAAACCCTTACAGATTTCCCACGGCAGACCGTTCTTGCGGGCCTCACGCTGCCAGTCGCGTGCCGTGAAGTCGATGCCGACAGTCACAGCGTCATAATAACGATGGGCAAAGCGTTCGGGAATGCTCTTGCCCAGCCTGCAGATTCTTACCACCAGTTCCGTTTCATAGTCCACTTGTTCCGACCAATCGGGGATAAAGAAGGGCTTGTGATCCTTCAGTAATGCCGAGTCAGCTTTGGTGAAAATCACGGGACGCTCTGGTTTATATAACGCACCATCCAGCTCTTTATTGTGCTGGATATAATTCATTCCTACTGCAAATATCTTCATAATTCTTTCAGTTTTTGCTGCAAAGTTACAAAAAAATAGTAACTTTGCAGCGCAATGAAGAAATTATTGACGTTCATATTGTTCTGGAGCATGCTCTTGACAGCTACTGCCCAACCTCAGACTGACCCGCGCAGCATCCAGGTGGCAGGCATACCCATAGAAGGTCCCCTTGACAGCGTTCGCGTATCCTTGAAGGCTGGCGACTTTACCGAATGGGGACAATCTGACGATGGGGAGGACTACTATTTCCGTGGCAACTTCTACGGTATACGGGCCAAACTCATGCTGAGCATCGCCACTGAGACCAAGTTGGTCACCTCTGCATACGTTACCATCGGTCCATATAGTACCCCCAATATGCTTGAGAAAAATTTTCAATACTTTCTTTATAAGATGCAGAAGGACTATGGTGACTTCTCCCAACGCGATAACACCTGGTACTATATAGACGATTTCGGTAGCATCAAGATGTCTGTCTACGAGAAAGAGAATGGCTCACGGGAGATAGGAATCCTATTCCTCAACACCGCATCTTATTATAAAGATGCCCTCTGCATGGGACTACACGGCGACGTACAGGAGGTGGTCACCGAGAATGCCGTGGCTGAAGAACAATTCATGCACTTCAGCGGTCATGGACAGTTAGAGAACCCCGACCTCGTAGACCGGGAATACGATCGCTACGGCTACCTTCTGCGCGCCAAAATGAAGGAGAAAGATGGCTTCAGCCTTGTAGAATACACCTATGACGACAGCTACCATTTGACGCAGCGCACCCTGACCAACGAGACGGCAGGCATCCGCTATGTCAACGACTATACCTATAATGATCAGGACGAGATACTAACCCAGCAGCAGAAGGTATATGACAAGAACATGGAATGCATCATGACCATCAATATGCGCAACAACTACATCACCCGCGACGACAACGGTAACTGGAGTAGCAACTCGATGAACCTTACCTATTGGGAGAAAGGCAACAAGACCCAGCAGGTCACCGTTCTTCAAAAACGCACACTCACTTATTGGGAATAACGCTATGGCACAGGAACAGATACAGGAACAGAAGTTGACCCAACAGCAAAAACTGTCACAGGGCTTTACGCAGCAACAACTATTGCAAGCCCATCTTACGGAAATGCCCATCATGCAACTGCTGGAACGCATCAATACTGAAATGAACGATAACCCTGCACTTGAGCCATCGGACGGCGAGGGCAATGAGTCCTCTGAGTTCTCGGAACCAACAGATAATTCGGAGAATACAGAAAATGCTGACAATAGCTACGAGCAAGAAGAACGCCAATCGGCTATAGACGCTGCCTTAGAATCGATAGGGCGCGACGATGAGGATTTGCCTGTGTACTATAACGGCACTGAACATGGAGAAAGCCGTGAGGACATGGTCTACGGACAGACGGAGTCGTTTATTGACCAATTGAACGAACAGATGAACATGACAGAGCTGACCGAACAAGAACGCAACATCATGGAATACCTGATAGGTTCGCTGGACGACGACGGACTGTTACGCAAATCGCTCTCTCAACTCAGCGACGAATTGGCCATCTACCACCATTTAGATGTGTCCGAAAAACATATCGAGCATATACTTCACAAACTGCAGGAGTTCGACCCTGCAGGCATTGGTGCCCGTTCGCTGCAAGAGTGTCTGTTGCTACAAGTACAGCGCCGAGAGCCTTCACGCCTGAGAGAACTAATGAAACTGACTTTGCAAGAGCACTTCGAATTGTTTACCAAAAAGCACTGGGGAAAACTGCAACAAATACTGAAGCTCAGCGATTTACAGGCACAGACGCTTATCAGCGAACTGCGCAAGCTAAACCCTAAGCCCGGTGCCTCTATCAGCGAAACCATCGGACGCTCGCTGCAACAGATTACCCCCGACTTCATTGTCGACACCCACGATGATGGCACAGTGACCTTTACTTTGAATACGGGCGACATCCCTGAGTTACATATCTCGCAGTCGTTTACGGACACACTGAAGGAATATCAAAACGACAAGGAGCACATGAGCCGCCAGATGAAGGAAGCCCTACTCTATACCAAAAAGAAGGTGGATGCCGCCCAAGGGTTTATAGAAGCCATTCGGATACGTCAACATACGCTAACCATCACCATGCAAGCCATCATCCAGTGGCAGCACCAATTCTTTGAGGACGGCGACGAGGCCTCACTACGACCTATGATACTGAAGGACATTGCCGAGAAGACCGGTCTAGACCTAAGCACTATCTCGCGCGTGTCCAACTCTAAATATGCTTTGACCCGCTGGGGAACCTTTCCCTTGCGCTTCTTCTTTAGCGACGGATATATTACGGCTGATGGCGAGGAGCTGTCGACACGCGAAATCAAGGCAACCTTACGTGAGTGCATTGAGAGTGAAGATAAGCGGAAACCGCTCAGCGACGATGCGCTGAAAGACCTCCTGAGCAAGAAGGGCTATCCCATCGCCCGTCGAACAGTGGCAAAATATCGCGAACAAATGGGTATTCCCATTGCGAGATTGAGGAAAGGGAGCTAAAAGTTAAATAATTAAGCGTTCAAAGAGAAGGGATGAAGAGACAAGAGCAAATGATTTTAACAGCCCGCATCGTCAGTATGCTGTTTACGCCATTCTACCTGCCCATATTGGGTTTGGCAACACTCTTTATGTTCAGCTACCTGAGTATGTTCCCCTTGATATACAAAATTCAGGTTCTTGCGCTGACATATCTCTTCACTATTCTGCTGCCTACCCTATTGATTCACCTCTATAGACGATATCAAGGTTGGAATCTCATTGAACTGGGACAGCGTGAGCGCCGTATGGTACCCTATATCATCTCTATCACCTGCTATTTCACCTGCATTTATGTAATGGAGCGTCTACACATGCCTCACTTTATGAGTAGCATCATCGTGGCTGCCCTACTAGTGCAAATGATATGCGCACTTATCAACATCTGGTGGAAAATATCCACCCATACGGCAGCCATTGGAGGTGTAGGAGGAGCGTTATTCGCCTTTTCCTTCTATCTTGGCTTCAATCCTGTTTGGTGGCTCTGTCTGGTATTCCTGACTGCAGGCATCTTAGGCAGCTGTCGCATGATTCTCCGTCAGCACAACTTAGCACAGGTAGTGGTAGGATTCTGGGTTGGAGGATTCTGCGCCGCTACAGCGATATTACTATTTTGAGAGTTCAGAATTAAGAAACAAGAATTAAGAATACAATGAAACCACTTGTAAGCATTATCATGGGCAGTACGTCAGACCTGCCCGTTATGGAGAAAGCCTGCCAGCTGCTTAACGAACTGCAGGTGCCGTTTGAAGTCAATGCCCTCTCGGCCCACCGAACACCAGAGGCTGTAGAGGACTTTGCCCGTGGGGCTAAAGAACGTGGACTGAAAGTAATCATCGCTGCCGCAGGCATGGCTGCTGCCCTACCAGGCGTCATAGCTGCATCAACCACCCTGCCTGTCATCGGTGTACCCATTAAAGGCATGCTGGACGGACTGGATGCCATGTTGAGCATCATACAAATGCCCCCAGGAATTCCTGTTGCCACCGTCGGTGTAAATGGAGCCCAGAATGCGGCTATCCTTGCCGTGGAAATGCTGGCTCTCGCAGACGAGGCTGTCGCTCTGCGGCTGGCCGAATACAAAAAGGGCCTAAAGGCCAAGATAGAAAAAGCCAACAAGGATTTAGCGGAAGTCAAATATGAGTACAAGACGAATTAGTACCGTCGCCCACGTAGGAAATATAGCCATTGGCGGTAACAACCCCATTCGCATCCAATCGATGGCTACCACTGATACCAACGACACGGAGGGCTGTGTAGCTCAGGCTAAACGCATCATCGATGCGGGAGGCGAACTGGTGCGTTTCACCACGCAAGGAACCCGCGAGGCTGAAAACATGAAAAATATCTCAGCCCGTCTGAAAGCCGATGGTTATTTCCAACCAATAGTGGCAGACGTTCACTTTACGGCCCATGTGGCTGACATAGCAGCACAATACTGTGAGAAGGTACGTATAAACCCAGGCAACTATGTTGACCCGGGACGTACCTTCAAGCATCTGGAATATACCGATGAGGAATATGCTGCTGAGTTGCAGAAGATAGAGAATAAGCTCATACCATTTATTAATATCTGCAAAGAGCACCATACTGCGGTTCGCATTGGCGTCAACCATGGTTCGCTGTCAGACCGCATCATGTCGCGCTATGGCGATACACCCGAAGGAATCGTTGAGAGTTGCATGGAGTTTCTTCGCATTTTCAAGCGCGAAGCATTCAATGATGTAGTCATCAGTATCAAGGCCAGCAATACGGTGGTCATGGTCCAGTCTGTTCGCCTATTGGTGAAAGCTATGGATGCTGAGGACATGCACTACCCGCTGCACCTGGGTGTGACAGAAGCCGGAGAAGGCGAGGACGGCCGCATTAAGTCAGCAGTAGGCATCGGAGCCTTGCTGACAGAGGGCATAGGAGACACCATTCGCGTCTCTCTGAGCGAAGAGCCTGAATGTGAGATTCCTGTTGCAAGCAAGCTGGTGGAGCTAATTCCGGAGTGTACCCGACTGCGTCAGGAAGCAGAGGCCAGCATACAGGACAACACCATCACACTGACCTTGAACGCCCCTGACTGGGAAACGCTGCAACTAAAAGCCGCAATGGCTGTCGGTGCATTGCTGATAGACAGGAAAGCCCAAAAACTGGTGATTAAGAACGGCCAAACTAGTCTCACCAGTTATGCTAATTCCACTAGTTTGACAAGTTTGGCAGATGCCATCTTGCAGGCTGCTCGCATCAAGTTTACCAAAACCGAATATATTTCCTGCCCTGGCTGTGGACGCACCTTATATAATCTGCAGGATACCATTGCCCGCATCAAGTCAGCAACCCAGCATCTCGTGGGCCTGAAGATTGGTATCATGGGGTGTATCGTCAATGGCCCTGGCGAGATGGCTGATGCCGACTACGGCTACGTAGGTGCCGGAAGAGGTAAGATTTCGCTCTACAAGCAAAAGGTTTGTGTCGAGAAGAACATCCCTGAGGCAGAAGCCGTGGACAAACTGTTAAAACTGATTGAAGAGGACAAAGCCAAGAAGAGTTCTTGACCTCATCACGTATCACTCTTCGATTCTTTAGGCCCCCAAAAATACAAAGTGGCCAGGACCGAAGCAATGTTCAAAGGCTCTTGCGGTAGCAGCGGTGGCGGCGATGGATGCGAGCATCCAAATACTGCCACTGCGAGCGCACGCCCTCGTTAGACTCCATTTGGGGCATAGCTTCAGCATACTCAAAACCATAGCGCTGAAACCATTGTATCAAATCATCAAAAATCAGTGAATTGGCTCCCTTGGCTCGGTATTCAGGTAATACACCGATGAGTAGCAGGTCTACCACTTTGGTCTTGTGCCACTTCAGCGTGCGCAGCAAGTGCCACCATCCAAAAGGTAGCATACGACCGTCACGCGTCTTGCGGAGGGCAGCGGTAAAAGAGGGAAAAGTGATACCAAATCCAACCAATAGGTGGTCGGGTGTATTCCAATCTTCAATGCCTGTTATCAAATTCAAATCAGCAATCTTAATATACTCGTCTACCAATTGATTAATCTGACGGTCGGACAGCTGAGAATAGCCATAAAGGTCTTTATAGGTAGCATTGACAATGTTAAAGAGTTCACGCCCTTTGCCACCATTCAACAATTCCTGACGTGTGAACTTACGCACCTGCAGGTTGTAGCGTTTGCTTACCATCTGGGCAATCTTATGGAACTTGTCAGGGACTACCTCAGGAACCTTGACCTTATATTCCATATAGTCATTGTCCTTCTCAAAGCCTCCCAATTGTTCAATATGCTGCTGATAGTAGGGATAATTATAATTGATGTACATGGTGGCATCCTCATTGAAGCCTTCTATGAGTAGCCCCTCACGATCCATATCTGTAAAGCCAAGCGGACCGGCAATTTCTGTCATACCATGCTCACGGCCCCATTGTTCTACTGTCTCCAATAAGGTTCTTGACACCTCAGTATCGTCTATAAAATCAAGCCATCCAAAGCGAACCTGCTGACGTTGCCAGCGTTGGTTTGCACGATGATTGATAATGGCAGCTACACGCCCCACGGCCTTGCCGTCCTTGTAAGCCAGAAAATAGGCAGCTTCACAACACTCAAAGGCTGCATTGCGGTCGCTGCGAAGCGTATTCATCTCTTCTGAATATAGAAATGGGACAGCATATGGACAGTCACGATACATATCATAATGAAACTGAACGAACTGTTTCAGCCCGTCCAGGCCCTCCATCCGCTTGACCTCTATTGATTTCATGCCGCAAAGGTACAAAGTTTTTTCAAATAAGCAATAAAAAAACAGAAAAACTTCGTACCTTTGCGGCATGAAAGAAAAGATACTGATAACGGGAGCCAGTGGGTTTATTGGTTCGTTCATTGTAGAGGAGGCTCTAGCCAGGGGGTTCGAGGTTTGGGCAGCTGTCAGGAAAAGCAGTAGCCGACAATTTCTGAAGGACGAACGCATACGGTTGATAGAATTAGACTTAGACTCAGAGGACCGGCTGAAGGAGAAGATGAAAGACTGCCGTTTCGACTACGTAGTACATGCTGCAGGAGTAACAAAATGCCTGAACAAGGCAGACTTTCAACGTATCAATACGGAGGGTACCAAACATCTGGTCAAAGCACTCTTGGCCCTTGGAATGCCTCTGAAACGTTTTGTCTATCTGAGTTCACTCAGTATTATGGGAGCCATTCGCGAAGAGCAACCCTATACAGAAATTTTAGAAAGTGACACGCCCCAACCCAATACAGCCTATGGCAAGAGCAAACTTCAAGCAGAGCAGTGGTTGGAAACACAAGCCATACCTTATATTATATTAAGGCCGACTGGAGTCTATGGGCCACGCGAGCGCGACTACTTTATGATGGCCAAAAGCATTAAGGCGCATACAGACTTCGCTGTTGGCTACAAACAACAAGATATCACCTTTGTATATGTCACCGATGTGGTTCAGGCAGTCTTTCTGGCACTTGAAAAAGGAAAGACAGGACGCAAGTATTTCCTCTCTGACGGCGAAGTTTACCAGTCGTCAACATTCAGCGATCTGATACGCCGTGAGCTGGGCAATCCCTGGTGGATTCGCATCACAGCGCCCATTTGGCTGTTACGCATCATTACCTTCTTTGGTGAATTTGCCGGACATATCACAGGTCAGGTGACAGCGCTGAACAACGACAAGTATAACATCATGCGGCAACGTAATTGGCGCTGCGACATCAAGCCCGCACTTCAAGAACTTGGCTATGAGCCAAAGGTTAAACTGGAAGAGGGCGTACGTAGAAGTATTCAATGGTATAAGGAAAACAAATGGCTGTAAAGAAAGGACTATTGGCGGTAGAGTGGATAGCGATGGGCTATCTATTGTTGACGTTGTTGATGATGGCTGTGCTGTGGGACAAACTGGTATCCCCGGAGCAAATGATCAAGGGACGTATTACATTTGTCTTGGTAACACTAGCTGCATGGGGTGTCTACTGGCTGAAGCCCTGCCGACTGACCATGTTTCTGCGCATCGCCGTGCAGATGGTTTTTCTTTCATGGTGGTATCCAGACACTTATGAACTGAATCGTATGCTACCCAACCTCGACCATGTGTTTGCAGGCTGTGAACAGGCTGTCTTCGGTTGTCAGCCAGCATTGTTATTTGCTCAGAAGGCCCCTTGGGGTTGGTTCTCAGAGCTGATGTGCATGGGGTATATTAGTTATTTCCCCATGATGACAATCTTGCTGGTTTATTATTTTTTATACAGGTACAACGAGTTCCTCAAGGCTGCATTCGTGTTACTGGGGGCATTCTTTATATTCTACGTAATCTTTATCTTCTTGCCTGTTACAGGCCCCCAATTCTATTATCTGGCTGTCGGTCCAGAGAAAATTGCAGCAGGCGTATTCCCTAATTTGGGCGACTGGTTCCTTACACACAGCGAACGGATGGCAGTACCAGGATGGACAGATGGTTTCTTTTATCACCTACTGGAGATGGCACATAATGCCGGCGAACGACCTACAGCAGCCTTCCCCAGCAGCCATGTGGGCATAACAACGGTTGTCATGCTATTGGCTCATCACACCCATTGTCGCAAACTGGTACTGGGCATGCTACCATTCTATATACTGATGTGCTTGTCAACGGTTTACATTCTAGCCCATTATGCCATTGACGCATTGACCGGACTCTTCACTGGAGTTGTGTTCTACTTTGTACTCATACGCCTCAGCAAACGTTTCGCTTGACATAAATCAATCTCCAAACGGAACTTTTTGGCAGAAATATTTGGTAGGTTAAGAATTATTTCCTACCTTTGCAAGCGATTGCAACGCCACACTCAGACCGCAGGTCAGAGAATGCAGCACCACACTCAGACCTTTAGGTCCGAGAATGCAACGCCACACTCAGACCTTTAGGTCTGAGAATGCAGACATAGTAAAAACAGGTATTCTCTGACGGAAAGACGAGTCGGAGTTCTTTTTTTTTCTGCATCTAAAAACATTAAATGACAGATAGTAAATTTTAAAATCGTAAATATGGCTTATATGTCACAAGAAGGCTATGACAAACTGATAGCCGAACTACATCGCTTAGAAGCGATAGAACGCCCCAAAGCCTCAGCAGCCATTGCTGAAGCCAGAGAGAAGGGTGACCTGAGTGAGAATAGTGAGTACGATGCCGCTAAGGAGGCACAGGCTCATCTGGAAGACAAAATCAACAAGTTGAAGACCACCATCAGTGAGGCCAAGGTGGTAGACACCTCACGCCTGAGCACCGACAGCGTTCAGATTCTGACCAAGGTAGAGATGACCAATCTGACTACCAAGGCTAAGATGTCTTACACCATTGTCAGCGAGAACGAGGCCGACCTGCGTGCTGGCAAGATCAGTATCAAGACTCCTATTGCCCAGGGGCTGTTAGGCAAGAAAGTGGGTGACGAGGTGGAGATACAGATTCCTCGTGGAACCATCAAGCTACGCATTGAGAACATCTCGATTGCGTAAGATGCCGAAATAATGGTATAACATCATAACAATATTACGACAATGGACATTTTTTCAAAGATTGCAGCTGGGGAGATTCCTAGCTACAAGGTCGCAGAGAACGACGAATTCTATGCTTTCCTTGACATTAATCCTTTGGTAAAGGGTCATACATTGGTGATTCCTCGCCGCGAAGTAGACTACTTCTTCGACATGGAGGACGACGAATTGGCTCGTTACCAGCAGTTCGCCAAGCGCGTGGCAGCAGCCATCAAGAAGGCATACCCCTGCCGCAAGGTGGCCCAGGTCGTATTAGGCCTCGAAGTGGCTCATGCCCATATCCACCTCATCCCTATGCAGAGCGAGGCCGACGCAGACTTCCGCCGCGAGAAGCTGAAACTCACCGAAGAAGAATTCAAGGAGATTGCTGCCAATATCCAAAAAGCATTTGTATGATACTACTGAGTTTTGACACAGAAGAGTTCGACGTGCCTCGTGAACATGGGGTAGATTTCTCACTGGAAGAAGGCATGAAGGTGTCGATTGAAGGCACCAACCGCATTCTCGATGTACTGAAGCAGAATGCAGTGAAGGCTACGTTTTTCTGCACTGGCAACTTTGCCGAGAACGCACCAGAAGTGATGCAACGCATCATGGACGAAGGACATGAAGTGGCTTGTCATGGTGTTGACCACTGGCAACCTAAGGAAACAGACTTTTCCCTGTCAAAACAAATTGTAGAGCGTATAACTGGCCGACAGGTCTTTGGCTACCGCCAACCACGTATGTTCCCTGTCAGTGACAGCGAGATAGAGAAGGCTGGCTACAAGTACAACTCCTCGCTAAACCCAGCTTTCATCCCTGGTCGCTACATGCACCTGACAGAACCTCGCACATGGTTTATGAAGGGTGGTGTGATGCAGATACCTGCTTCTGTGACCCCTTTAGTGCGTTTCCCGTTGTTCTGGTTGGCTTTGCACAACTTGCCAGAGAGCCTCTACCATACTCTTGTACGACGTACCTTGAACCACGACGGCTACTTTGTCACCTACTTTCACCCATGGGAATTCTACGACCTGAAGGAGCATCCCGAGTTCAAGATGCCTTTCATCATCAAGAACCATAGCGGACGACAAATGATGCAACGCCTTGACAACTTCATTAAGATGCTGAAAGGCTGCAACCATGAGTTTATCACGTTCAATGAATTTGTAAGCCAAAAGTCATGATTAAATTAGCTACAGTCTCTCCATGCTATAATGAAGAAGAAGTGCTAAAACATTCTGTAGAGCGTCTGACAGCATTGTTTGAGCGTATGATTAGCGAAGGCCTTATCAGCCAAGACAGTATGATGGTCTTTGTCAATGACGGCAGTCGCGATAAAACTTGGCAGATCATAGAGGAGTTGCATCGCGAGAACCCATTTGTCAAAGGTATCAATCTGGCACGTAACGTGGGACACCAGAATGCCATCATGGCAGGCATGATGACTGCCAAAGACTGGGCTGATGCCATTGTTACAATAGATGCAGACCTGCAAGATGACATTGAGTGTATCCCTCAGATGGTTAAACTGTTTGAGGAAGGCAATGAAATTATATATGGTGTCAAGACATCACGTAAAGCCGACCCACTGATGAAGCGCATGACAGCCCAGGCATTCTACAAACTCCAAAGTTCGATGGGTGTGGAGAGCGTCTATAACCATGCTGATTTTAGGCTGATGAGCAAGCGCTCTCTAGAGATGCTGGCCAGCTATAAAGAGCACAATCTCTACCTGCGAGGTCTCATCCCGCATATCGGTTTGCAAACTACTACAGTGGACGATGTCATCAGCGAGCGCTATGCCGGTTCGTCGAAATACACTCTAAGCAAGATGCTGGGATTGGCATTGAATGGCATTACAGCTTTCAGTATCAAGCCCATGTATGCCATCTTCTATCTTGGATTAGTCTTTCTCTTGATCAGTTTGCTTATTGGAGTCTATGTACTACACGCTTTAATTGTGCATACAGCCGTTCCCGGATGGGCTTCTCTCATACTCAGTGTATGGCTGGTTGGCGGATTCATACTGACATCAATGGGGGTCACTGGTGTCTATATCGGTAAAATATACACCGAAGTCAAGCGTCGTCCTCTCTATCATATTAAGGAAATTATCTGATGAAACCCATAAAGAAAGTTTTACAGGCTGTCAAATGGTTCTTTTTAAACCCCCGATGCCTGTTCTGGCTGGGTATGACCATCACGCTACTTGCCACTACGATAGAAGTAGTGAGAGGACGCAACACCAACTATTTTGACTATCAGGACTCTACCCGAATGTTCTGGGAAGGACTTACTCCCTATACCTTGGAGTTCGCTCAGGCTCATGCGCTCTACTTTCTCTACCTTCCTGTGTTCTGTGTAATCTTTGCACCTATTTTCCTATTACCATGGTGGTTAGGGCCATACGTATGGAACATTGGCAATTTCGTCTTGTTTTCTTTGGCCATATGGATGCTGCCCAAGCCTTTAGCCCCTCATCGCACCAAGATATACCTTTTTCTGCTATCTGTACTCATGCAGAGCATTTTCTGCTATCAGTACAATACGGTGGTATGCTATATCTTCATCTTTGCATTCGTCCTATTGGAAAAGAACAAACCGTTTTGGGCCGTTTTGCTCATCATGATATCAGCCACTACCAAAATCTATGGTGCTGCCGAATTGGTTTTATTATTCTGTTATCCCAAGACATTACGCAACTTCGGATATGCAGCCCTTTGTGGTGCAGGTCTCTTGTTGTTGCCTGCTATCAATCCTTCCTTCGACAGCTTTATTTCGCTTTATCAGGGAACCATCGATATGATTAATACCCACCATTCTGCCGTTGATTATGTAGGACTGTTGTTTGCACGCGGGCTTAAGCCCCTCTTGCTGCCTAATTACAGACTTGTGCAGATGGGGGTCTTAGCCATTTTAGCCCTCCTCTTTTTCTGGCGATATAAGCGCTGGCAGAACTTCGAATTTCGAGTTCAGGCATTAGCCATCGTCATGGGGTATATCATCCTTTTAAGCGATAGTCCCGAAACGCACACCTATATCATTCCACTCACCAGTTATGCGATGGCCTTCTGGCTCCGCCCCAAACGTACATGGCTGGATTGGACACTTTTCTGGCTTTTGTTTGTCAACTTTGGAATCCTTCCTACCGATGTACTGTGTCCATCATGGCTACACGAATACATTCATGAGACCTTCTGGCTGGATGTCTATACCTATTTCATTTGCTGGCTACGCATAGTCTGGTGGGCTGTTGGCCCCGACAGATGGATGATGGCTGACGTAAGAAGTAAGAAAGTAGAGCTGAAGCTTCTGTTGCCTTTGTTGATGTTGCTACTGCCCTTGGGAACTCAGGCACAGTCAAAGTCGAGTCTACGAATACTAAAAGTGAAAGGTGTAACTTATAAGATGCGACTTGTAGAAGGTGGCAGTTTTATGATGGGACATCAACCTAACGACACCCTTGCCGACGAAGACGAGGTGCGACATCAGGAAACTCTTGGTGACTATTATATCGGAGAGACAGAAGTGACGCAGGAGCTTTGGGAAGCTGTTATGCTCAAGAACCGCTCCAGGCATCGCGGCAATGGCCAGTGGCCTGTAGAATATGTCACCTACGATATGTGTCAGGAATTCATCAGCAAACTGAATGCTCTGACAGGCGAGCATTTCCGTTTACCTACCGAAGCCGAATGGGAGTATGCAGCCCGTGGCGGAAAGAAATCGAAGGGTTATCTCTATGCCGGCAGCAACCGTCTTGACGAGGTAGCTTATATGAACTCTAAGGAACGCATTCCTACGCCTGTTGCTCAGTTTAAACCCAACGAACTGGGTCTCTACGATATGTCAGGAAGTTTATGGGAATGGTGTGAAGACTGGTATCGTAAGACGCCCACCAGTAAGCCTTCCAGCAATTTCCATGTCATTCGCGGAGGAGGCTATGACTGTAGTCCCCGCTATTGTCGCTCTACAAATCGTTATCCCTATGACCAACGCCGTCGTCGTGACCTAGTAGGTTTTAGACTTGCATTATAAGCTTCATACTTCACCCAAGATCCACCCAAGATCCACCCAAGATCCACCCAAGGTCTACCCAAGATCCACCCAAGGTCTACCCAAGGTGTAGCCAAGGTCTACCCAAGGTGTAGCCAAGTCCAAAAAGCTTGCATATACTTGGGTAGTACTTGAGTACTACTTGGATAGGGTATGGATAGAGCGAGGGAATAAGTCTGTTGCGAATAATTAAAATCACCGTTATGTAGAACTATCGCTTATCCAAGTCATCATACAATTTCTGCAGATAGGCCTTTGCCTTACGAAGCAATTGACCATCCTTCGCATTTTCTGACAGATGCACCCTCCCATCCGTATTATCGTAGACAACAGCACTCGTGTCCGTGACCATACCCATTGCATCAGGGAAGGTAAAGAAGGCAAAATGAGGAGATTGTTCGTCAAGCAGGTCTTTTGAGTACGGAAAATCTTGATGGTCTATACCCAAAAGTCCCAGCAAGGTAGCTGCAATATCTATTTGGGAACCCACGGTATGACATTGCACACCAGCAGGAATCTGTCCTCCAAGAATCACAAAAGGCACATGATAACGCCAGAGATGATAATTGTCCTGTCGGTCTGGAAAAGCCCCCAAATGGTCTGGCACAATAGCAACAAGGGTATTCTTCCAGCTGGGCAACTTTTTCAGTTCATCGATGAAACGCCCTAGACAATGGTCTGTATAGGAGAAGGCATTCAACACTTCGTCGTCTTTAAACTTGTGGTAATCAGGCACATCAAAAGGCTCATGGCTACTACCCGTCATAAAGCTACGGAAGAAAGGATGCCCTGAATTGTCTGCCTTGATGTCTGCCAACATACGTTCAAAGACGCCTCCGTCAGCTACGCCCCACTTCCCTGTTCGTAACGACATGGGGAAATCGGTATCCGACACAATCTTCTGGAAGCCCGTTCCAGCAAAGTAAGAGCGCATATTACTATAGTTGATATCTCCCCCATAGTAGAAAACCGTATGATATCCGCTCTTTCCCAACTGGCCAGCAATGGAAGGAAGTGAAGTGCTTATCCTTGGAATATCCATCACGCTCATCGTTGGTTGAGCAGGCAAACCACTATGAATGGAGACAAGCGCCCTGTCGGTTCGGAAACTGTTGGCATAAAAAGAAGTGAAATAAAGGCCCTCATCCGTCATCCGCCGGAGATGGGGAGTAACCCCTTTCACCCTCATCACCGTATCCGAGAAACTCTCCAGGACTATCAGTATCACGTTTGGATGCTGCAATGTCCGTAGGGTGTCTTTCCGAAGATGGGTGTAAGTAATCTGGGCAAAGAGTCGGTCTGCCTCTTCCGCTTCCATGAAACGGTATTTCGTGCCTATCTCTTCCTGATGCACCACCGACTCGAAGAAACAAAAAAGAGGATTCACCGTTGCATGATTCACACGGATGTTCTCAGAGAAATATACGCTGCCGGTATGGTTAGTACCTGTTCCCACCCCACCCCGGATGGGTAATAGCAAAGCGCCCTCCATCACGAACAACAATACCAGTTCTGCAAAACGTTGCCATCCGCGAGGGTGTTTCCTTTCGTCAGCAGGCAGTGGATGAGGCAATTTGTAAACCACCAGCGCACAGACACCCCAGGCCAGCACAGCACCAGCCATTTGCCAGAGTGTCAGACTAGCTATCGCATCAGCAGGCGAAGTTTTGACATAAAGAAGAGGAGTGTTGTCTAACGGAAATCCCCAATATCCATAGAGGCCGAGGTTAGCCACATAGCCTAATGCAGTGGCAATGGCTGTCAACAGGAAGAAGGCTTTCCACACCCATTGCAGCACTTTCCCCCAATACCAGAGACTTATCATCAGTAGCAGTCCCGGGACTATGGTCAGATAACCAGCTATAGCCATATCCAGTCGCAATCCATACCATAATACAGCCAACTGGTCAGTCCATTCCACATCCTTAAATAGCGAATGATAGATGGCGAGGAAAGCCACCTTGCTCACTATTCCTACAACAGTCCAAAGCAAGAATATGGTCAGAAAAGACTTGATTCGTTTCATCAATTCTTGGATTTTAAATGCAAAGGTACATAATATATTTGTAACTCCTTGCCTTTTTCTCATTTAATTTTTAACCATGTCACTCACCAAGCAGCGGCTTAGGCATCCTTTCTGTTGAAAGCAAAAAACTTCTGTCCCAAATAGTTGATTACCATAAAGAGTCCTGTACCCACCAACATGGCAATATTCTCCACAACCACCTTGCTAAAGTGCATGCTCTCCAAGGCGTAGCGTGTCAAAGGCAATGCCAGACTATAGGCTATCAAGTAACACACCACGATGTTCAACACAAACTTTACGATACTGCGCCAGTCTGTCCCCTGATAATGGAAAGTGAAATGCTTGTTAAGAAAATAGCTAAGTATGCTGCCAAAGAAGTAGTCACAAAACGACGACACCCAGTAACTACAGTCAAAGACATTGTAAAGCACAAACATGATAGCCGTACCAAAGAGCGTGTTCACCACCCCGACCGCTAAAAATGTAATGAACGTTCTGTCAAATACTTTCCGTGTCATTGTTTCTATTCTTTCTTATTCTGCCGCATATAGTCTGGAAAAGTCAGCGACCAACGCGACCTGCTCCACTGCCGCTGCAAGGTGTCGTAGTCAGCCATCTTTTTATAGGGCAACCTTTTCTGAAGCCAAGGACGCTGTACTTTATCAACTACAAAGTTTCCATACAGTTCAAATTCCGAAAATCCGGCAAAGCTACTTCGGTCATAACTCTTCAGCACCACATCCGTCCACGACAAGCCAGTGCCTTGAGTAAGTGCCTGATGCAGCCTTTCCACCTGCTGCTTGTCGAAAAGCATCTTATGGTCTACATAAGAGAGTTTATCCAAGGCCAAATTTGGCAATAGTCGATGGATGTTATCGTAATATGGCTGATGCTCCTCATAACTCATATAGAACACTGTCTTGTTATCTTGCGTCAAGAAGACATGCGGACGTATCAGCACATGATCAGCGTCAATACATAAATAGTGTTGACAGGTACCGACCCTGCCACTTAGTTTGATGAGCTGTTGAAAGAGCCAGCCGCTGCGATTGCTTTGGGAGCCATCTGCATTCTGAATCTGCAGGTTCAGCTCTTTAGGGCCGAATCCGAACACTTCCCTTTCGTCGACAAACTGCAACCCATGCTCCTCACAGAAGCAAACAATCTCATCCTGTGCAGGTGCCACAATATAAATCTGCTGTATAGGATGTGCTACGCAGTGGTACACACCTTCGAGACATAGTGGTAGAATGCGCAGGTCCTTACCCACAATGGGGATAACCACATCAATAGCTTCTGCTGACGATTGCAACTGGGGAAATCTTTTCCAGGCAAACAAACGATATCTGATTTTACGGAGCTGAGACATAAATTCTATATCTTTCTTCTAAACCTTTTCTGCAAAATTACTTATTTTTCTGCAATTACCAAAGATTTTTCCCTAAAATCATTCAATTGTCACCTGCCAATAGAAGCTGTGTGGAATTAATTTTGTACCTTTGCATTCGAAACCATTATGATTTTCGCAAGAGACAAGAGTCAGATGTGCAACAACCTGTTGCAGTTTGCCCATGTTTATGCCTGGGGGCGCGAACATGGCCGCAAAGTGATGTCCATGCGTTTTAGTTACAAATACCCTTATTTCAAGATTTCACATTCCAACTTAGTAAGCTTCCCCCTCTATGTGATTGCTAAATTGTTGGCAGCCATCAAAATATTACCTACCGCCAGTTTCAAGCATGACGACTGTGACCCTGAAGCTTTGGAAAAAAAGATGCTACGCCACAAGCATATTGTGGTTAGCGGGTGGTATGTGAGATACTATGACCTGTTTCAGAAATATCGTGATGAAATCTGCGATTTATTTACCATTGATCCATCATACACAGAACCTGTCAAGACCAAGATGAAAGAATGGACAGGCACCAAACTAGGTGTGCATATCCGTCGTGGCGATTATGCCGTGTGGAAAGACGGAGCCTACTGCTACGACGATGCCGTCTATGCTGATTTCATCAGACAATTCGCAGCACTGGAACCAGCACAGGATGTCGATGTTTGCCTTTCGACCAATGACCCAGAGGTGTCGGCAGCCAAGTTCAAGGCTCTACTGCAAGACACAGGCTCCCGTATTCACATTCACCTACTTGGCGGCAATGCTGTGGAAGATCTATTCATGTTATCTGAATGCGACTATATCATCGGACCTCCCAGCACCTACTCGCTGGTTGCTGCCATGTATCGTGACATTCCGCTCTGCCGGATGGACCAAGTCAGCAGCCGTGGCCTTGAACTTTCCGATTTCAAGACCTTTGACTACTGGTTCCGAAGAATTATTTAGCAAGAATTACCACTATCAAATCCTAATGAACAAACTATCCCGATTAATTCAACTCCCCTTCTGGCGCAACAAATGGACGCAGTTTTCACTGTGGATGCTGATGGTTGCCATTTCCGTTGGCCTGCACATGCACAATTTCAACAATTTCTTAATCTATAAATATACCTTCTGGCACGCACTACAAGGCCGGAGTCTTTTTGAGAACTATGGGGATCACGGAGATGTAAACCACTATGGTCCCATCTTCAGCCTGATTATCGCGCCATTTGCTGTCATACCTTCTCTCTGGGTCGGTGTGGCCTTGTGGCATTTAGCTCTTGCTCTCTTTCTTTGGTGGGCCATCAAGAAAAGCACACTGACCACCGAGCAAAAAGTGGTGGTCATTTGGCTAACTGCCCATGAGATGCTCAATGCCTTGGGCATGTCACAATTCAATGTAGCCACAGCAGCTATGATACTTCTTACCTATACTGCCATTCGTCAGGGTAAGGACATGTGGGCAGCCTTCTGGATTGTACTAGGCACATTGGTTAAAATTTACGGTATCGTTGGTCTAGCCTTTTTCTTCTTTGCCAGGAGTAAGTCCAAATTCATGATGTGGCTGATTATTTGGACAATAGTACTCATTGCACTGCCTATGCCCTTCTTTGGTGTTGAGTATGAATTAGAACAATATGTAGAATGGTTCAGATGCCTGTCGGAGAAGTCGCAGGAGAACATGCTGTCTGATTTCCAGAACATTAGCCTGTTAGGCATGGTGCGCAAGATAGGCTATGCCGTCACAGCCGGACTTTCTGCCTACTACGAGGTTTTTGCGAATGCAGGAAAGCAATTCGATGCTACCAACTGGTGGGTGTCAACATGGAGTGATTTGTGGATCATTATCCCCGCCATGATCTATAGTGCTCTGCCTTGGCTCCGTTTCAATCAATATAGGGCGCACTCGTTCCAGCTGATGTGCCTGGCGCTGGTGCTGATCATTGTCAACATCTTGAGCACAGGGTCTGAAAACAGTAGCTACATCATATCCATGCTGGGTGTTGCCATCTGGTATATTGCTGTGCCCTGGAAGCGGGGAAGACTTGATATGGTTTTATTGGTGTTCTGTTTTATCCTGACTTCGTTATCGCCTACAGACCTGTTCCCTGGAGATGTCCGTTATTATTGCATACGACCTTTTGCGCTTAAGTCCTTGCCAGTAACCATCATCTGGCTCAAACTGGTATGGGAAATGTGTACCAAGGATTATCGTGAATCTAACAGATCCTGATAAATACGCATGACCTGACCTGCCACATCTTGGCCCTCAAAACGTCTGACATACTCCTGACAACGCCGGATACGCTCTTTCCTCCCTTCTGCGCCAGCCAGTACCTGCCGGACAGCATGTGAGAAATCATCTACAGCATCAGGATCCACATAGAGGCTATCTGGTCCTCCTGCCTCTTCTAAGCACGACCCTGTGCAGGCCACTACGGGCAGACCACTATGGATAGCCTCGATTATCGGGATACCAAAGCCTTCGTAGCGCGATGGGTACACAAACACCTCTGCCAACTGGTAGAGTGCCCTCAGCTCTTCGTCTGTAACGCCACTCAACAGGTGGACGCGGTCGCTTTGGGGAAAGTGGCGGACGTAGCCGGTCTGACGACCTACAGCCACCAGATGTATATCGCTGGGCAAACCGGCAAGCGCACGAATGGCCAATAGCAGGTTTTTGCGTTCTTCGATAGTGCCTACGCTGAGTAAAAAACGTTGTGGAAGTCCAAACTTCTGTTTAACTCTTCTCACATCCTCCTCTTTAGACTGTTGCGCAAACCTGGGGGCACAACTTTGATAGACCACCTGTATCTTCTCCTTTGGAACACCACCCAACTCCATCACATCCTGCTTGGTGCGCTCGCTGATTGCTATGATTCGCTCTGCCTCCCGACAAGTATAACGGAATTTCCATGCATAGAGTTTTGCATCCAGCCAATGATAATACTCCGGGTGACGCAAGAAAATCAAGTCATGAATGGTTACAACACCCTTGATACCCGAAGCCTTCAACCCACGGGGCAATTCGCCTGTCAAACCATGAAAGAGCTGCACCCCATCACGCTGCATATCCCGGACTATGCCCTGTCCAATACGCCATAGGCTGCGTTGAAAACCAAAATTAACTTGCGGATAGGAAAATGACACCCTTGGTGAAGGGAGCACCTTCTCCCGCAGGTCTGAACGTCCCGGATCTGGTGCGTAGAGGCGAAACTTCCAACTATCATGGTTGACAGCCACTATATCGTTAACGAGTGTCCGCCCGTAGTTGCCCAACCCTGTAGCATTACGCACGATGCGCTTGGCATCAAATCCTATAATAACGTCCTGTTGCATTTTCTAACAGTTATTGATAGTGCCCATTCGTCACTTCGAAATATTTTTTCAGTACCAACAGCGAGATTAATTTCTCACGTTCATGGTCGAAGAACTGCTCCACATATTCATGGGCATGGCGGATGATAGCCTCAGCTTCTTCGGGATGCTCTATATAGTAAGTCATCCGTTCTTCTAAATCAGAGAAATCGTCACGTACCTCCACAAAATGATAATCAGGAATCAGTGTACCCTCCATAAACCATGTCTCACGCCTCAGTTTTGGTGTAACAGCAATAGAGTTTGACGACATAACCCACTTTAGGTTTGATGCCACATCATTGCCTTCGAGGGACATGATGAACTTATAGTCCAAATGCTCACCGATAGTAAGTTTCTGTCCTTGCCACTCAGGATGCTCCTCAGAACAATTGGTCGAGGCTGCATCTATCATGGGATGCCCCACCCAACGACTCATAAACCGGTCGCGGTTTGGCTTGTAGAAGCCCAAGTCGCCTCGAAAGATGGCAACATTGCGTTTCTCGCGCCACGACAAATGGTCATTGACAAAAAGGAAGTGGCGGTTTTTGTCGAGTTTAAGAACTACAGAATTGACATTACCTTCTACCAACGGACGACTCTTGACGATGGAAGGTAGAGTAGGGATATGGATGGTGTCTCCTGGTACAAGAATCCAATTAAGATTACCATTAAAAAACCTTGCAATCTCCATGGCGTCGTGATAGTATGAAGACTGGCCCGTCATAGGCTGATTCTTCAACCTGACAGCCTCAGACTGCCACTGGGTTCTATCGATAGGGCTGTCAGCTGTTAATCTACAATAATAATCGGCCCGTTGGTATATGTAGTCTCTGTCAGGACGTTTCTCAATCTGGCCAAGCAGATGTTCCAGCTGCATTCGGGAAAAAATTTTCGGCGTATATTCCCGCAGGTAACTCCTAAGGTAATACTTGATGTTGCTATTCTTCCCGTTATGTAGTAAGTAATAAACCTTTCTTTTGTCCATGACTTTTTGCACGTTTTGCGCACAAAGGTACAAAATATGTGAGAAAAATCAAAGAGTTACGATTAATTTTTGTACCTTTGCGCCTATGAAGACATTAGTTATACATCCAGACCGTCTGAAAGAACGCGGAGAGCACATAGACCGAATGTTACGCCATATCGGTTTGGACTATGAAATTGTCAATGAAGGCAATGATGAGGCTCAGGTGGCATCATATTTGGGGAAATATCTACGAAACGGACAAGAGGAGATGGTGCGCAAAGTCCCCCGGTCACTTTGTACCATATCCCACTTTCTTGCCTACGAGCGTATCATTTCAGAGGGTCTTGAAGGAGCTTTGGTGTTAGAGGATGATATCCTATTGCATAAGAACTTCAAGAGTAAGTTTGAACAGAGTATTGAGGAATACCATAAAATATATCAAGACCAAAAGATTATCATCTCCTATGAGGACAGTCCTCTTTGGTTTGTTCCCCGTAGTCAACGTCAGAAAGGACGTATGCTCTACCCTGGCCATAGAGACCGCCTGTCTGGAGCCTATTTCATTAACAGACAAGCTGCACAGGCTATTCTTAATCATCTGGAAGCAAAGAAATGCGACCGTGCCATAGATTTGTATCATTACCAGCTTATTGAGGAGAAAGTCATCAACTATCTTTGGTGTCATCCCACATTGGCCACGCAAGGTACTGCTACTGGGGCCTTCAGTTCATCTTTATCAAAAAACAAAAAGCGTTTGAGGGCACTCAGTTGGATGTTCCAGAAAAACTACAAGCTTTTGCTTTATTGGTTTCGCTAAGAGTTTAATCTACTTACCATAATACTCATTCTATCAAGATGATCCCAAAGAAGATTCATTACTGTTGGCTGAGCAACGACCCGTTTCCTGCGAAAATCAGGAAATGCATGGAAACGTGGCAGAAGACACATCCTGATTATGAAATCATCCGGTGGAGCACCAAGAACTTCGATGTCGACTCGGTGCCTTACGTCAAGGAGGCCTACGAAGCCCGCAAATGGGCATTTGCTGCTGACTATATCCGAATGTATGCACTTTATACAGAGGGGGGCATCTATTTGGATTCAGACGTCATATTGCTAAAGAGATTTGATGATTTCCTCGACAACTCTTTCTTTTCTAGCATGGAGTATCACCCCATCCAGATAGAAAAATGCGGTTCGAGACGATACATAGACGCTGACGGCCATCGAACGGCAGATGTGTTCATCGAGGGCATCCAAATACAAGCTGCCGTCATGGGTGCCGAAGCAGGAAGTCCTTTTGTCAAGGAAGTTCTCGACTGGTACCAAGACAAGCACTTCGTGAAAGAAGATGGTTCGTTGCGTACCGACGTCCTATCGCCCTACATCTATGCCCGTGTCGCTGAAGGCAAGGGCTTTGTATATAAGGATATTGACCAACAGCTGCCTGGCAGGATACACATCTACCCTTCAGAAACTTTTGCAGGCAACAAACACGAAGTAACGAAGAACAGCTATGCCATCCACATGTGTGCCCATTCGTGGCATTTGACACCTTGGGAGAAAATTCGCCGTTTCTTCGGAATGAGCAAAAAGCACCAACGAGCCAATGGGATATAATAAAGAACGATACAGAACACTGAAAATAGCAGCATACTATATATTGCTTACCGTTTGGTATCTGCTATCATTGTTTCCCTTATGGATACACTATCTGCTAAGTGACCTGCTCTATCTCATCGGCTATAAAATATTCGGATATCGGAAAGCGGTGGTCAAGAGTAATCTGGCCAGTGCCTTCCCCGAGAAATCAAAAGATGAATTATTACAAATAGAACGAGGGTATTACCACTTCTTAGGCGACTATCTGGCAGAAAGTGTAAAACTGATGACTATCAGCAAGAAAAGCCTCAAGAAACGGCTGGTCTTCAAAGGCACTGAGGTAATCAACGAAATCGTGGAAAGCGGACAGTCGTGTGCTGTCTATCTAGGCCACTACTGCAACTGGGAATGGATAACATCCCTACCCCTTTGGGTGACTCCTAAAGCCCATTGCGGGCAGATTTACCATCCATTGGAGAATCAGGTGGCAGACCTTATTTTCCTCCGTCTTCGTCAACGGATGGGGGCTGAGTGTATTGCCATGCAGGACACCCTACGGAAAGTATTGGAATACAAAAATCAGAACCAGCCCATAGTGATTGGCTACATCAGCGATCAAAAACCTTTCTGGAATAACATCCACCACTGGGTAGACTTCCTGCATCACGACACTCCTGTGCTGACAGGTACAGAGCGCATTGCCAGGAGGATGAACCATGCTGTTTTCTATTTGGATGTACGACGTCTGCGTCGCGGATATTATGAGGCAGAGTTCAAGCTCATTACCCGAGAACCCCAACAAATGCCAGAATTCAAGCTAACAGACATCTACTACCAAATGCTGGAAGCAAGCATCCATCGAGAGCCAGAGTTATGGCTGTGGAGCCACAAACGCTGGTCGCGCACTCGTGAGGAATTCAACCAGCGTTTCGAAGTCGTTGACGGCAAGGTGATAGCAAAAGGGGAGGAATGAGCCAACCACTTTTCAAGGCATCAAACGATTTTGTGTCATCCGCTCCATATATTGTTGGATGATAGCTTTCAGTTCGCGCTCCATCTGCGACTGATGGCTGACGACTGACGGCTGATGTATGAGGTTTTGCTGCATCAGCGAATCAGAAAGGCTATAGATTCCCTTCGTCTTCCGGCCGTCGAACTGGAGCACATAACCATTTCTCACATATTGGTAGATACCACTCAGATAATTGATAGCCCAAGTATCTTCTGAAGGGGTATTCAGCAAATCTATGCCAAAACCGAAGTAAGGTTTCTGATAGCCAAGCATACCTAAAACGGTAGGCAGGATGTCAATGTGCTGTGCTATCTTGTCTATCACCTGTCCTTCAGGATGACTGGGCTCATATATAATAATAGGTGAACAAAAGCCTCCCAAATCGGTTTGGTAGTAATCATGATCACTCATATTGGTATGGTCACTGGTCAGTACGAAAATGGTGTTCTCGAACCAGGGTTGTTTGCTAGCGGTTTCGAAGAACTTACCTATTGCCATATCAGTATAGCGGATACACTTCTGTATTTCAAGTTTCCCTTCTGGAAATTGCTGTTTGTATTGCTCTGGGATGACGAAAGGATGGTGACTGGATGCAGTAAAGACTGCCGTCATGAAGGGTTGCTTCATCTTACCCATCTCCTCAGCATAATACTGTAAGAAAGGTTCATCCCAAATGGCCCACGTTCCGTCAAAATCGTCGGTACCTTTGGCTGCCTCATATTCCGTTCGACCAAAATAATGCTTAAAACCTGTCTTTTGGGCAAAAGCCTGAAAACCCATTGAGCCATTCTGGGCTCCATGGAAGAAGGCTGTTTCATACCCTTCTTGTTCCAAGATGCCTGCCAAACCTGTATAATCGTTCATGGATGACGGAGTGAGGATAAACGGCTCGACGAACATAGGAATGCTCGACAAAACGCTGGGCATTCCGTCTATGCTCTTTCGACCATTGCAGAAACTATACTGGAAAGTCGTGCTCTTGCCGATAAGGGCATCTACATAAGGTGTATAGCCTTTGTACTTCCCACCCTCTAAGTCTTTATTCAAAGCACCTATATACTCGCGTCCGAAACTTTCCACAATCAGCACCACCACATTCTTCTTCACTACCGCCGCACTGTCGTTAGGAGTATGGATGGGAGTATACATAGACGCTAACGCTTTTTCGTCGCTAAAATAGTGGGGCACCACAAAAACATTCTTGCCGATGGAGCGAATCAGGGCAAAAGGCGTATTTAATGCCAAAGCCGCATCAACAGGGCGACTGGCATACTGATTAGCATTCGAGATGGTGATAGGACGAACGGCTGTTGTAAAGCCCCCTCGCATTCCCGCTACACAGAAGGGTGCAAAAAGCAATAACGACAGCAAGCAAGCCACATCATAGCGCCACCACTTCAACGAATGGCTATTGATAGAGGGTTCCACATAACAGCGCCAAAGGAGGAATACAACTAATGCAAAAAGCAATACTAGATACCAATGGTTTAAGAATTCCGTACCTATGATACTGCCCAAATTGCCTTCATTGGAGAATTCCTCAAAGACGGTAGTCGTTGTGCGACGCATGGTATAACGGAAATAAACAGAGTCTGCCAGATTTATGGCAAAAGTAATGCTGTTTACAACGACAAACAACCATTGGCACACCTTATGATATATTTTGTTCTCTTTCCAATGCAAAGGGAAAAGCATCATTACAACATAGAGCGCATTGGTATAGAGAATGGCAGATGTGTCAAAGAGCAATCCTCCTTGGAAAATATCCCATGTATAGGAGAGATAGTCCCTGTTTTCAACATAATACTCCAATCGGGCTATTTGGTAAACAAAGTAAACCAATAGCAAGTTCCAGAGAACTGCCAAGAGGGGGGAATATATTCTGTTCAATACCTGTTTCATCGCTTATCGAGGTCTTTTGAGGCTACCTGGTGAAACAAGCCACTATAAGCTCTGCATATCGTTTAACTTCTTATAGTAGCCATCAATATTGAGCAGTTCATCATGAGTGCCACGCTCGACTATCTGTCCTTCATGCAACACACAGATCTCATCAGCATTCTTGATGGTAGAGAGACGGTGGGCAATGGCAACAGTGGTGCGGGTCTTCATCAGTCGCTCCAAAGCGTCTTGGACAAGACGCTCACTCTCTGTATCGAGAGCAGAAGTTGCCTCGTCAAGAATCAAAATCGGAGGATTCTTCAGGATAGCTCGGGCTATGCTGACACGCTGACGCTGACCACCAGAGAGGCGACCGCCTCGATCTCCGATGTTGGTTTCAAACTGGTGCTCGCTCTGCATTATGAAATCATAGGCATTGGCTATTCTGGCAGCCTCGGCTATCTGCTCGTCAGTGGCACTCTCGACACCAAAAGAAATGTTGTTGCGGAAGGTATCGTTGAAAAGAATGGCCTCTTGGTTTACATTACCTATCAACTGCCGCAAATCTTGAATACCCAAGTCCTTGACGTTAATACCATCAATGAGAACCTCTCCTTCCTGCACATCATAATAGCGAGGAATCAAATCAACCATTGTCGACTTACCAGAACCCGACTGTCCTACAATAGCAATGGTCTTTCCCTTAGGAATAACCAGATTGATATGTCGGAGTATCCAAGTCTCTCCATAACGGAAGGACACATCACGGAACTCTATCTGATGCTTGAAAGAATCAAGGTGTTTGGGTTGTTTCGGTTCCTTTATCGTGTTCTCTGCCAACAGAATCTTGTCAATACGTTCCATGGATGCCAGTCCCTTGGGAATATTATAACCAACCTTGGACACTTCCTTCAGCGGGTTAATAATACTATAGAGTATCACCATATAATAGATGAAGGTAGGACCTGACAGACTATGATTGTTCAGCACCAGCACACCACCAAACCACAGGACGATGACAATCATACAAGTGCCTAGAAACTCTGACAGAGGATGTCCGATATTCTGACGAATATTCACTCGCATGATATCATTACGATAGGTAGAGTTAATATTATTAAACTTATCACGCATCTTGTCTTCGGCACAGAATGCCTTGATGATACGCAGTCCGCTTAATGTCTCGTCAACCACACTCATAGTGTCACTCCATAAAGACTGCGCCTTCATACTCTGTGCCTTTAATTTACGGCCTATCCAGCCCATGAACCATCCAATAAGAGGAATAATAATCACCGAGAAAAGGGTGAGTTGCCATGAGATAATGATCAGGGTGGTAAAATAAGAGATGATCAATATCGGATTCTTGAACATCAAGTCAAGTGACGACATAATACTGGTCTCAACCTCCTGAACATCACCCGTCATACGTGCAATGATATCGCCTTTTCGTTCTTCAGTAAAAAAGCCCAAAGGGAGGCTGACTATCTTACTATACAACTGATTGCGCATGTCGCGAACGACGCCTGTCCGGATAGGGACCACACTGGAAGACGCAAGGAAATAAGCAAATGTTTTCAGCAGTGTTGCAAGAATCAAGAAAATCCCTATAAATAGGAGTGTCGTGGTTGACCCTACATCAGAAATAAAATAATTGATGTAATAATAGATATTATTGATAAGGACATCCTTGAAACTACCCTCGCTCCACTCCATCAAAGAGGTAACTATTACTTGATCACCTGTTTTGAACAAAATCTGCAAGATAGGTATCAATGCTGCAAAAGAGAAAATATTGAGCAGAGCCGACAAGATATTAAATACTATCGAAAGAGCTACATACTTCTTATATGGCGTCACAAAACGCCTCAACACTTGCATAAAATCTTTCATATAGTCTCTCCTAATAAAGTGGCACTTGTTGAACTGGTAATCTTCACACGAACAGTTTCTCCAATATGGTGGCCTCCTTTGTCAATGACCACAGCCTTGTTCTGCTCCGTACGTCCCATTAGTTGTGCGCGACTGCGCTTCGAGAAGTTCTCCAATAGCACATCGAACTCCTTGCCCTCGTCCTTTTTGTTCTGCTGGGCAGAGATTTCTGTCTGCAAGGCGATGAGTTCATTCAGTCGGCGTATTTTCTCTTCTTCAGGTACATCGTCAGGCAGATGCTTTGAGGCATAGGTGCCTGGACGTTCTGAGTATTTGAACATAAAAGCCGAGTCGTAACCCACCTCACGCATCAGGCCCAGGCTGAGCTGGTGGTCTTCTTCCGTCTCTGAGTGATAGCCTACAAAGATGTCGGTGGACAGACCACAGTCTGGAATGATACGGCGAATAGCCTCCACACGTCCCATATACCACTCACGGGTGTACTTACGGTTCATCAGTTTCAGTATACGGTCCGAACCACTCTGCACGGGCAGGTGGATATGCTTACAAACGTTAGGCATCTCAGCTATCACCCGCAATGTTTCGTCACTCATGTCCTTAGGATGGCTGGTGGTAAAGCGAACACGCATCTGAGGAGCCTCCTCGGCAACTCGCCTAAGTAGTTGTGGGAAGGAGTTTCCATTCTCCCCCTGATAACTGTTCACATTCTGCCCCAGCAAGGTCACTTCCTTAAAGCCTCGGTCCCGCAGGTCACGCACTTCGCGCAAAATGCTTTCCACATCTCTACTGCGCTCTCGGCCACGGGTATAGGGGACTATGCAATAATGGCAGAAATTATTGCAACCTCGCATGATGCTGACAAACCCGCCAATCTTTGCTCCATGTAGCCGCTGGGGCACAATGTCTTTATAGGTCTCGCTGGTGCTCAATTCAATGTTGATGGCTTTGTGTCCCGTCTCTGCCTGCGCTATCAGGTCTGGCAATGAAAGATAAGCATCAGGACCTGCTACCAAGTCGCAGTGATGATTTTCCAACAGGTCGTCTTTCACTCGCTCAGCCATACATCCCAACACACCGATAATCAGTGGGCGTTTACGCCTAACTGCATCCAGAGCGTCTAACCGATGATAGATTTTCTGTTCTGCATTGTCACGTACAGAACAGGTATTCAGGAATACGGCATCAGCCGCGTCCAACGACTCCGTCGGCTCATAGCCCGCCATCTGCATCACCGAGGCAACGACTTCGGAGTCGGCCACATTCATCTGGCAGCCATAAGTTTCTATATATAGCTTTTTCATTCTACTATTTCCTTTTTGCCTGCAAAGTTACGCATTTTTTTCGTAACTTTGCCATCTCTCATGGTGAAGTTACTCCATCTCGGCAAAAAAAGAAACAAGTTTCTTTGTTTTGCTCTCGATTTTCCGTAACTTTGCAGGCACTAATGAATTATTAACGTATGGAAGTAATAAAGAACAAGGAATTTGGTGGCGAGCGGCCTCTATTTACTATTCACGACACTAGACTGGAGAGTATTACCATCACTGACGGAGAGAGCGGTATTAAGCAATGCCAAAACATTGAGGCTCAAAACTGCCGTTTCTATGGCAAGTACCCTTGGTGGCATGTTGACGGAGCACTCATCGAAGACTGCTACTTTGCTTTAGGCTCACGCTCTGCCATCTGGTATACCAACGACCTCGTGATGCGCCGTTGTCGCATCGATGCGCCAAAGTTCTTCCGTGAGATGAGAAATGTTGAGTTGGAGGATGTGAAGATTTGCGATGCCGATGAAACTTTCTGGAAAGTGGACGGTCTCAAACTGAAGAATGTCTGTCTGCATGGCGGAACCTACCCGTTTATGTTCTCAAAGAACATCTACGTGGATGGCCTGGAGTCGGATGCCAAATATGTGTTCCAGTATTGCCAGAATGTAGAGATACACCATGCCAAGATTCTGACCAAGGACTCTTTCTGGGAGTGTGAGAACATTACCGTTTACGACTCAGAACTGGATGGTGAGTATCTGGCATGGCACTCCAAGAATGTACGTCTTGTCAACTGCCACCTGGCTGGCGAGCAACTGCTGTGCTATACAGACAATCTGGTGCTGGAGAACTGTACCTTTGATCCCATGTGCGACCGTGTGTTTGAATACTCGACCGTTGAAGCAGACATCCGTGGACACATCGAGAACATCAAGAACCCGACAAGTGGGCATATTGTAGCAGACAGCATCGGCTCCATCACCATCGACAAAAACGTGCGCCAACCCAACAACTGTATCATTGAAATCAGGAAATGAGATACAATTTTGACGAGCGTATTGAGCGCCGAGGCACCAGTTGTGTAAAGTGGGATGATTGCCCATCACCCGAAGTCATCCCCCTCTGGGTTGCCGACATGGACTTCGCAGTGGCTCCTGCTATTCAAGAGGCTGTTCGTCAGCGGGCAGCACATCCCATCTATGCCTATACTGTTGTAGGAGATGACTATTATCAAGCCGTTATCTCCTGGTTCCAGCGCCGCCACCAATGGCACATCAACCGCGAGTGGATACTCTACACCACAGGCGTGGTGCCCGCCATGTCGGTAGCCATTAAGGCCCTGACCATGCCTGGCGAGAGAGTAGTCATTCTCTCTCCCGACTACAACTGTTTCTTCTCTTCCATCAAGAATAATGGTTGCGAAGTGGCCGAAAGTGTGTTGAGACTCGCTGAAGACAATCACTTTGAGGTGGATTGGGACGATTTCGAGGTCCAGTGTGCTGACGAGAAAGCCACTGTCTTCCTACTCTGCAACCCCCACAATCCGACAGGACGTGTATGGAGCCGCGAAGAGTTGCAGCACATGGCAGACATCTGCCACCGCCATGGTGTACACATCGTCTCTGACGAGATACATTGCGAGCTCATGATGCCCAACCATACATTTGTACCCATGGGTACCGTCGATGCCAATGCCATCATCCTCAACTCACCGTCAAAGTCGTTCAATACTGCAGGGCTCCAGATTGCCAACATCATTTGTCAGGATGCAGCGACCCGCCGCCGTCTCAATCGGGCCATCAATATCAACGAAGTGTGTGACGTCAATCCCTTTGGTCCCGTAGCAGCCATCGCAGCCTACAACGACAGTGAAGACTGGATAGACGAACTGAACCAATACCTATGGGGCAACTATCAGACACTATGCGACTTCTGCACCCAGTACCTGCCTGATTGGAAGGTGATGCCCTTGGAAGGAACCTACTTGGCATGGGTTGACGTAAGTAAATGCTGTGATTGCGACGCCACACTCCCGAGGGGAGAACGTGTCGCAGCCTACTGTGACCGCATCTTGAAGGAGGCGAGCGTATGGCTCAACCCAGGCACCATGTACGGTCCGCAATCAGGCGAGGGCTACCTGCGCATCAACCTGGCCTGTCCACGCAGCCTGCTCATCGAAGCATTGAACCGATTGCGTGCCGCACTTTCTCCGACCTTAGGTCTCTGAGTGTGGCGTTGCAATGACCTTTAGGTAAAAAAAATTAAAGAACACATAGCATGAAACAAAAGAACGAAGTCAACACATGGTCAGTCACATGGGGTGTACTGATGGCTGTGCTCTTTTCAGCAGCCGCTGCCTATCTGGGCCTGAAAGTAGGCCAGGTTTTTGAAGCAGCCATTCCCATAGCCATCATTGCCGTCGGCGTATCAGCTGCGGCCAAACGCTCGAACGCCCTGCGCGAGAATGTGATTATCCAAAGCATCGGAGCCTGTTCCGGAGCCGTGGTGGCTGGTGCTATCTTCACCTTGCCAGCCATCTATATCCTGCAAGCCAAATATCCCGAGATGTCTGCAGACTTCATGAAGATATTCATTGCTTCGCTGCTGGGAGGCATCTTAGGCATTTTGTTCCTCATACCCTTCCGCAAGTATTTCGTAGAGGCTCCTCAGGAACAGTTTCCCTTCCCTGAAGCTACAGCGACTACGCAGGTGCTGAAGAGTGGCGACTCTGCAGGAGGCGAATCTCCAGCTGCCACTCATGGTGGTTCTCAAGCTAAGCCCCTGCTCATTGCTGGTCTGGTGGGTGGCTTGTACGACTTCATTGTAGCGACTTTTGGCTGGTGGAACGAGAACGTGACAAGTCGCATGCTCCCCTTTGGTGACGATGTAGCAGAAAAAGCGAAACTGGTATTCAAGAACAACACAGGCGCTGCGGTATTAGGTTTGGGTTACATCATTGGCTTCCGCTATGCGCTGATTATCACATTGGGCTCGCTATTTGTCTGGTGGCTCGTGGTACCGGGTATGGCCCTGCTGTTCCCTGACACGGTACTCAACCAGTGGAATCCGTCCATTACCACGGCTGTGGGCGACATGTCGCCAGAGCAGATATTTACCTCCTACGGCAAGAGCATCGGCATTGGTGCCATCGCCATGGCAGGCATCATTGGAATTATCAAGTCATGGGGCGTTATCAAGAGTGCCGTGGGACTGGCGACAAAGGCAGGGGCAACCGATGAAGGACAACAGTCGACAGACCTGCCGCTTAAGTTCATTGCGGTCTCGGCAGTGATGACGCTGATAGCAACGTTTCTGTTCTTCTGGTTCGCGGTGATGGACGGCAATCTGCTGTTTGCCGCTGTGGCCATCATCCTGACCGCCGTCATTGCCTTCCTCTTCACCACCGTTGCCGCCAACGCTATCGCCATTGTGGGATCGAACCCAGTTTCGGGTATGACTCTGATGACACTCATTCTGGCATCGGTCGTAATGGTGGCAGTCGGACTGAGAGGCACGGGCGGTATGGTAGCGGCTCTGGTCATGGGTGGTGTGGTATGCACCGCCCTGTCGATGGCGGGCTCGTTTATCACCGACTTGAAGATTGGTTATTGGTGTGGCACGCAGCCACGGAAGCAGGAGACATGGAAGTTTCTGGGAACGCTGGTGTCAGCGGCTACCGTGGGTGGTGTGATGATGCTGCTCAACGAGACTTACGGCTTTGCCTCGGGCGCCTTGGCAGCGCCGCAGGCCAATGCCATGGCGGCGGTCATCGACCCGCTGATGAACGGTGTCGGAGCCCCCTGGCCGCTCTATGCACTGGGGGCCGTCATTGCCGTGGTGCTGACGCTGTGCAAGGTGCCGGCCCTGGCCTTTGCCTTAGGAATGTTCATCCCCATGGAGCTCAACGTGCCGCTGGTCATCGGCGGTGCCATCAGCTGGTATGTCACCAGCCGTTCCAAAGACGAGGCTGTAAATAAAGAGCGCGGCGAGCGGGGCAACCTGATAGCCTCGGGCTTCATTGCCGGCGGTGCGCTGATGGGCGTGGTGAGTGCCCTGCTGCGCTTCGGCGGCATCTCGTTCGACTACGGCGAGTGGTGGGACGACCCGATGTCAGAACTCAGCTCGCTGGCGGCCTATATTCTATTAATCATCTATTTCATCAAAGCCACAAAGCGATGATTCGCAATCTACTTTGTTTACTGTTTCTCAGCCACAGTATGTCTATAACGGCTAAAGACTACGTCGTCACCGACTTCGGTGCCAAGAGTGACACGACGGTGGTGAGTACCGACGCTGTGCAGCAGTGCATCGACCTGTGCTCGGCCGACGGTGGCGGACGCGTCGTCGTACCTGCCGGCCAGTACGTGATAGGTACCATCATCCTCAGGAGCAACGTCCACCTGCATCTGGAGCTGGGTGCTACGCTGTATGGGAGCACGGAGCTGAGGGACTACCGCCGCGTGAAGTCTGGCTACAAGTCGCTGCGCACGCATACGGAGACCATCCAGCTGGTCTATGCCGACTCGGTGGAGAACGTCACGATTGACGGATATGGCACGATTGACGGGCGGGGCCGCGTGTTCCCAAAACTGTCATGGAACGATGAGGGCATCACCCGTCCGCACCTGCTGCGGTTCATCCAGAGCCGCAACATCGTGGTGAGGGACATCACGCTCAAGAACAGCGGTTGCTGGATGCAGCACTACTTGGCCTGCGACCGTCTGCGCATCAGCGGCATCAAGGTATTGAACCGCAACAACTACAACAACGACGCGCTGGACTTGGACGGCTGTCACGACGTCATCGTGTCGGACGTGATAGCCGACTCGGACGACGACGGCATCACGCTGAAGTCGACATCGCCGCGCCTGTGCGAGGACGTCACCATCCAGAACTGCATCGTGTCGAGCCACTGCAATGCCGTGAAGCTGGGCACCGAGACCAACGGCGGCTTCCGCAACATTGCGATTCGCGGCATCGTCGTCAAGCCCAGCAGCGACCAATCGAGCCGGTTCTTCGGACGGCCCATTGGCACGTCGGCCCTATCGCTGGAGATTGTGGACGGCGGCGTGATGGAGAATGTCAGCGTGAGCGACCTGACCGTGACGGGCACCGAGTCGCCCATCTTCGTACGGCTGGGCCACCGCGGCCGCGGCTGGACGTTCAGCAAGAGCGGCGCCAGCGCCTTCGTCAGCCAGAGCGTGAGCGGCGGCAACGAGGGAGCGACCAAAAGCCAGAAGCCCGACAGCGTGGAGACCGTGGGACGGATGCGGGGTATATATATAAACAATGTGCATGTACGCGATGCCGGCAGCTACGGCTGTAGCATTACAGGCCTGCCGGGTCATCCCGTGGAGGACGTGCACGTCTCGGACGTCACCGTCTACCAGCGCGGCGGCATCAAGGAGGAGCAACTGACTGCCATCCGCCAGGCCCTGGCGGACGAGAAGGCTGCCGAGTACCCCGAGGCCACCATGTGGGGCCCGCTGCCTGCCAAGGGGTTCTACGTGAGACATGGACGGGGGGTGAAGTTCGACCGGGTAAGGACTTACACTGAGGAGGCGGACGCCCGTCCCGAGTTTGTACGCGAGGACGCGGATACTTACTTGGCAGATTAGCAAGAAATGACTACCTTTACACCTCTAACAACATAATAAGACTATGAAAATAACCAAGACATTCATGACTATCGGTATCGCATCGGCTATGACCGTACAGTTTTCAGCCTGCCAACAGGCACCGCGTGAGAACCCGCTATTGGCGGAGAGTGAGCTGCCCTTCGGCGCTCCTGACTTCAGCAAGATTCAGACGACGGACTACCTGCCCGCCTTCGAGGCTGCCATCCAGGACCAGCGCGACAACATCGCGAAAATAGTAGACAACCCCGACTCGGCCACGTTCGAGAATACCATCGTGGCCTACGACGAGAGCGGCCGGATGCTGGAACGCGTCAGCCGCGTATTCTTTGCCCTCGTGGAGGCTGACAAGACCCCGGAACTGGGCGAGATAGAGAAGAAAGTACAGCCCATGCTGACCGACCTGGAGAACGACATATCGTTCAACAAAGCCCTGTTCGAACGCATCAAGCTGGTCTATGACCGCCAGCACAGCGCTCCCAACAGCGACAGCGTGCCAACAGAAAAGCAGAAACTCCTGGACGAGGTCTACAAGGAATTCGTGCGCAAAGGAGCCCTGCTGCCAGAGGAAAAAATGAAGCGCATGAAAGAAATCAACCTACGCATCAGCGACCTGCAGCAGCAATGGGGTGACCAGCTCACAGCAGCCACCAACGATGCCGTAGTATGGGTGGACAACAAGGAAGAACTGGCCGGACTGAGCGAGGCCGACATAGCCCAGTGCGCCAAGGATGCCGAGAACTTAGGCAAGAAAACCCCCTACGCCATCGTCATCGTCAACACCACCCAGCAGGCCCTGCTGGCCAGTCTCGACAACCGCGACCTGCGCAAGCGTGTCTTCGAGGCCTCCATACACCGCGCCGACGGAACGAACAAGCACAACACCTTCCCCTTGGTAGTCGAAATCGCCAAGCTGCGTGCCGAGCAAGCCGAACTTATGGGCTATAAGAACTATGCCTCCTACTCGCTGGAGCGTACCATGGCCAAGACGCCAGAGAGTGTCTACAGCTTCCTGAAGAACCTGATACAAGCCTACCGCCCCAAGGCCGACGCAGAGACAAAGGCTATCGAGGATTTTGCCCGCAAGACCCAGGGCACCGACTTCTTGCTGCAGCCCTACGACCGCTTCTACTATTCGGCCAAGATGAAGAAAGAAATGCTTAACGTATCGGACGACGAGGTAAAGCCCTACTTCAACGTGGACAGCGTGCTGCAGAACGGCGTGTTCTATGCCGCCAACCGCGTCTATGGACTCTCGTTCAAGCAGCGCAATGACATCCCAACCTACCACCCCGACATGAAGGTGTTCGAAGTAACAGACAAGGACGGAACACCCAAGGCCCTGTTCTATTGCGACTATTTCCGCCGACCCACCAAGCGCGGCGGAGCATGGATGGACGGCTTTGCCAAACAGAGTCGACAGCGCGAACAGAAGCCCATCATCTATAATGTATGCAACAATGCCAAGGCTCCCGAGGGACAGCCATCACTGCTGACCTGGGATGAGGTGACTACCCTCTTCCACGAATTCGGCCACGCCCTGCACGGCATACTGTCCGACTGCCAGTACAACGGCCTCAGTGGCACTTCTGTAGCCCGCGACTTCGTAGAGATGCCATCGCAGTTCAACGAGTCGTTTGCCTCGATACCCGAAATCTTTGACCACTATGCACTGCACTACAAGACCGGCAAGCCCATGCCTGCCGACCTAAAGGAACGCATGCTGAAGAGCATCAATTTCCAGCCATGCTATGCTCTGGGGGAGAATCTGGCAGCCACCTGCCTCGACCTCGCCTGGCACATGCTCGCGTCAGCAGATATTCCCACGGCAGACAAGGCTTCCGATTTCGAACAGCAGGCCCTAACCCAGATTGGACTATTGGACACACAGATTCCACCACGCTATAAGACCAGCTATTTCAACCATGTCTGGGGCGGAGGCTATGCCGCAGGATATTACAGTTATCTGTGGACCGAGGTGCTGGCCGTCAACATTGCCGACGTCTTTGCACAGCGCGGCGCCTTGAAACCTGAAACAGGACAGGACATGCGAGACAAGATACTGAGCCGTGGCAACACTGGCGACCTGATGCAGATGTTCACCGACTTCACCGGCATGAAGCAACCAGACGCCTCAGCCCTGCTTAAAGCACGAGGTCTGTAAACAAGAAAAAAGTCTTAATGTAAGACGTCATACTGGAAGCGGTCGAACCAAACGGTTTGGCTGCTTCCTTTCGTATGGTAGGCATAGAGACCGACACGAATGCCCTTCCAGTAGCCTTCCTGCATGGGGAAGGCATCACCAGCAGACTCATAATGGCTGCCGTCTATACTATATTGGAAACGATGCAGATTGCGGCGACTGTCGATAGCAACACGCAACCACACCTTGCTAACTTTGCAACGCTTGACCAACGTATAGCGTCCGCCCTCTTCGGTATAGATGCCCTCGGCAGAGAGGCCGATGGCCCGGAACTGCTTGCCCGTAAAAGCCAGACCACAGCGCAGCCCGTCCTTCTCAGACCTCAGGTCAGAATGTGGCGTTGCAATGGGAGCAGCCGTCAGCAACAGGGTGGCCTCGCTCTCGTAGCCCATCACCTTCTGGGTGAGCAGCTGACGGCAGACCTTCAGCGAGTCGGCAGGAATGGTGTGTAACGTCAGCGCGCCCTTCTGTTTCGTCAGGCTCCAGTTGGCATCCACGGGGTTGTGGCACCACTGCCACTGCAAGCCCAGTTGTGGACCGTCAAACTCGTCGGTAGTGGCAGGGAGCGAGGGGGTGGTGGCAGGAAAGGGCTTGGTCCACACACGGATGGGTTCGCCTACTCCATTGCCGTCGATGTCGACACCCATCAGCGGCCAATCGTCCTTCCAGCGGGCCGGCTGAAGGTGGAGCACACGGCCATTGGGCGTGGTAGACTGGAAGTGCAGGAACCACCACTGCCCGTCGGGGGTATCGACCAAAGCCCCCTGATGCGGTCCGTTGATGTCAGTGGAACCTTTCTCCAACACAATCTTCCGCTCGTAGGGTCCATAGATATTGCGCGAGCGGAGCACCGTCTGCCAGCCACGGCTGACACCGCCCTCAGGAATAATCAGGTAATACCAGCCATTGCGCTTGAGGAACTTGGTACCTTCAGCCACGGGACCCTGATAAACCGTAACACCATCGTCCAACAACTGCCGTCCGTCGGGCGACATCCGATGGACGATGATAGGTCCGGCACGATGGCGACTGCGGCCAAGGTAGGCCTGACCATCGTCGTCCCAGAAGGGACAGGGGTCTTCCCACTTCTCAATTTGCTTAACCTGGCAGAGTGGTTCCCACGGACCGGCAGGGTCGGTAGCCGTAGTCATGAGCAATCCTTCATCGGGCGTACATACGTATATCCAGAACTTACCGTCATGGTGGCGAATGGCCGGAGCCCAGGCACCACCGGCATAGTGGCTGTTGGAGTCCCACCCGGGGAAGTCCATACGGCGGTACACCTGACTCAGCAGTCGCCAGTTGACAAGATCATCAGACTCCAGCACCTGCATACCCAGCCAGTGGAAATCGCTGCAGACCATATAGTATTTCTCGCCTACCCGAATGACATCAGGGTCAGAATAGTCGGCATTCAGCACCGGATTCTTGTAAGTACCATTGCCTTGGTCGCCCCAGTCAAGTGTCTGGGCTGTAGCGGAGAGGCAGAGCATGGTCAGCAGCAGGTAAGAAATGGTCCTTTTCATCGTTATTACTTTTTTACTATAAAGGTCTTGTGCACGATGCCATCGTATGTCTGGATGCTCAGATGGATGGTGTCGGGCTTGACGGTGGGCAGCAGAATGCTGACATAGCGACGGTTGGTATAATACTGGGGAATGCCGTTCTGGCTGTGCAGGAACCGATAGCTGGCTGCGCAGCGTCCGTCGGGGTAGGTATAGACGGTATCTTGTGCCAGTCCTATGTTATGGGGCAGCTCCTCGTCGCTGATACGACCAGTCTTCATCAGTAGCCCCACATTCAAGTATTTGCCGCTCTTGGCCATCCATGCACTCTCAAGACCGATGGGATCTTGGGGCTGCTCTTTATAGCGCCAGTGCTCAATGGGGTTCACCGTGACCACCGTGCCGACACTCACTGCCTCTGCCTGCGTTGTACTTACCTTATTATAATATATCACTGAACGATAAGTCGTATCGGCGGTCTCAATCCATTTCGCCGTAAAAGGGGTTGTGAACTGGTAGGTATCGCCATCGTCGGTAGTAAACGTCAGGGCTTGTTTCTGCCCATCGACCGTCAACTCGCAGAAGTCTGCCTGCATCAGCGAGTATTTCCCCTCGCCCTTGTCGTAACTGTCGGTAGTACAAGAGAGGAGTAATAAGGTTAAAAAGCTTTGAACTGTAAACCTTGTCATCGACCTTTTGGTCACCCTGATCTTGGTCAGAGCACATGGGGCAGAGTGTGACATGCCATCAAACATGGGCTGTAGCCTTTAAATAGTTACGAACAGGGTTGGCATACATGGTCAGCATACGTTCGCGCAGGAAAGCCACATCCTTATTGGGTATCTGAATCTTGGCCAGCTGGCCCTTCAGATAGTGTTCGAAACGCTGGACATCCTGCTGGGTATAGTGCTGTTGACAGGTCTGACGACCCTCCAACTCATCCAGAGCGATATAGTTGCATGGATAGAGCCGATAGTGCTGGTGCAGTTCGCTGTCTATACGCAGGCTCAGCTGTTCGTAAAATTCCTTTTTGGGCAAGTCAGTCAGTTCGCCAATCCAGTTATTGACTGGCTGGGCACAATGGTAATGCACACGACCCTTGTATCCGAAGATACCCGTCTTCATATTGTCCAAATCGTCCTGTTTGCTCTTCTTGAAGCTGGGGTTGTCACGCTTCTGCTGGAACTCCTGAGCCTTCAGGTAGTCACACGGGTCGTACTCATACGAGATGGTCAGTGGCACGATGTTCAGTTCGCGAAGACTGTCAACAGGAGTCCCATCACCCCCCATGCCCAACATCTTCAAAACAGCATCCTGCGTATGGTCGCTGGAATCCTTGGCACGCCCCTCACGCTGGGCTATCCAGATATTCTCACGCTTCTTGGTGACGGCATAGTGGATATAGCGGCTCATCAACGCTGACGAACGCATCATCTCATGGGCTGTCAACCCACGTCGCACGGTGAAAGCCTTGTTCATGCGCACCAGCCGCTTAATCCAAGGATAGATAAGCAGATTGTCGCCGATGCCTATCTCTACGGTAGTAGGATAGCCGTGGTCTACCAGCATGACGTCCAAGAATGCCGAGTCGAGCACGATGTCACGGTGGTTGGAAAGAAAGATGTAGCGCTGACTCTTGTCTGAAAGCAGCTGTTGGTCATCAAACGTACAACCGTCCGTATGCTTACGAATTATCCACTTGACCACGGGTTTCATGAAGCGCTTCTGAAAGTCGAGCGGCGTCTTGACCCCCATGAAGGCCAGCCTCAGCAGTCCGGTACGAATGCCTTGAGGCAGCCATGGTGCAAAGCCCTTCAGCACCAACGAGAACTGGCGGTCATTCATCAGGTCTTCAAAGGCCTGCTTCATCTCTCCCGCCTCGTAGGGTCTTATCTCGTCAAACTCCTTGATATCCATAGCTCCTAACCTCTAACCTTTAATCACTCACCTCTCAAAACTGGTTCTCCACAATGTCTGTCAGCACATCCTTCATGTCCAGGCCGGCAGCACGTACCTGCTGGGGAATAAAGCTAGTGGCGGTCATACCCGGCGTAGTGTTCACCTCAAGCATGAAGATCTTGCCCGTCTTGGAGATGATATAGTCAATGCGAATGATGCCGTTGCAGTGAAGGATGTCGTAAATGTGACTTGTAATCTCACGAACACGACGAGTAACGTCTTCGCTGAGTCTGGCCGGTGTGATTTCCTGCACCTGACCATTGTATTTGGCATCATAGTCGAAGAACTCGTTCTGTGACACCACTTCTGTAGCAGGAAATACCACAGACTTCTCGCGGGTTTTGTATATACCTATACTGATTTCAGTACCCTCTAGGAACTGCTCCACCATGACCTCGTCGCTCTCCATCATGGCCTTTCGCAAAGCAGGGGCCAACTGGTCTTTGTTCTTTACCTTCGACACGCCAAATGAGCTACCGTCAGCTGCTGGCTTGACAAAGCACGGCATACCTATGCGTTGTTCTATCTCATCGTCACTTACCAGATGCTCATAGCCACGACGGATCAACAGCGAATCGGCAACTGCGACACCATAGCCACGCAGATACTGGTTCAGCACAAACTTGTCGAACGTCATAGCCTCTACCAGCACACCACTGGTAGAGTAAGGAATATCCACCAAGTCAAAGTATCCCTGCAGAATACCGTTCTCACCCGGTGTGCCATGGATGGTGATATAGGCATAGTCGAAAAGTTGGGCCTTGCCGTCCTCCACAAACGAGAAGTCGTTGCGATCAATGCGTGCAGTCGTACCGTCTGGCAGTTCTACATGCCAGTCCTGTCCCTTGATGTCGACAATGTACACGTTATAACGGTCTTTGTCGAAAAACGAATAGAGTCCTTGTGCCGAGCGCAAAGACACATCGTGTTCAGAAGAGTCGCCACCACAGACGATGGCAATGTTGCGTTTCAGTTGTTTCATTATTCAAGCCCCTCTGAGTAGGGGGATGGAGGTCTGAACAAGCGCTTATCAGACCTTTTATTTTAATATTACTATGATGAGGGGCTGCGCCTGTTCAGCCCCCTACCCCCCGACTCAGGGGGTTCTTGCTCGCCATTTATCCAGCAGGGCCGCCATGTCGGCTGCCAGTTCACTGGTAAAGTCCATCTGCTCATGAGTGACGGGGTGGACAAACCCCAGCGTCTTGGCATGCAACGCCTGACGGTTGCATAACTTGAAGCAGTTCTGGATGTATGCCTTATACGATGCCGTACGCTCACCGCGCAGGATCTCCATGCCGCCATATCGTTCATCGGCAAACAACGGGTGTCCTATGTGCTTCATGTGGGCACGTATCTGATGGGTGCGTCCTGTTTCCAGACGACACTCAACCAGCGTTGTATAACCGAAGCGCTCCAAGACCTTATAGTGAGTCACTGCCGTTTTGCCGATTTCAGAACCCGGTGGAAATACAGCCATGCGCTGACGGTCCTTCGGGTCGCGTCCGATGTTCCCCTCTATACGTCCCTGGTCTTCAGCAAAGTTACCCCACACCAATGCCTGGTATGAGCGATGGGTGTCGTGGTTGAAAAACTGCGCACCCAGTTCCGTCTTGGCTTCGGGAGTCTTAGCCACCACCAGCAGTCCACTGGTGTCCTTGTCAATGCGATGTACCAGTCCCACGCTGGGGTCGTTGGGATCGTAGCTGGGCAGATTGCGCAGATGCCAGGCGATGGCATTGACCAGCGTACCATGGAAGTTCCCCACTCCCGGATGCACCACCAGTCCGGCAGGCTTGTTGATGACCATCAGCTGGTCGTCCTCATAGACGACATCAAGTGGGATATCCTCAGGCTCGATGGTCGTATCGTAGTGCGGACGGTCCAGCATCAGTGTAATGACATCACCGGGGCGCACCTTATAGTTGCTTTTCACAGGCTTATCATTGACGAAGACGAAGCCTGCATCAGCAGCCTTCTGGATACGATTGCGCGAGGAGTGCTGCACATGTTCCGCCATGAACTTGTCTATACGCACAGGCTCCTGCCCATGGTCTACCTCCATGCGCAAGTGCTCATACAACTGACCGTCACCGCCCTCGTCAGTGCTCTGCTCTATATCGTCCCATTCATCTAGCATTCTCTTCTCCTACAGGGGGTTCCTTGACTTCCTCAAACTCGTCTATTTCTTCATCAACAACGCCAGTATTTGAGGAGGTGGCATCGACATACTCAAATTCTTCGCTCTCACCGACAGTACCACTACCCACCAACAAGGTCAGCGGATACTCTATGGGAATACGTTCACCATTGGAAACGCGCCGTCCGCGACACATAATACCATACACCCAGTCTTTCTCACCATGCACCTGCTGGGCCGGCAACAGACGGAAGCCTATGGCCATCAACTTGGCTTCGGCCTCACGAATACTGCTGTTGTCCACAATGTCCGGAATGACGAACGTGGGCGAGGAAGGCGAATTGACCGTCACATATATCACATGTCCGCGCTTCACTTTCATGCCTTGGTTGGGCGACTGCGCCAATATGTAATCGGCAGGAAACTCCTTATTGTAGCCCGAGTCGTTCACCACGATAGCCAGTCCCAACTCTTCAAGTGTCTGACGAGCTTTGTTATAGGTCTGTCCTTTCACCAAGGGCACCTCTATTCCCTCGCCATGATGTGTATAATATTCCAGCCCGAACTTAATGCCCAGTCCCACTAATACCATGAAGACGGCCATTGCCAGAAAGTGAAGCAACAGATAGCGGCTGAATATCTTGCCAAAGAATTCTTTCGTAGTCATTTATCCTTAATTCTATAATATCGATAGCAAAAGTACAAAGAATAATTGAGACAACAAAAAAATTGGGTATATTTCTTAGAAAACATACCCAATTCTTATCCGTACATACAGGAATTTACTTTCCGTGATGCTCGTCAGATACAGTTAACTTCTTACGGCCCTTAGCGCGGCGAGAAGCCAGTACGCGACGACCATTCTTCGTTGCCATGCGCTCGCGGAAGCCATGCTTGTTCACGCGGCGGCGATTGTGCGGCTGAAATGTTCTTTTCATTGTTTTCTATCGTTATTTTAAAATTATCTATTGTCGATTTGGGCTGCAAAATTACACAATATTTTCGAATTATGCAAGTTTTTCTCAAAAAAATATGTCTGACGGGCAATGAATTAAGAAATATTTCGTACCTTTGCACCCGCAAAATGACATTTCACATATTATAATAGTACTATTTTATGATTAATTCACAAGACATTAAGAAAGGAACCGCCATTCGCATGGACGGTGCTATTTGGGTTTGCATCGATTTTCAGCATCGTAAGCCCGGCAAGGGAAACACCATCATGAACATCAAGATGAAGAACGTCACTGACGGCCGCGTATTGGAGCGTCGCTACAACATCGGCGAGAAGTTGGAGGACGTGGTCATCGAGCACCGCGACTACCAGTACCTGTACGAAGACCAGGAAGGCCGCATCTTCATGAACCAGGAGACCTTCGAGCAAATTCCCATCGCTAACGACTTGGTTATCGGTCACGAATACATGAAGGAAGGCGATGTCGTATCCGTTGTCAGCGACACCACAGACGGTACCATCCTCTATGCCGAAATGCCCGTGAAGACTATTCTGCGCGTCACCCACTCTGAGCCCGGCATCAAGGGCGACACCGCCACCAACACCCTGAAGCCCGCTACACTGGAGACTGGTGTGGAGGTTCGCGTTCCCCTGTTCATCAACGAGGGCGACCTCATTCAGGTTGACACCCGCGACGGTTCTTATCTGGCACGCGCCAAAGAGTAATACAATTGACAATTGATAATTGATAATTGACAATTACAATTGAAATATTCAATCATCGTTCCTGTCTACAATCGTCCCGACGAGGTGGACGAGTTGCTGGCGAGTCTCTGTTCACAGACACTGAAAGACTTTGAAGTCATCATTGTAGAGGATGGTTCACAAAAACCCTGCAAGGATGTTTGCGACAAGTACGCAAACATCCTTGATTTGCATTACTACCTCAAGGAGAACAGCGGTCCCGGTCAGAGCCGCAACTACGGTGTAGAGCGGGCACAGGGCCAGTACGTCATCATCCTCGACTCCGACGTCGTCCTGCCCGAGGGCTATCTGGAGGCTATCGACTCAGCTCTCAGTTCTCAGCCCTCAGACATCGTCGCCTGGGGAGGACCTGATGCGTCTCATCCGTCGTTCACTCCCGTGCAGAAGGCCATCAGCTACTCGATGACCTCCTTCTTCACCACCGGAGGCATCCGTGGCGGCAAGGCAAAGCTCGACAAGTTCTACCCCCGCTCGTTCAATATGGGCATCCGCCGCGACGTCTATCAGGAGTTGGGTGGTTTCTCGAAGATGCGCTTCGGCGAGGACATCGACTTCTCCTATCGCATTGTCGAGGCAGGCTATCAGCCGCGCCTCTTCCCCGACGCATGGGTGTGGCACAAGCGGCGCACCGACTTCCGCAAATTCTTCCGACAGGTCTATAACAGCGGTATCGCCCGCGTCAACTTGGAGAAGCGCCATCCCGGCACACTGAAGTTGGTACATCTGCTACCCATGGTCTTCACCCTGGGTGTCATCGGTCTCATGCTACTGGCCCCCTTCACCGCCTGGCTGTCACTGCTGCCCCTGTTGCTCTACGCGCTGATTATCTGCACGGATTCATCCCTGCAGAACAAAAGTCTGCACGTCGGACTGCTCAGCATCCCCGCTGCCTTCGTACAGCTCATGGGCTACGGCCTCGGATTCCTGGAGTCGTGGTGGAAGCGCTGCGTCAGGAAACACGATGAGTTTACGGCTTTCGAGAAGAACTTCTACAAATAACGATTATGGAAATTGCAACGCCACACTCTGACCATCGGTCAGAGAAGCTGAACATCAATCAGTGGGCTGAGGAGGATCGCCCCCGCGAGAAACTCATGCGCCAAGGACCAGAAGCCCTGTCGAACGCAGAACTGCTGGCCATCCTGATTGGTTCCGGCTCGACCAAGGAGAGTGCCGTAGACCTGATGAAGCGCGTGCTGGGTGACTGCAACAACAACCTGAACACTTTAGGCAAGATGACCATCCGCCAGCTCTGCGAATACAACGGTGTGGGCGAAGCAAAGGCCATCACCATTCTCGCCGCCTGCGAACTGGGCAAGCGCCGCCAGATGGAAACGCCCGAGGAGCGTCCAGACCTGGGTACTGCCACTCGCATCTACAACCACATGCATCCCCTGATGCAAGATCTGGACGTAGAAGAGTTCTGGCTGCTGCTCATGAACCAGAACTACCGGCTCATCAAAAAGCTCCGCATCTCGCATGGCGGCATCACCGAGGTCAGTGTCGACGTTCGCATCGTCATGCGCGAGGCCATACTGGCCAACACCACCATCATGGCCGTCTGCCACAACCACCCGTCGGGCAGCCTGCACCCCAGCGTACACGACGATGCCATCACCACCTCACTGAAGAAAGCCTGCGACATGATGCGCATCCACTTCCTCGACCACGTCATCATCACGGACGGCAACTATTACAGCTATCACGAACAAGGAAAATGCTAAGATTGATATTCCAACAAAGAATTACGGGTTATCCTTCGTTGGAATATGATCAACCCTCTCCAAACGGAAATCATAGCCCTTCTTCTTTTTAGTAGGAGGAGTATCCGTGGACTTTGATGAACGCTTACGAGTCGACTTATTTCGGTTCACAGCTTTCGACTGCGGATTTT